>NZ_JAAKPE010000003.1:0-365161 GCF_049171775.1 Aeromonas sp. 603404
GGGCAGGTCACACCGGTGGCCCCGGAGCAGGTCTGGGTCGCTGATATCACCTATCTGCCAGCCAGGAGCGGGCCGCTTACCTGAGCCTGGTGACGGATGCCTACTCACGCAAGATAGTGGGCCATCACGTGCACGAAGGAATGCATGCCGAATCGGTGGCGATGGCGTTCAGGAAAGCACTGAAGCAACGGCGTGGCGACGGTGAACTCATCCATCACTCAGACCGCGGCGTGCAGTATTGCTCGGGACTGTATCAGTCATTACATGAACGGTACGGGGTGAAATGCTCGATGACGGATGGGTATGACTGCTACCAGAATGCGTTGGCGGAGCGGGTGAACGGGATTTTGAAAGGAGAGTTGTTGTTGCAAAGCCCGCAGGATTTGACGCAAGCGCGGGAAATGGTGCGTGAAGCGGTGGATATTTACAACGCGGAGCGGCCGCATCATGCATTGAAATACAGAACCCCCGATGCGGTACATAGAGGGTTCTGAGTAGAAAAATGCTAGTTGAAAATGTGTAAACCTATTTCAGGACTAGACACTCTTTGCCGGGGACGGCGCTAGATCTCGCCATTGCGCCCCATGCTGATCACCACCCGCCGGTTCTTGGCACGACCCTGCTCCGTTTCGTTGGAGGCAACGTGCTGCTTCTCGCCATGCCCCTCCACCGAGATCTTGCCGGGATCGATCCCCAGATCGACAAACACCTTCTTGATGGCATCGGCCCGTTTCTCGGATAGCTTCAGGTTCGGCCAGCGGCCGCCATAGCTGTCGCTGTAGGCATCGATCACCACCACGTCGATGCTCTTGTCCGCCTTGATAAACTCGCTGATCATCGCCAGCCGCCGCTTGGAGGAGATGGAGAGCTGATCGCTGTTCTTGTCGTAGGTAAGCACGCTAAAGGCGATGTCGTTGAAGCTGTAGGGCAAGAGCCCGCTCAGGCAGTCGATAAAGGCCTGATATTTGACCCGAAAGTTAACCGACGAAAGCGATACTCGCACCGCACGGTTTTGGCGATACCAGTCCCGATACTGGAAAGTGGGCATTCGTCCCCCCTCCAGCTCATCGAGCATGGTCCAGGCGGTTTGCCCCTCCACCAGCCCATCGAACTGCTGATAGAAGCGCAGTTGACTCACTTCTCGCCCGGCAATCCCTGGGCGCCATACCGGCGGCATGATGCCAAGGCTCACCGTCTGGGTCTGGGCCTGTGGCCGCTTGCCCTTGAGCTCAAAGTCGAGGTTGATCTTGCGCCCGGCGCGGCTGACAAAGGCCCCCGTTCCCCAGTTGGGGATCGGGTGTTCGAGGCGACACTCAATCTGGGTATCGGAGGTCAAACGCCAGACGGATTGATCCAGACCGGCACCGAATTCGGTGACCCCAGCCTGTAACTGCATACTCACGGATATGCTGACCAACCCCAACACCCAAGCGTTCAATTGCTTGCCCTCCACACGATCTCACAAGGGGTATCGGCCAGGGAGGGACAAGCTTTAGCGCAAATGGATCAGTGGGGAGAGGCTCTCTCTATCAACTTGAAGCTGGCAATTCGTCCAGCCAGCTCCCGTGCCAACTGATCCAGTCCGACACTATTCTGCTGCAGGGTGACCGAGTGCTGGCGATGGGCCTCGTACACTTCGCGGATGGTCATTACGTTGTGCTGGATATCGTCCGTTACGTAGCGCTGCTGCTCGGTTGCGGTAGCCACCTGCGCCGTCATGTCACTCACCTTGCGCACCTCATTGACGATGTCGGTCAGCTCGTGACCCGCCCGCTGCGCTTCACTGACGCTGAGGCCCGCCTGCTCGCTGCCCGACTGCATGGCCACCACCGCCTGACGGGCTCCAGCCCGCAAACGGGAGAGCATCTGTTCGATATCATCTGCCGCCTGCTGGGTACGGGCAGCCAGTGAACGTACCTCATCGGCGACCACGGCAAAGCCGCGCCCCGACTCACCGGCACGGGCTGCCTCAATGGCGGCATTGAGGGCCAACAGATTGGTGCGATCGGAGATCTGCTTGATGAGGTTGAGTGCCTCGACGGCGGACTCGGTATCCTGATGCAGGTTGTTGACCAACAGCCGGGTCTCGTCGAGGGTACCGGCCACCTGCTCGATGGCGGCGATAGTCTGATCCACCTCCTTGTCCCCCTGCCGGGCACGGCCAATGGCCTGCTGGGTCGCCAGTGAGGTCTGGGTCGCATTGCGAGCAATTTCGGCCACCGTCGAAGCCATTTCCGTTGCGGCGGTGGCAACCAGTTCAACCTGACCGACGCCACGCACCACACCTTCATTCACTTCGGCAATCACCTCGCTGGAGTTGCTGGCACTACGGGTCAATATCTCACAGGAGCGGCGCACCTCCAGCAACAAGCCTTCCAGATGCTGCAGAAAGTGGTTGAGATCCCGCGCCAATGCCCCAAGCTCGTCACCCGATTGCCAGTTGACCCTCACCGTCAGATCATTTTCATTGACGAGCCGTGAAAAGGTGCGATGCAGAGCGACGAAGCCCAGATGCACATCCCGCAGCACCTTCCAACTGATGAGGGTAGTCAACAGCAGGCAGCACAGAACCGCCATAGCCCCCCACCAGAAGTTGCGCTGACTCTCTCCCTGCATCTGCTCAACCCGTTCGAACAACTGCTGGAAGAGCTGATCTTCGCCCTGTTTGAGCTGGTCGATCTTCTCGGTGCTCACGGCAAACCAGCGCTCCGGATCGACGCCAAAGCTCCCCTCGGTCATCTTGCCCAGGGCGAGCTGCTCATATTTCGCGACTTCTGCCATCACCGGACTCTTCTCAATTTGCTCAAGCAGGCGTCGCTGCGGCTCGCTTGCCACGGCGCGAAAACGCTCCAGATAGCTCTGCTGGGCAGCGAGCAGGGACATAAATTGCTGCAAGGTAGCCGGGGTGAAACTCCCTTTGGCAAAGACATTGCTGAGGGTCGCCCGCTCCATCCCCATACGCTCCTTGTTTTGCAAAAATGCGGCGTAGGCATTGGTCTGCAAGGCAATAGCGGCATCCTGGCTACGCAGACTAATCTCATCCACGACCTTGAGCAGAGAAGCAATCAACTGGCTATAAAAGGCGACCTGACGCGGGGCCTCTATGGCCAGTTTGTCCACCTGATTGCGGATCCCCATCAACTCGCGCAAAGCCAGATCCACCTGCTCGTGGGCAACCCCCCTCTCCAACCCCTGAAAGCGATGAATGGCTTCATCAACCTGTTGCCGCTGACGTGGCAGGGCATCTGCAAATTTGCGCCCTTCAGAGCCGATAAACCCCGCCGACATGCCACGCTCCTTTTGCAGCTCGTGCACCAACTGGGCGCTGCGTTCGACCACAGCCAGCTGCTGCAGGGCTTGCGTCATCTCATGGGTCACCCGATATCTGTCGTATGCGTAGTGGCTGGCGAAAAACAGCAGCGCCAATAACGGCAGGCAAATTGCCAGCAACATCTTGCCGGCCAATCCGAGTCTGTTCATCCCGCACTCCTGTCATTTTTATCAACGCGTTGATTATATCCGGCCTGCTCGCTTATGCCGCTGACGACATCTGCCATTGGCCAGAACCATGAGCTGCATCAACCATTTTCTGTAGATGGCCACGCAGCCCCCCCATAGCCCAGCCCAATGGTCAGGTCGAGACAGCCAGAGAGAAACTCGCTACAGTAGATCAGGGCGACAGGAGGTCGCTTGTTTGGGGAATCCAGCCATGAAACACCCGCTCTGCCCGCTTTACCGTCTGGGTTGCGCCCTCTTCGCGGCGACCCTGCCCATGGCGTCACTCGCGGCCAGTAACAACCTTGACGATCAGGAGGAGGACTGGGCGCAAAAACGGGCCAATGCGGTGATCTCGCTGATGACTTTCAGCGTGGTGCCGGACATCACCGCCAGCAACCTGGACATCGGCAGCAGCACTGGCCAATCTTCTGCGCTCAACATGGGGCAACTGGGAGGCGGCGCAACCCTGAGCGAAGCCGTGCCCATCTATCTGGAGGGGGCGCTGGGCTACAGCCGCTACGACCCCCAGTTTGTGATAAGCAATGGTACCGAAAGTCGCACCATACCGACCAAGTGGAATAGCCTGACCGCCTCGGGCGGGATCGGCTGGGATGTCACCCTTCACAAAGATCCGCGTGGCGGCCACTGGGTGCTGCGCCCCATAGCCAACATCTCGCTCGGTACCATGGCCAGTGACCTGCGGATCGGCAACTGGCTGCTGGATCGTACCAAGGGCTACTCGCTGGACTTTCTCGATGGGGGTCAGCTCAATATGTACGGGCTGGGTGGCTCGCTGATGCTCGATTACGAACTCTTTTCACCGGCCCAGGACATAGATGCCGAACTGCGCTACTCCTATCAGCACCTGCAGAGCTTTGGCGGCACCTCGACCAGCGTCCGTGGTCACGCCGAGGCGGAGAACCTCGGCCTCTATCTGCGCCGCCGCGCCCCGCTGTTCCACTGGACCCTGCTCGACAGACCGGTGCGCTATGTACTGGAGGGGGCTCATACCGCATATCTGGGGGAGCAACGGGGGTTGCTTGGCTTTGACTCCCTCAACTCCATCGGCGCCGGTCTGGAGCTGGACAGCAGCAAGTACGACATCATTGTCACCCGTACCCGGCTGGTTGCCCGCTACATGTTCAGCCACAACACCAGCGGTTATTCCATCGGGCTGGCCATGAGCTTCTAACCCGGGCTGCCAGAGGGGCATCCTCCGAGTCGCATCATGCAGCTATCACCGCCACCATAAAAAACGCCAGCCTTGCGGCTGGCGTTCTCATTGGGGTTGAAGTGACTTATTTCAGATCGAAACGGTCATTGTTCATCACCTTGACCCAGGCCTTGACGAAGTCTCGGACGAACTTCTCCTTGCCATCTTGCTGGGCATAGACCTCGGCGTAGGCACGCAGCACCGAGTTGGAGCCAAACACCAGATCAACCCGGGTAGCAGTCCACTTCACCGCACCACTCTGGCGATCCACGATCTGGTAACTGTTGCGGCCAGTCGGCTGCCAGCTATAGGCCATGTCGGTCAGGTTGACGAAGAAGTCGTTGCTGAGCACACCGACCCGGTCGGTAAAGACGCCGTGGGCCGACCCGCCATGGTTGGTGCCAAGCACCCGCATACCGCCGACCAGCACAGTCATCTCGCGGGCGGTAAGCCCCAGCAACTGGGCACGGTCGAGCAGCATCTCCTCCGGCTGCACCTTGTAGTGCCCCTTCTGCCAGTTGCGGAAACCGTCGTGCACCGGCTCGAGGAAGGCGAACGACTCAGCATCGGTCTGTTCGGCGCTGGCATCGCCGCGGCCCGGCGCAAAGGGAACGACGATATCGACGCCAGCCAGTTTGGCCGCCTGCTCCACCGCTGCGCTGCCCCCCAGCACAATCAGGTCGGCGATGCTGACCGGCTTGCTCAGGGAGGCCTGCAGGGCGATCAGGGCGTTGAGCACCTTCTCGAGGCGAGCGGGCTCGTTGCCTTCCCACTCTTTCATCGGCGCGAGACGGATGCGAGCACCGTTGGCACCACCGCGATAATCGGAGCCGCGGAAGGTGCGGGCACTGTCCCATGCGGTGGCGATCAAATCGGTTGGCGCCACGCCGCAGGCCAGCAGTTTGGCCTTGATCTCACTAACCTCTTTGTCAGAGAGCTGGTAATCCACCGCCGGAACCGGATCCTGCCACACCATGACTTCGCTCGGCACTTCTGGCCCCAGATAGCGGCTGCGCGGCCCCATGTCGCGGTGGGTAAGCTTGAACCAGGCGCGGGCAAAGGCGTCGGAGAAGAGCGCTTGATCCGCGGCAAAGCGCTCGGAGATCTCCCGATAGACGGGGTCAAAACGCAGCGCCATGTCCGCATCGGTCATGATGGGGTTGCAACGGATAGAGGGGTCTTCCACGTCCACCGGACGATCTTCCTCCTTGATGACGACGGGCTCCCACTGCCAAGCACCGGCCGGGCTCTTCTTGAGCCACCAGTCGTGGCCCAGCAGCATCTTGAAGTAGCCGTTGTCCCAGCGGGTCGGGTTGCTGGTCCAGGCACCTTCGATCCCGCTGGTCACCGTATCACGGCCGATACCGCGGCTCTCGTGGTTGATCCAGCCAAGCCCCTGTTCGTGCACATCCGCCCCTTCGGGGGCTGGTCCCAGTTTGGCTGCGCTGCCGTTGCCGTGGGCCTTGCCGACGGTGTGGCCACCGGCGGTGAGGGCGACGGTCTCTTCGTCATTCATCCCCATACGGGCAAAGGTGACGCGCATGTCGTGGGCGGTTTTCAGGGGATCGGGATTGCCATCCACCCCTTCCGGGTTGACGTAAATCAGCCCCATCATCACCGCGGCCAGCGGGTTCTCCAGATCCCGTTCGCCGCTGTAACGGCTCCCTTCGCTACCGCTCGGTGCCAGCCACTCCTTCTCGGAGCCCCAATAGACATCTTTTTCCGGATGCCAGATATCCTCGCGGCCACCGGCAAAGCCGAAGGTCTTGAGCCCCATGGATTCATAGGCGACGTTGCCCGCCAGGATCATCAGGTCAGCCCAGGAGATCTTGTTGCCGTACTTCTGTTTGATCGGCCACAGCAGACGGCGCGCCTTGTCGAGGTTGCCGTTGTCTGGCCAGCTGTTGAGGGGAGCGAAGCGCTGGTTGCCGGTGTTGGCACCGCCGCGTCCGTCGGTAGCGCGATAGCTGCCGGCGGAGTGCCAGGCCATGCGGATCATCAGGCCGCCATAGTGACCCCAGTCTGCCGGCCACCAGGGCTGGCTGTCGGTCATCAGGGCATGCAGATCGGCTTTGAGGGCATCGTAATCGAGGCTGTTGAAGGCATCGGCATAATCGAAAGTCTCATCCATCGGATTGGTCTTGCTGTCATGCTGGTGCAGGATGTCGAGGTTAAGGGCATTGGGCCACCAGACTTGATGCTCCTGGCTGGCAGAGGTATTGGCACCGTGGGCAAAGGGGCACTGACCGGCCCCGCTAGCGTGTTTGTCCATCTATCAGATCCTCATTGTGGTCATAATGACGGCGAAACCCTTCGCTTCGCAGTAGAGACTAGCCTACCCCCCACCAGTCACTTAAAAAACCGAATAAAAAAGTTCAATTCAATCTGGTTTTGCGATTGAACTATCTCGTCACCGGGTAACAAACAGAACAATGCAGGCGCTGGCAGAGTAGTAGTGGCATAGATCACACACGCTTGTTGAACCCACTGTTAACATGTTGCCATTGCACATCAGACGACAGCGTTGAAATGGACTTCACACCCGTTATTGCGATTCTACTGGGCCAGTTCTGGTATCTGCTGCCCCTGTTGTTGATTGCCACCCTGATCAAAACGCCCAGGTTCAAGGGGATGGTTGGGGAGGCATTTATCAACTTGGGCATCCGGCTTTTTCTCGACCAGCGGGAGTACCACCTGCTCAAGGATGTGACGCTGCCAACCCCGCAGGGCACTACCCAGATCGACCATGTGATCATCTCGCGCTTCGGGCTATTTGTGATCGAAACCAAGAACATCAAGGGGTGGATATTTGGCAATCCAGCCCACAAGAGCTGGACCCAGCAGCTCTATCGCCGCAGACATACCTTTCAAAATCCCCTGCGCCAAAACTATCTGCACCTGATGACGCTCAAATCCTTGCTGGGTCTTGCTGATCATCAGCTCCATTCGATTATTTACTTTACTGGCGACTGCACCTTTAAAACCCCCATGCCGGATAACGTGATGAACCGCGGGCTTATTCGCTATATCAAGAGTAAAACCACGCAGGTGTTGACCTCTGCCGAAGTCACCAGAGTGATCGACACCATCCAGCGGGGACGACTGGCCGCCAATTGGCAGACCCATAAACAGCATGTGGCGCAGCTAAAGGCGCGCCACAACCAACCTGCCATTCCCTCTTCCCCAAGCAATAACGTCAGCATGGTAAAAGAGGAGCTCCCCATCCTTCATGACACGAGTCACGCCCAGCAGCGTTGCCCGAAATGCGGCAACGCCATGGTGCTTCGCACCGCACGTCGTGGCAGCAACAAGGGGGAACAGTTCTGGGGATGCAGCGCTTACCCGAAATGCCGGCAGATAATCACGCGGCAAGCTGAAGAGCGGTAAACATCGGAAACAACAAGGGCGGCCAATTGGCCGCCCTTGTTGTGTTTCTTAGCGAATGGTCGCCATCTGCCGCACGCAGCGCTGCTCCCTGTCATCCACCCGCTTGGCAAACCAGGCGGTGGTGAGGTTGCGGGTGATCTTGGGGCTTTTCAGCTGAATGCCCGGCAGGATGGCGCGGGGCAACCGCTTGCCCGCTTTCTGGTCTGCCAGCGTGAACACGCGATGATAGAGGTCGCTCTGGCCAAATTCGGCGGTATCGCCGAGTTTCAGGCTCTGATGGATCGCCTGCTGACTCATGTTGATCCGGCTGGCAATGGTATAGACCGCGAGTTCCGTCTTGCCCGGCAGGTCGGAGTCATAGCGGATCAGATCGCCATCCAGAGCCAGCGTGGTACCGCTCAAACGGCTGACGGCGGCCTGAAAGGCGGCGTTGCGACTGGCATACCAGCCGGCGTTGAAGTCAGCGAAACGGTAGAGGGTATCGGGGTACTCCGCCTCATAACCGAAGATATGTTTGGTGCCAAACCAGATACCGCCGCGACGGGTAAAGACTTCGTGGCGGATGGACTCCTTGACCGGATAGGGGTAACCACGGGTATTGGCCTCGGCAAAGGCGATGCTCACCTGCATCGGGCCGCCGGTGTGCACCGGGTTCATGTTGCCAAACAGGGTCTTGCCCATCGGCAGCATGCTGATCATGTCTTCGAAAATTTCGCTCATCTCCCGCTCGGTGCGAAGCGCATCGATGCGCTCGGCATAGCTCTTGCCTGTCGGCGAGTTGATGGAGAGCGCGGCCCGCACCATAAACTCGGGGATCAGCAGCTTGGCCGCCCGCGAGTTGATCTCCTTCCAGGCGATCTTGCCAAGGCCCGGCACCACGGGATCGGCCTGATAGGTCGCCTCCTGCTCCGCTACCGCCAGCACGGTACAGACGTTGTGGTCATTGACTGTCACCCCCTGGGTAGTGAGCGCCGTCACCACATCGTTGGCCCACCCCTGCTTGTCGACCACATGGCGGGGCAGAAACCTCACGATGCGGCTCTTCATATCCGCCGGCTTGCGCGGCTGCATGGCTGGCGGGGTCGCCTTTTTGGCGGGCGTAGTTGCGCCCGTTGTGTCGCCAGGCGCCGGGGCAGAAGCGGGATCGCTGGCACAGCCGGCCAGCAGCAAGGGGATCAGCAGCGCCAGCGTGCGCATGGCGGGGGAAACAGAAAAGAGAGAGAGCGTCATCGGATATCCGGTACTGAGGCTGGAGGCAAACCCGCCAGGCGGCGGGCGCACACATGATGGCTCATTGTAGAGAATTGATCCACAAGGCTAAAGTCCCATCACCTCGCCCCTCTTCCTGACCAGACAGGGGTTGCCGCAACAGGAGCGCCCCCAGATATGACCAGATAACAGGTATGACCCGACAACAGACATGGGCTTTTATCGAGAGTTGTTTACATTTAGAATGCCGCCGCCAGGATGCTCACGGTATGGACCCTATGGATACGCTCGCCCATCTCTTTGCTTACGTGCAGCAGTGGCTGCTCACTCCGATCTGGCACTGCCTGACCGGACTGCTTGACTTCAACGGGCGGCTGGGCCTCCCCTTTCTGCTGATATCCGGCCTCATTGCCTACCTCCTCTACCGTGTGCGCCGGCACCAGCAAGGCCCCGCAGCGGGCAGTTTCGCCGGTTTTCTCGGCGGCCGTGCCATCTGGCTGCATCCCTCCGCCCTGCTCGATTATCAGTATTATCTGGTGCGTGCCCTGCTCCATGTGGCCCTGATCGTGCCGCTCCTGACCCTGCTCAACCCCTGGCTTTTGCAGGCAACGGATATTACCTCCGCGCTCACCCGTCTGTGGGGGGAGCGTCCCCGTCTGGCCGAGGCTAGCTGGCTGATGATGCTTTACGGTCTCGGGGTATTTCTGGTCAGCGATTTCGTCCACTACTGGCTGCACCGTCTCTTTCACAGCCGCTGGCTGTGGGAGTTTCACAAGGTGCACCACAGCGCCACCGTGCTGGTACCGCCGACCGCCAGCCGCATTCATCTGGTGGAGAAGCTCGCTGAAATCCTGCTCAAGGGGAGCGCTCTCTCCCTCTACTCCGGTGCCTTCTACTGGCTGTGCGGAGGAACCGTGCGCCCCTACACACTGTTTGGGGTGGGCTATCTGGTGCTGATCTTCAACTCGCTGGCCGCCAATTTGCGCCATAGCCATATCTGGCTGTCGTTTGGCCCGCGGCTGGAGCATATCTTCAACAGCCCGGCCCAGCATCAGATCCACCACAGCCGGGATCCCCGCCACTTCAACCACAACTTCGGGATCAACCTGTCGCTGTGGGATTGGTGGTTCGGCACTCTTTACGTCACCAACCACCAGCCAGAGCCCCTCACCTTCGGGGTCGGCCCGAAAGACAATGTGCGCTACAGCCGCCTGAGCGCGCTGATCCTGCGCCCCTTTCTGGTCACGGCCCGCAAGCTGTGGCATGCCCTGCCCCGTCCACGCAGTCGCAAGCCGCAGCCTGATTTACGGTAGTTACGCTCTTCGCCCCATAAGTCCAGTCCTCGCAGCACCCACCCCGTCGTTATAAAAAAGCCCCCGCCATTACTGGCGGGGGCTTGTCATCTATGCGGAGCGAGCATGGCTCGCGCGCAGAGCGTTAGCGGTTGTTCACCCGCTCGTGCAACTCCTGCACCGAGTTGACGCTGGCAGTGGCATCCACACTGATGGCCATGCAGGTCGCGAATGCCTCGTTCATGGTGGTGGTATACGCCACCTTGTTCTGCAGGGCCGCGCGGCGCAGCTGCTTGGAGTCCTCGATGGCCACCCGCCCTTCGGCGGTGTTGACGATGTAGGTGTACTCGCCATTCTTGATGCGGTCGAGAATGTGCGGGCGACCTTCGTGCACCTTGTTGACCAGACGCGGGTTGATGCTCGCCTCGCCCAGCGCGACAGCGGTGCCGTGGGTGGCGTCGAGCTCGTAACCCAGCTCCAGCAGCTTGGCGGCCAAATCGACCACCTGTGCCTTGTCGCTGTGACGCACTGACAAGAGAGCACGGCCCTCTTTCGGTACGGCGTGGTTGGCACCCAGCTGCGCCTTGGCATAAGCCTCGGCAAAGCTGCTGCCCACCCCCATCACCTCACCGGTGGAGCGCATCTCCGGCCCCAGCAGCGGGTCAACCCCCGGGAACTTGGCGAACGGCAGTACCACCTCTTTCACCGAGTAGTAGGGCGGGATGATCTCTTTGGTAAAGCCCTGCTCTTTCAGGCTCTGACCGGCCATCACGCGGGCGGCAATCTTGGCCAGCGGCGCACCGGTCGCCTTGGAGACGAACGGCACGGTACGGGCGGCACGCGGGTTCACCTCGATGAGGTAGATGTCATTGCCCTTGACCGCGAACTGCACGTTCATCAGGCCGATAACACCGAGCTCCAGCGCCAGCTTGCGCACCTGCTCGCGGATCTCGTCCTGAATCTTCTTGGACAGGGTGTAGGGCGGCAGGGAGCAACCGGAGTCACCGGAGTGGATACCGGCCTGCTCGATGTGCTCCATGATGCCGCCGATAACCACATCGGTACCGTCGCAAATGGCATCCACGTCCAGCTCGGTGGCATCGTCCAGGAAGCGGTCCAGCAGTACCGGCGATTCGTTGGAGACGCTCACCGCCTCGGCGAAGTAGCGACGCAGGTCGGTCTCGTCGTAGACGATCTCCATGGCGCGGCCACCCAGCACGTAGGAGGGGCGAACCACCAGCGGGTAGGTGATGCGCTCGGCCACCACAACCGCCTGCTCCAGCGCGGTGACGGTGCCGTTTTCCGGCTGCTTGAGACCGAGGCGCTCGACGGCAGACTGGAAGCGCTCGCGGTCTTCGGCGCGGTCGATGGCATCCGGGCTGGTACCGATAATCGGCACGCCGTTGGCTTCCAATGCCCGTGCAAGCTTCAGCGGGGTCTGGCCGCCGTACTGGACGATAACGCCCTTGGGTTTCTCGATGCGCACGATTTCCAGCACATCTTCCAGGGTCACCGGCTCGAAGTAGAGGCGATCCGAGGTGTCGTAATCGGTGGAGACGGTCTCCGGGTTGCAGTTGACCATGATGGTCTCGTAACCGTCTTCGCGCAGGGCCAGCGCCGCGTGTACGCAGCAGTAGTCGAACTCGATGCCCTGACCGATGCGGTTCGGGCCGCCACCGATGACCATGATCTTGTCGCGGTCGGTGGGGTTGGCTTCGCACTCCTCGTCATAGCTGGAGTACATGTAGGCGGTGTTGGTAGCGAACTCGGCGGCGCAGGTATCGACCCGCTTGTAGACTGGGAAGATGTTGTGGCGGGCACGCAGCTTGCGCACCTCCCCTTCGGCCACACCGAGGATCTTGGCCAGACGCGCATCGGCAAAGCCCTTGCGCTTGAGGGCGCGCAGGAAGTCGGCATCGAGACCGGCCATGCCACGCTCTTTCACCTCTTCTTCCAGCTTCACCAGCTCTTCAATCTGCACCAGGAACCAGGGGTCAATCTTGGTCAGCTTGAAGATGCCGTCCATGGAGAGGCCGGCGCGGAAGGCGTCGGCGATGTAGAAGATACGCTCGGCACCGGCATCCTGCAGCTCGTGACGGATGCGGGTCAGGGAGTCCGGGGCGTTCAGATCCACCATGGGGTCGAAGCCGGTCTTACCGGTCTCGAGGCTGCGCAACGCCTTGTGCAGGGACTCCTGGAAGTTACGGCCGATAGCCATCACTTCACCGACCGACTTCATCTGGGTCGTCAGACGGTCGTTGGCACCGGCGAACTTCTCGAAGTTGAAGCGTGGCACCTTGGTCACCACGTAGTCGATGGCCGGCTCGAAGGAGGCCGGAGTGCGACCGCCGGTGATGTCGTTCATCAGCTCGTCGAGGGTGTAACCGATGGCGAGCTTGGCTGCGATCTTGGCGATGGGGAAACCGGTCGCCTTGGAGGCCAGCGCAGAGGAGCGCGACACCCGCGGGTTCATCTCGATGATGACCATGCGGCCATCTTTCGGGTTGATGCCGAACTGGACGTTGGAGCCGCCGGTCTCGACACCGATTTCGCGCAGCACCGCCATGGAGGCGTTGCGCATCAGCTGGTACTCCTTGTCGGTCAGCGTCTGGGCTGGCGCGACCGTGATGGAGTCACCGGTGTGGATACCCATGGGGTCGAAGTTTTCGATGGCGCAGACGATGATGCAGTTGTCGTTGCGATCCCGCACCACCTCCATCTCGTACTCTTTCCAGCCAATCAGCGACTCGTCGATGAGCAGCTCTTTGGTCGGCGACAAGTCCAGACCGCGCTCGCAGATCTCGACGAACTCTTCGGTGTTGTAGGCGATGCCGCCACCGGAGCCACCCATGGTAAAGGAGGGACGGATGATGCAGGGGAAGCCAACCATCTGTTGCACGCCCCACGCCTCTTCCATGTTGTGGGCGATGCCGGCACGCGGGCACTCCAGGCCGATGCTGCGCATCGCCTTGTCAAAGCGGGAGCGGTCTTCGGCCTTGTCGATGGCGTCGGCGGTGGCACCGATCATCTCGACACCGAACTCGGCCAGCACGCCATGCTTCTCCAGCGCCAGTGCGCAGTTGAGCGCAGTCTGGCCGCCCATAGTGGGCAGGATGGCGTCCGGGCGCTCTTTCTTGATGATTTCGCGCACCACTTCCCAGGTGATGGGCTCGATGTAGGTGGCGTCTGCCATCTCCGGGTCGGTCATGATAGTGGCCGGGTTGGAGTTGACCAGAATGACGCGGTAGCCCTCCTCGCGCAGGGCTTTGCACGCCTGGGCGCCGGAGTAGTCAAATTCGCAGGCTTGGCCGATGACGATGGGGCCGGCGCCGAGGATCAGGATGCTCTGAAGGTCGTTACGTTTTGGCATGAAACTCTTTCCTCTATTTCTTAGGCGCGATACTGCTT
This sequence comes from Aeromonas sp. 603404, assembly GCF_049171775.1. Lineage (NCBI taxonomy): Bacteria > Pseudomonadati > Pseudomonadota > Gammaproteobacteria > Aeromonadales > Aeromonadaceae > Aeromonas > Aeromonas sp. 603404. Next base: position 14,008 of record NZ_JAAKPE010000003.1, read on the forward strand.
AATCAATTCAATAAAGTGGTCAAAAAGACCGGCACAGTCGTGCGGACCCGGGCTCGCTTCGGGGTGCCCCTGGAAGCTGAAGGCCGGACGGTCGGTGCGATGGATACCTTGCAGGGAACCATCAAACAGGGAGACGTGGGTGGCGCGCAGGCAATCCGGCAGGCTGTTCTCGTCTACCGCAAAGCCGTGGTTCTGAGCGGTGATCATGACGGTGTTGTCATCAAGGCTCTTCACCGGATGGTTGGCGCCGTGGTGGCCAAACTTCATCTTGACGGTCTTAGCACCGGAGGCCAGACCCAGCAGCTGGTGACCCAGACAGATGCCGAATACCGGCGTGCTGGTATTAAGGAAAGCCTTGATGGCCTCGATGGCGTAGTCGCACGGCTCGGGGTCGCCGGGGCCGTTGGAGAGGAAGATGCCATCCGGGTTCATCGCCAGTACCTCGGCGGCCGGGGTCTTGGCCGGTACCACGGTCAGGCGGCAGCCACGGTCAACCAGCATCCGCAGGATGTTGCGCTTGACGCCAAAGTCATAGGCTACCACGTGGTACTTCAGCTGGTCGGCATCCGGGGTGACGTGCCCCTTGCCAAGCTGCCAGCTCCCTTCGGTCCAGTTGTACGCTTCACCAACCGTTACCTCTTTGGCCAGATCCATCCCCTTCAGACCGGGGAAGGCGCGGGCCTGTTCGAGAGCATAGGCTTCATCGACCTGTTTCCCGGCCAAAATGCAGCCAGCCTGAGCGCCTTTCTCGCGCAGGATGCGGGTCAGTTTACGGGTGTCGATGTCGGCGATGCCAACGATGTTGTGAGACTTGAGGTATTCGGAGAGGGATTGCTGATTGCGGAAATTGGAGGCAAGTATCGGAAGGTCCCGGATGATCAATCCCTGAGCATGGATCTGACTGGACTCTTCATCTTCGCTGTTGGTGCCGGTGTTGCCTATATGGGGGTAAGTGAGGGTGACTATCTGACGGGAATAAGAGGGATCGGTGAGGATTTCCTGATAGCCCGTCATCGACGTATTGAAAACCACTTCACCAACGGAACATCCCTCGGCGCCTATCGACACGCCTTTGAATACAGTTCCATCTTCCAGCACTAGCAATGCAGTGTGATTCAAGACAACCTCCAGTTATTTAGCTTTAAATTCAGCAATTTACCTGGGTGTTGCGGGCTCGGTTCCGGTCTTGGACAGGACTCGAACCCGGCAGATTTCTGGCAAATTGGGCGCATTCTACTTAAAAAAAGTGGCATTTCAACGTCTTTTCTCAGATGAAATGCATCTAAATTCAATAAAAAAGCAACATTACCCATTATCTATGCACTTAATCGCTTTGCAACCCCCTCCCGTGAAAGAAAAGGAAAAACCACCACCAAAAGATGACACCAAGCCAGCAATAGCGACAAAAACAAACAAAAAAAGCAATTAAAACAATGACTTTTATTTTTACACAAAAAACATTAATGACAAATTTAACGCTTTTACGATGACAAGAGTGAACGTGAAAAATGGAAAACGTTTTTCAGTGTTTGAATTTTTAGTCTTTCCGATTCCGTGTAAAAAAATGGCTTAATCCGCCATAAAGATGCTCAAATCTGTTACCTGGTGATGACATTCAGGAAGGGAAAATCTGGTGGATAACACAATAGTGTGATTTATAAGGCATTCAGATAAAAATTGCAGGCAGCGTGTCTTTTTACACAAACTCTGGCTAACTGACAGCAAAAACCCCGGCAAGCCGGGGTTTTTCACTGGGTAGCAGTAGTACGAAAGTGCCGCACAGAGGCATCACTTGAGATTGAGCACATCCTGCATGTCATAAAGACCGGCACCCTGCTGACCAAGCCACTTGCCCGCCCGCACAGCACCGTTGGCGAAGGTCAGGCGGCTGGAAGCCTTGTGGCTGATCTCCACCCGCTCGCCGATATCGGCAAACATGACGGTATGCTCCCCCACCAGATCGCCGGCACGAATGGTGGCAAAGCCGATAGTGTTGCGATCCCGCTCGCCAGTGATCCCCTCGCGGCCATAGACGGCGCACTCCTTGAGATCCCGGCCCAGGGTTTTGGCGACCACTTCCCCCATGGAGAGCGCAGTACCGGATGGCGCATCCACCTTGTGGCGATGGTGGCCCTCGATGATCTCGATGTCGGTGTAATCCCCCATCACCTTGGCGGCCTGCTCCAGCAACTTGAACACCAGGTTGACCCCGACCGAGTAGTTGGAGGCGAACACGATACCGATCTGCTTGCCCGCCTCTTTCAGGGCGGCCTTGCCTGCATCATCAAAACCGGTGGTGCCGATCACCATCTGCTTGTGGTGGGCCAGCGCAAAGGCCAGATTGGCCAGGGTCACCTCGGGGCGGGTGAAGTCGATGATAAGATCAAACTCGTCACGCACCTTGTCAAGACTGTCACTGATGGCCACACCCAGATGGCCCAGCCCATTGAGCTCACCGGCATCAAGACCGATCACCGCCGAGCCCGGCCGCTCCAGCGCAGCACCAACCACCACGCCATCGGTGTTGGTGATGGCCTCCAGCAGCACCTTGCCCATACGACCATTACAGCCCATCACAGCCACACGGATCGGATTGTCCATCTCCACCCTCTCATCTCTTTTAATTATGGAAAGAGACCGTTTTACCAGCCTGTGCCAGCTTTGAAAAGCCCACAGTGAGCCAGCAGAGACAACCGACAAATAAACGAAAATATTTAATTTAATCCGAACATTTAACGGATTTAGTCAGAGTGACAAAATCGAAAGATAAAAACACCTATCCATCTGGACGTCTATCTTGACCTTGTGGGGTTGACTCACTACTGTGGGCACCCCAATGCGGCAGGATGCCCGCCCTGTTTTCCCCCTATCCCTATCCGATACAGGTACAAAGCAGTTTATGACAGGAGGTCATTGTTCAATTTCAGAGGAACACATGATCCAGACTCAACCCAGTGCCAGGGCCTTGCTGCCACTTCTGGTTTTTCTCGCACTCTTTATCGGTACCGGTACCTGGCTGACCCTGCAGGGGGTCGAGTTCGCCTTCTATCAGCTGCCCGCTCCGGTTGCTGCCCTGCCTGCGGTGATGCTCGCCCTGCTGCTTGGCAAAGAGAGCTTCAACAGCAATCTGGAGACCTTCTTCAAGGGGGTCGGCCACAGCAATATCATGGCGATGTGCCTTATCTATCTGCTGGCGGGCGCCTTTGCCAGCGTGGCCAAGGCCACCGGCGGGGTTGATGCCACCGTGGCGCTGGGCCTGTCGCTCATCCCTGGCTGGGCGCTGTTGCCCGGGCTGTTCCTCATCTCTGCCTTTATTGCTACCGCTATGGGCACCTCCATGGGCACCATAGGTGCCGTGGCGCCGGTCGCGCTGGGCGTGGCGCAGGCGGCCGGTATCGATCCGGTACTGATGGCAGGCACCATTCTCTCCGGCGCCATGTTTGGCGATAACCTCTCCATCATCTCCGACACCACCATAGCAGCAACCCGCAGTCAGGGGTGCGAGATGAAGGACAAGTTCCGCGAGAACTTCAAGATTGCGGCCCCTGCCGCCATCGCGGTGATCCTGCTCTATCTGACCCTGGGCTCAGTGGGTGAATCCCCTGCCAGCGGCAGCGCCATCGAGCTGTTCAAGGTGATGCCTTATCTGCTGATCCTGGGGCTGGCGCTCGCCGGAGTGAATGTGTTTGTGGTGCTGGGGATCGGCATTCTGGCCGCCGGAGTGGTGGGCATGATCAACGGCTACGCCATCGGTCAGTTCAGCAAGGATATCTATCAGGGCTTTACCGGCATGCAGGAGATCTTCCTGCTCTCCATGCTGATCGGCGGTCTCGGCGCCCTGATGGAGCGTCAGGGTGGTCTGGCCTGGATCAGTGAGCGCATCAGCGCCCTGATTGCCCGTTTCACTCGCGAGCACAATGGTGAACAGAACGAGAAAGCCGCCGAGCTCGGCATCGCCGGGGTGGTGAGCCTCACCAACCTCTGCACCGCCAACAACACGGTGGCTATTATCGTCGCCAGCAAGGTGGCCCGGGATCTGGCCGAACACCACGGTGTCACCCCGCGACGCGCCGCCTCCATGCTCGATATCTTCTCCTGCGTGGTACAGGGTCTGATCCCCTGGGGCGCACAGGCGCTGCTGCTGGGATCCATCTTCGCCCTGTCGCCGCTAGCCGTGGTGAGCATGAGTTTCTACCCGATGGCACTCGCGGTAGCGGCACTCATTGCAGTGTTTGTGAAGCACCAGATGCGCGGCAAAGCTGACAAGTAACAGACCAGACGCTGGCGCGCCGACATGCTGTCAACAGGGGCCACACCCTGGCCCTTGTTGACTCACTATCGGACCCGCCAGCATTAATCCCATCGTCCCGGGCATCAGCCGTCCGGGGCGGGAGTTCCCCTGTCCCCCTTAACGTCAAGAGTGAATGTGCTAAGGTAGAGCGCGTTCAAGCCATCGATGCGCAGCTATACCAGAGGTTCCCCATGCATGAGTCCCAACCCGAACGTCAATCCCTGCGCCAACTGGTTCGTCAACGCCGCAAAAATCTGAGTCCGGCCGAGCAGCAGGCGGCGGCCCAACAGCTGCTGGCCCAGTTCAAGCAACACCCCGAGATCCTCGCCGCCAAACGCATTGCCCTCTATCTGGCCAATGACGGGGAGATCAACCCCTTGCCCACCATCCATTGGCTGTGGGCCCAGCACAAAGAGGTCTACCTGCCGGTGCTCCACCCCTTTACCCCGGGTCACCTGCTCTTTTTGCGCTATACCGCCACCAGCCCCATGGTGCGCAACCGCTACGGCATCGAAGAGCCGGAGCTGGATATCCTGCAGGTGGTGCCCCACAGCACGCTCGATCTTATCTGCACCCCGCTGGTCGCCTTCGATGCCCAGGGCAATCGCCTTGGCATGGGGGGCGGCTACTACGATCGCACCCTCGCCATCTGGCATGAGCACAAGCTGGGGCCCAAGCCACTCGGCATTGCCCACGACTGCCAGCAGGTGGATGCGGTTCCGCAAGAGGAGTGGGATGTGCCGCTGCCCCAGATCATCACCCCGAGCCACTGCTGGCGCTTTGAATAGGCTGTTTTTGGCAGGCAGCCCCTGCTTTGTGTGCGCAAACGCAGAATAAACAGGCAAACGATTTACAAAGTCCCTCTTTTTGCCCAGGAACGTGAGCAACAAGGTCGCGACGGGGTACCGGGTTGGATATAATGCGCCCGCTTTTTTCTTAAGGAACGATCATGACTCAAGATGAAATGAAGAAGGCGGCCGGTTGGGCTGCGCTCAAGTATGTGGTTCCCGGCACCATCGTCGGGGTGGGCACCGGCTCTACCGTCAACCACTTTATCGACGCGCTGGCGACCATGAAGGACGAGATCAAGGGGGCGGTATCCAGCTCCGTGGCCTCTACCGAGCGCCTCAAGGGCTTCGGCATCACCGTATATGATCTCAACGAGATCGACGCCCTCTCCGTCTATGTGGATGGCGCCGACGAGATCAACGCAACCCGCGACATGATCAAGGGTGGTGGCGCAGCCCTGACCCGCGAGAAGATCGTTGCCGCCGTCGCTGACAAGTTCATCTGCATCATCGACAACACCAAAACCGTCGACGTGCTGGGCCAGTTCCCGCTGCCGGTGGAAGTGATCCCGATGGCCCGCGAATACGTGGCCCGCGAAATTCGCAAACTGGGTGGCAACCCGGTGTGGCGTGAAGGGGTTGTCACCGACAACGGCAACCACATTCTGGATGTGAAAGGCATGGCCATTACCGACGCCAAGGCGCTGGAAGTGAGACTGAACGCCATCGTTGGCGTGGTCACCAACGGCCTGTTCGCCGCCCGCGGCGCCGATGTTGTCCTGATCGGTACGCCGGACGGCGTGATTACCCAGTAATCCCGACACCGGTAGCACAGTGCAGCGGCATCCTCCCTCGCCCGCCAGCGCCACTCTACCAGCCCTGACGCAACAGCGGCGTTGATTGAGCCCCGAGATGGGATATGACCCAAACATTGCACTGTGAATAAATGACGGCGCCTGATGGCGCCGTTTTTATTTATCCCTCAACAAGTTGCATACGGATGTTTACAACATTCGTTGATAACTTCAAAGAATTTGACTTTCGTCACAAATATTCCCTCTCCCAAACGTTTTTGCTACTTTACGGTTTTCTTCGCACACCAAATCTGCACTTACGTTTGCACATACAGAGGGATCGTCATGACTGCCAAGTTTTCGTTGGACAAGGATAAAATCAAGGTTCTGCTGCTGGAGGGGGTTCACCCCAACACCGTTGAGACCTTTCGTGCCGCAGGTTACACCAGTGTGGAGTATCTCAAGACCTCGCTTTCCGAAGAGGAGCTGATCGAGCAGATCCGCGACGTCCATTTCATCGGGCTGCGCTCCCGCACCCAGATCACCGAGAAGGTGCTCGACGCCGCCAACAAGCTGGTCGCCATCGGCTGCTTCTGCATCGGTACCAACCAGGTCGAGCTGGAGGCGGCCCAGATCCGCGGTATTCCGGTCTTCAACGCCCCCTTCTCCAACACCCGCTCGGTCGCCGAGCTGGTACTGGGCGAGATCCTGCTGCTGCTGCGCGGCATCCCCGAGAAGAACGCCAAGTGCCATCGCGGCGTGTGGGAAAAACTGGCCAACCGCTCGGTGGAAGCGCGCGGCAAGAAGCTCGGCATCATCGGCTACGGCCACATCGGTACCCAGCTTGGCATCATCGCCGAGAGCATCGGCATGAAGGTTTATTACTACGATATCGAGAACAAGCTCTCGCTGGGTAACGCCATTCAGGTGCCGAGCATGGTCGAGCTGCTCAATATGTCTGACGTCATCAGCCTGCACGTGCCGGAGACCGCCTCCACCAAGAACATGATCGGAGCCGAGCAGCTGCGGATGATGAAACCGGGCGCCATCTTTATCAACGCCGCCCGCGGTACCGTGGTGGATATCGATGCGCTGGCTGACGTCATCAAGAGCGGCCATATTGCCGGCGCCGCCATCGACGTCTTCCCGGTCGAGCCCAAGTCCAACGACGAGGAGTTCCAAAGCCCGCTGCGTGGGCTGGAGAACGTGATCCTGACCCCGCACATCGGTGGCACCACCCATGAGGCGCAGGAGAACATCGGGCTGGAAGTGGCCAACAAGCTGGTCAAATACTCCGACAACGGCTCTACCCTCTCCGCCGTCAACTTCCCGGAAGTGTCGCTGCCGGGCCACAAGGGCTCCAGCCGCCTGCTGCACATTCACCGCAACCAGCCGGGGGTGATGAACCAGATCAACCAGATCTTCGCCGAAGAGGGGATCAACATCGCCGGTCAATACCTGCAAACCAGCAGCCATATCGGTTACGTGGTGATCGACGTGGAGACCGAGCACAGCGAGAAGGCGCTCGCCAAGCTCAAGGAGATCAACGGCACCATCCGTGCCCGCATCCTCCACTGATAGCCCCTTATCTGCGCAGCAAAAAGCCCGTCGTGATGATGGGCTTTTGTATGAAGCAGAACCCAAAGGCAGCGTAGTGGCTTACCACCATCCCAACAGGTTGCGGCCCACCAGCGCGCCCCATACCAGGGCATTAAGGGCCAGCGCGATAAAGACGGCGGCAGAGCCCAGATCCTTGGCGCGACCGGAGAGCTCATGATGCTCGGAGCCAACCCTGTCTACCACAGCTTCAATGGCGGAGTTGAGGATCTCGACGATCACCACCAGCCAACTGATGACGATAAGCAGCAGGATCTGGTTGAGAGAATCCCCCAGCCAGAAGGCAAGTGGCATCAGCAACAGGATCAGCATCAGCTCCTGCCGAAAAGCCGCCTCGTTAATCCAGGCTGACTTGAGCCCCTTCATGCTGTAACCGGTTGCGTTGATGATGCGGGTGACCCCGGTTGCCCCTGGCTTTGCCACGCTATCTACCTCATTTGAAATCGATTTTGGCCTCACATCCTATCAGAGCCCCCCAAGGTTTCAATCAGGGGACTTTTGCTTTATTTTATCTCTTTGCTTTTTCGCCCCTTGCGGCTGACACCACCCACTCGAGACTTGAGTTGTATGTCCATTCACACAGATGAATTGCGCACCCGTCGCCTGGAGTCACTGATCACTCCGAGCGAGCTTGCACACGCGTTTCCGATCACCGATACCATTGCCCAGAATCTGCTGGATGCCCGTCGCGAAGTGGAAGCCATTCTAGCCGGAGACGATCAGCGCCTGCTGGTCATTGTCGGCCCCTGCTCTATTCATGATCCCGCTGCTGCTCGCGAGTATGCCCAGCGCCTCAACGCCCTGCGCGAGCAGTATAAAGAGAGCCTCTGCATCGTGATGCGCACCTACTTCGAGAAGCCGCGCACCATCGTCGGCTGGAAAGGGCTGATCAACGATCCGCGCCTCGATGGCAGCTTCGATGTCAACGAAGGGCTGAAACTGGCGCGCAAACTGCTGGTCGATATCAACGAACTGGGCATGCCAACCGCCACCGAATTCCTCGATATGGTGACCGGCCAGTATATTGCCGACCTCATCACCTGGGGCGCCATCGGCGCACGTACCACCGAATCCCAGGTACACCGCGAGATGGCTTCGGCCCTCTCCTGCCCGGTTGGCTTCAAGAACGGCACCGATGGCAATACCCGCATCGCCATCGATGCGGTGCGCGCCGCCCGTCACAGCCACATCTTCTATTCGCCGGACAAAGACGGCAAGATGACCATTTACCGCACCGCCGGTAACCCCTTTGGTCATGTGATCCTGCGTGGCGGCCACCGACCCAACTACGACACCGCCAGTGTCGATGAAGCCTGTGAAGCGCTGGCCGATGTGGGCCTGCCGGAGCGTCTGGTGGTCGATTTCAGCCACGGCAACAGCATGAAGGATCACCGCCGTCAGCTGCTGGTGGCGCAAGATATCTGCGATCAGCTGCGCCGCGGCCGTACCGGCATCGCCGGCATCATGGCAGAAAGCTTCCTGGTGGAAGGGCGTCAGGATGTGGAGAACGGCTGCGCAGCCACCTTTGGCCAGAGCATCACAGATGCCTGCCTGTCATGGAGCGACACCGAAACCCTGCTGGCGATGCTGGCCGAAGCCGCGCTGGTGCGGTTGAACAAAGCAAACCTGCGGTAACGACTGCGACATCACCCTTCGGCCAGAGCATCACAGATGCCTGCCTGTCGTGGAGCGCCACCGAAATCCTGCTGGCGATGCAGGCCGAAGCCGCGCTGGTGCGGTTGAACAAAGCAAACCTGCGGTAAGACTGCGACATCACCCTTCGGCCAGGGCATCACAGATGCCTGCCTGTCGTGGATCGACTCCGAAACCCTGCTGGCGATGCTGGCAGAGGCGGCGCAGGTGCACCTGAGCAAACAGGCTTGAACTGCGAATAAAACCAAAGGGGCCAGTATTTTTGATACCGGCCCCTTCTTCTTGCTGTCGGCCGATTACGCTTCGCTAATCGACCCTACATGCGCGCTCTTTCCTGTACACCCTACTTACAAACTGGGCATAAACCACACGCGTCCTGCCGCTTCGATGCGGTCGGTGCGGATCTGGAATACCTGTGCCAGCAGCGCCTCATCCACCAGCTCGACACCCCCTTCGCGCACCACCGCGCCCCCTTGCAGGCAGAGAATGCGGTCGGCCCAGTCGATGGCCAGATTGATATCGTGGATGGCGATCACCACCAGCAAGCCTTGCCCGGCCAGGGTTTTCAGCAAGCGCAATAGCGCCAGCTGGTGATGCAGGTCGAGCCCCGCCAGCGGCTCGTCCAGCAGCAGCACCTTGCCGGTCGGATTGAGGCTCGGCCACACCTGCAGCAGGGTGCGGGCAATCAGCACCCGCTGCTGCTCGCCCCCCGACAACCGGCTGAAGTCACGAGCCAGCAAAGCTTCCAGCTCCAATGCCTCGCACAATGCATTTATCGCCTCGTTCTGTCTGGCAGGTGCAACCATCTCATCGAGCCCCAGGCTCAACACCTGAAACACCGGAATATGAAACAGCTGGGGCTGACGCTGGGGCAGCATGGCGCGCCGTTTGGCAAGCTCGGGCCAACTCATGTCAGTAAGCACTCCCCCCCCCAGCAGCACTGTGCCATCGGCGGGTAAAATCCCCGCCAGCGCCCCGAGCAGGGTCGACTTGCCACTGCCATTGGGGCCAAGCAGCGCTACCAACTGGCCACCATGCCAGCGGATATCTAGGGGAGAGAGCCGTCCGGCAATGGCTAGTGCGCTCGCCTCCAGCAGCGGCGCAGCAGCACGAGAAGAAACCGGCTTGGGATCAGCGGGTGACATCGGCATCTTGCCTCAACAACGGGTAAATAAGGAGACTGCGCGCCCCGACCAAATCATGCAGATATTCATGCAGCACCATCGGCAGTTTGCCTCAATAGCAGGTAGATAAAGAGCGGCGCCCCCACCGAGGCGGTGATGACGCCGATAGGCAACTCCCCCGCGCTCAGGGTGGATCGAGCAACCAGATCGGCCGCCAGCAGCAGGGCCCCGCCGCCAAGCGCCGAGGCAGGCAGCAGAAAGCGCTGATCGCTGCCACCGCAGAGCCGCAGCAGATGGGGCACCACCAACCCGACAAAACCGATCACGCCGCACAGCGACACCGCCACACCGGTCAGCAGACAGACCGCCAGCACCAACCGCACCCGCATCCTGTCGACATCCATCCCCATCAGGCGGGCCTGGGTCTCCCCCAACAACAACTGTTGCAGCGCCTTGCCCTGCCAGCAGAGCCAGCACAGGGTGAGCGGCAGCACCAGCCACCACCAGGCAAACTGCTGGCTGCCGTAAGAGAGGCTGCCCATCATCCAGAACATGAATTCACGCAAGGAGCCGTCGTCGGCAAAGTACATCAGCCAGGTCATGGCGGCATTGGTGAGAATACCGATAGCCACCCCAAACAGTAGCAAGCGGGCATGGCCGAGACGCGCCCGGCGAGCCAGCCGAATGAGCAGCATGGTCACCAGCAGGGCGCCACCGAAGGCCGCCAGTGACAGCCCCCAGCCGGGCAGATAGACACCGAGGGATTTGGCTACCGCCATCGCTACCATGGCAGCCAGTCCTGCCCCGCTTGAAACACCAAGCAGCCCGGGCTCCGCCACCGGGTTGTGCAGCATCACCTGCAATACGGCACCGCCACAGGCAAGGGCTGCGCCGGCCAAGAGGGCCAGCAAGGCACGGGGTAGCCGCAGCTCCAGCAGGATGCGCTGTTCGAGATCGCCAAGGGGCTGCCAGGGCAGCAGCACAAACTCGCCCCAGACGAGGGAGAAGAGAAACAGCAGCAGGGTCAGCAGCGTCAGGCCACAGAGCCAGCGCCGCTGCCAGCGCTGCTGGCGGGCGATAAGGGAGAGGTACAAGGAGGATCCCCGAATAACAAGGCTTCCCCCCGGCCCTGTCGCAGCGCCGGGGGGAAGCAGGAAAAAGGCATGATAACAGTGGCTTGCCACCCAAGGTCAAGGCTGGTAACGCTTGGCCATCACGCTTATCTCGCCGCTGGCCACCAGATTTTGCAGCGCCACCAGCAAGGGCTGGCGCAGCGACTGGTGAGGTGAGTGCTTGCTCATCCCCAGATAGAGGGTCACCGGCGTGGCGGGGCGGTAGTCCGCCTTGCCTATCCGGCTGGCATTTCCCTGACTCAGGGCATAGTCCACCTGACAGTCGGTGCCAATCATCAGCGGCAGGTGACCGCGCTGCACCATGCGCAGCAGCTGATCTTCGGTGGGTACTCCGTGCTTGTCGAGGCGACTGTCAGAGTTGAAGGGCTCAAAGTAGGCGGAGTTGAGCACATAGCCCACCTTCACCCCCTGCAGATCGCGGTATTGGTGGATCCGGGCCACATTGATCGGCTGACCATAAAACGCGGGCCAGCACTTGTAGTAGGCAGGCTGCAGATAGTCGATGAACTGCGCCCGCTCGGCGGTATAGGCGAGGCCAATCATCAGATCGACCTGACCGGTTTGCATCTGCTTGAGCGCCCTGCCCCACGGCATCCGCCGTACCTGCAACTCAATGCCGCTCGCCTGTTGCAACCGGCGCAGGATGTCCATGTCGAGCCCCTGCAACCGGCCATCCGCTTGCAGGATGCGAAATGGCGGCCACAGATCAGTGGCCACCGTCAGCGTCGGGGTCGCACACACCGGCATGGCAAATAACAGTAACAACACAATCCCGCATAACTTGCCCATCCCGTCGCATACCTCGCACGGCTTATCCTGTTGGTTAAAAATACCCTCCCGCACCACGTATGAAAACCCGTGGTTCAGGGATAAAATGCGCCGGATTTTCAAGGAGAACCCTATGAACCCGATTTTCACCAGTATCGGTCTGCTGCTCTGCAGCAACGTCTTTATGACCTTCGCCTGGTACGCTCACCTCAAGAGCATGAACCATAAACCCTGGATCATTGCCGCCCTGGTGAGCTGGGGTATCGCTCTGTTCGAATACCTGCTACAAGTGCCCGCCAACCGCATCGGCCATACGGTGATGAGCGTGGGCCAACTGAAAATCCTGCAAGAAGTGATCACACTCACCGTATTCGTCCCCTTCTCTATCTTCTATCTCAAAGAAGAACTGAAATGGGACTATCTCTGGGCAGGGCTCTGCATTCTCGGTGCGGTCTTTTTTGTCTTTCGCGAGAAACTGACCGGCGCCTGAGGCTGTACACTCAATATCATCCCGCTCATGGCATCTCATTGATCGACGAGGCAAAAAAATGGAATTGCGAGACATGTTACAGATCCTGGCTAAGCAGGATGGCTCAGACCTCTATCTGTCGACCGGCGCGCCCCCCTGCGCCAAATTTAACGGCGGCCTGCGCCCCCTCAACGAAACGCCGCTGGAACCGGGTGAAGTGGCGCGGATCGCCGCCGAGATCATGGATGGCGAGCAGAAGCAGCAGTTCGAGAAGGAGTTGGAGATGAACCTCGCCATCTCCCTGCCCCAGATCGGCCGCTTTCGGGTCAACATCTTCAAGCAGCGCAACGAAGTCTCTTTGGTGGCCCGCAACATCAAGACCGACATCCCCCGCTTTGAAGATCTCAAACTCCCGCCTGTGCTGCTCGACACCATCATGGAGAAACGCGGTCTGGTACTGTTTGTCGGCGGTACCGGCTCGGGTAAATCTACCTCGCTGGCGGCGCTTATCGACCACCGCAACCGCAACAGCGGCGGGCACATCATTACCATCGAGGATCCGGTGGAGTTCGTTCATCGCCACCGCAAGAGCATCATCAACCAGCGGGAGGTTGGCGTGGATACCCGCAGCTTCCACGCCGCCCTGAAAAACACCCTGCGTCAGGCGCCGGACGTCATTCTTATCGGCGAAATTCGCGATCGCGAGACCATGGAGCATGCGCTGGCCTTCTCCGAAACCGGCCACCTTGCCATCTCCACCCTGCACGCCAACAATGCCAACCAGGCGCTGGATCGCATCATCAACTTCTTCCCGGAAGAGCGCCGCCCACAGCTGCTCAACGATCTGGGCAACAACCTCAAGGCCTTTGTCTCTCAGCGGCTGGTGAAAACCACCGATGGCGGCCGCCGGGCCGCAGTGGAGATCATGCTCGGCACCCACACCATCCGCGACATGATCAAGCGCGGCGAATTTGGCGGCCTCAAAGAGGTGATGGAGAAATCCAAGGCCCTCGGCATGGTCACCTTCGACAGTGCCCTGTTTGATCTGGTGGTGGAAGGGGTAATTGAGGAAGAAGAGGCGGTGAAGAACGCCGATTCGGCCAACAACCTGCGCCTCAAGATCAAGCTGTGGAAGGAGAAGGGACAGATAGCCAGCAGCAGTGATGCCACCGGCTGGAGTCTGGAGCCAACAAAGGATGAAAAGGACGATCTCTTCTGATCGCTCCCTCCCGTGCCTCAACAGGCACGGGGGCATTATCTCCCTCTCACACTTTCGCAAAGTGTCTTCCAGACCACTTAACACCAACGGCGAACGCGCTGGCAATACGCCACATACTCGTCACCAAAGCGGGCGCTTAGCAGCCGCTCCTCCGGCATGATCTGAAAGCGAGTTAACCAGGCCACCAGCACGATTGGCCCAACCCAGACCCACATCCCGCCGAGATAACAGCCCCAGGCGGCCAGCCAGCAGAGCAAGCCCAGATACATGGGATTGCGGCTGACACGATAGACGCCACAGGTCACCAGACGGCTGGTGTGCTGCGGTTTGGTGGGGCTGACCGTGGTCTGGTGGTGACGAAACCGTTGCAGGGCCCCAAAGCCCATGATGGCCCCCGCCACGACCAGCACAGCCATCAGCGTCATTGCCCAGATACCGGGCTGGCTCTCCCCTCTTAGCCACCACATGGCCCCTGCACAGAGCAGGAAGATCAGCGGTGGTGGAAAACGTAACTCAAGATTGACCATTTTCTTCCCCTGACGAGTGTCGGCCGAACCCGTGTTGCGGTAGACTCCCAACCAGTCAGCACCTGTTGAGAGTGACAAAGATCATAATAATAACAACAAGTTGTGGTTAAACCACCACCAATGTGGCCGACCCCGTCCAAACTATCCAACGCGAACAACAAAAAGGAATCACCATGCACAAGAAAACTCTGCTGGCTACCCTGATCTTCGGCCTGCTCGCGGGCCAAGCCGTTGCGGCTCCCTATCTGCCCCTTGCGACGGATCATCGAAACGGCCAGGAGCAAACCGCCAGCAACGCCTGGTTGGAAGTGGATCTGGGCGCCTTTGAACACAATATCCAGACCCTCAAGGATCGTCTCGGTGACAAAGGCCCGCAGATCTGCGCCATCATGAAGGCCGACGCTTATGGTCATGGCATCGACCTGCTGGTCCCCTCCGTGGTCAAGGCCAATATCCCCTGCATCGGCATCGCCAGCAACGAAGAGGCGCGCGTCGCCCGCGAGAAGGGCTTTACCGGCCGTCTGATGCGGGTGCGTGCTGCCACCCCGGATGAAGTAGAGCAGGCCCTGCCCTACAAGATGGAGGAGCTGATCGGCAGTCTGGTCAGTGCCCAGGGTATCGCCGATATCGCCCAGCGCCACCACACCACCATTCCGGTGCATATCGCGCTCAACTCCGCCGGCATGAGCCGCAACGGCATCGACCTGCGTCTGGCCGATGCCAAGCAGGATGCGCTGGCCATGCTCAAGCTAAAGGGGATCACCCCGGTCGGCATCATGACCCACTTCCCGGTTGAGGAGAAAGAGGACGTCAAGATGGGGCTGGCCCAGTTCAAACTGGACTCCCAGTGGCTACTGGAAGCGGGCAAGCTGGATCGCAGCAAGATCACCATCCACGCCGCCAACTCCTTCACCACCCTGGCCGTGCCGGACGCCTACTTCGACATGGTGCGCCCGGGCGGCCTGCTCTACGGTGACTCCATCCCCTCCCACACCGAGTACAAGCGGGTGATGGCATTCAAGACCCAGGTCGCCTCGGTCAACCACTATGCCGCGGGCAACACCGTCGGTTATGACCGCACCTTTACTCTCAAGCGTGACTCCTGGCTCGCCAACCTGCCGCTGGGCTACTCCGATGGCTATCGCCGCGCCCTCAGCAACAAGGCCTATGTGCTGATCCAGGGTCAGAAGGTGCCGGTGGTCGGCAAGACCTCCATGAACACCATCATGGTGGACGTGACCGACCTGAAGGGTGTGAAACCCGGTGACGAGGTGGTGCTGTTTGGCCGTCAGGGTGACGCCGAAGTGAAACAGGCGGATCTGGAGGAGTACAACGGCGCCCTGCTGGCGGACATGTACACCATCTGGGGCTACACCAACCCCAAGAAGATCAAACGCTGATCACGCGATATGAAAAAGGGCTCCCGCGGGAGCCCTTGTTGTTATTGCTTCATTGTCTGCCGCGCTCAAGCGGCCTTTTTACGGGTCACAAACAGACTCAGCCCCATGGATGCCAGCAGGATCAACGCGACTACGCCCAGTGCTATGCCAGTCGGGATCTTGAAGATATCCAGCAGCAGCATCTTGACCCCGATAAACATCAGGATCAGCGCCAGACCGTATTTGAGCAGGGCGAAGCGATCAGCCACACCGGCCAGCAGGAAGTACATGGCACGCAGACCCATGATGGCGAAGATGTTGGAGGTCAGCACGATGAAGGGATCCGTGGTCACCGCGAAGATGGCCGGGATACTGTCCACCGCGAAGATGAGATCGCTCACCTCCACCAGAACCAGAATGAGCAGCAGCGGGGTGGCATAGCGCACACCGTCACGCCAGACGAAGAACTTCTCCCCCTCCAGGGTCTCGGTCACCTTGAAGCGACGGCGCATCCAGCCCAGCAGCGGATTGTTGGCGAGATCAGGCTCCTTGTCGGCCGCCCACAGCATCTTGGCACCGGTCAGCAGCAGGAAGGCGCCGAACAGATAGAGGATCCAGTGGAACTGCTCGATGAGCCAGCTACCGGCGAATACCATGCCAGCCCGCATCACGATGGCACCCAGTACCCCGTACAGCAGCACCCGGCGCTGCAGCTCGGCCGGAATGGCAAAGTAGCTAAACAGCATCAGCCAGACGAAGACGTTGTCCACCGCAAGCGCTTTCTCGATGAGGTAGCCGGTGAGGAACTCCAACCCCTTCTGGTTGGCAATCTCACGGCCCGCGCTGTGATCCAGCCAAAGCCAGATAGCCAGGTTGAAGAGCAGGGCCACGCTGATCCAGATAAGTGACCAGATGCCCGCCTCTTTGAGAGATACCTTGTGTGACTTACCGCCACCGACAAAGCGTATGTCTATCCATAACAGGACCAGCACTATGCTGAAGAAACCGGTCCACATCCACCATTCACCCATGTTCACTTCTCCCAAAAACAACAAAACCCACGACCGGGAGGCAGTGGGTTTGCGTTTGGAGCAGATACACCTTGCCTCTCGGCAAGGTCTCACTTACAGCTGATTTGCATCGACTGCCCGGCTGCCGGGTGCACTGCAGGAAATGGGTGCACCGTAATGACGACAAATCGGCGAGAAGTTACTCCCCTTGTTGCGCGGATAGTAGCAGCGGTAAAAGATAACGCCAAGAGGCATCTTCACTACCGCCAGAAATAAATCGGGGCCCCATCAAGGAGCCCCGCAAGCAGGTTCAACACATCCCCATCAGAGCGGGTCGACCTTGAGGCAGGAGACCGCGTGATCGAAGTTCCCCTCCAGCACGGGGCGGGTCTTGGCGCACTCGGGGCCAGCCACCGGGCAGCGGGTGCGGAACACGCAGCCTGACGGCGGATTCATTGGCGATGGCAAGTCCCCCTCCAGGATCTGGATCACCTTGTTGCGCTCCAGCTCAGGGTCCGGGATTGGCACCGCAGACATCAGCGCCTTGGTGTAGGGATGCAGCGGATTGGCGAAGATCTCCTTGCGGGTCCCCAACTCGACGGCGTTGCCCAGATACATCACCAGCACCCGATCGGAGATATGTTTGACCACAGACAGATCGTGGGCGATGAAGATGAGCGACAGCCCCATCTCCTTTTGCAGGGATTTGAGCAGGTTGACCACCTGCGCCTGAATGGAGACGTCAAGCGCCGACACCGGCTCGTCACAGATGATCATCTTGGGCTCGAGGATCAGTGCCCGGGCGATACCGATCCGCTGGCACTGGCCGCCGGAGAACTCGTGCGGATAGCGGTTGACCAGGTTGGGCAACAACCCCACCTTGCTCATCATGGCGCGCACCTTCTCTTTCACCTCTTCCCGTGGCAGGTTGGGGTAGAAGGTGATGAGCGGCTCGGCGATGATGTCGCCGATGGTCATGCGCGGGTTCAGAGAAGCCAGCGGGTCCTGGAAGATCATCTGGATCTCTTTGCGCTTCTCGCGCAGGGCATTCTGATCTAGCTTGGTAAGGTCGTCACCCAGCCACACCACCTTGCCATCGGTGGCCGGTACCAGACCGATGATGGCGCGGGCAAAGGTCGATTTGCCGCAGCCGGATTCACCCACCACGCCGAGGGTTTCCCCTTCGTAGAGGCGCAGGGTAACGCCATCGACCGCCTTCAAATCGGATGGCTTGGCCCAAGGCCACGCCTTGCCACTCTTGATACTGAAGTGGACCTTGAGGTCAGACACTTCCAACAGCAATTTTTTGTCGGCACCCATTTAGTTGGCCCCCTTGTTCATGGCATCCGAAACCCAGTGGCAAGCGCGCTCCCGACCGTCGTTGAACGGGGTCAGGATCGGTGACTGCTGGCCGCAAATCTCGCTCACACGGTGGCAACGCTCCTGGAAGGGGCAGCCGGTGGGCAGACGCAGCAGGTTGGGCGGATTGCCCGGGATGGTGGGCAGCACTTCCCCTTCGGTATCGAGGCGGGGAATGGCGCGCAGCAGGCCTTCGGTGTAGGGGTGGCTCGGGCGATAGAAGATATCGTCTACCTTGCCGTACTCCATGGTACGACCAGCATACATCACCAGCACCTTGTTGCAGATACCGGCGACCACGCCAAGGTCATGGGTGATCATGATGATGGCGGTGTTGAACTCGCGCTTGAGCTCGTTCATCAGAGTCATGATCTGGGCCTGAACGGTCACGTCGAGTGCGGTAGTCGGTTCGTCGGCGATCAGCAGTTGCGGCCGGCAGAGCAGTGCCATGGCGATCATCACCCGCTGACGCATGCCGCCGGAGAACTCGTGGGGATACATGCCCATCCGCTTGCGTGCTTCAGGAATTTTGACCGCATCGAGCATCCGTACCGACTCTTCGAACGCTTCCGCCTTGCTCACCCCTTTGTGCAGCATCAGCACTTCCATCAGCTGATCCTGCACCTTCATGTAGGGGTTCAGCGAGGTCATGGGGTCCTGGAAGATCATGGCGATCTTCTCGGAGCGGATCTTGTTGAGCTTGGACTCCGGCAGGTTGAGGATCTCCTCCCCCTGAAACTTGGCGGAACCGGTAATAATGCCATTTTTGGCCAGCAGCCCCATGATGGCAAAGGCCGTCTGGGATTTGCCGGAGCCGGACTCGCCGACGATCCCCAGGGTTTCACCCGCAGCGAGGGAGAAGTTGAGGTCGTTGACCGCCACCACATTGCCGTCCGGGGTCTTGAACTCGACCCGCAGATCTTTCACATCCAGTAACTTCATATAAAAACTCCTTATCGATCTTTCGTGATGCTTTCCTGTCGACCCGATGCTCGATTAACGATCTTTCGGATCGAGGGCGTCACGCAGACCATCCCCGAGGAAGTTGAAGCAAAACAGGGTCACCACCATAAAGCAGGCGGGGAACAGCAGTTGCCAGATGGCCACTTCCATCGACTTGGAGCCTTCATCCAGCAAAGCACCCCAGCTGGTCATGGGCTCTTGCACGCCCAGGCCAAGGAAGCTCAGGAAGGATTCGAACATGATCATCCCGGGCACCAGCAGGGTGGCGTAGACCGCCACGATCCCCAGCACGTTGGGTACGATGTGACGGGTGATGATCTTCCACTTGGAGACGCCGCAGACGTGAGCCGCCTCGATAAACTCCTTGCTCTTGAGGCTGAGGGTCTGGCCTCGCACGATCCGCGCCATGTCGAGCCAGCTAACCGCGCCGATGGCGATGAAAATGAGCGCCAGGTTGCGGCCGAAGAAGGTGACCAGCATGATCACGAAGAACATGAAGGGGAAGGCGTTGAGGATCTCAAGGACCCGCATCATCAGGCTGTCGACCCGCCCGCCGATAAAGCCGGAGGCAGCGCCATACAGAGTGCCGATGATGACCGCCACCATGGCCCCCATGATGCCGACCATCAGGGAGATGCGACCGCCCAGCAGGGTGCGCACGAACAGATCGCGCCCCAGACTGTCGGTACCGAAGTAGTGACCCGCTTCCATATCCGGCGGCGACTGCATGGCCCCCCAGTCCGGATCGTCAAAGGTGTATTGGGACAGATGAGGGCCGACGATGACCGCCAGACCGATGATGGTCAGGATAATCAGGCTGGTCAGAGCAGCCTTGTTGCGCAGGAAACGGCGACGGGCATCCTTCCACAGGGAGCGCCCCTCCACCACCTCTACTTTTTGCGCGAACGCCTCGACGGCATCCCGTTTTTCAGTTGAAACAACCATGATGAACTCCCGAATTAGTAACGGATCTTGGGATCGATAAAGGCGTAGAGAATATCGACCACAGCGTTAAAGGTGATGGTGAGGGCGCCGACCAGAATGGTCAGACCGAGCACCATGGAGTAATCACGGTTAAGGGCACCGTTGACGAACAGCTGACCGATCCCCGGCAGGCCGAAGATGGTCTCGATCACCACGGAACCTGTGATGATGCCGACAAAAGCCGGGCCCAGATAGGAGACCACCGGCAGCATGGCCGGACGCAGCGCGTGTTTCAGGATGATATGGCGCAGCGGCAAGCCCTTGGCACGGGCGGTACGGATAAAGTTGGAGTTCATGGTCTCGATCATGCTGCCCCGCATGATCCGCGAGATAGCAGAGATGTAGTACATCATCATGCCGAACACAGGCAGCACCATAAACTGGATGCCACCACCCTGCCAGCCACCGGCAGGGAACCAGCCCAGATGAATACTGAAAAACAGCACCAGCAAGGGCGCCAGCACAAAGCCCGGGATCACCACCCCGGCCATGGCCGACGACATCAGCAGATAGTCGATAATGGTGTTCTGTTTCAGTGCCGCTATGGTGCCGAAGGTGACCCCCAGCAACACGGCGAAGAAGAAGGCCGTGGTCCCGATCTTGGCGGAGACAGGCAACGCCTGACTCACCAAATCATTGACGGTGAAATCCTTGTATTTGAAAGAGGGCCCCAAATCACCCTGTACCAGGTTGCCCAGGTAAGTGAGATATTGCATGCCGATCGGCTTGTCGAGGCCGTATTTGGCTTCGATGTTGGCCATTACTTCGGGGGGGAGTGAACGTTCGCTGGTAAAGGGGTTACCCGGGGCGAAACGCATCATGAAGAAAGAGACGGTGATCAAGACCAGCAGAGTCGGGATCGCTTCCAATAGCCGTTTAAAAATGAATTTCAACATAGACATTTCCTGTCCTGTACTGCTTCCAAAGGGTCGCGGTTGTAATAAAGGCCCGCCGTCTGGCGGGCCCTGCTTGTTATGCGACTTGTTGCTTTAAATCAGTGAGCAATGATGTACATATCTTTGCTGTAGAGGTTATCCAGCGGGTTGCTTGGGTAACCCCCAACATAAGCTTTGACCATCCGAGGTTGAACATATTGGTATATCGGGATGATCGGCATGTCCTTGGCCAGGATCTCTTCCGCCTGGACATAGAGCTTGTTGCGAGCGTCCGCATCAACCTGATCACGAGAATCGGTCATCAACTTGTCAAACACCGGATTGGAGTACTTGCCATCGTTGTTGCCGTGAGTGGTCTGCATCAGATCCAGCATGGATGAGGCTTCATTGTAGTCGGCGCTCCAGCCGGCACGACCCACGTCAAACTGTCCCTGCTTCTTGGTTTCGAGGTAAGTTTTCCACTCCTGGTTCACCAAGCTGACCTCTGCACCCAGTTTTTTCCACATGGAGGCAACGGCCACAGCTACTTTCTTGTGGTTGTCATCGGTGTTGTAGAGCAGCTCGAACTTCAGCGGCTTGCTGGCATCGAAACCTGCCTCTTCAAGCAGCGCCTTGGCCTTGGCGTCACGTTCAGCCTGGGTCATTTTTGACCACTCCGGAGCAACCGGTTTAAAACCATCAACATAGTCAGGCGTCAACCCATATGCGGGTTTTTGCCCTTGTCCCATGACTTTATCTGCAATCACGTCACGATTGACAGCATAAGAGAGAGCAGTTCGCACTCGCACGTCATCAAACGGCTTTTTCTTGATGTTGAACTGGTAGTAATAAGTAGAAACCAGACCTTCAACCTTCAGATCCGCGGGATAATCTTTCTTCAACTGCTTAAAGCGTTCGATCGGCACATTCCATGTCATGTCGATCTCACCAGCCAAAAAGCGATTTAGCTCCGCGTTGGTGGACTGGATCGGAAGATAGGTAACCTTGTTGA
Organism: Aeromonas sp. 603404; assembly: GCF_049171775.1. Classification (NCBI taxonomy): domain Bacteria; kingdom Pseudomonadati; phylum Pseudomonadota; class Gammaproteobacteria; order Aeromonadales; family Aeromonadaceae; genus Aeromonas; species Aeromonas sp. 603404. The sequence goes on from NZ_JAAKPE010000003.1 coordinate 35,973, forward strand.
TCACCGTTTTCGCATCATTCCAATAGTTTTTATTACGCTCCAAACCAATTCGCTCATTAACAACCCACTCCTTCAATACGTAGGCACCATTACCTACCATATTGCCCGGCTGGGTCCATTTTTCACCATACTTCTCGATCACCTTCTTCGGTACCGGATAAGTGGTGGTATGAGAGAGCATGGTTACGAAATAAGGGATGGCCTTCTCGAGCTGAACTTCGAAGGTGTAGTCGTCGGTCGCCTTCACACCCAGCGTATCAGCCGGCTTCTTGCCAGCAATGATCTCTGTAGCATTGGCAATAGTTGGCATCTCCAGGTACCAGGAGTATGGAGAAGCTGTCCTGGGGTCAACTGCACGTTGGAAAGCATATACAAAGTCATGTGCGGTGACCGGTTCACCATTAGACCACTTGGCATCTTTGCGCAGGTGGAAGACGTAGTGCTTGTTATCCTTGGTTTCCCAAGACTCTGCGACACCCGGAACAACTTCCCCTTTCGAACCGGATGTCACGAGACCTTCAAACAGGTCGCGCAAAATTGCAGACTCAGGCGTTCCTTCAACTTTCTGTGGGTCCAAGGTCGCAGGCTCGGAACCGTTGCCTTTTACCAACTGCTGGACATCCGCCAGCTTGGTTCCCGCCGGGACATCGGCAGCCTGAGCCACATTGACGCCACCAAACAGTGCAGCCATCAGCAATGTGTTAATCATTGTTTTTTTATGAGTCATTTCCCTACTCCAACAAGAACATTCCATGCGTTTTTTAAAGTGACGGTGATAAAACCCGCTCCCAGCATAATTCCCTGCCAATTCTGATAATGCAACAGATATTGTCAGGGTAACTGTCATTTCCTGGTTAAAAAATCAGCTAATGTGCGTTTTTTCAGTATTAAAACACCAGCAACTCGCTCATTTTTCACACAAACGACCGATTCTAGAAAAGACAGGGTAAAAAGCAACCAATAAAAAGCCGGTCACGAGGACCGGCTTTCATAAAGTGGAGCTGGCTCACATCAGACTGGGGAAAACGCCCTTGATACCGGCCACCATGATCTCGATACCCAGCGACATCATGATAAGACCCATGATACGGGTCACCACGTTGATACCGGTGTTGCCCATGATCTTGAACAGCAGCGGCGCGGCGCGGAAGATGAGCCAGGAGCAGAAGGAGAAGACCACGACAACCACTGACATGCCAAGCAGTTGCTGCCAGTGGCTCTGGCTGGCATAGACAATCACCGAGGAGATGGCACCGGGGCCTGCCATCAATGGAAGTGCCAGCGGAACCACGGCGATAGACTCGCGCACCGCCAGTTCACCCTTCTCCTGTTTGTTGTGCTTCACCTCGCCCAGCTTGCCCTGCAGCATTGACCAGGCAATCAGGGTAATCAGCGACCCACCGGCGATCCGGAACGACGCCAGCGAAATACCAAACCCATCGAGGATCAGTTGCCCCATATACATGGAGACCAGCAAGATCACCATCACCGCGATATTGGCGGTGGTGTTGGTTTTCATCCGCTCGGCCTGGGTATGGTGGCTGGTCAGGCTGACAAAGACTGGCAGCAGACCAAGCGGGTTGATAATTGCGAACAAACCGACAAAAAACTTCAGATACAACGAGACGTCAATTGCTGCCATAGGCGCCTTCCAATAGAGTTTCGGGCCCAGCGGGCCAGTCCATTAATTTCGTGCGTAAATTTACATCATAGCCAGAGCGGGCACCAATCAAATAATCTCACCATTTTGAGGGTTTTTTAGTTAGTTCATCTAATGCATCCACGCTAACTGGCATAAACCGATGCCAAAAGCCCTTTCTACCGCCCGACACGCGTTAGAAAAGTGAGTGCAAGTCTACTTAATCATGACCAGAGAGTCCGACGGTGACTGACCGAATGACCAAGCGACTCGAGAGAATCCAGGCTTTGCCTTTCCACTATTTCAGGCTATGCATCACTTCACTGACTCGGCAAGAGAGCCACAATGCAAAAACCGGGAAAGCGGGCAGAAATGGCGTCCTCGGGGAATAAAGCGGATTAGTCATGGATTAAAACAACAATCATTCTCGCAACAAATGCAGAAATAAAGCGCGTTTGCCGATGATTTTGAAACCTATCTACTCATATTTACTAACTAATAGTGCCAAATTGGTGCTGCAACCAGATGAAGAGGAATAATTAACCGCTTGATAAATGTGGTTTATTGCCCTGCATTAACAGGCCTCTTACCTTTCCCTTTGGTGTACATTTCGATAACATCGGTCAAACAAGGATTGTGAAAGAAAATTTCTTTTGTTCTTTTGTTACACATGATCCAGATCAAGTTTTTCTGAGTCGGCCCCGCTCTATAATCGACTCAGAAAGCGATTTAGTAAGGCATGTAAAAACCGTGTTGCAACCATACCGTCTTGACAGGGCGACTATAATTGCCGGGCATTGCCAACGTCTTACTAAACAGTTTTCAAATAATCAGGAGATAAACATGGCAGTAACCAATTTGGCTGAACTGGATGCACTGGTCGCCCGCGTTAAGGAAGCACAGCGTGAATTCGCCAGCTTCTCTCAAGAGCAGGTAGACAAGATCTTCCGTGCCGCCGCCCTGGCCGCCAACAACGCCCGTATCCCCCTGGCCCAGATGGCCGTGGAAGAATCCGGTATGGGTATCATCGAAGACAAGGTTATCAAGAACCACTTCGCCTCCGAATACATCTACAACAAGTACAAAGACGAAAAGACCTGCGGCATTCTGAGCGAAGATGATCAGATGGGCACCATCACCATCGCCGAGCCGGTAGGTATCATCTGTGGTATCGTTCCGACCACCAACCCGACCTCTACTGCGATCTTCAAATCCATGATCGCGCTCAAGACCCGCAACGCCATCATCTTCTCCCCGCACCCCCGTGCCAAGAACTCCACCAATACCGCTGCCAAGCTGGTACTGGATGCAGCTGTTGCCGCCGGTGCACCGAAAGACATCATCGGCTGGATCGACCAACCGTCTGTTGAGCTATCCAACGCCCTGATGAAGCACGAAGACATCAACCTGATCCTGGCCACCGGTGGCCCGGGCATGGTAAAAGCAGCCTACTCCTCCGGTAAGCCTGCTATCGGTGTGGGTGCCGGTAACGTGCCCATCGTTATCGACGAAACCGCCGACGTGAAGCGTGCCGTTGCCTCCATCCTGATGTCCAAGACTTTCGATAACGGCGTGGTCTGTGCTTCCGAGCAGGCAGTCATCGTTGTTGATGCCATCTACGACCAGGTTAAAGAGCGCTTTGCATCCCACAAGGGCCACGTGCTCTCCAAAGAAGATGCTGACAAGGTGCGTAAAGTCATCCTGATCAACGGTGCCCTGAACGCCAACATCGTTGGCCAGCCAGCCACCAAGATTGCCGAGATGGCAGGCGTGACTGTACCGGCTGATACCAAGATCCTGATTGGTGAAGGCGTCAAGCTGTGTGCAGAAGATGAGTTTGCTCACGAGAAATTGTCCCCGCTGCTCGGTATGTTCCGTGCAAGCAGCTTCGAAAACGCCGTAGATATGGCCTGTGACATGGTCAACATCGGTGGTATCGGCCACACCTCAGGTCTGTACACCGACCAGGACCGCAACGCTGACCGCATCAAGTACTTCGGCGACAAGATGAAGACCGCGCGTATCCTGATCAACACTCCGTCTACCCAAGGCGGTATCGGTGACCTGTACAACTTCGCAATGGCACCGTCCCTGACCCTGGGTTGCGGCTCCTGGAGCGGTAACTCCATCTCCGAAAACGTGGGTCCGAAGCACCTGATCAACAAGAAGACAGTCGCAAAACGGGCAGAAAACATGCTGTGGCACAAACTTCCGAAATCCATCTACTTCCGTCGTGGTTCCCTGCCGATCGCTCTGAGCGACCTGGAAGGTAAAAAGCGTGCCATGGTCGTAACTGACCGCTTCCTGTTCAACAACGGCTACGCCGATGAACTGGTCAGCCTGCTGAAAGCACAGAATATGGAAGTGGAAGTGTTCTACGAAGTAGAAGCTGACCCGACCCTGGCTGTGGTTCGCAAGGGTGCCGAGATGGCCAACTCCTTCAAACCGGACGTTATCCTGGCGCTGGGCGGTGGTTCACCGATGGATGCGGCCAAGATCATGTGGGTAATGTACGAGCACCCGAACACTGCGTTCGAAGATCTGGCCATGCGCTTCATGGACATCCGCAAGCGTATCTACAAGTTCCCGAAAATGGGCGTGAAGGCCGAACTGGTCTGTATCACCACCACTTCCGGTACCGGCTCTGAAGTCACTCCGTTTGCGGTAGTAACCGATGAAGTGTCTGGTCAGAAGTATCCGCTGGCTGACTACGAGCTGACCCCGAACATGGCCATCGTTGATGCCAACCTGGTCATGGGCATGCCGAAGTCCCTGTGTGCCTTCGGTGGTATCGATGCCGTGACTCACGCCATGGAAGCCTATGTTTCCGTACTGGCTAACGAGTACTCCGACGGTCAGGCGCTGCAAGCCCTGAAAATGCTGAAAGAGTACCTGCCATCCAGCTACCAGAACGGTGCCAACGACCCGATCGCTCGTGAGAAGGTGCACAATGCTGCCACCATCGCCGGTATCGCGTTCGCCAACGCCTTCCTGGGTGTGTGCCACTCCATGGCTCACAAACTGGGTGCCGAGTTCCACATTCCGCACGGTCTGGCTAACGCCCTGCTGATCAGCAACGTCATCCGCTACAACGCGAACGACAACCCGACCAAGCAGACTGCGTTCTCCCAGTACGACCGTCCGCAGGCTCGTCGTCGTTACGCCGAAGTCGCTGACCACCTGGGTCTGACTGCTGCCGGTGACCGCACCGCCGCCAAGATCGAGAAGCTGCTGACCTGGCTGGACGAGCTGAAGGCGACCCTGGGTATCCCGGCCTCTATCCGCGAAGCTGGCGTGACTGAAGCTGACTTCCTGGCCAAGGTTGACCAGCTGGCTATCGAAGCTTTCGATGACCAGTGCACCGGCGCCAACCCGCGCTACCCGCTGATCAGCGAGCTGAAGCAGGTTCTGCTGGACTCCTACTACGGTCGTCCGTTCACCGAAGCCGTTCCGGTAACTGCTGCCCCGGTTGAAGCCAAGGTTGAAGGCAAGAAGAAATCCAAGGCCTGATAATCAGTCCTGAAATAACAAGCCCGCGCAGTGCGCGGGCTTTTTTTTTATCTGCCACTTATTCACTGCTCTCCTCTCTCCAACCGATTGCGCTAGTGCAGCACCTATCTTCCGGACCAACCAACCAACCAACCAACCAACCAACCAACCAACCAACCAACCAACCAACCAACCAACCAACCAACCAACCAACTCGTCCCAGCCAATCCGCTATCGATATCCCAACCTGTGACTCTGTATTGATGGGCCACCTGTGATAACAAGAGCACGTCCCATCACCTCCTCCCCCTACCCGCAACGCAATTACCCTGACGGGCAGATGCGAGCAGTGAACCCCATCTACAGAGCTAAAGGAGTGATAAACAGAATAAGCGGAGCCTCGCTAGCGCAACGCAGCAGAACTGCCGACTGGCGTACGTGCGGGCCAACCGACTGGCAGAGACAGAGCAATGATAATTCGCAGAGAAAGCGGGAAAGATTGTCAGTGAAGAGAGTTGTTGCGCCGATTGCTCAACCGACACATCAGCAGTTGCCACGATGCAAAGATAAAAAAATGGCAGCCATCAGGCTGCCATCGGGAGAGCACGATTCAGCGATCAGAGGGTCGCAGCGACTTCATCGGAGATGGAGCCGTTGTGATACACCTCTTGCACGTCGTCCAGATCTTCCAGCATGTCGATCAGACGCATCAGCTTGGGTGCAGTCTCTGCATCCAGCTCCGCTTCGGTGGAGGGGATCATGGTCACTTCGGCGCTCTGGGCCTTGAAGCCGGCAGCTTCCAGACCGTCCAGCACGGTACCGAAGTCGTTCGGGGTGGTGTACACCTCGATAGTGCCATCCTCTTCGGTGACCACGTCATCGGCGCCCGCTTCGAGCGCGGCATCCATCAGGGCATCTTCGTCTACGCCCACGAAAGTCAGCAGACCTTTCTTGCTGAACAGATAGGCAACGGAGCCGTCGGTACCCAGGTTGCCACCGCACTTGCTGAAGGCGTGGCGCACTTCGGCTACGGTACGGTTACGGTTGTCGGTCAGGCACTCTACCATCACGGCAGAGCCAGCCGGGCCGTAACCTTCGTATACGATGGTCTCGAGCTGTTCGCCATCGCCACCACCGGCGCCACGCTGAATGGCACGGTTGATGGTGTCGCGGGTCATGTTGTTGGTCAGGGCGGCAGTCACCGCAGCACGCAGACGCGGGTTGTTGGCGGGATCGGCATCACCCAGACGCGCGGAGGTAGTGATTTCGCGGATCAGCTTGGTGAAGATCTTGCCACGCTTGGCGTCCTGAGCGGCCTTGCGGTGTTTGATGTTGGCCCATTTACTGTGACCTGCCATAGAGACTCTCCGTTATTTTTTAAATGTCAGTAACACTGATCATGACTAACCCAAGGGAAACACAGAGGCCGCACGGCGGCGGCCTCCGGTGCCGGTATCGGCTTACTCGTCGCCCTTGACGGTGGTTGCAATCGCCAGCTCACCCAGTTGGGCGGCATTGGCAAGGCTGGGGGCGTCTGTCATCAGACAGGCGGCCGCGGTCGTTTTCGGGAAGGCGATGACGTCCCGAATGTTTTCGGTGCCGGTCAGCAGCATGCTGAGACGGTCCAGACCGAAGGCCAGACCGGCGTGCGGCGGGGTACCGTACTTCAGGGCATCCAGCAGGAAGCCGAACTTCAGGCGCTGCTCGGCCGGGGTGATACCCAGGATGTCGAACACGGTGGACTGCATCTCGCTGTTGTGGATACGGACAGAGCCACCACCCACTTCGTAGCCGTTGATCACCATGTCGTAGGCGTTGGCGTAAGCACCCACCGGGTTGGCTTTCAGCTCGGCCGGGCTCATGTTGCTCGGCGCGGTGAACGGGTGGTGCATGGCGGCCAGACCACCTTCACCATCTTCCTCGAACATCGGGAAGTCGATGACCCACAGCGGTTTCCAGCTGTTCTCCAGCAGGCCCAGATCGCGACCCACTTTCAGACGCAGGGCGCCCATGGCATCGCAAACCACTTTCTTGCTGTCAGCGCCAAAGAAGATGATGTCGCCGTCGGCAGCGCCGGTACGAGCCAGGATCTCGCGCACGATGGCGTCAGAGAGGAACTTGGCAACCGGAGACTGCACGCCTTCGATACCATTGGCCGCTTCGTTGACCTTCATCCAGGCCAGGCCCTTGGCACCGTAGATGCCGACAAACTTGGTGTATTCGTCGATCTGCTTGCGAGAGAGCTCGGCACCACCCGGGACTTTCAGGGCAGCCACACGGCCTTTCGGATCGTTGGCGGGGCCCGCGAACACGGCGAACTCGACAGCAGTCAGCAGATCAGCCACATCGACCAGCTCCATTGGCAGACGCAGGTCCGGCTTGTCGGAGCCGTAGCGACGCATGGCTTCGTCGAAGGTCATGATCGGGAAGTCGCCCAGATCCACGTTCAGGATGTGCAGCCACAGTTTGCGGATCATCTCTTCCATCACTTCACGCACTTGCGGCGCGGTCATGAAGGAGGTCTCCACGTCGATCTGGGTGAATTCCGGCTGGCGGTCGGCACGCAGGTCTTCGTCACGGAAGCACTTGACGATCTGGTAGTAGCGATCGAAGCCGGACATCATCAGCAACTGCTTGAACAGCTGGGGTGATTGCGGCAGAGCGTAGAACTTGCCCTTGTGCACGCGGCTCGGCACCAGATAGTCACGGGCACCTTCCGGGGTGGCCTTGGTCAGCATCGGGGTCTCGATATCGAGGAAGCCGTGCTCGTCCATGAAGCGGCGTACGAAGGCGCTGGCCTTGGCACGGGTCTTCAGGTACTTGGCCATCTCGGGACGACGCAGATCCAGGTAACGATACTTGAGGCTGATCTCTTCGCTGTTGACCTGATTGAAGTCCAGCGGCAGCGGCTCGGCACGGTTGATGATGTTGAGCTCGTGGGCGAACACTTCGATGGCGCCAGTGGCCATATCGCTGTTGCGCTGGGACTCGGGACGGGTGCGCACCACGCCGGTCACCTGGATGCAGAACTCGCCGCGCAGCTCGGAGGCCAGGGCGAACGCATCCGGCTTGTCCGGATCGAAGAACACCTGAACGATCCCTTCCCGGTCGCGCATATCGATAAAGATCAGACCGCCGAGATCACGACGACGATGAACCCAACCGCACAATGTAATGGTCTGCCCAGCATGGGCCTCATTGACCTGTCCGCAATAGATAGAGCGCATGGACTTCTTCCTTCGAAATTGTAGAGAGACGGTTAACCTTGGGCCGCCGGGCACGACTGGCAAGCACCGTCTGTCTCACAGCTGGCCAGATTCTTTTTCTTACCCGGTTTGAAATCAGTCTCGTACCATCCGGTTCCCTTGAGCCGGAAGCCTGCCGCCGATATCAGCTTGACCAGATTCGGCTTGCTACAGGCCGGACAGTCGGTCAGGGGGGCATCGGAAAGCTTTTGCAGTTTTGCCAATTCATGGCCACAGACGTCGCAACGATATTCGTAGATAGGCATGGGTCACAAGAAATTGAAAAACAAAAGGGCTGGCATTATAGAGGAAAACCCCCTTTTGGGTAAAATGGCCAGCAGCCTCCTTTCGCCAGTTTTTTGCACTCGATGGCAAAAAGCGGGCAAAAAATCGGCACGAATGCACCAAGAGCGAAGAGAATAGCCATCATGAGCCTCTATTTGGGCCTGCCACAGTGGTCCCACCCCAGCTGGCCCGGCCAGTTGCTGGGCCTTGGCGCCAAGCCTGCCGAACACCTCGCCCACTACGCCACCGTGTTCAATTCGGTGGAGGGCAATACCACCTTCTACGCCCTGCCGACCCCCGATACGGTACAGCGCTGGGCCGATGCGGTGCCCGATCACTTTCGTTTCAACTTCAAGTTTCCGCAAACCATCAGCCACCAGAGCGATCTCGTGAGCGCAGACAAGCAAGTAGCCGACTTTATCAAGCTGCTTGCGCCGCTGCACGACAAGCTGGGGCTGCTCACCCTGCAGTTGCCCGCCCGTTTCGGGCCACAGGGGCTGGCCAGACTGGCGGCCTTCATTGATCGGCTGCCACGGGCGTTTCGCTACGCCCTCGAAGTGCGTCATCCTGATTTCTTCGCCAAGGGGGAGGCCGAGCGGGCATTGAACCGGCTGCTGATGGAACAGGGAGTGAACCGGGTGATGCTCGACAGCCGGCCACTCTTCTCGGTGCAAGCAACCACGCCAGCCCTTGTCGATGCCCAGGGCAAGAAACCACGCCTGCCGGTGCATCTGCTGGCCACCGCCAACGCCCCCATGGTGCGCTTTATCGGCCTGCCGGATCCGGCGGCCAATCACCCCTTCCTGCCCAGCTGGCTCCCCCACTGGCGCCAGTGGCTGGCCGAGGGCAAGGATCTTTACCTCTACATCCACACCGCCGACAACGCCCAAGCCCCCGAGCTGGCCCGTCAGGTAAGTCGTCTGCTGGGGCAGGAGATGGCCCCCTGGCCGGGGGAAAACGATCGCGCACGTCAGGGAGTGCTGCGCTTTTAGCCAACCCATTCTGCGGCCATCATTTCGCTGCAAAAAAAGTGCTTTTTTGTGGCGTGGCAAGCCCTGGCGTCAAGACAAACGGCCATCAATCCTCTACACTACCGCCCCAAGTAAGGGTCCGGAACATGGCCCGTACGAACAGGACAGGTCCAAAGGATTTCATGACCAGCCACCCCGTTCGTAAACAGGTGATAAATCTACTCTGATGGGTGTCACCCAACGACTCAATTGAACAATACAGCCGGGTGATGTCCCGACTGTCAGGTTGCGCCAGCATGCATACCAAAGATCAAATTTTTGCCGCCCCGATCGCCCGATTGGGTGACTTCTGTTTTGACGAACAGGTCGTCGACGTGTTTCCCGATATGATCCAGCGCTCGGTGCCGGGTTACAGCAACATCATCTCTGCCATCGGCATGATGGCCGCCCGCTACGCCCAACCCGAGAGCCGACTCTATGATCTCGGCTGCTCACTGGGCGCCGCGACCCAGGCAATGCGTCGCCATGTCAGCCAGCCCGGCTGCCGCATCACCGCGGTGGATCTCTCCCACCCGATGATTGAGCGCGCCCGCGCCCACCTCTCCGGTTTCAAATCCGAGGTGCCGGTGGAGCTGGTGGAAGCAGATATCTGCGACATCGAGATCGAGAACGCCTCCGTGGTGGTACTCAACTTCACCCTGCAATTTGTCGAACCAGAGAAACGGGCAGCCCTGATCCAGCGCATTCACGATGGGCTGCGCCCGGGCGGGATCCTGATCCTGAGCGAAAAGTTCCGCTTCGAAGATGAACCGGTCAACGAGCTGCTCATCGATCTGCATCTCGACTTCAAGCGGGCCAATGGCTACAGCGAGCTGGAGATCAGCCAGAAACGCACCGCCCTTGAGAACGTGATGCGCACCGACAGCCTGCCGGTGCATCAGGCACGCCTGCGAGATGCCGGTTTCGTCCATCAGGATCTCTGGTTCCAGTGCTTCAACTTCGGCTCCATGATTGCCATCAAATCCAGCGACGCCCAGCCATGATCGACTTTGCCAATTTCTATCAACTGATTGCCAAAAACCGGCTGAGCCACTGGCTGCATACCCTGCCCGCCCAGCTGCACGCCTGGCAACATGACAACCAGCATGGCGACCTGCCGCGCTGGAACCGCGCCCTCAACAAGCTGCCGGTGGTCTCCCCCGGCAACATCGAGCTGAAAAGCCGGGTCGAGATTGGCTCGGCCGAGAGCCTTGGCGAAGGTGAACGCAAGAAGGTCGAGAGCCTGCTGCGCCACTTCATGCCCTGGCGCAAAGGGCCGTTCACCGTACACGGCATCCATATCGATACCGAGTGGCGCTCTGACTGGAAGTGGGATCGGGTGCTGCCCCATATCAGCCCGCTCGAAGGCCGTTACGTGCTGGATGTGGGCTGCGGCAGCGGTTACCACCTCTGGCGCATGGTGGGTGAAGGGGCTCGGCTTGCAGTCGGCATAGACCCGAGTCCGCTGTTCCTCTGCCAGTTCGAGGCCATTCGCCACTTCGCGGGCAATGATCAGCGCGCCCACCTGCTTCCGCTCGGTATTCAGGAGCTGCCGGAGCTGCGTGCCTTTGACACCGTCTTCTCCATGGGGGTGCTCTATCACCGCAAATCCCCCATCGAGCACATCGAGCAGTTGCGCAATCAATTGAAAGATGATGGCGAGCTGGTGCTGGAGACGCTAGTGATTGATGGCGGGGTCAACGACGTGCTGATGCCCACCGACCGTTACGGCAAAATGCGCAACGTCTGGTTTATTCCCTCAAGCCGCGCACTCAAGCTTTGGGTCGAGCGCTGCGGCTTCACCGACGTGCGGATAGTAGACGAGAATATGACCAGCACCGACGAACAGCGTCGTACCGACTGGATGATTAATGAATCCCTGAGTGACTATCTGGATCCAGACAATCCGGCACTCACGGTAGAAGGACACCCGGCGCCGAAACGTGCCGTACTGATTGCCCGCAAGGCCAAAGACTAGCCGATGGCGATTCAGGAAGTTACACTGACCCAATTCCAGGAAGCACAGTTAAATGAATGACATGAAAAGCAAATTAAAAGGAATGACCCTGCTCTCCCTGCTTAGTCTCGGCGGGTGTGTCAATATGGAAAAAGCGCCTCAGGTCCCTGCTCTGACGCTGGCCGAGCTTCGTAGCGAGCTGAGCCAGAGCGAGCAACGCCTGCAAACATCCATGGAACAGCAACAGAAGCAGTATGTGCAGCAACAGCACCTGCTGGTTCAGCTCAACACAGATGTCACCAATATGAAAGAGTCCGTCAAGCAAGTAGACCACAAGCTCGCCACCCTCCCCTCCGAGCCGCCCAAGCCGATGGCCATCCCCACCGAGAAGTGCCCGGCCCCCAATCAGGGTCACACCATCGATGGCAAGCTGATGGTCGGTGAAGCCGAGTGGATCTGGGTTGATGCCGCCAACGACGCCTTCCAGGCGCGGGTCGATACCGGTGCGACCACCTCCTCCATCAGTGCGCAGGAGATCACCATTTTCGAGCGCAACGGCAAAAACTGGGTGCGCTTCTTCCTGAGTCATCAGGATGTGGATGACAAGATCCAGATCGAAGCGCCGCTGGTACGCCATGTGCGGGTGCGTCAGGCCTCTGCCGACGATCTCGACCGCCGTCCGGTGGTCCGTCTGGCGGTACGGATTGGCGACATGACCGAGAAAGCCGAATTTACCCTGAAGGACCGCAGCGACATGACCTTCCCGGTGCTGCTGGGTCGCGAATTTTTGAAAGACATCGCCGTGGTTGATGTGGCCCGCGAATATATCCAACCCAAACCCAAGCTCAAGGATGTGAAATAATCCATGGTTTCCCGTAAGCCGTTCTATTTGCTGGTAGCCCTGCTGTACATTGTCGGCCTGGGGATGACGATCTATCACCATATCGCGTTGGATGTGCCGCTGACGCCCGGTGAAAAGCGCCAGATCTGGTCCATCGAAGCCAAGCTGGAGTTTGAGGCGACCGGTGAGCCGGTGATCGCCTCCCTGGCCATTCCGGGCACCCAGCCCGGTTTCACCCTGATGAACGAGAACGCCGCCAGCCCCGGCTACGGCCTCTCCTTTGTCGAGAAAGATGGCGATGCCCGCGCCGAGTGGTCCATCCGCACCGCCTCCGGCCGTCAGGAGCTCTACTACCGCGTCGACATGATGGCAGATGCCCATGCCAAACCGGCCGCCAATCCGCAGCCGCCTGCCATCGAGAAGCAGATCGAGAGCGAGCCCTACGCCACCGCCATGAAGCAGATCCTGGAACGTGCCCAGGAGCGCTCCGCCGACGGCTACACCCTGACTCGCGAGATCATCAAGGAGATCGAGAAGCAGGAGCAGAACGCCGAGCTGCTGAAAAAGCACAAGAGCCGTGCCAACCTGATCGCCGAGCTGCTCAACAATGCTGACGTCCCCACCCGCGTGGTGCATGCTCTGAATCTGGAAGATGGCCGCCGTCGTCAGGAGCTGGTGGATTACCTGCAGGTATTCAACAGCCCGACCGACTACAAGCTGTTCAACCCGCAAACCGGTGAACAGGGCCGTCCGGCCAACCTGCTGCTGTGGGAGTACAACTCCGGCGCCCTGCTGGATGTGACCGGTGGTCACAACTCCCGTGTCAGCTTCTCGATGATCGAGCAGGAGCAGCCGGTCAGCGTGGCGCTGGCCCAGAAGTTTGAAAAATCAGAGATGATGAACTTCTCTATCCACAGCCTGCCGCTGGAAGAGCAGACCCTGTTCAAGGGCTTGCTGCTGATCCCGATCGGCGTGCTGATGGTGGTGTTCTTGCGCGTGATTGTCGGCATCAAGACCTCCGGTACCTTTATGCCGGTGCTGATCGCCGTCGCCTTTATCCAGACCCAGCTGATCACCGGTCTGGTGGGCTTCCTGCTGATCGTCGGCACAGGTCTGGTGATCCGCTCCTATCTGTCACGGCTCAACCTGCTGCTGGTCGCCCGAATATCGGCCATCATCATCATGGTGATCTCGATGATCGGTATCTTCTCTGCCTTTGCCTTCAAGCTGGGGCTGACCGACGGTATGAAGATCACCTTCTTCCCGATGATCATCCTCTCCTGGACCATCGAGCGGATGTCCATCCTGTGGGAAGAAGAGGGCCCGAAAGAGGTGTTCCGTCAGGGCGGTGGCTCCCTGCTGGTGGCCATCATCGCCTATCTGGCCATGGACAACGAACTGATCCGTCACCTCACCTTCAACTTCCTCGGCCTGCAGCTGGTACTGATGGCGACCGTGTTGTTGATGGGTAACTACACCGGCTACAAGCTGAGCGAGCTGAAGCGCTTCAAGCCGCTGGTGGACGAGATCAAGTCTGGCGCCACCCCGGGTAAGGACAAGTAACAGATGTGGTTCTGGGAAAAGTACACTACTCCGTGGAGCCTGTCGCAGGCAGGCATCCTCGGTATGAACAAGCGCAACCACTCCTACATCAGCCGCTACAATCCGCGCAGCCTCTATCCGCTGGTGGATGACAAGCTGCAGACCAAGCAAATTGCGCTGGATGCAGGCGTGACGGTGCCTGAGCTGATCGGCACCATCCGTGCCCAGCACGATGTAGGTCGCATCACCGAGCTGGTAAAAGATTGGCCGGGCTTCTGCATCAAGCCGGCCCGTGGCTCTGGCGGCAAGGGGATCCTGGTGATCCTCCGTCAGGAAGATGGTCTCTTCTACAAACCCAACGGCAGCGCCTGCAACGGCCAGGATCTGGAGCGCCATGTCTCCAACATTCTGGCGGGGCTCTATTCGCTTGGTGGCAAGCCAGACGTAGCGCTGGTCGAAGGCCTTATCAACTTCGATGACGTATTCGACGGCTACTCGTTCGAAGGGGTGCCCGATGCCCGGGTGATCATCTTCAAAGGCTTCCCGGTGATGGCGATGATGCGCCTCTCCACCTCGGCCTCCGATGGCAAGGCGAACCTGCACCAGGGCGCCGTTGGGGTGGGTCTGTGCCTGCGTACCGGCCGCGCGCTGCGGGCGGTGCAGTTTGGCAATCCGCTGCGCCACCATCCGGATACCGGCCTCGACCTCTATGAGCTCAAGGTACCCCACTGGGATACCCTGCTCACCCTGGCCGCCTCCTGTTACGAGATGTCTGGTCTGGGCTATATCGGTACCGATATGGTGCTGGACAAGTTCCGCGGCCCCATGCTGCTGGAGCTCAACGCCCGCCCGGGTCTGGCCATTCAAATCGCCAACGGTCGTGGCCTGGTGCCCAACCTCAAGACCATCGAGAAGCTGGGACAGGTCAAGATGAGCGTGGCGCAGCGGGTCAACTTTGCCAAAGAACACTTCGGTATCTTTGACGAGTAGTCCCGCCCCCCATGTCAAAAGCGCGCCAAAGGGCGCGCTTTTTTATGACTGCCGTTTATCGGCGCGCTGCCGGCAACGACAATCCTGCCGAGCAATGGGACAGAACCAGACAGCCAAACAACGGCCATAAAAAAACCGATGCCTGGGCATCGGTTTTTCACTATCCGGCACGCAGACCCGATTACAGGGAAGCGGCGTTCTCGGACAGATACTTGGCAACGCCATCCGGGGAGGCGGTCATGCCTTTCTTGCCTTTCTCCCACTGAGCCGGGCACACTTCGCCGTGCTCTTCGTGGAACTGCAGGGCATCCACCATGCGCAGCATCTCGTCGATGTTGCGACCCAGCGGCAGATCGTTGACTACCTGGTGACGAACAACACCGTTTTTGTCGATCAGGAAGGAGCCACGGAACGCCACACCGGCTTCCGGGTGCTCGACATCATAGGCTTTGCAGATCTCGTGCTTGATGTCGGCAACCAAGGGGTACTTGACTGGGCCGATGCCGCCGTCTTCGATCTTGGTGTTGCGCCAGGCGTTGTGAGAGAACTCGGAATCGATGGAAACACCGATCACTTCCACGCCACGCTTGTTGAACTCTTCCAGACGGTGATCGAAGGCAATCAGCTCGGACGGGCAGACGAAGGTGAAGTCGAGCGGATAGAAGAACAGGACGGCTGCCTTGCCTTTGATGTGCGATGAGAGGGTGAACGAATCAACGATCTCGCCATTACCCAGAACGGCTGCGGCGGTAAAATCGGGTGCGGGACGGCCTACCAATACCATATTCAATTCCTCTTTAAGTGAAGTGAACAATCCAGTCAGGATTGGGCTACCAAGAGCCTAGTCCGTCTAATTCAAGCGACAAACTATAGACCCGGTGGTAGATTAGTTAAATCAAATTAAATAGATAGCATTAATCGGATTTTCCTATGCAACGTTGGCCCAGCCTCAAACAGCTGCAATATCTGGTCGCTCTCGACGAGCACAAGAACTTCAACCGCGCCGCCAAGGCCTGTCATGTCAGCCAGTCGACCCTGAGTACCGGGATCCAGACGCTGGAAGAGATGATGAACCTGCAACTGGTGGAGCGGGACCACAAGAGCTTCATTATGACCCCGGTCGGCATGGAAATCGTCGAGCGCGCTCGCAATTTGCTCTCCGATGCGCGAGATCTGATGGAACTAGGTCAACACCAGGGTGGTGTGATGCAGGGGACCGTGCGTCTGGGCTGTATTCCCACCATCGCCCCCTTCCTGCTCAGCAAACTGCTGAAAGTATGCAGCAAAACCTATCCTGACCTCGAATTGTTACTGCGGGAAGACACCACCAGCAATCTGCTCAAGCAGCTGGAACAAGGTCAGCTCGACTTGCTGATCCTCGCTCTCCCCATCGAGATCGGTGGTTTTCACTGCAAGACCGTCGGCCAGGATCCGTTCCACATGGTGATGCCCGCCAGCATGGCGGCCGGTCTGCACACCCCGTTCGACTACAAGGAGCTGCCAAACCAGAGCATCTTCCTGCTGGAGCGGGAGCACTGCCTCACCGAGCACGCAGTGAGCGCTTGCCGTCTGCGGGACAAGAGCAAGATCAATCCCTTTGCCGCCACCAGCCTGCACACTCTGGTGCAGATGGTCGAGGCGGGACTTGGCACTACCTTCCTGCCTCAGATGGCCATCGACGCCGGCATTCTTGCCAATTCGGATCTGGTCGCCATTCCCCTGCCGGGGGAAAAATCCTATCGCGAGATCGGCATGGTTTGGCGTCCCAGTACCACCCGGGTGCAAACCTTCTATAAGCTGGCCGAATTGCTTACCCCACTGATCAATCCCGCCCACTGACCCCGAATGCCAGCCGCAGGCTGGCGTTTTTCGCTCACTTGCCGCATTTTCTCCTTTCGGGACTAGGTATCAAGCCAGATCCCTGTTTATGATGGAAAAGTTGTCACGCCACTGGCGGCCGTCACCATATTCTGTCCGGGGTGGCGGTTAACAGACGTATCTATTGGTAGACCCCGTTGTGGAGAGCTCTCCGATGTACCGCAAGCTGATGCTATCCCTGCTGACCCTGCTGCTGGCCGCCTGCTCCAGCACGCCAGAGCCACCGCCGCCCCGCCAGCAGAGCAGTGCCTTTGACGGTTTCTACCAGCAGTGGCGTGGCGTCCCCTACCGGATGGGCGGCACCAACCGCGCCGGACTCGACTGCTCCGCCTTCACCCAGCTCGCCTACAATCAGGTGCTGGGAGTCAACTTGCCAAGAACCACCGAATCCCAGGCCAGTATCGGCAAACCGGTGGATCGCTACCGGCTGCAACACGGGGATCTGGTCTTCTTCAAAACCGGCTGGCAGCAGTACCATGTGGGGGTCTATACCGGTGCCGGCGAGTTTATCCACGCCTCCACGAGCAAGGGTGTAATCCGTTCGAGACTCGACAATGTCTACTGGAACAGCCGCTATTGGCAAGCCCGTCGGGTAACCCAGTAAAGGTTCAAACACCTGCCCGTTATACTGCTGGACTCCGTCAATCCCGGTCGCCAGGTCGAGATAATCCCCTGCACTGAAAACTCAATTGGCCCCAAAACCTGCCTTTCATACCATTTTGTGATAAGGTGGTGGCCAATTTTTAGCACTTTCGCGCTTTTCTCATACGCTATCTGTCCTGATTGACAATAAGCGAAGCAGCGAAAGTGGCTGTGACAGCACTGCCGGACGGGTGGCTCACAGCAGCAGTATCAAGGGTTAAATAGATAAGGAGATCATCCAATGAAACAGTATCAAAACTGGCTGGGGCAATACCTGATGAGTCGCCGTGACGGCGACCACGCCATGGCATGCGAGATGGCGAGTTCCATCTGCGAGTTCTGGCAACAACAGGGAGATGAAACCGAACTGGACAAGTGGCAGCAGATTTACCAGAACCATCTGGAAAAGACCACCTGATCCCGACCGTCACCTTGCTGCCAGCCATCTGTTGGCAGCAAGGCTGCCCCCTATTGCTTCGCGCATAGCCAGTTCCCGCATAACGCCCTTTTGCATGCCCCCTCTACCATTTCTTGAGTCCATGACAGTGCTCATCCAGAACCAAGTGTCGAGCTCGTCGATGCAACCGGACACAACAGGGTTCCCCACCCTGTTTCCCCGGATTTCATCCAAACCAACCGCGTCCTCACGGCGGGTTTTCTGTTTTGAGAACAAGGGGATGGGGCTGTTCTGTCGCAGTCCATGGCGACAATTTCCCCAAGTTGGTCAGTTTGTGCTAAAATGGCGCTCATTTTTTGACATCTCGCGTCACGTTCGCCGCCAGATTGCCCATCGGGCTCTCTGCCCGGGTCGTGACTTTGCACCATCATGCCTGATGATGTTCCCCCCAGGATGAGCCGACAGGCTCCCGTCAAGGTGGGCACCCTCAAGGGCACATGAGATAAGGAGATCGGGTAATGAAACAATATCAAAGCTGGCTGGGAGATTATCTGATGAGTCGACGTGACGGAGATCATGCGATGGCTTCGGAACTTGCCAACACCATCTGCGCCTTCTGGAAGGCCCAGGGTGATGAAGCAGAAACCAGCAAATGGCAGCAACGCTATCAGCAACACGTAGAGCAGGCGCAATAAGCCCCTGCACTCTTTCGCGATAAAAAAACCGGCGCACATGGCGCCGGTTTTGCGTTTCTGGCAAGCAGCAGATTACATCTGGTCGATCATGTCCTGAGCAAACTGGGAGCAGGAGCGCAGGGTGGCTCCTTCCATCAGACGCTCGAAGTCATAGGTGACGGTCTTGTTGCGGATCGCCGCTTCCATCCCCTTGATGATGAGATCGGCCGCTTCAACCCAGCCCATGTGGCGCAGCATCATCTCGGCGGAGAGGATCAGCGAGCCCGGGTTGACCTTGTCCTGACCGGCATACTTAGGTGCAGTACCGTGGGTCGCTTCGAACAGGGCCACACCATCGCCGATGTTGGCACCCGGCGCGATACCGATACCGCCTACCTGAGCGGCCAGCGCGTCGGAGATGTAGTCGCCGTTGAGGTTCATACAGGCGATGACGTCATACTCGGCCGGACGCAGCAGGATCTGCTGCAAGAAGGCATCGGCGATGACATCCTTGATGACGATGGTCTTGCCGGTTTTCGGGTTCTTGAAGGAGCACCAGGGGCCGCCGTCAATCAGCTGGGCACCGTACTCGTTCTGGGCCAGGGCATAACCCCAATCCTTGAAGGCACCTTCGGTGAACTTCATGATGTTGCCCTTGTGCACCAGAGTCACGGAGTCACGATCGTTGTCGATGGCATACTCGATAGCGGCACGAACCAGACGCTCGGTACCGGCCTTGGACATCGGCTTGATGCCGATCCCGCAGGATTCGGGGAAGCGAATTTTCTTCACGCCCATCTCGTTTTGCAGGAAGGCGATCACCTTGTTCGCTTCGGCACTGTCGGCCTTCCATTCGATGCCGGCGTAGATGTCTTCGGCGTTTTCGCGGAAGATCACCATGTCGGTCAGATCAGGACGTTTCACCGGGCTCGGGGTGCCGTCGTAGTAACGTACCGGACGCAGGCAGATGTAGAGATCCAGCTCCTGACGCAGGGCTACGTTGAGAGAGCGAATACCGCCACCGACCGGAGTAGTCAGCGGGCCCTTGATGGCCACGCAATATTCACGAATGAAATCCAGGGTTTCGGCCGGCAGCCAGGCACCTTCGCCATAGACATGAGTCGATTTCTCGCCGGTGTAGATCTCCATCCAGGCGATCTTGCGCTCGCCCTTGTAGGCTTTCTCGACCGCAGCATTCACCACATTCAACATGGCAGGGGTTACGTCAACACCGATGCCATCCCCTTCAATAAACGGAATGATCGGATGGTTGGGAACCTGCAGCTTGCCGTTGGCATCGACTGTGATTTTCTGACCCTGGGTCGGGATTACTACTTTGCTTTCCATCGGCATCTCCTAACTTCCGTTTGTTATCAACTTGTTTGTTGCGCGCGGCCATCTTAGCCCATTCATTTTCATAATAAAACGACAAGAAAGCATGTCAGACCAAAGAGGTAGCCACCCGCCAGTGCGCCGTCACAACGCCTTGCCGACCCCGCCCCGTTATTCTTCCAGCTCGCTGGTCGCCGCCTGCGGCTGACTCAGGGAACGGTACTGGGAAGGGGTCAAGCCGGTCTTCTGTTTGAACACCCGGCAGAAGTAGTTCACGTCGGTAAACCCACAGCGATTGGCGACCTCTTCGAGACGGAAGCGATACTTTTTCAGCATAAACTTGGCCCGCTCCAGCCGCACCCAGCTGATGTAGTCCGCTAGCCGCATGTGCCCCTGCTGGCGGAACAGGCGTGAGAGATGGCTGGGGGAGAGATTGAAGCGGGCGGCGATGCATTCGCGACTGATGGGGCGGTGGAAATTTTCCTGAATGTAGATGCAGATGCCGTGAAAAAGATCGGAGCCACGAGGACGACCGCTCTCCGACTCCACCAGCAACTGCCGTGAGTAACTGAGCAACGCCTGCAGCAGGTGATTGTCCATCGGTGCCCTTATCGGCTCCTGCGCAAGGGTGTTGAGGGAGAGCAGTATATGATCGAGCGCCCGTCCGGCACCGGCCTGAATACTGTGCTTCTGCACATCGAAGAAGCCGGTGTCTCCCTTGTGCTTGCTCACCAGACTGAACCCTATCTGACGCTTGCCGAACAACAGGCTGAGCACGGAACAGTCATTGTCCCAATCCGGCTTGTTCCAGCCGTTGGGGGGAATGTACATCGCCTCCCGCGGCCCCATCTGTACCGACTGCACATCCCCTTCCGGGGACCAGATCTGGTTGAGATAGTGACCACTGAATACCAGCTCGAGACGCGGAAAATTGACCTGATAACTGAAGCAGGGAGGCACCCCTTTGTCAGAGGCAAACAACACCTTCTCAAAGCCTCCCCCCTCACTTAGAAAGCCGTCCAACAGCTGGGTAAAGATGATACTCATGAATGATCCTGATCAAGATGCAGAGAGCAACCGATTGCGGTGCGCTGCCCCTGCCATGCTATAGTCCGCGCCAGACTGAAATTCCCAAAAAATCGTTCTGATACAAGGAGCCATCCATGAGCTACCCGCCGTTTTTTCTAATGTGCAACCCGATCCAGGATTATGTCTGGGGCAGTCGTGACTCCCTGACCACGCTGTTTGGCATCAAAAATCCCGAAGGCAAACCACAAGCTGAACTGTGGATGGGCGCTCACCCCAATGGCTGCTCCGAAGTGACCCTGGCAGGCGAGACCATGAAGCTTTCCAGCCTGATTGACGCCAACCCCGTCGCCATGCTGGGCGAAGCTACCCAGGCTCGTTTCGGCTCACTCCCCTTCCTGTTCAAGGTGCTCTGCGCCGAGCAAGCCCTCTCCATTCAGGTACACCCGAGCAAGGCACAGGCCGAAGCCGGTTTTGCCAAAGAAGAAGCCGCAGGCATCGATATCAAGGCGAGCAACCGCAACTACAAGGATCCGAACCACAAGCCGGAGCTGGTCTTTGCCCTCACCCGCTATCAGGCGATGAACGGCTTTCGCGCCATCCCGGCCATCCTGGCCCTGTTCGATCGCATGGCGCTGCCCGCACTGGTCGACCTGACCGCGGCGCTTCGCCAGTCACAGGATGAAGCTGGCCTGCAGCACTTCTTCCACCAGTTGCTGATCCTCAGCGGTGATCGCAAGGACGAGGCGCTGGCTGGCCTGCTGGCCTATGCCGCCGCCCATCAGGATGAAGAGACTTTCGCCACCATCAGCAAGCTGGCCAACCAGTACCCGGGGGATGTGGGGCTCTTCTCGCCGTTGCTGCTCAACGTGGTAACACTTGAGCCGGGTCAGGCGATGTTCCTCGACGCCCAGACCCCCCACGCCTACATCCACGGCACTGGCCTCGAGATCATGGCCAACTCCGACAACGTGCTGCGTGCCGGTTTGACCCCCAAATACATGGATGTGCCGGAGCTGCTGGCATGCACCCGCTGTGTCGCCAAACCGGACGACCAGATCCTGCTCACCCCTCGCATGGAAGGCACAGTACAGCACTTCGACGTGCCGGTACCGGATTTCACCTTCAGCGTATATGGCGCAGGCGAACATGCCCTCACCACCGGCAATGCCGAGATCCTGTTCGCCATCGATGGGCCCATCACCCTCATTGGCCAGGATGGTGAGCGTCTGACACTGACCATAGGGCAATCTGCATTTGTACCCGCCAGCACCGGCGATTATCGCGTGACGGCTGAAGGGCGTTTTGCCCGCGCCAGCAACCGCTGATCCTGGTGGGCCATCGGCTCATCACCCTCTGTTCAAAGGGCCCAGCAGGGCCCTTTTTTTCAGCTCATCTGACCATGTAGAGCCCGGTACGACTCACAAAATCGGTCATTTAACTCAACATCGAAGAATAACACGCTGAATTATAATGATTAATATCATTTAGCCTCCCTGGTCACGCCACCCTGCAGTTATGCGAGCCAGCTCACACCCTTCCCCACACGTCATAAAAATCCAGTTAATGCCATTTTTTTCCTCTGTTCCAGGATATTAATCAACGAAATAATAGAAACCGTTAATTTACAGGCAGCAGGAAAAACATTTAAGAGCATTTATATATTCCAGATGTAACACAGCTCAGCCACTTATTTCATAAGTGTAAGGGGCAATTTTTTAAATCAGGCTCTGGGTGCCTGTTATTTTCCTGCGCATTTATTTTTCCGCCTGTATGGCCAGATCGTTTTCACGATCCATTTTATCTGGCTGATATTCCCCCCGTCACCCTCTATATCCAGTGACAGTCGGGGTAATACATGCAGATGGCTCTCTCATCCGGCAGATATTCATTGGCTGGCCCGGCGTTCTGCATTATCTGTTTTGATACGTTCGATACCCTACTTTCATTAACCTGTGGCGACAAATATGAAACTGAAACGTTCCCTGCTCGCGTGTGCCGTACTGGCTGGCCTGGTTGGTATATCCGGTTGTCAAAATGACTCGGATACCGCTGTCGATAACAATAAAGAGACTAACGTCTCCCGTTACGTCAATCCGTTCATCGGCACAGGTAATTTAGGCAACACCTATCCCGGCGCCACGACCCCGCATGGCATGGTGCAGCTGTCGCCCAATAATGGGGCCAATGGCTGGGAATATATCTCCGGCTATTACTACCACGACAACCGCCTCGCCGGGTTTTCCCACACTCACCTCTCGGGCGCCGGAGCTGGAGATCTCAACGATATTCTGGTGATGCCGATCAACTCACGCTCCAATTTCATGCTGAACGAGGGGTCGGCCTCACTGAATCTGGAGGCCTCCCGCTACAGCCACAAGGATGAAGAGGCAACGGCGGGCTACTACAAGGTCAATCTGAAGGATTACGGGATCAAGGCCGAGCTGACCGCCTCGGATCGGGTGGGGGTTCATCGCTACACCTTCCCGCAAGATAAAAAATCGGAAATCGTGGTCAACCTCGGCTTCAAGGTCAACTGGGACTACACCTCCGACTCCTATCTGAAATGGGACAAAACCCACAACCGGATCGAGGGCCATCGCTTCTCTGACGGCTGGGCCCCCAGCCAGAAAGAGTTCTTCGTGATGGAGTTCGACCAGCCCATCAAAAACATCAGCTTCGCCTACTTTGACAAAGACCAGAACCGCTATCTGGACCTGCCGGAAGGCACCACCGAGATCGGCAACGAGACCCGTGGCAAATATCAGTACGCGCGTGCCTATGTGGAATTTGATACCGCGGCGGCGGGCTTGGTCGTCGAGGCCAAGGTAGCCCTCTCCAACGTCGAGATCGGCCGGGATGGCAACGCTGGCGCCTCACTCAACATGACAGAAGTGGCCAATATGTCGTTTGACGATGTCCGGCAGGCTGCGACCCAAAAATGGGAAAAGGAGCTGGGCAAGATCCGGGTCAGTGGGGATGAGGAGTACAAACAGACCTTCTATACCGCGCTCTACCACACCTATCTGGGCCAGACCATTCACTCCGATCTGGACGGACGCTACCGCCAGGTGCATCAGGGGCGCAACGCCTATCCGGATGGCAACACACCGTGGGGCGAGCAGATCGATACCCTCAAGGAGTCGGTTCGCACCGCCGATGCCAACCGGGATGGCAAAGCGGACTTTACCCGTTACGACACCTTCTCCCTGTGGGACACCTACCGCGCAGTACAACCCCTCTCGTCACTGCTGGAGCCGGATCGCCTCGCCGATGTGGTGCTCTCCATGCTCTCCTACGCCGAGGAGGAGTGGATGGACGATCTGGGCAACCTGCGCAAGGGCAGATTGCCGGAGTGGACCTTCAAGGGTAACGAGACCGGCATGATGATGGGGATGCACTCCACGCCGGTGATCCACGACGTACTCTCCAAAGGCTCGCTGGACAGACGGATGATCGCGCTGGGCTTCAGCGATGCGGAACGTCAGGAGATCAAGGAGCGACTGGTGACCGCCATGATCACCGACGCCCGCGCAGCCACCAGCCAGGGGGTCGCCTGGATCAAGGAGTACGAGCAGCAAGGCTATGTACCTGCCCAGTTGCATGACACACCGCCGGGCAATGACTGGGAATCTCACTCCCCCTTCAAGGATGCCTGGACCTCATCCTACTCGCTGGAGTACTCCATGAATGACTGGGCGATCGCCCAATCGATCAAGGCAGTATTTGGCGAAAGTGACCCCCGCTATCAGGAGTTTGCCGATCGATCCAAGAACTGGCAGGCGCAGTTTGACTTTGGCGGCAAGCAGTACAAGGGGTGGTTCAAGGCCCGCGACTACGCTGGCAACTTCATTGATGCCGGTTGGGTAGACCCGAAAACCGGCCGGGCAGTGGGCAAGGATTGGCGCCCCGACATGTTCAACTGGTCATTCGCCGAGTCCAACGGCTGGCAATACGCCTTCAGCGTTCAACATGACATTCATGGCCTGGTCGATCTGATGACCCGCTTCGACCAGACCCAGAATCCTCAGGCCAAACGGGGCGAACTGTTTGCCAAACGGCTGGACGAGTATTGGAGTACCTATCCGGATCGCAACGCTGGCGACAACCAGTTCCCGGTATTCAACACCGGCAACGTGGGACAGCATGTGCAGGGCAACGAGCCCGATATCCATGTGCCCTACCTCTACAACTACGTAGGACAGCCCTGGAAGGGACAGGCCGCCATCGTGGCAGCCACCAACGTCTGCTACAAGAACACCCCTGACGGCATCTGTGGCAACGATGACTTTGGCACCCTCTCTGCCTGGTTCGTGTTCCGGGCGCTGGGCTTCTTCCCGGTCAATGCCTCCTCCGGCATCTACGAGATTGGCACCCCCATGTTCGAAACCGCCTCGCTCGATGTGGGTGCGGGCAAACAGTTCACCGTCACGGCCCAGAATGTCAGCCGCGACAACATCTACATCCAGTCCGCTCGCCTCAATGGCAGCGAGTTCAATCGCAGCTACCTCACCCATGAGGAAATCCTCAGTGGCGGCAAGCTTGAATTCGTGATGGGCGATAGCCCCAACCAGAATTGGGGCAGCCAGCCGGAAGATCTGCCGCCCGCGCAAGGTATCGGCACCTTCCTGCACGAAGGCGACCTGCCTGCCGGTTCCCGTTAATCACCTGTTCGGGGGAGGACTTCCTCCCCCATCACTACTCAAAAATGGAATGACCATGTTCAAGTGCAATCTTCTTTCTCTTGCGGTGATTGCCGCACTGACCGGTGGCATCGCCGGTTGCAACAGTGAGAGCGAGTCTACCGCTATCGAGAAACCGGTAACTCCGGTTGTCGATCTGTCGGTACTGAAATACGTTGACCCCATGATAGGCACCGCCGCATCAGGCCACACTTTCCCCGGTGCCACCCGCCCTGCCGGCATGGTGCAGCTCTCGCCGGATACCTTTATTGGCTCCAACACCGATCACGAGAGCGGACTCAACCCCTGGCACTCAGCCTCCGGCTACTGGGACTCTTCCAATTACCTCACGGGCGAGATCGTCGCAACCGATGTTCCGCTCTACGGCTTCTCCCATACCCATCTCTCCGGCACCGGCGCCACCGATCTGGGCGACATTCTGGTACTGCCCTACGCCGAGATGGCCGACGCCCAGATAAACGCCTTTGACAAAACCAATGAGCACGCCAGCGCCGGTTATTACAAAACCAGACTGAACAAGGGGGAGATTGAGGTTGAACTGACCACCACCAAACGAGTCGGTTTGCACCGTTACACCTTCGCCAAAGGAGCGGATCGGAATGTGAAATTCGATCTGGGTCATACCCTGCTGAACAACAACGGCCAATCGCTGAAAAACAAAATCGAAGTGGTGGATGAGTACACCCTGCGTGGCCGCAAAACCTCCACTGGCTGGTTCCAGGGACAGAACCATCAGGGCCAGAACATCTTCTTCTACGCCAAATTCAACCAACCTGTGGCCAGGGCCATGCTGGGCGAGCAGGACAAGATGCCCACCCGGGAGATGCGCCCCAACAGCGTCTATCAAGGGGATGACCTGACCGCCTACCTCAATTTTGGCCAGGGTGACCAACCGCTCGAGATCCGGGTCGGTATCTCGGCGGTGAGCTGGCAAGGAGCACAGAAGAATCTGGAGGCGGAAGCCCCCACCTTTGATTTTGCCAAGGTGAAGTCAGACGCAGAATACGCGTGGGCCGAAAAGCTGGCAACACTCAAAACCGAAGGGGGGACGGAGACCGAGAAGACCAATTTCTACACCGCTCTCTACCACATGATGATCGCCCCTATCGAGCTCTACGATGTGGATGGCAAGTATCTTGATATGCAAGGCACCCTGCGCACCCTGCAACCTGGCGATACCCCCAACTACTCCATCTACTCGACCTGGGATACCTTCCGCGCCGTTCACCCCATGTGGACCATCATGGACCCGCCACAGGCGACTCTCTACGCCAAGGATCTGATCCGCAAATCCAACGTGGAGTTCGGCCTGCTGCCCAAATGGGAAGGCCACGGCTCGGAAACCGGCACCATGATTGGCTACCCCTCGGCGGCCATCCTTGCCGATGCGGTGACCAAGGGGCTGATCGATGCGCAAGAGGCACTGGAAGCCTCGGTCAAATCGGCCCACTACCGGCCTGCCGATTACCCGCAGATCCATGACGACATCCTGAGCTCGCTGATGGCCGGTCAGCTCAGCTATCACGAGAAAGAGCAGTGCGTCCGTTATCCCAACTGGAACTCGGTCTCCTACTCGCTGGAGTTCTCTTTCTACGACTGGACCATCGCCGAGATGGCGAAAGCCGCGGGCGACATGACAACCTATCAAGAGTTCAAGGCACGCTCCTACAACTCGCTCAAACATTGGGATCCCCAGGCTGGCAATGCCGATGGCAAAGGCTTCTTCGTACCGACCGAGCTGAAAAACGGTGACCCGTGCGCCCTGAAATACGCGCCAGCCGATTTCGATCCCTACAAGTCGGATGCCTTCTACTACACCGAGGGCAATGCCTGGCAGTGGCAGTGGTCCTTCATGCAGGATCTCGACAAGCTGACCGAGATCATGGGCGGCCAGCAGGGACTGAACGACAAGCTCGACAACCTGTTCAACGCCGACCCCAACGGGGGCGAAGCACATCAGGACATGACCGGTTACATCGGGCAGTACATTCATGGCAACGAGCCCTCACACCACGTCATCTATCTCTACAATCGCACCGCCCAGCCCTGGAAAGCGCAGGAGTACCTCGACCGGGTCTATAAGGAGTTCTACAAAACCACCCCGGATGGCCTGATCGGCAATGAAGACGTCGGCCAGATGTCGGCCTGGTACATCATGAGTGCCATGGGCTTCTATCAAATCTCCCCGGGCGACCCGACCTACACCATCGGTCGTCCCATCTTTGACAAGGTCACCATCAACCTGCCCGACGGTCAGTTCAACGTGGTAGCGCAGAACAACAGCCCGGACAACCTCTATGTCAAAGAGGTCACCATCAATGGCAAGCCACTCAACCAGTACAACACCTTCGCCCACAGCGAGATCCGTCCCGGTGGTGAGCTGCGTTTTGTGATGACCAACCAGCAACCGACCCCGTAACTCTACAAGCGGCAAGCCACCCGGCTTGCCGCTTTTTCATCTCCGGAATTTGAGGAACAACAATGTTCAAACCCCACAAGCTGGCCATCATGGTGACAGCCCTGCTTGGCCTCTATGGCTGCAACACAAATGATGAGACTACTGACAATGGCCGTCCCGATAATGCCCTGCAGGTGCTGCAATATGTCGATCCGCTGATCGGCACCGATGGGCTGGGCAATGTCAATCCGGCCCCGGTCATGCCGGAAGGGATGATCCAGCCGGGCCCGGACAACTGGAATCCGGCCAACTGGAATGGCAAGGGATCCCCTTCCGACTATCACCACCATCTGGCCAAGCTTTCCGGCTTCAGCAGCACCCATATCTCGGGGGCAGGCAAGGGGGATCTCAATGATTTCGCCTTCTTGCCCTTCATCGGCAGCAATACCGACCCGGTCACCATCAACAAGACGAGCGAACAGTCG
Source organism: Aeromonas sp. 603404 (assembly GCF_049171775.1). Taxonomy (NCBI): domain Bacteria; kingdom Pseudomonadati; phylum Pseudomonadota; class Gammaproteobacteria; order Aeromonadales; family Aeromonadaceae; genus Aeromonas; species Aeromonas sp. 603404. The sequence goes on from NZ_JAAKPE010000003.1 coordinate 64,506, forward strand.
GAAATAGGCTATTACAAAGCGGATCTGGTGGAGACCGGCATCAAGGCCGAACTCACTGCCACCCAGCGGGTCGCCTTCCACCGTTACAGCTATCCGGCGGGTGAAGATCGCAAAGTCCAGCTTGATCTGCAGCACGAGCTGCTGGAGCAGTACGGTAACCACTCCCGCAATATTTACTTCAAGCGGGTGAGCGACAACGCCATTGCCGGAGCCAGAACCAGCAACGAGTGGGGGCAGTGGCAGACGGTCTTTTTCTACGCCGAGTTTTCCGAGCCGTTTGTGGATCAGATCCTCTATGTCGATGGCAAATTGAGCAACGACACCGAGGTGGGGTTGGCCGATTACATCGGGTATGGCGAAACCAGACCCCGGGTACGGGATGTGGTGACCCAGCTCAACTTTGCCAAAGGGGAACGGCCCATCACCATGAAGATGGCCATCTCGGGCACCGGCATTGAGGGGGCCATGGCCAACCTGCGCGCCGATGAACATGACTACCGCTTCGATCAGGTGGTGCAGGAGAACAAGCAGGCATGGGCGAAAGTGCTCAATAAGTTCACCCTGGAGGGTGGCAGCGATGCCGACAAGACGATGTTTTATACCTCGCTCTATCGCACCTACATCGCCCCCTTCGTCTATCAGGATGTGGATGGTCAATATCGCGGAATGGATGGCAAGGTGCATCAGGCCAAGCCGGGCTTTACCAACTATTCGGTCTACTCCATGTGGGACACCTTCCGCGCCGCCCACCCATTGAAGACCATCATCGAAAAAGAGCGATCCATCGACTATGTGCACGATCTGCTCAACAAATATAAAACCGGCGGCATCATGCCCAAATGGGAGCTGCACTCCGACTATACCGGCGAGATGGTCGGCTACCCGGCGGTCTCCATCATCGCCGACGTCATCGTCAAATACCCGGATGCATTCACACAGGAAGAGATAAAGCTGGCGCTGCAGGCGGCCAATGTCTCCGCCAACTTTGACCTCGCGCTGACCAAAAGCTGGGTGCCCTATCAGGATCCCTGGAACGGCGACAAGCGCTTCACCGTGATGACCCGTCACGGCCAGTATGCCGAGCAGCACGGCTATGTCCCCGCCAACGTCAAACTCAAGCCGGAAGAGGGCGGCATGGCGCAGGACAAGTACGATGAACTGGTCAACGAGTCCGTCTCGTACGGTGTCGAGAATGCCTACTATGACTGGTGTATCGCCCAGCTGGCCCGACTGGCTGGCGACAAATCTGCCGAGAACCGCTATCTGGCCCGGGCGACTACCTGGCGCGCCTATTTTGACTACAACCCGGCGCAATATGGCAAATATGGCGCGACCGGCTTTATGCGCCCCAAAAATTACGATGGCAGCTGGGTCAACAATTACCCCTCCTGCGCCATCGATGAAAACGGCAATCCCGTTACACCACCACAAAACTGTGACACCAACGACAGCAGCCGTTATGACATCTTCTGGCCCTATCGGGCCGAGCACAGGGGGCAGGACTTTACCGAAGGCAACACCTGGCAGTGGAGCTGGTTTGTTCCCCACGATATCGAGGGGCTCAAAGAGGTGATGGGGGGCGAGGAGGGATTCCGGAAGAATCTGGATGCCCTCTTCACCGCCAACTCCAACGCCGATACCTCGCAAGGGGATATGACCGGCTATATCGGCCAGTTCGTGATGGGTAACGAGCCGGATCACCATGTCCCCTACCTCTATAACTGGACCAGAGAGCCGTGGAAAACCCAGGAGTATGTGGATCAGGCGGTACGCAGCTTCTTCCACCCGACCACCACAGGGCTGATTGGCAATGAGGATGTGGGGCAAATGTCCGCTTGGTACATCATGAGTGCGCTGGGCTTCTATCAGGTCACGCCGGGGCTCCCGGTCTACACCATAGGTCGGCCACTGTTTGACAAGGTGACCATGGATATCGATGGCGGAAAATTCACCGTGATCGCCGAAAACAATGGTCCCCAAAATATCTATGTGGAATCGGTCACCATCAATGGCAAACCGTTGGGGGAAAACCTGACGTTCAGCCACAGCGATATTCGGGCTGGTGGTGAACTGAAATTTATCATGACGGCGCAAAAACCGATCCGCTCAGATAATAAATAACCATCATGCATTATCAATATATGTTCAGGCCCAAAGCTTCCTTTGGGCCTCTTTTTTTTGTCGACTCACCAAGCACCTCAAAAAATATGAGATGTTGCATCAGATGATGCGCAGATCACAAACAGACTGCCTTGCCACAAAAATCTAGTGAATGACACTTTTTTACTCTGTCGATGAAACAGATGGCATGGGAATAATAGTGCTCGCCGGGATCAATGCCATCGAGCACCAATATTGCTCAGGGATCGCTCCGGTCTCATAAAAATAGATCATGACTGCTCACCCTCTACCCGATGGAGCCGCTCAATATGTTCAAGAAAAATATTCTGGCCATTGCCCTGACCAGCACAGTAGCCATGTTATCCGGCTGCGATTCAGATAACAGCAGCGACAATAACGACGATCAAAAGCCAACGCCAACCAATGTGTTGCAATATGTGAACCCATTCGTTGGCACTGGCTTTAACGGTCACACCTTTCCCGGCCCTGTGGTACCGGAGGGCATGGTGCAACTCTCGCCGGATACCGAGTTGATAGGCTGGCACTCCTCCTCCGGCTATCACTTTGACAAAGATACCCTGTTCGGATTTTCCCACACCCACCTCTCAGGCACCGGCATGGGGGGGCTGGGGGATATTCTGTTCCTGCCCTTTACCGAAGATAAATCCAAATACATCGAGCAAAGCGATGATTACCGCAAAGCCATCTCGGTCAAAATGGACAAAAAATCCGAGCAGGCCGAGCCTGGCTACTATGCGGTGCGCATCGCCGAGAATGGCATCAAGGCCGAGCTGACCGCCTCCGAGCGGGTGGGCTTTCACCGCTACACCTATCCGCAGGGGCAACCCCAACGGCTGAAGATCGATTTGAACTCGATCCTCAACAGCGACTGGGGATCGAGTTCGCTGCGCAACAAACTCACCGTCAGCGAAGATGGCTACACCATCACCGGCGAGCGAGATGCGACTCACTTCTCCGGCTGGGCGAAAAACCAGAAGATCTTCTTCCATGCGACCTTCGACAAGAAGATCAAAGGGGTCTACATCCTCGCTGGTGGTGTGCCGGTAGAGGGCTTGAGCGCCGAGCATAAGGCCAAATCCAAAGCGGATGTCACCGCTTACGTCGAATTTGAAGAGGGCGGCTCAGCCCAACTGAACGCCAAAGTTGCCCTATCGGCGGTCGATGCCACCGGCGCATGGAACAACTACCAGGCCGAAGGGGATGTTTCGTTTGACGAGGCCCGCGCCAACGCCCGCGAGAAGTGGGCCAACGCCCTCAATTTCACCATCGAGGGGGGCAGCAAGGAGCAAAACGAGATCTTCTACACCGCCCTCTACCACACCAAGATCGCCCCCATCGTCCATCAGGATGTGGATGGCAACTACCGCGGCATGGGCAAAGGGGCGCAGGCCAAGGGGGAAGGCAGCTACTCCATCCACTATGGCCAGGCAAGCGAAGATCAGCCCAACTTCTCGGTCTACTCACTGTGGGACACCCAGCGAGCGCTGCACCCGCTTAAAACCATCACCGAACCCACCCGCGCCGTGCAGTATGCCAAGAACCTGCTCCAGAAGTATCTGGAGAGCGGCCTGCTGCCCAAGTGGGAGCATCTGGGGGATGAGACAGGCACCATGGTGGGCTATCCGGCGGTGGTGGTGATTGCCGACGCCATCACCAAATACCCCGATGCCTTCACTGCGCAGGAGAAAAATCTGGCGCTCACGGCCGCCATCGACTCCTCCACCTATACCAACTACCCCATGCTGGCGACCGAGTGGGACAAGGCGGTGCTGGACAAGACCCTGACCAACCACATCGATTACATCGAAAAGAACGGCTTTGCCCCGGCAGTGCAGCGGATCGACGGTCAGCCCGTCTTCGCTGACTACACCCTCGAGTCGGTCTCCTACGGTCTGGAGAACGCCTTCTATGACTGGGCCATCGCCCGGATCGCCAAGGCGGCCGGCAACCCGGTGGCCGAAGCGCGCTATCTGGCCCGTTCTAACGGCTATCAGCGCTACTTCGACCACAATGCGGCCGAATACGCCCAGTACGGGGTGACCGGTTTCATGCGTCCGGTGATGATCGATGGCGCCTTCATGACGCCGTTTGATCCCTATGGCACCGAACATGAGACCGGCAACTATACCGAGGGCAACGCCTGGCAGTGGACCTGGTTTGTGCCCCATGACATCAAGGGTCTGAAAATCGCGATGGGCGGAGAAGAGGCCTTCAAGCAGAATCTGGACGCCACCTTTGCCGCCGAGAGTCAGGGGTCGGAGACCGCTGACATGACCGGGATGATGGGTCAGGTGGCCTTCGGGAATGAACCCTCCCACCATATCCCCTACCTCTACAACTGGACATCGGAACCTTGGAAAACTCAGGAGACGGTCGACTACATCCTCGACACCATGTACTCGAACACCCCGGCAGGCATCATAGGCAACGAGGATGTGGGCTCCATGTCTGCCTGGTATGTGATGTCAGCACTTGGCTTCTATCAGGTGAATGCGGCAGATCCCGTTTACACCATTGGCCGCCCGCTATTTGCCAAAGCGACCATCCCGGTCAAGGGGGGAACCTTCACCATCATCGCCGATAACAACAGCGCCAAGAACCGCTATGTCCAGTCGGTCACCATCAATGGCAAACCGCTCAAGGATGGTCTCTTCTTCGAGCACAAGGAGTTTGTACCGGGGGGCAACCTCCACTTCGTGATGGGCGATACCCCGCCACAAAAGTAACGATCGATAGCATTGAGGTGACATTCAGCACGCAATCCGAAAATGTCACTTTGTGATACCCGACGGCCCACGCCAGATGGATTGATAAAATCCAATCAGCGCTGGGCCATTTTATTTTCCAGTGGGAAGCCCAGGTTCAACCATTAACCCGTTTTTCTCAAATATGCCTTAAATCGGGCAATAAACCGCAAAAAATGGCGGTAAATCCCATTACAAGGGTTTTTCTGTCATATCTTGACCGCTGTCACATCCTGCCATTAATTAAACAAAAACCACTATTGAGTTAAAGATCAACACTTTGCGAGCTGGATCACACCAGCAAAACCATGCAACAAAAATCCAGTTATTGCTACATTCATCGCCTGTCCAACCCTACCCTTGAGGGCAATAATGAGCCCAATTCGCAACGCATGACTTAGCCCTTACAGGGAAGGAGAGTGAGATGTTACCCACCATGACCAACGGCAGACTCATCTGCCTGGAGTTGAAGGCCACCAGCAAGGAGGCTCTGTTCGACGAGATGGCACAGATGCTGGCGCGCGATGGCGCCGTGTCTGATCAACAGCAATTCGTCAAGGATATCTGGGCCCGCGAGCAGCTGGACTGCACCGGCTTCGAGCAGGGTGTCGCCCTGCCCCATGCCAAGAGCAAGGCGGTCAGTCGTCCGGCCATTGCCATCGGTGTCAGCCGTCAGGGTATCGAGTACGGCGCCGAAGATGGCAAGCCAACTCAACTGATCTTCATGATCGCCTCCCCGGATGGCGGCGCCAACCACCACATCGAAGTGCTGGCGGAGCTCTCTACCCGTCTGCTGGAGCCGGGCTTTATCGAGCAGATGAAGGCGGCCACTACCGTCGAGCAAGCCCTGACCCTGCTCAAGCAAGGCCCGAAAGCGGAAAAACCGGCGCCAGCCGCCAAACCGGCTGCCACTGCTCCGGTTGACCCCACCGATCGCACCTTCAAGGATCGCCTCAATACCATGAAGCAGCACCTGCTGTTTGGTACTTCCCACATGATCCCCTTCATCGTGGCGGGCGGTGTGCTGCTCTCCCTGTCGGTGATGATGAGCGGCAAGGGCGCCGTACCGGAAGCGGGCTTCCTTAAAGACATGGCCACCATGGGTATCGCCGGTCTGACTCTGTTTACTGCCGTACTGGGTGGCTACATCGCTTACTCGCTGGCTGACAAGCCGGGCCTAGCCCCGGGCATGATCGGCTCCTGGATTGCCGTTCAGCACTATCAAACCGGTTTCCTCGGCGCCATTCTGGTGGGCTTTATCGCAGGTTTCGTGGTCAATCAGCTCAAACGGATCAAGCTGCCTGACTCCATGACCTCCCTCGGATCCATCTTCATCTATCCGCTGATCGGTACCTTCCTGGTGTGTGGCATCGTGATGTGGGGGATCGGTGCCCCGATCGCCGCCATGATGGAAGGGATGAACCACTGGCTCTCCAGCATGGCGGGCTCCGGTAAAGTGATGCTGGGTGCCATTCTGGGTGGTATGACCGCCTTCGATATGGGCGGCCCGGTCAACAAGGTTGCGACCCTGTTTGCCCAGACTCAGGTCAACACCCAACCCTGGCTGATGGGCGGCGTCGGTATCGCCATCTGTGTGCCGCCGCTCGGTATGGCACTGGCGACCTTTATGTCTCCGAAGCGTTACAAGAAAGAGGAGCGTGAATCCGGTAAAGCGGCCGCCATCATGGGCATGATCGGTATCAGTGAAGGTGCTATTCCGTTCGCCGCTGCTGACCCCATGCGTGTTATCCCGGCCATCGTCGCAGGCGGCATCGTCGGCAACATCACCGGCTTTATGATGCACAGTATCAACCACGCACCCTGGGGTGGCTGGATTGTCCTGCCGGTTGTTGAAGGCAAGATGGGTTACATCCTGGGCACCATCCTCGGCGCTCTGACCACCGCCATCATCGTCAACCTGCTGAAGAAGCCAGTGAGCGAAGAAGATGACGTCACTACCACCCAAACCAGCTTCGAAGTCATTGAAGCGGAAGGGGAAGCAGACGTACTGGCCATCACTGCCTGCCCGTCTGGCGTAGCCCACACCTTCCTGGCCGCCAAAAGCCTGCAGAAGGCCGCTGCCCAGCAGGGGATCAAGATCAAGGTCGAGACCCAGGGCGCCAACGGCATCATCAACCGCATCACCGCCAAGGATGTCGCCAACGCACGCTGCGTCATCTTCGCCCACGATGTGGCCATCAAGAACCGCGAGCGCTTCACCAATATCGAGGTCATCGATGTGAAGACCAAGGAGGCGATTCACAATCCGGAAGCACTGCTGGCCCGCACGCTGGGCAACAAGGAAAACGCCGCCTGATAGCAGTCAGACAGCTCATCACAAGGGGCCCATCGCGGGCCCCTTTTCGTTGTCTGCCGAGCAACCGCACATCATCCCACCGACCAAGCCACTGATTTAAAACATATTAACCAGTCACATCACGGATCTTGGCGAGCCGTCACAGAACGGTGACGTGTAAAAAAACAGCAATTGAAGCGCTGGTCAGATCTCATGTCAAATGGCTCCGCCTACTAAACTGGAGCATCACAAAAATGATAAAAATCAATAAATTGGTTCTGGCTGTTACCCTCACCCTCACCCTCACTGCCACCCCCTTGCTGGCCGCCCATTGGGAGTGCGGTGAGCACGTGCGCTTTGGCCTGCCCTCCGAATCGGATCAGAAGCTCTGCCGTGAAGGGTATGCGGTCGGCTACAACTACGACTACAAGGTGGCGGACTGGGTCTCCTACCGAATGACAGCCCAGAGCGCACAGGGCACTGTGCCGCGCAAGGATGCCTTCGCCGAGGACAAGGAGATCCCGGTCGCCTACCGCGCCACCCTCTCCGACTACAAGGGCTCGGGCTACGATCGTGGCCATCAGGCCCCGGCGGGAGACATGAAATCGAACAAAAACACCATGAAAGAGAGCTTCCTGCTGAGCAACATGACACCGCAGGTCGGGGTGCTCAACCAGAAGGCGTGGCGCGTGCTGGAGGACAAGGTGAACAAGTGGGCGGTCTCCCGCAAGGATGTGCAGGTGATCACCGGCCCCATCTTTACCGGCTCTGAAGAGTCCATCGGTCAGGGTGTGGCGATCCCGAGCGCCTACTACAAGATCGTGATGGACCCGGCCAGACTGCAGGCCATCGCCTTTATCATGCCGCAGGAAGAGGTGCCCATCAGCCAGATCGCCGACTACCGGGTCTCGGTACGTGAGGTAGAGGAGCAAACCCAGCTCAACTTCTTCAGTGATATGCCCGAAGAGCAGCAAGAGACGCTGGAAGCCCGCATCTCCCCGATGTGGAACTGACTGCGAACACTCGCCAGCAGATGGATTGACACCCCATCTGTCTTGCATCGCAACAGAGGGAGGGGGAGTCACGCTCCCCCTGCCCTTTTCAGATGGCTGCTGACCCGTTGCGGCCAGTGTTGCGGCCATTTTTGCGGTCACTAGGTGTGGCATCACCCGACGACCCGCCCCGACTCACAGTTTGCCGCACCGTTAACTGGTATATTGCCCTCTCTTTGGCACTAACAGACTGAATTGACGCACATTTGCCTTATCCCATCGGCCCGCAAACCGGAGCCCACGGCGCGATTCAGCCCGACAGAGGACCTTTTGATGAAACAGACCCTTCTTGCCCTCACCCTCGGCGGCCTGCTCGCGCTCTCGCCCCTCACCCTGCAAGCGGCCGAGAGTTCGATGCAGATGGAGCACGACCTCAATACCCTGGTCAGCAAACGCCAGGCGGTGGACATGCTGCTCGGCGAAGCGCTGCAGATCTACAAGTCGCCAGCCAAGATCTCCCACGCCGGTTTTACCGCCAAGATGCCGAGCAATATGGAGCTGGTGACCGAGCGGCTGCTGGCCGCCTACCAGCTGGAACCCTACCGCACCGACCTGCTCATCTCGGCGGCCAACGCCCAGATCTACAACGGCAACCTGAGCCGCGCCATCACCTTGCTGGAGCAGGCGCAGGCCGTCGCCCCCGATGATCTCGACATCAACAGCTATCTCGCCATCTGGCAGCTGGTGAAGGGTAACAAGGAGGCTTCCCGCAGCTATCTGGCGAAAGTGGCGGATCGCAACAGTGGCCGCGCTGCCGATCTGGAGGAGATCATCGCCCGGGTGCAGCGGATCACCGCCGCCCCGCTGCAGACCGAACTGACCGAGGATCAGGTCAAGGCCAGCAGGGAGGGCAAACGCGCCATCGTCACTCTGGGCTACGCCCTCAATCCCGACGGCAGCATGGACAAGATCCTGCTGGGCCGTCTGCAAACCACTCTGGCGCTGGCCAAGGCCGACCCAGAGGCGCTGATCATCCTGACTGGCGGCATGCCCCAGAACCGCCAGACCGAGGGCAAGCTGATGGCCGACTGGCTGGCCAACCACGGCATCGCTCGCAGCCGCCTGATTGAAGAGAACTACGCCACCAGCACGGTGGATAACGCCCTCTACAGCGCCTATGCCCTCGCCCGCCACCAGATTGACTATGCGGTGCTGGTAAGCTCCGCCAGCCATGTGCGCCGCGGCCAGACGGTGCTGGAAATCGCCTGCGACCAGATTGGCCCGGCCAACATCAAGGTGGCGAGCGTCAGCTACCCTGACAAGCCCCTCGAGGAGCTGGCCACCCCGAGCGAGAGCGAGCTGCTCGGCATCTACCGCGACGCCCTGCGCACCTACGGTATGTGGAGTTACCGCTCCGCCCCGCTGATCGAGCGTTGATCGGCCATCAACACGAAAAAGAGAGGGAGGCGCGATGCCTCCCTCTCTTTTATTGACCGATGATTGGCCAAGCCTCGCCCGTTAGCTGACGATAAAGCCCTGTGAGGGGGCCGCTTTGGGATCGTCACCGAAGCGGTTTGGCCCCTGCTGGCCATTGCAAACCATAAAGTAGATAAGCACCAGGGTGCCGATAATGGGGATGAGCCCGAGCAGCAGCCACCAAGCGCTGCGGTCGGTATCGTGCAGACGACGGGCCGCCACCGCCAGAGATGGCAGCAGCACCGCCAGCGAATAGATGGAGCTTATCAGCTCATTGTCGCCGCCGATCAGCTTGTCCACCATGCCGAGCAACAGCATGACGATGACGTTGCACAGCACGAACATCCAGTATTCGGTGCGACGGGCCCGCCCGCTGAATACCGCATATTGCTTGAGGACCGAGATATACCAGTTCATTGCGCCTCCAGACTGTTTTCAAAAACAAGTAGTTGCAGATCCGAACCGAGCTTAGCGCGATCAGTGTCCGGCGTCGATCACCAGCAGCTCCAGATCCTGGCGACTGACCCGCTTGCTGTCCACCTTCACATAGAGCGAACGTTCCTTCCGTGCCAGCAGTACATCGTTCACCCCGTCGCAGGCTCGGAGTTTCTGCTCCAGTGCAGGGCTCGCCTCCACCCCTTCCGGTAACAGGATGCGCAGACTGCTCACATAGGGGGGCTCCTGCATGGTGAGGCTGACCCCGAGCCAGACAAGGGCCAGCGCAGAGCAGCCGCCAAACACCAGGGCGCCACCACCCAGACTGTAGAGCAGGCCCCCCAGGCTGCCACCGATAGCCACTCCGATAAACTGGCTGGTGGAGTAGATCCCCATGGCCGTACCCTTGTAACCCGGTGGCGACTCCTTGCTGATCAGGGATGGCAGCAACGCCTCCATCACGTTGAAGCCGATGAAGAAGAGCTGCAGGCCGGCGAGCAGGCCCCACAGCTGCAGGCCAGCCTGCCACAGCACCACTTCGGCGCTGAGCATCACCAGCACGCAGATCTGGAACACCAACTTCATCTTTCTGCGCGTCTCGGCATAGATGATGAAGGGTACAACGCTGACGAAGGCAATCAGCATGGTGACCAGATAAGCCTGCCACTGGCTGTCCCGAGGCAGACCCGCTTGCTCCAGCAGCGGCGGCAACGCCACGAAGCTCGACATCAACAGGGTATGCACGCACAAAATGCCGAGATTGAGTTTGAGCAGGCGCGGATTGGTCAGCACAGTGCGCATCCCGCCCCTGACCATGCCGGACTCGCGATTGAGCAGATGAGTTGTCGGTGTCGGCACCAGCCAGAGGGTGACGGCAATGCCCCCCAGCGCCAGCAGGGCGATGAGCCAGAACAGGCCGGAGAGTCCCAGCGCATGAGTGATGAGGGGGCCGGTCACCATGGCGATGGCGAAGGTGATGCCAAAGCTCACCCCGATGAAGGCCATCGCCTTGGTGCGGTTCTGCTCGCGGGTGAGATCCGACAAGAGCGCCATCACGGCGGCCGAGATGGCGCCGCTGCCCTGCAGGGCGCGGCCGGCGATGACGCCCCAGATGGAGTGGGTCAGCGCCGCGATCACGCTGCCGAGGGCAAACATCAGCAGGCCGCCGACGATGAGGGGCTTGCGGCCCACCTTGTCGGAGAGCAGACCGAACGGGATCTGGAACAGCGCCTGGGTCATGCCGTAGATGCCGATGGCCAGGCCGATGAGCGCCTCGGAGGCCCCCGCCAGCGACATGCCGTAGGTGGTCAGCACCGGCAGCACCATAAACATGCCGAGCATGCGCAACGAGAAGACGGAGCCGAGCGCCCAGGTGGCACGGCGCTCGCCCCTCGTCATGGTGAAATCATTCATGATGGCCTCGATAGGTCAGGGAAAAGGAAGACTCAAGGGGTGGCCGACACGCGCCATGCCACACCCGACAGAGGGGAAAAGTACCCGATGGGCGGCCCCATAATAACAGAGCCGGGGAGGTTCCCGGCTCTGGATCTCATGCAATCGGAAGCAACGCACACTATCGGAGCAACATGCTCACCAGCGCCACAGGCTCGGCCTCTGGCTGGAAGTCTACCGACATCATGACACTCAGACAGGTAATGGTGACGATGGAAAACATAAACAGCTTGCGCGCCCAGAGAACATCATCAACCAGCTGTTTGTAACCCGACAGCGCCATCCCCAGCCACCAGACACTCACCGCAGTGGCCACCACCAGATACTTGTAGCCGGCGTAACCGCCGAGGAACAGCATCAGGGTCGGCACCATAAAGGCCAGGATGTAGAGGGTAATGTGGTGCTTGGCCACCGAAATTCCCTTCACCACCGGCAACACCGGAATGTTGGCCGCCTGATAATCCTTGAAGCGGAAAATGGCGATCGCATAGGAGTGCGGCATCTGCCACAGGCTGAAGATCGCCAGCAGGATCAAGGCCCCCGAGTCGAACTGACCGCTCACCGCACAGTAGCCGATGACCGGCGGCGCGGCGCCGGAGAGGCTGCCCACCAGGGTGCCGTAGACCGAGTGACGCTTCATGTAGAGGCTGTAGACCCCCACATAGACAATGAAGCCCAGCACCGCCAGCAGAGCAGCCAACGGATTGGCCGCCCAATAGAGCAGTGCAATGCCCGCCATGCCAAGCGCGGTGGCGTACCAGAGCGATACGCCGGGGGCGATCAGCCCCTTCACCAGAGCACGGTTCTTAGTGCGCTCCATGATGCAGTCGATATCCCGGTCGATGTAGTTGTTGAACACGCAACCGGAGGCCACCACCAGCGAAACACCCACCATGGTCAGCATGAACAGGGGCAGGTCCAGGCTTCCTTTTGAAGCCAGCAGAAATCCCCCGATCACCGAGATGAGGTTGCCGAAGATGATGCCCGGCTTGGTCACTTGCAGGTATTGCTTCATCATTGCCAGCCTGCTCAGTGGACCATCATGTTGATGTTGAGGTTGTACATGATCCACAGGGAACCCACGACCACGATGGCAATGATGAGCACGGTAAAGACCAGTGCCACCAGGTTCCAGCGCTCCTCGGACGAGGTGTTCATGTGCAGGAAGTAGACCAGATGGACAAAGATCTGCACCACCGCCATGCCAACCACGGTGGCCAGCACGGTGGTGTGGGAGGCGGAGCCGTCTATCACCATCCAGAACGGTACGGCAGTCAGGATCAGTGACAGCACGAAGCCGATCAGGTAGCTCTTGGCGCTGCCGAGGCTGGCGCCGTGATTATCAACGGAATGACTCATTTACATTGCCCCCATCAGATAGACCACGGTAAAGACGCAGATCCACACCACGTCGAGGAAGTGCCAGAACAGGCTCAGGCACATCAGGCGGGAGCGGTTGCGATCGGTCAGCCCCTTCTTGGCCACCAGCACCATCATCACGATGATCCAGATAAGGCCGCTGGTGACGTGGATACCGTGGGTACCGACCAGGGTGAAGAAGGCGGAGAGGAAGGCGCTGCGATCCGGGCCGTAACCTTCTGCGATCAGGTGATGGAACTCGTAGATCTCCATCGCGATAAAACCGGCACCCAGCACAAAGGTCACCAGCAACCAGCCATTGACGGTAGACATCCGGTTCTTGTTCATCGCCAACATGGCAAAACCGAAGGTGATGGAGCTCAACAGCAGCAGCATGGTTTCGGCAAATACGAACGGCAGTTCGAAGATATCCTTGCCGCTCGGACCGCCGGCAGTGCCGTTGACCAGGACCGCATAGGTTGCAAACAGACATGCAAACAGGATGCAGTCACTCATCAGGTAGATCCAGAAACCAAACACCTTGTTGGCACCGGCATCATGGTGCCCATGATCATGGGCACTCTCGTGAGTGTGATTTAGAACGTCGGTCGCCATAGCGTCACGCCCCCTTGTTAATGTTGGCAAAATGCTGACCTTCGGGTGCCCATACCCTCCGGGCACCGTAAACGTGGATGTGATATGAAACGCCAGTGGTCATAGCACTAAGCCCCCTTGTTGATGTTGGCAAAATGCTGATCTTCGATGCGCGTGATCTCGTCAACCTGGACGTAGTAGTCCACGTCATCGTTGAAGCTGTGGATGATCCAACTGCCAATCATGGCGGCAAAGGCAAGGATGGCCATCCACCAGATATGCCAGATCATGGCAAAGCCAAAGATGGCGCTGAAGCCCGCGATGATCACCCCTGCCCCGGTGTTCTTGGGCATGTGGATCGGCGCATACTGCTTGGGCTGCTGATAGGCTGAACCGTTTTGCTTGGCATCCCAGAAGGCATCCAGACCGGTGATCTTCGGCTCGATGGCGAAGTTGTAGAAGGGCGGCGGTGAAGAAGTCGCCCACTCCAGCGTCCGGCCACCCCAGGGGTCACCACTCACATCACGGTTCTGCTCGCGGTCACGGATGCTGACCACCAGCTGGATCACCTGGCACAAGACACCAAGGGCAATCAGGCCGGCACCACATGCTGCTACCACCAGCCAGGGGTGGAAGGCCGGATCCAGCTGTTGGCTGATGCGGCGGGTCATCCCCATGAAGCCCAGTACGTAAAGCGGCATGAAGGCAACAAAGAAGCCGATAATCCAGCACCAGAAAGCACGCTTGCCCCAGGTTTCGTTCAGGGTGAAGCCGAACGCCTTGGGGAACCAGTAGGTGATACCGGCAAAGCAGCCAAATACCACGGCACCAATGATGACGTTATGGAAGTGAGCGATGAGGAACAGGCTGTTGTGCAACACGAAGTTGGCCGCCGGCACCGAGAGCAGTACCCCTGTCATGCCACCTATGGTGAAGGTGATGATGAAACCGACAGTCCACAGCATGGGTGAGGTGAACTCGATGCGACCACGGTACATGGTGAACAACCAGTTGAAGATCTTCACCCCGGTCGGGATGGAGATGATCATGGTGGTGATGCCGAAGAAGGCATTCACGTTTGCGCCCGAGCCCATGGTGAAGAAGTGGTGCAACCAGACAATGAAGGAGAGCACGGTAATGGCAATGGTCGCCCATACCAGCGAGGTGTAGCCGAACAACCGCTTCTTGCTGAAGGTGGCCACTACTTCGGAGAAGATCCCGAATACCGGCAACACCAGGATATAAACCTCGGGGTGGCCCCAGGCCCAGATCAGGTTGATGTACATCATCATGTTGCCACCCATGTCATTGGTAAAGAAATGGGTACCCAGATAGCGGTCTGCGGTGAGTAGGGCGATGGTAACGGTCAGGATCGGGAAGGAGGCGATGATCAGCACGTTGGAGCACAAAGCCGTCCAGGTGAACACCGGCAGACGCATCATGGTCATGCCAGGAGCGCGCATCTTGATGATGGTGGCGAAGAAGTTGACGCCGGTCAGCAAAGTGCCCAACCCCGAGATCTGCAGACTCCAGATCCAGTAGTCGACCCCGACCCCCGGGCTGTACTCCAGCCCCGACAGTGGCGGATAGGCCAGCCAGCCGGTCTGGGCGAATTCACCGACCCCGAGGGAGATGTTGATCAACACCACGGCAGCGGCGGTGAACCAGAAGCTGATGTTGTTGAGGAAGGGAAAAGCCACATCACGGGCACCGATCTGCAGCGGCACGACGATATTCATCAGACCGATCACCAGTGGCATCGCCACGAAGAAGATCATGATGACCCCGTGGGCGGTGAAGATCTGGTCGTAGTGATGCGGCGGTAAAATGCCGTCACCACCAGCCGAAGCCATCACCTGCTGGGTACGCATCATCACAGCGTCGGCGAAGCCGCGCAGCATCATGACCATACCCAGGATCAGATACATGACCCCAAGACGCTTGTGGTCGACCGAGGTAAGCCACTCTTTCCACAGATATTGCCACTTGCCGAAATAGGTGATCAGGCCGGCAACGGCCAGCCCCCCCAAAATGATACCGGCTACCGTCACCATGATGATGGGTTCATGGAACGGAATGGCATCGAGTGTTAATTTTCCAAACATCGGTTATTCCTCGGATCCTGCTTGCACAGCCTTGTTATCCAACGGCGCGTTCATATGTCCGGCATGCTCCTTCTGCCCGTCATGCGCCATAGCGGCATGGTCCATCTGCATATGTGCCATGTCATCGTGATTCATGGCGGCGCCATGCTCTGAGGGGGCTTTATGGGTCATCCCCTTGTGCTCGCCATGCCCCATGTCACCCATAAACTTGTTGATCAGCTTGACGAAAAGGGCCGGATCGGCACTTGAGAAATACTCTACCGGGTGGTTTTCGCTCTTCTTGGCCAGCGCATTGAACTCATCCATGGTGATCAGCATCTTGGGAGAGGCCTTGACTTTGGCAACCCAGGCATCAAAACCGGCCTGATCCTGCGTAGCAATCGCCTTGAACTTCATGCCCGAGAAACCGGCTCCGCTATAACTGCTGGAGATACCGTCATACGCGCCTGCTTCATTGGCAATGAGATGCAACTTGGTCTGCATACCGGCCATGGCATAAATTTGCCCGCCCAGCTTGGGAATGAAGAAGGAGTTCATGACAGTGTCTGAAGTCACCCGGAAATTGACGGGGGTATTGACCGGGAATGCTAATTCATTGACCGAGGCAATCCCTAATTCTGGGTAGACAAACAGCCATTTCCAGTCGAGGGAAATAACATCAATCTGGATCGGCTTCACCGTGGACTCCAGCGGCTTGTAGGGATCCAGTTCGTGGGAAGTTTTCCAGGTAATGGTTGCCAGAATGACGATGATAATAACTGGTACGGTCCAGACAACCGCCTCAATTTTATTGGAGTGAGACCAATCCGGAGTATATTTGGCATTGGTATTTGATGCCCGGTATTTACGAGCAAAGACCACCGCCATAATAATCACAGGGATCACCACAATTAACATCAGCCCCAAGGCGGTTAATATCAGTGATTTCTGTTCCAGACCAATCTGCCCTTTGGGATTCATCAAGGCCATGTCGCAGCCGGTCAGCAAGCTGGCCGATGCGATCAACAGCAAAGCACCCAAGCCCCTCTTTAATTCAAAAGGTCTCATGCAGTGTCCTTATGGTCGCAAGGCTAAAGTTGTAAAAACGGGCAACATTGTGATCAGAACCGGAACATGTAAACAACATGGAAAATTAATCTTAAGATTGTGCCAAACTTGGCCTCAGCATGTGAAAAATGTTAATTTTGCATCCGTATCACTATTAATGGCGCCTTTTCCCATAATTAATCAATGACACTCTCTTCTCAATTTATAATTGGACAGGGAGCATTATCTCGCCAACTAACCTTACATAGCATATGGGTATATATGACGAAAAATTAATCCTCCCGCATGAATAATAAACACCTGTCGACTTTGATGATCTGCGACAATTTGAACTCATCATCATTTACGTAATTAAACGCGACGAACAGAACACAGCACGATATTTTTTAGCTGGATTGTTTTTTAACAATTCGAACCCAAACAGATATGTCACTCCATACTCGTTTGATCAATCTGTTTAATAAGTTATTATCAACCCATATAGACGCCATAAAAATATGGCGGTAGGTTGCGTCCTCTTGCTGCTGGCCAGCTACCCCACTCTGTACTTTTCCATTTTTCATACAGCAGGTATTGCTATGAGTATTACACGCAGAGATTTTCTCAACGGCGTTGCCATCACCATTGCGGCAGGCGTCGCCCCCATCAATCTGCTCAAGGCTGCCGAAGGCGGCAGCACGCTGGCGGATAAAACCCTGGCCTACCCGCCCGCCCTCACCGGCCTGCGCGGCAACCACCCGGGCTCTTTCGAACCGGCCCACAGCATCGCCCGTGACGGCAAGCAATATGATTTTGCCAATATTCCCCTTGAGGGGGAGTACGATCTGGTGATCGTCGGCGCCGGGATCAGCGGCCTGGCCGCCGCCTGCTTCTATCAGCAACTGCTCGGCGCGGATAAAAAGATCCTGCTGCTAGACAACCACGACGACTTTGGCGGCCACGCCAAGCGCAACGAGTTCACCACCTCCGATGGCCTGCGCCTGGGTTACGGCGGCAGTGAGTCCCTGCAATCACCGCGTTCGGTCTACAGCCCGGTGGCGCTCGGTCTGCTCAAGGCGCTGGAGGTCAACATCGACGAGCTGGCCGCCGGTTTCCAGCAGACCTTCTATCCGGATCTGGGGCTGAGCCGCGGCGTCTATTTCGACGAGAAGCACTTTGGCGTCAACAAGATAGTGAACGGGGATCCGGGCCACAACGTGGCGGACGATATCCCCCGCGATCGCCTGAACGGTCGTCCGCTGGCAGAGTTTATCGGTGACTTCCCCCTCGATGATGCCGACAAGGCCGCCCTGTTGGCCCTGCACGAAGCGAAGATAGACTACCTGAGCGGCATGACCCGCGAGCAGCAGGATGAGTGGGTGACTCGCAACAGCTACACCACCTTCCTGCGCGATAAAGTGGGCCTCAGCGAGCGGGCGATCAGTTACTTCCAGCAGCGCACCAACGACTTCCAGGCGGTCGGCATCGACGCCACCGCCTGCGCCGATGCGCGCCTCTGCGCCTTGCCGGGTTTCGACGGCCTCAATCTGACGCCGCTGGATGCCGAGGAGCAGGCGGAGCTGGACGATCCCTACATCTTCCACTTCCCCGATGGCAACGCCGGTCTCACCCGCCTGATGGTACGCAAGCTCATTCCGCAGGTGGCGCCGGGTCACACCATGCAGGATGTAGTGCTGGCCAAGTTTGACTACAGCAAGCTCGACCTGCCTGAGCACAAGGTGCAACTGCGCCTTGGCAGCACGGCGTTGCAGGCCAAAAACGTGCGCCTCGCCGACGGCAAGCTGGCGGTGGATGTCACCTACATCAAGGAGGGGAAACTGCATCGGGTGCGAGCCAAGCAGTCGATCATGGCGGGCTACAACATGATGATCCCCTACATGGTGCCCGAGATGCCGGAGCCCCAGAAGGAGGCGCTGCGCCAGAATGCCAAGGCGCCGCTGGTCTACACCAAGGTGGTGATCAAGAACTGGCAAGCCTTCGTCAAGCTGGGGGTACACGAGGTCTACTCCCCCGCCGCACCCTATAGCCGGGTCAAGCTCGACTATCCGGTCAGCATGGGTGGCTACGAGCATCCCAAGAGCCCGGATCAGCCGATGTGCCTGCACATGGTCTATGTGCCGACCCTGCCGGGCAGCGGCCTCTCGGCCCGCGAACAGTCCCGCAAGGGGCGCGCCATGATCCTCGGCATGCCGTTCGAGCAGCATGAGCAGATGATCCGCGAGCAGTTGCAGGGGATGCTGGGCAGCGCCGGTTTCAACCATGAGCAGGACATCCTCGCCATCACGGTCAACCGCTGGTCTCACGGTTACTCCTATGTCACCAACACCCTGTTTGATGACGAAGCGCAGTGCGAAAAATGGATTGAACTGGGTCGCCAGCCGATCGGCAACATCACCATCGCCAACTCGGATGCAGGCTGGAGCCCCTACGCCCACGCCGCCATCGACGAAGCGTGGCGCGCCGTCAACGAGCTGGTAGCCATGAGCAAGGGAGGTGCCCAATGAACCGCGCCCTGTCACTGACCGCCAGCGCCCTGCTGCTGGCCCTGCCCGCCCTTGCCGCCAACGCAGCCCCCGCCATGTCGGCAGGCGAATACGTGGCCAAGCTCGGCGATTGCGCTGCCTGTCACACCAGCGAAACCAGCAAGCCGCTGGCGGGCGGCAAAGGGTTCCCGACCCCCATCGGTACCGTATTTGCCACCAACATCACCCCGGACAAGACCCACGGTATCGGCAACTACAGCCTGCCGGAGTTCATCAAGGTGATGCGCGAAGGGGTGGCCCGCGACGGGCATCGCCTCTATCCGGCCATGCCCTACACCGCCTACGCCAAGATGAGCGATCAGGATCTCGAAGATCTCTATCACTATCTGATGAAGGAGGTGCAGCCGCTGGCCATTGCCAACAAGGAGAGCGACATCCCCTGGCCCCTCAACATGCGCTGGCCGCTGATGGGCTGGAACTGGGTCTACCACGATGACAGCCGCTTCACCCCAGTCGCAGGCAAAAGCGAAGAGTGGAACCGCGGCGCCTATCTGGTGCAGGGTGCCGGCCACTGCGGCAGCTGCCACACTCCGCGCGGGCTTGGCATGCAGGAGAAAGCGCTGACCGAGGCGGATCCCGTCTACCTGAGCGGGGCGGCGCTGGATGGCTGGTATGCCCCCGATATTCGCGGCAGCCGTTACAGCAAGCAGGCGCTGATCGACCTGCTGAAAACCGGCCGCAGCCAGCATGAAGCGGTCGCGGGCCCCATGGGGGAAGTGATCACTCACAGCAGTCAATATTTCAGCGACGCCGATCTGGCCAGCATCGCCACCTACCTCACCGATCTGAAAGATGAGCCGGTGGCGGAGAAAGGGGCCCGCGCCTACGCCAGTGCCAGCGGCAAGGCGGACTACGCCATGTACTGCTCCACCTGTCACGGGGTCAACGGCCAGGGCAATGACCACGTCATCCCTTCGCTGGTCAACAACCGCACCGTGCTGGCGAGCGATCCGTCGAGCCTGATCAATGTGCTGCTGCACGGGGCCGAGACCCCGGTCACCCGCGGTCATCTCGGCTACCACATGCCGGGCTATGGCTGGACCATGGATGATGAGCGGCTCGCCGAGCTGGTCAACACCCTGCGCGCCTCCTGGGGCAATGAAGGCACCGCCGTCAAGGCGGCGGCGGTCAAGACCCAGCGCGAGCTGCACGGCAAGGAGTAAGGGCTGCCAGCTCTCTCTTGGCCAAGTGCCATAAAAAACGGGCCTCCACTGGAGGCCCGTTTGCTATTGATGAACCAGGTTCCGGTGCTTATCCCTTGCGGGATTTGGGCCCCGGCAGTGGCGCCGTTGGCTGGCGGTAATCGCCATAGGGGAAGATATTGCGAAACCGCTGGGCCACTGGTTCGGGGATGGAGCGGGAGAAGATCAGCTTCACGCCATCGCCATCACGCTGCCCCACGATGCGACCGCGCACCGTGTCGTGGCGCAGGATCTGCTTGGCATGCTCAATAAAGGCGGGTGACACCTTGCCCTGCTTGACCACTACCTTGCCGGGGGCAAGGCGGATCTCGAACAGGGCGCCACGCCCCAGCTTCATCAACCACCAGATCAGCGCAATCGCCACTATCAAGGAAATCCAGGCCATCTTCATCCCTCCCAAGCTCTTGATATAAGGCAGTATAAGCGGCCGAGCGTTCCGATTGTTTGGCGCCGATCACAGCCCCCGCCTCAACGTAATAGCGCCTCTTTGCTCAGCAATCCTTGCCCCAGCCCACCAGCGTCTCGCGATAGAGCGCCAGCAAGGCTTCATCGCGCACCGCCACCCCGACCTGCTGCGGACGATAGGCTGCCCAGTCATCGTGGGAGTGGCGTTTGCCATCGAACTTTTGCAGGGTGTGGCCGATGGCCGGGCCGCTGGTGATAACCCGCACCGGCCCCTCGCGCAGGGTAAAGAGGGTCGGATCGATCACATAGGCGATGGCGGACGGGTCGTGAACGTGGCAACCGGAGAGCCCCAGCTTCTCGGAGTAGAAGCGCAGGTAGAAGCGGCTGACATCCCACAGGAAGCGGCCCGGCTCGCCCGCCTTGTCCCTGAGTTCATCCAGATAGGCGCTGCTGAAGAAGCTCTGCTGGGTCACGTCCAGCCCGATGATCACCACCGGCCAGTCTGCGGTAAAAACCCGGTCGGCGGCATCGGGATCGTCGTGGATATTGGCTTCGGCATAGGGGGTGACGTTGCCGCGATGGCCGTTGACGCCAAAGGCGCCCCCCATCACCACCACCTGTTTCACCAGCGAGACAATCTCGGGCGCCTGTTGTAGCGCCAGCGCCAGATTGGTCAGCGGGCCGATAGTGACGAGGGTGATCTCCCCCGGCGCGGCTTTCACCGCCTCGACAATATATTGCCAAGCAGGGCGAGGATCCGGAGCGATAGTCACCTCCCCCGCCTCCATATCGCCAAAGCCGCTCGGGCCGTGGACTATGGTGGTGGGGCCAACCGGCTCGCGCAGCAGCGGGGCAGCCGCGCCTTTGGCCACATCCGCCTTCATGCCGTACTTCTGCTTGAGCCAGAGGGCGTTGCGGGTGCCATTGTCGATGGTGGCGTTACCAAAAACAGTGGTGATGGCGAGCAGCTCGATGGCGGGGTGGGCCTCGGCAAACAGGATGGCCATGGCATCGTCGATACCTGGGTCGGTATCCAGAATGATTTTATGGGTCATGAGCAATTCCTACGGTAACAAACCCTGCGACAAAAGGGAGAGTCTACCCGGCTGACGGTCTCGTATCCCGGCATGGGATCACAGAGCGAGCCTTTGCTCCCGACAACGACACGCTGCTGAAGACAATCTGCATAAAAAAACGCGGCCCTGTTGCCAGCGCCGCGCCCTTTATCGTTGTTCGTTATCTGCTATCTGGCAGTGATCTGCCTTACTCCGACCCTCAGTGCTTGCGGTGCCAGCGCGGTGAGGTCGCCTTCTCCCCCCAGGGGGTGACGCAGGGGAGCAGCGCCCCTTCAATCACCATCTCGCTGCCTGCCAGCGCTTCGGCGATCTTCTGGTGCAGCACCCGCAGTACCTTGCCCTCGTGCTCGGCCAGAGAGTGGCCCGCGGCAAAGAACTCCGGCTGATATTGCAGTGCCAGCTTCTGGGCGAATTCGTAGGTGTTGAAGCAATCCGGCATCCGCTCAACCACATCTTCAAGCCGGGCCAACAAGCTGTTCAGTTCCCTGGTCATAGTGCTCTCTCCGTGTAGGTTAATAGCCAAAAACTACCCCTTATTAGATAAGCCACCAACGAGCAAACCACAAAAGTGTGGGGAGACACACAGTTCTCTCTTGCGTCTGGCTCGTGGTGAACGGCAGACAGCTTGCCAGCTTTACATTCCGGTAACAAACAGCTAGATTTAGACCGACTAATCAGTCGGTCATTTTTCATGCGGAGAACAACATGGGTGCGGCGCAGCTTCAACACACTCCTGAGGATATCCTCGCCATCAAATTGTCCCTGCCGGATCAGCTGGCGCGGCTCAAGCGGGCGAGTCTGGCTCACCCCATGCCTACCCTGGCCGAGCGCCGGGCGCAGCTGACCAAACTCAAGCAGGCGTTGCTCGCCCACAAGGGAGAGCTGTGCAAGGCGCTGGCGGCAGATTATGGCCAGCGCAGCCACTACGACAGCCTGATCGCCGATGTGCTGCCCTGCATCATGCAGATCAACTACACCCAGAAGCGGCTCAAGCGCTGGATGCAGCCCCACCGCCGTCACACCGGCCTGCTGCTGGCCCCCGCCAAAGTAGAGGTGCACTTCCAGCCGCTCGGGGTGGTCGGCATTATCGTGCCGTGGAACTTTCCGGTGATGCTGAGCCTCGGCCCCCTCATCACCGCCATCGCGGCGGGCAACCGGGCGATGCTGAAACTCTCCGAGTTCACCCCTCATACCAACGCCGTGCTGCGCACCATGCTCACCAGCGTGTTTGACGAAAACGAGATCGCCATCATCGAGGGAGATGCCCAGATGGCGGCGGCGTTCAGCTCACTGCCGTTCGATCACCTGCTCTTTACCGGCTCCACCATGGTGGGCAAGCTGGTGATGGCCGCCGCCGCGCCCCAGCTCACCCCCCTCACCCTTGAGCTGGGTGGCAAAAGCCCCTGTCTCATCGCCCCCGACATGCCGGTCGCCACCGCGGTCGAGCGGATGATCTTCGGCAAGAGCCTCAACGCCGGACAGATCTGCGTCGCCCCCGACTATGTGCTGCTGCCCCGCAGCGAGGTGGATAACTTTATCGCCGCCTATCGCCGCCACTTCAGCAAGCTCTACCCGCAGGGGCTCAATAGTGCTGACTACGGCGCCATCATCAACGACCGCCAGTATCAACGTCTCGTCAGCTGGCTGGATGAAGCCGAGCAGGCGGGTGCCCAGCTCCACCCCTGTGGCAACCCGGCCCGCGACGACCAGCGTCGCCTGCTGGTGCCCCACCTGCTGACCGGAGTGCCGAGTCAGTGTCAGGTGATGCAGCAGGAGATCTTTGGCCCGCTGCTGCCGCTCATTCCCTACGACACCCTGGAGGAGGCGCTCGCCTATGTGGCTGAACGGCCCCGCCCGCTGGCCCTCTATCTGATGAGCTTCGATCCCGAGTTGCAGGCACGGGTGACCCGGGAGACCCACTCCGGCGGCATGGCGATCAACGAGAGCCTGTTTCAGGTGGCTGCCGATGATGTGCCGTTTGGCGGCATCGGTGCCTCCGGCATGGGCCACTACCACGGCCACGAGGGGTTTCTTACCTTCTCCAAGGCGAAAACCGTGCTGACCCGCGGCAAGTTCACCACCGGCTCCCTGATCCATCCGCCCTACCACAGCTGGATCCAGAAGCTGATGATGGCCTTCTTCCTGCGCTGATGGAGATGACCATGAACCAGGCTATCCCGCAGCCACAAACCATGACCGACAAGCGCCGCCAGATCCTGGATGCCGCCCTCGCCCTCTGCGCCGAAGATGGCCTGCAGGGGGCCGCCACCGCCCGTATCGCCAAGGCTGCCGGGGTGGCCAACGGCACTCTGTTCCACCACTTTCCGAGCAAGGAGGCACTGATCCTCCAGCTCTATCAGGATGTGAAGACCCGGATGGGCGCTGCCATCTGCGAAGCCGATCCCGAGCTGGCACTGCGCGAGCAGATCCACCACTACTGGCAGCAGGCGATGAGCTGGATGCTGGCCCACCCCAATGAGCTCAAATTTGTGCTGGGTTTCTTTCACTCTCCCCTGCTGGCCCGCCCGGCCCGCAGCCAGATCTTGAATGACACTCTGCGCTTTCTGCCCGCTCTGCTGGTAAAGGGGCAGGCCAGCGGCGAGCTGATGCAGGCCCCCGCGCCGCTGTTGCTGGAGGTGTGTCAGGGGCAGTTCCTCGCCTGCGCATCACTGTTTGTCGATCAACCCGAGCTTGGGCAGGATTCCCACTGGCAAGCCAGTGCCTTTGCCCTCTTCTGGTCAGCCATCTCAGGAGCCAACCCCTATGACAACTCCGACCGTTGAATCTCTGGCCGCACTGGGCCGCCGCCTCTGGATCACCACTCTGCTCTGGGTGGTGGGCCGTACTCTCTGCCGCGCCGCCCGCATCGACGAGGCGGTGCGCCGTGAACTGGCCCCCTTGCCGGATGGCCTGGCCATTCGCCTTGAGGTGGGGGGGCTTGATTACGCCATGAACATGCATAAAGAAGGAGGGCGCTGGTATCCCGGTGCGCCAGCAGCACCCCATGCCACCATCCATCCGCTGCGGGTGCGCTTCAAGCACCCCAATATCGCGTTTCGCGCCCTGAGCTTTCGGCTCGGGGTCAATCAGGCATTTGGCGAAAACCGGCTGCTGGTAGAGGGGGATCTGACCACCGCCATGCATCTGGTGCGGGGGCTTGAGCAGTTGCAGTCCCTGATCCTGCCTGCCTTTATCGCGCGGCCGCTGCTGCGCCACTATCCGGCCCAGCACAACAAGCTTGGCCGTGCCTGCAATATCTATCTGGGTCTGGTAACCGGCTGAGCGCAAGGAGCCTTGATATGAGCCGCTATTACGATTTTTTCTGTCCGGTCAAACTGCTGGCCGGTGAACAGGCGCTGGAGCAGCTGGCCAGCGAGCTGGCAAGCCTTGGTGCTCGCCGCCCCCTGCTGCTGACCGACAAGGGGGTCAATGCCACCGGTCTTGCCACCCTGCTGGCCAATGTGCTGGCCGAGGGGGAGCTGCCGGTCGCCGCCATCTGGGACGAGATCCCGGCCGACTCCTCCACTGCCGTGGTGGAGCGGATCGCCAAACGCTACGCCGAGCTAGATTGCGACAGTCTGGTGGCACTGGGGGGCGGCTCGGTCATCGATACCGCCAAGGCGGTCAATATCTTGGCATCCATGGGGGGTGAACACCTGCTCGACTACTCGGGCGCGGGCTGCCTGACCCGCCCCCTCAAGCCGCTGGCGGTGGTGCCCACCACGGCGGGCACAGGTTCCGAGGTAACGCTGGTGGCGGTGATCAAGGATGAGACGAGTGGGCGCAAGGTGCCCTTCACCTCCCCCTTCCTGCTGCCGCAGTTGGCGGTGCTCGACCCGCGTCTGACTCAGGGACTGCCCCTCAACATCACCGCCGCTACCGCCATGGATGCCATGACCCATGCCATCGAGGCCTTTATCGGCACCGCCAAAAACCCGGTGAGCGATGCGCTGGCCCTGATGGCGGTAGAGAAGATCGCCAATGCCCTGCCTCTCATCCTCAAGGATCCGCAAAACAAGCAGTTGCGGCTGCAGCTGGCTGAAGGTTCCACACTGGCAGGCATGGCCTTCTCCAACTCCATGGTGGGGCTGGTGCATGCCCTAGGCCACAGTCTGGGGGCTCGCTGCCATCTGCCCCACGGCCTGTGCATGAACCTATTCCTGCCTACCGTGCTCGACTACAACCGCCCCGAGGTGGATGGCGAGCTGTCCCGCCTGCTGCTGCCGCTGGTGGGAGCCGAGCGCTTTGCGGCCACCCCTGCCCACCTGCGGGCCGAGGCGACCATCACCGCCATTCGTACCCTGCGCGATACCCTGTGGCAGGCGGTCAAGCTGCCGCGCACCATGAGCGAGGCGGGGGTAAGCGATCGTTCACTACTCGGGGAGATACGGGATCTGGCCGTCAACGACGGTGCCATGCTGTTCAATCGCAAGGATGCCGACCGTGAGCAGTTGCTCACTCTGCTGGAGCGGGCCTGGGCCTGAATCACGCAGACAAAAGATACCCGGCAGAGCGCCGGGTATCTTTTGAGCAGGATCCCGATATGACGCAGAGAGGGCACATCAGGGGAGGATATTGACCCCATGCTGCCGTTATCTGTTCTATACCTTGGCTAACAGTTATTGTGCAGACAGCCATCTTCATGCCAGAGGTGCCCACCATGAGCGACATCATTCATCAGGCCAACCAGCAGCAATTCATCTGTATGGTGGAGGGAAAGGAGTCGAGATTGCGCTACCGGCGCCTCGATGCCAAGACCATCGATGCCTACAGCACCTTTGTACCGCCCGAGTTGCGGGTGCAGGGGATTGCCGATCAGCTGGCCCGCGCCCTCTTCAACTGGACTCAGGCAGAGGGGCTCACTATAGTGCCCAGCTGCAGTTACATTGACGTCTGGTTACGCCGAAATGCCAATAGTTGAGCCATTAGATCCCAAGCAAGAACACGCCTTCCAAGCCAAAACCGAAGCGCTGCTGCGGGCCGATCCGCAGCGGATGGCCTGCCTGCAGGCAGCCGCCGAGCTCAATCTGCCCGACTGGGCGCTGGGGGCTGGCTTTATCCGCAACCTCATCTGGGATCACCTGCATCACAAGGCAACCCCTACCCCGCTCAACGATATCGACCTTATCTACCTCGATAGCAGCGACCCGCAAGGGCTGGCCGAAGCAGAGCACGAAGCCTGGCTCGCCAAACGGCTGCCCGGCCAACAGTGGGAAGTGCGCAATCAGGCCCGCATGCACACTCGCCAGCTGGTGGCGCCGTTTGCCAGCAGCCTTGAAGCGCTCAGCCACTGGGTCGAGGTGCCCACCTGCATCGGCGTGCGCCTGACCCAAGATGGCGAGTTCGAGTGGCTTGCCCCCTATGGCTTTGCCATCAACTGGTCGTTGCAAGTGAGTGCCAACCCCAGATGCCGCCAGGACAAACAGATCTTCACCCAGCGCATCAAGGAGAAGCAGTGGCAGACCCTCTGGCCTGACCTTCAGGTAAACTGGCCATAACCTGATTGCAATCTTTCGATAACCTTGGGCACACTAGGGTAAAAGCTGGTTGTAACTCAATGGGTTAAATAATGCGCGACTTCTTCTCTCTCGAACGCTGGCTACCGGGCCTCGCCGCCCTGCTGCAATACCAGCGCGCCTGGTTGATGCCTGACCTTCGCGCTGGACTCTCGGTCGCTGCGGTGGCCCTGCCCGTGGCCATTGCCTATGCCGAGCTCGCCGGGGTCGGCGCCATCGTCGGCCTCTACTCCTGCATCCTGCCCATGCTGGTCTATGCCCTGTTCGGTACCTCCCGCCAGCTGATCGTCGGCCCCGATGCCGCCACCTGTGCGGTCATCGCCGCCGTAGTGACACCGCTGGCCGCTGGCGACCCAACCCGCCACTGGCAGCTGGTGATGACCATGACTGCCATGACCGGTTTCTGGTGTCTGATTGCCAGCCGCTTCAAGCTGGGGGTGCTGGCGGACTTTCTCTCCCGCCCGATCCTGATGGGGCTGCTCAACGGCGTGGCCATCACCATCATGGTGGGCCAGCTCTCCAAGATCTTCGGCTTCACCTTCAGCGAGCGCTATCTCATCGAGCGGATCGCCAACGGCACCACCTACATAACCCAGACCCATCTGCCGACCCTGGCCATGAGTCTGGTGGCACTGGCCACCCTGCTGCTGGCCAAACGCTTCCGGCCAGCCTGGCCCTCCTCCATGGTGGCCATGGTGATTACCGCCGCACTGGTGTGGGCGCTCAACCTCGGGCAGTACCATATCGCCACTTTGGGCAAGGTGGGCTCCGGCCTGCCCGCCTTCCAGATGCCGGAGTTTCCCCCGGGACTGATGCGGGAGCTGGTGTTGCCAGCCCTCAACCTCGCCATGGTGAGCTTCGTCTCCATGATGCTGACTGCCCGCAGCTTTGCCGCCAAGAACGGCTATGAAATCGATGCGGACAAGGAGTTCCGGGCGCTCGGCATGGCCAACCTCGCCTCGGCCATCTCCCAGGGCTTTGCCATCAGTGGTGCGGATTCGCGCACCGCGGTCAACGATGCCAACGGCGGCAAGAGCCAACTGGTCTCCATCATCGCTGCCGGAGTAATCGCTCTCATCACCTTCTACCTGACAGCGCCGCTGCAATACATTCCGACCGCAGCCCTCGGGGTGGTGCTGGTGATGGCATCTCTGTCGCTCACCGACTTTCGCGGCCTCTGGGCACTGCGCCACTCCGACCGCGCCGCCTTCTGGCTGGCGCTGGTCACCTTTATCAGCGTGCTCACCATGGGGGTGATCCCCGGGATCACACTCGCCGTATTGCTGGGGCTGTTCCAGTTCCTGCGCAATGTGATGCGCCCCACCGACCAGCTGCTCGGCATGGATGACGAAGGGGTGGTGCGCACCTTGGGGGACAACGAGCAGGCCAAGGCGATCCCGGGCATTCTGGTCTATCGCTTCAACTCGCCGCTCACCTACTTCAACGCCCCCTACTTCAAGCGGCGAGTCATGGCCCTGCTGGTGCAAGATCCCCACAATCCCAAGTGTCTGGTGATTGATGCCGTCGCCTGCTTTACCCATCAGGACATCAGCGTGATGAGCATGGTGGGAGAGCTGCACAAGGATCTGAAACGACGCGGCATTCATATGGTGATGGCGGGGCGCCACGGCCAGATGACCCACTGGCTCAAGCAGGCGGGAGTGCGAGTGGGCGACGAGGGGATCATTCTCTGTCCCGACATGTATCAGGCGCTGCGCATGACCCGCTGCTACCGCGAGCCGGTGTTCAGGGATGACGATGTGGTCGAAAGCACCACGGATGCCATCCTCTCCCGCTGGCCACAGGATGATACCCTGCCCGACTCGGCGCGTCTTACCCTCCCCTGCGAGCAGGAGGCGGGCACCACACCGGCCTGATCCGCCGACCAGCTCCTCTGGCCGGAGAGTCTCCGGCCAAGGATTGCACCCGCTCCGCGCTTGGTGTTAAATGCCCGACCAGATGGCACCAGATCGTGCCGTCCCAGCTGTTGGACATGCCATGCAAACTCAATCCCACGCAGGCCCGGGCACGCTCTTTGCGCTGACTTGGCCGCTCTTTATCGATCTCGCCCTCCACTTTCTGACCGGCGCGCTCAACACCTTCATGGTGGGACATGTCTCCTATCAGGGGGTCGCGGCACTGGCGGTCGGCAATCAGGTGTTCGATCTGGCCATCACCCTGTTCAGCTTCGTCAGTATCGGTACCAGCGTGGTGATCACCCAGTATCTGGGGGCAGGTGACCGGGAGCGCAGCAGGGTGGTGATCCACACCGCCATCGGCTTCAACCTGTTGATCGGTCTGGTGGCGGCTGTCGGCGTGATGGCCGGTGCCAGTACCATGCTGGCGCTGATGAACCTGCCAGCCAATCTGATGAGCGATGGCACCCTCTACCTGCAGATCATCGGCCTCTGCCTGCTGCCGGAAGCGGCGGCGCTCTGTCTGGCGGCGACGCTGCGCGCCCACGGCCATACCCGTCAGGCGATGTATGTGACTCTCATCGTCAACCTCATCACCTTTGTCGGCAACCTGCTGCTGCTCTACGGCTGGTTTGGCCTGCCCCAGATGGGCGTGGCCGGGGTTGCCATCAGCACGGTAGCAGGGCGTCTGGTGGGCGTGGTGATGCTGGTCTGGCTGGTGGCCCGCAAAACCGGCATCCACCTCAAGATCCGCGACATCGTTCACCCCAGCCGGGAGATGCTGGGCAAAGTGCTCCATATCGGCCTGCCTGCCGCCGGCGAGAACCTCTCCTGGATGCTGCAGTTTATGGTAGTGACCGCTTTTGTCGGCCTGCTGGGGGACAAGGCGCTGGCAACCCAGTCCTACTTCTTCCAGATCTGCCTGTTCATCCTGCTGTTTGGCCTCTCCATCGGTCTTGGCAACGAGATCATCATCGGCCATCTGGCGGGCGCCAGACAGTTTGACCGGGCCTATCAACAACTGCTCAAGAGCCTCAAGCTCGGGCTCGCGGTCACCTGCGTCATCGCCGTGGCGGCGGCCCTCAATGGCCGTACCATCATCAGCCTCTTTACCGATGATGCCGACATCATCACCCAGGTGGCGCAACTGTTTCTTATCAGCCTTATCCTCGAGCCCGGCCGCACCTTCAATCTGGTGGTGATCAACGCCCTGCGGGCCACCGGGGATGCCCGTTTCCCCCTCTACATGGCGTTGCTCTCCATGTGGGGAATTGCCGTGCCACTCTCCTATTTCCTCGGTATCATGCAGGGTTATGGACTGGTCGGTATCTGGCTGGCGCTGGCCTGCGACGAGTGGGTGCGCGGTCTGGCCATGTTCTGGCGCTGGCGCAGTCGTCGCTGGCAAAACAAAATTCTTGTTGAAACAAAAGCGGAATCACAATGAAGAAGATAGGACTCTTGCTGGCTGCCATCCTGCTCAGCCCCCTGGCCATGGCGCAACCTGCCCCTGCCGCTCCCAAGGCTCAAGCCACCCAGACCTGGTATGTGGCCCCCATCGCCATCGATGAAACCAGCGACGCCCAGAAGGCGCTGACCAAGGACTTCATGGCCCAGATGATCAAGACCATCAAGATCAACGAGTACCAGACCGGCAAGGCGGTGGGCAACACCAAAAAGCCCAAGTGGCTGATCCGCACCAAGCTGATCCCCGCCAGCAACGAGCCGCTGGTCGGCAAGAAGCACCCGCAGGGTCTCACCTACGGCAAGGGCAATCCGACTCAGGAGATCGTCGGCGAGCTGTTGATGAACGGCACCCTAGTGGCCCACATCGGCCAGGGCTGGCGCGAGCCTATCGTCCCGGGCACGCCGGTGGCCGAAAAGCTCTCCATCGCCAACTATCGCTACGCCATCGGGGATCAGGCCAAGTCGGCGGATCTGGAGGAGCTGGCGGCCCAGATTGGCTTTGAAGCAGGCAAGGTGATCCACCGCGATGGCAAGCCGCGGCCCGAGAAGAAAAAGAAAAAAGAGCAGGCGGACGAAGATAAAGAGTAACGTTGCCTGCATCCATAAAAAGGGGCCACTCGGCCCCTTTTTTGATCCTGCACCCTCACGCCAACACTGCCCCTGTTGTGACTTGTCGCACAGTTTGGCTCACCATTCAGATTGATAAATCACTTATCTTGTTTTGATTCAACAAGTTATAAATATCCCGCCGAATACCCTAAATCATTGCCCCCAAATCCGATCAGGATCACATTTATCCCCGGCACTAAGGGGTAGCTTTGGTCTTACAGGCACAATCAAACGAAACCAAGGAGGCTCCATTACATGTTCCCAGAGTACAGAGAACTCATCTCGAAACTGAAGAGCAGTGATGTCCATTTCCAGAAGAAGTTTGACTTGCACAACGACCTGGATGCGGAGATTAGAAAGTTGGAAAAGCATCACGCCAGCGACTATAGCGCCGAGGTGAGAGATCTGAAAAAACAGAAACTCAAACTGAAAGAGGAGATATACGACATCCTCAAACAACATCCACAATAGATGCCTCGAAGAATATGCGGATAAGCAATTTATCCCCCAGCCCGGCCCACGCGCCGGGCTTTTTGTTGTTTCAGTCAATTAGTTGACACCCGAGCCTACCGATCTTGCCGGTAGTTTGTTACATTTTTCCCTTGGAATTCAGGGAATAACGGTGATGATAACATGAGCAGAAAACGATCTTTTTATCATCTCTTGCTGCTTTGCCTGTTCGCATTGAGCCCCCCCCTGCAAGCTCAGGAGCCTGAACTGGAGCTGTGGCACTCCCAGCAAGCCGGTTACGTGATCGACGACGTGATCGCCCGCTTCAATCAGGAGGGGAACCACAGAGTACGGGTCACCCAGATTGAGCCGGGCAAGATCAAGGCGGATCTCCTGCTGGCAGCTCAGGCCAGGGGGCTGCCCGACCTGATGCTGATCCCCTCCGATTTTATCGGCCTCTATCGCCAGATGACCCTCGCTCCCCTCCCGGCCGAGTGGTTTTCCCCCGCGCTGATGGCCAGCGCCTTGCGTTATGTCACCCTGGATCGGCAACGCTGGGGCATGCCCATGATGCAGGGCAACCATCTGATGCTGTTTTACAACAAGGCGCTGGTCTCGACTCCGATGACCCAATGGCAGCAACTGACTGCTATCACCCCGGCCCTCAAGGCCAAGGGGGTCGACCCCGTCAGCTGGCCCTATCACGATATGTACTATTTCGCCGCCTTTTTACACACCTTTGGCGGCTCGCCGGTGACCGAAGGGCGCATCACCCTCGACAGCCCGGCCATGGTGCAGGCGCTGGAGGCCTACCGCACCGTCGCCAGCGAACAGTGGGTCGATCCCGAGTGCGACTATGACACCGCCCTCGCCCGCTTCAATGAGGGCAAGAGCGCCTACCTCATCAATGGGGACTGGGCCTTCAATGATCTGGTGAAGAACATGGGGGATAAGCTGGGCGTCGCCCTGCTGCCCCGCTGGCAAAGCCATCCCATGCACTCCATGAGCGGCGCCTACGTGATGGGAGCCTCCCGCTGGGCGATGGATGATGAGGATCGGAAACCCGTCATCAAGGCACTGATGGCCTTTATCCAGCGTCAGGATATTCAGCAGTTCATCTATCATCAGGGGGCGCTGCTGCCAGTCAATCAGCAGGCTTTTACCGCCATCAGCCGCCGTCCCACGCCTCAGGAAAAAGTGCTGCTGGAACAGTTCACCCTCAGTACCCCCATGCCCTCCGACAGCGCCATGTCCATCGCCTGGCAAGCGATGGAGAAAGGGTTCGAGCGCTTTAAAGAGGGGATCCGTGCCGCCGACACCGCCCACTATATGCAGCAGCTGGCCGATCAGCAGTACCGGCAGGTCAAAACACCATGAAACATCGCACCTTTCGGCTCGGCCCGACCCTCATCATCATCCTGTTCACCGTCGCCCTGCTGCCGGCACTGCTGGCCAGCACTGTGCTGCTGATCCGCCAGCACCAGATCATCGCCCAGAGCGAGCAGTCGCAGCTGGAGCGAGCCCTCACCAGCATGACCCGCGAAGCCCGCTTTCGCAGCGAGCTGATCGGCACCCAGCTCAATCAGCTCAGCCAGGATCGGGTACTCCACCAGGCCCTCGACAACTTTCTCTTCTCCAGCCATGCCCGGCTGGCGCTGGCCACCTTTGTCAAATCCAACAGCCTGCTCACCTCGGCCTACCTCATCGATGACAAGGGGTTGGTGGTGGAGTACATCAATGGCCAGGCCTCCCACCTCGAGTCGAGCAACCTGATGCCGCAGCTGATGGCCTGGGGCAAGACCCGCGAGGCAAAACAGGGCAAGCATCTGCTGCTGCCCGTCGATGATCCCGTGCTGGTCGACGACATGGAGCAAAACCGCAGCGGCGGGCTGGCGCTGGTAGCCCCCATCTATCGCAACCACCAGCGCGCAGGGGTGATGCAGACCCCTTCCGGCTTCGTGATGGCCATTCTCCCCTGGCGGCAGATGGCCCAGTTGCTGGAACCCTATCTCAAGGGGAGCGAATATCTGGTGATCTCTCAGGGCGAGAACCGTCTCTACGAAGGGGCTCACCAGAGCGCCAACGCCATGGATGACAGGGAGCCAAGCAAGATGGCGCAGCCCCTGGCCATTGGCTGGCCCCAGCTGGAGCAGGAGATCACCCCCACCATCATCCTCTACAGCTACAGCAATGACAGGGTCAGCGAGCTCAATAAATCCCAGCAGTTGCTGACCGTCAGCATCGCCGTTATGTTGCTGCTGGTGGCCATCGGCTGCGTCTGGCTCACCCGCTGGCTAACCCGACCGCTGCGCTCGCTGGCCGCGCTGGTGCGCAGCTATGGCAAGGGCAACTACCAGCAACGGCAGGCACCGCTGCGCTTTGTGGAGTACGACGAGGTGCGCCAGTTGCTACAGGAGATGGCCAGCACCATCTCGGATCAGGTGCGGGCGCTCTATCAGCAAAATGAACAACTGCAGCAGGCCAATAGCGAGAAAGAGGCCTTCAACCAGCGGCTGCTCGGATTCAACGACGAACTGGAGCAAGAGGTCGCCTCGCAAACGACCGCCCTGCGCTCGGCCCTGATCCGGGAGGAGCGCAGCCGCCATATCCTGCAATCCTGGTTGCAGTTCGGTCTGCATCAGCAGCTGGATATCGATATTGCCGAGCTGGCCAGCTCCGCCCTGCTGCAGCTATCGCAGCTCTATCCTGGCCACCGCTGGGGACTGGTGATCCGCCGCGATGGCCAGCCCCACTACTCCCTGACCCAGGGGGTCGATGCCTCCTTGCGGGATGCCCTGCAGGAGAAACTGGCTCAACTTATGGATGAGGAGATCAAACACTCCGAATGCCAGTGGGATAACGCACTCTGGAAGATCATGACTCTGCCCGGTAGCCAAAGTGGCGTGCTGTTTGGTTATCTGATGGTGAGCGCCGAAGGGCTGGAGTCCGAAGACAGGGCCATCTTGCGGCTGTTTGCCAAGCAGTTGGCGGTGGGCATCGAGGGGCGCCTCTTCACCGACGAGCTGGCGCGGGTCGCCCGCACCGATAACCTCACCGGGCTGCCCAACCGGCAGGCGTTCGAAGAGACCTTCCATCACTATCAGGCGGTGCTGGCACGTCATCCCGAGCGTCACCTCGCCCTCTTCATGCTCGATCTCAACGGCCTCAAGCGTACCAATGACCAGTATGGGCACGAGGCAGGCGACGCCCTGCTGATCCAGATGGCTCACCAGCTACGCACCCTCTGCCGTCAGGATGAGAAGATTTTCCGCATCGGCGGCGACGAGTTCGTGCTGCTGGCGGAGGCGGATCACTTCGCCAGCCAGCTGCTGGCAGGCAGGTTGGAGGCAAGCCAGCAGCACGCCATCGTGCGGCATGGGGAGCATAGCTTCCCGCTGCGTTTTGCCATCGGCTGGAGCAGCAGCGACCAGACCCCCCTGGCGGAGCTGAGCCGGGTGGCGGACGACGCCATGTATGCCAATAAGGCGCGCTTCTATCAGGGGCTGCGATAAAAAGCGGAGGTCTGCGGCGTTGGCGAGCCTTTCGCCAACGCCCTGATCAGCTCGCAAAAATGGCGCGCAACGCTAGACGCGGCGCGGACCATGACTAAGATAGGGGCTCTTGATGTCTCGATTTGGAAGGGAGTAGGAAATGGAGTTAGTACTTGGCCCACTGGAAGCCCGCGTCATCGGCTGTCTGATTGAAAAAGAGATCTGCACCCCGGATCAATATCCCCTCTCCCTTAATGCACTGGTCAACGCCTGCAACCAGAAGAGCAACCGCGAGCCGGTGCTGGAGCTCTCCGAGCTCGATATCCGCGCTGTGGTAGACGAGCTGATCCGCAAGCGGCTGGTGGTCAACACCGCAGGCTTCAACGCCCGGGTGCCCCGCTACCAGCACAGATTCTGCAACACCGAATTTGGCGAGCTGAAATTCAGTGCCCAGGAGCTTGGCATCGTCTGCGAACTGCTGCTGCGCGGCCCGCAAACCCCGGGGGAGCTGCGCTCGCGCACCAACCGCCTCTGCAGCTTCGATGATGTCACCGAGGTGGATGCGGTACTGACCCAACTCATCGAGCGTGGCCCCTACGTGGTCAAGCTGCCGCGCGAGCCGGGCAAGCGCGAATCCCGCTACGCCCACCTGTTTAGCGGCGAAGTGGATATTCAGGCGATGATGGATGCTGCCCCCGCTGCGGCCTATGCCTCCCCTGCCGCCGACCGTCTGAGCGAGCTGGAGCAGGAGGTAAACGAGCTCAAGAGCCG
This sequence comes from Aeromonas sp. 603404, assembly GCF_049171775.1. Classification (NCBI taxonomy): domain Bacteria; kingdom Pseudomonadati; phylum Pseudomonadota; class Gammaproteobacteria; order Aeromonadales; family Aeromonadaceae; genus Aeromonas; species Aeromonas sp. 603404. Next base: position 100,591 of record NZ_JAAKPE010000003.1, read on the forward strand.
TCTCGCCGCCATGGAAGCGCGGCTGGCTGCGCTGGATGGTCAGGGCTGATCGCCTTTACCATCGCCAATCTCTATCAGGGAGCCGGGGCTGATGTCCCCGGCTCCCTGCGTTTTTTCATCGTGAGGAAGTGCCCGTGCTCTCCCTGATTAAAGAGTCAGACCACCAGAAGATGCCCTGGAAAAACCAGCAGGGCACCACCAGCCAGATCCTCATCTCCCCCAAGGGGAGCAGCCTTGCCAAACTCGACTTTGACTATCGACTGAGCTCGGCCCCCATCAAGAGCGCGGGCCCCTTCTCTCCCTTTCCCGGCTATCAGCGCATTTTGCTGCCGGTGAGCGGGGCTGGCTTTGTGCTCAACGGCCACCCCTACGCCACCTTCGAGGCGGCGCACTTTAGCGGCGATGAGGAGACCCACTGCGAGTTGCTGAAAAAAGAGGTGACCGATCTGGGGCTTATCTACCATCCGGATCGCATCAGCGCCAACGTGCGGGTACTGAACCTCCCCTTCCCGCTGACCCTTACCCTCGAGCCAGAGAAGACCTACCTCTGTCACCTGCTGAGCGGCCAGCTGGCCGTGCAGGGCAAAGAGGTGGCTATCAACGAGACGCTGGTGGTGACCGGTGAAGAGAGCATTCACTTCGAATGCCAGAAGAAGACCGCCATCGCCTTCTTTACCCTGCAGGCCAAATAGCACAAAAGTCGGCGGTGTGCAGTCATGCCACGCCACACTCAGACAGCAGAGATGAAAAAGCCGGGCAATCCCGGCTTTTTCTATTCAGGCGACCGGCTCGATGCCGGTAACCGCCTTAGTTGACCTTGAAGGAGCCCTTCATCATGGCAAAGTGGCCGGGGAAAGAGCAGAAGAAAGTGAGATCCTTGCCCGCCAGACCGTCAGTCTTGAAGGTGACGCTGCTGCTCTCGCCGCCGCCGATCAGCTTGGTGTGAGCCAGCACACGGGGATCATCCTTGGGCAGATAGCCGTTCTCGGCCCCGGCGCTCATCCCGGCAGTCGCCACGGTCTGATAGTCGGCGGTGCTGGCCAGCACCCAGTTGTGACCCATGGCGGTCACGGGCAGATTGCCGGTGTGATTCAGGGTGACCGTCACCTCCTTGCAGGTGGCCGGCACGCTCATCTCTTTGAGGTTGTACTGCATGGCATCATTGCCTTCGATGACCAGTGCACACTCATCCGCCAGAACCGGGGCAGCCAGGGTACTCAGAAACAGCAGGGTAATCGCCTTTTTCATCATCTTCTCCTTTGATTGGCAATGGATGGCAACGACTTGGCGGATGCGGTGAACGCTTCGCAAAGATGCCGTCTAAATCGACCTTCATTTTACTCAATTGTTTTCAATCGGCGATGGGTTTTGGCCAAAGCTGCGGGCTAGGTCACCAGACGGTGCTCTACTCGCCACTATCTCCCTCACGGATGGACGATACGACCCGCTCCAGCCACAGGTTCAAAAATGTTTAATTTTTTCTGCCCTTTTCCCTCCGATTGCCCCCATCAGGGCTCGCCCGGCGGGCGCCCCTTGGCTAAGCTAGCGCCCCGATATGAACCTTCTCCAGATGAGAGCGCCGGATGATTGCGATAACCCCCGTGGCGGCCCTGCGCGGCCTGCTGCTGACCCTGCTGCTGGCGCTGGCCGGCTGCCAGCCCACCCCGCCTGCCCAGACCCGTATTCAGGGCAAGACCATGGGTACCTACTATGTGGTGACCCTGAGCGATAGCTACCCCGGTGGGGAGCCCGCCCTCAAAAGCGACGTAGAGAGCCTGCTGGCCCGGATGAACAAGGAGATCTCCACCTACGATCCGGGCTCGCTCATCTCCCGTTTCAATCAGGGGCCCGCCAATACCCCGTTTGCCATCCCGCCCGCCATGGCCATCATAGTCCAGCAGGGGATTGATGCCGGTAAGCTGACCAACGGCAAGCTGGATGTGACCGTGGGGCCTCTGGTCAATCTGTGGGGCTTTGGCCCGGACAAACGGCCAGTCAAGCGGCCCGATGAGGCAGCCATCGCCGCCGCCCGCCACAAGGTGGGCATCGACAAGCTGACCCTGACCCCGCAAGGGGATCACTTCCTGCTCGAAAAAACGATCCCGGATCTCTATCTCGACCTCTCCACTCTCGGCGAAGGGGCGGCATCGGATGAAATCGCCACCCTGCTCGAGGGCAAGGGGGTACACAACTACCTGATCGAAGTGGCCGGTGCAGTGCGCAGCAAGGGCCACAACAGCAAGGGTTCACCGTGGAGAGTGGCCATCGTCGAACCTTCCGATCAGCCGGGAGCGTTTTCCGATATCGTCATCCCCAACGGTATGGCGCTCAGCACCGCAGGCAGCTATCGCAACTACTACGAGCTGGATGGCCAGCGTTACTCCCATATCATCGATCCTGCCACCGGCCAGCCGGTCACCCACAAGCTGGTCTCCGCCAGCGTGATCACCCCGACCGCGCTTGAGGCTGACGCCCTCGATACCGCGCTGATGGTGATGGGGCCCGAAGCGGGTATGGCATTTGCCAAACAGCACAAGCTGGCGGTCTATCTCATCATCAAGACCGAACAGGGGTTCAAGGCCAAGTACACGCCCCAATTCGCCCACTATCTGGCGAAGCAACCGACAGAAAAGCACTGATAAACAGAAGGCCCCGATAACGGGGCCTTCTCATTACGGTTGATGATGAACTTGTCACGGGCTATTCGATGGTCACCCGGTGAGGGGCTGGCGTTTCCACCTGCTTGGGCAGTTGCAACGTGAGGATACCGTTCTCGAACCTGGCGCTGACCTTGTCCAGCGCCACCTCGACCGGCAACTCCAGAGTGCGTGAAACACTGCCAAAATAGCGTTCACTGCGCAGTGTTCGCTCATCCTTGTTCTGGCTGTCAAACTGGCGGATCTCCGCTTTCAGCGTCACCTGTTTACCATGGATATCCACATGGATGTCCTCTTTGGCAACCCCCGGCAACTCGGCTTGCAGCACATAGTTGCCATCACTCTCCTTCAAATCCAGCCTGATCTGGCTCGGCAAGGGGTCCCCGTGCAAGGGGCGAATATAGAAGCCGGACGCCATATCGCGAAACAGGTCATCGAACAGACTGGTACGGCTTGGTAGCAAACTCATCTCTGATCCCTCCGTGATTCATGGACTAACAGAGGCAGGCCCTGATACCTGCCTGATGGGGCCTATATGTGACCGGGGCTTGTCGTTGCCCCCTCTATCAGTCTAAAAAGTGTGCCGCGTGCTGCCACCCCATCTGAGCTTTATTTGATATGGATCAACCACATCGCCCTGGCCACCAGGCGCAGAGCGTGACATGGAAACTGAAAGTTGCGTGACAAAAGCACATTGATTGCCACTTGACACGCTTTGGTGGCACACTTTCTCCCATCAACCCGTAGCGCCTCGACCCAGAACAATGCAGACACCGGAAAACGCGTCAGAAAAGAAGAGCCCTGCCAAGCCACAACGCATTCTGATGGTCAATGAGCAGCGCTCGTTTCAGGTGATGATGAAGGCGATGCTGATCAATCTGGGTATCAGCAACATCACCTACTCCAATACCGCCGAGGATGCACGGCGTCGCTGCCAGAAGGGCAGCTTCGACATCTATCTCATCGATTACGATCTGGGGGTCGGCGAAAATGGCCGCCAGTTGCTGGAGAGTCTGCGTGACCAGAGCCTGATCCCGCCCCAGAGCGTGGTGATAATGGTGAGCAGCGACAGCTCCCGCGCCATGGTGCTGAGTGCGCTGGAGGCCGAGCCCGACGAGTACCTGATGAAGCCCTTCTCCCAGGAGCAGTTCTCGTTTCGCCTCAGACGCGCCCTCGCCCGGCGTCATGCCCTGGCACCGGTATTCACCGCCCTGGCCGACAACAACTTCCAGGCTCTCATTACCGCCTGTGCCGAGCGAGCCGATGCGGTGCCCCGTTTTGCCAACTACTGCCGCTGCTTGCAGGCCGATACCCACCTCAAGTTGGGTGAAGCACAGGAGGCTCGCGCCTTGATGCGCCAGCTGCTGGCCGGCCAGGAGAACAGCTGGGCCCGCCTGACGCTGGGCAAGGCGTGCAACACTCTGGGGCTCCATGAAGAGGCGGTCAGCCATCTGCAGGCGACCCTCAAAAATACCCCGCTGATGGTGGAGGCTCACCTCTGGCTGGCGGAATCCCAACTCGCCCTCGGCAATGACGAGCAGGCGCAGCAAGAGCTCAGGCGGGCGGTGGACATCTCCCCCCAGTCGGTGCAACTCTCCCGCCGACTGGCGGAGGTGTGCCTGCTGCGCCACGACTATGCCCAGGCCAAGGATGTGTTGCTGTCGCTGATCGACCTGTCCCGCAACTCCATTCACCGCACCCCCCACTATCTGGGGGCCTATATCCAGACCCTGACCCTCTACGCCCTCAACAGCAACGACAGCTACCACATCGCCAACCTGCAAAAGCAGGTCAATTCGGCCCTGTCGCGCATCCGCGATTCGTTGATGATGTCGGAGTTCAACTACCCGGTGTTCGAGCAGATCTGTCAGGCTCGGGTACAGATCGCGCTGGGCGAGCTGCTCAAGGGCAAGAAGATGCTCTATCGCGCCAACCAGAACTGGCTCGACGAACCGGCCACCATGCCCCCCGCCCTGCTTGGCGAAACCATCCTCGCTCTCTATCAGCTCGGCGAGTTTGAGTACGCCGAGAGCCTGCAGAGCCTGCTGGCGGAGGACGAAGACCGGCTGCTCACCACCTGTATTCAGGCAACCCGGGATGACAAGACGGTACTGGAGCGGCGTCAGCGCTACCAGCAGCTCAACGATCTGGGGATCAAAGCCTATCAGGCCGGGGAGCTTGAACAGGCACTCGGTCACTTCCGCGAGGCCCTGCGCCGCGCGCCCGCCAATACCGGTGCCGCCCTCAACAAGATCCAGGTGTTGCTGCAACTGATGCAGAAAAACCGCAAGAGCCCGGAGTTTGGTGCCGAATGCAAGGAGACCCTGGAGGTGCTCGACGGCATCCCCCTCAACCCGGCCCAGCAGGAGCGTTTTCGCAAGCTGCGCCAGGAGTTCAACCAGTTCAGCTAAGACGCCGCCGTGCCCCCTTTTCCCCGCCTATGCTGAAACCAGTTCGGCAATGCGAGGGAAACGAAGATGGCGATGTGTCGTTATCTGGTGGCCGATGGCCGCCACTGCAGTGAAGAGGCTGGCGAGCACGATCTCTGCCACTGGCATGATCCCCACCATACCCATCAGGAAGCCCACACCGCCGAGGCGCTTGAACAGTACGTTCGCGCAGGCGGACTCTGCCACGGCCTGCAGCTGTCACGGGCCAATCTGGCGGGCCTCAATCTGGTCAACAAGGAGTCCGATCAGGGATTTTTGCTGGAGCAGTGCAACCTCTATCGCGCCAACCTGCGCGGTGGTCACCTCTACGGCCTGCGCATGAAGGGCGGCAGCCTGATGAAAGCCGATCTCAGTGATGCCAACCTCCAGTGCGCCACCCTCGATGACGTCAACCTGCTCGGCATCCGCTGGCACAACACCCGGCTCGACAACATGCAGACCGGCAAACGGGTGATGCAGGATCGCAAGGGGCGCCGCGAACGGGATCCCAAACAGGCGCGCATCTGGTTCAAGGAGGCGGAAGAGACCTACCGGGATCTGCGCAAAGCCTCCGAGGCACAGGGGATCTTCACCATGTCCGGCAACTATATCCAGCAGGAGCTCACCATGCGCCGCCTGCAACTGCCGTTCTGGTCGACCCAGCGTTTTACCTCCTGGGTGGTCGATCTCTTCTGCGGCTATGGCGAGGCCCCGATGCGGGTGGTGCTCTTCTCGTTGCTACTCATCTTTATCTGCAGCATTTTTTACTTCTTCTGCGGCCTTAACTTCGCGGGCAATCATCTGATATACCGACCAGAAGCCTCTCTTGAAGAAAACGCCATCTTCCTGCTGGAGTGCCTCTACTACAGCGTGGTCACCTTCACCACCCTGGGTTATGGCGACTTCACTCCGGTCGGGCTTTCCAGGATCTTTGCCGCCTTTGAAGCCTTCACCGGCAGCTTCACACTGGCGCTGTTTGTGGTGGTATTCGTCAAAAAGATGACCCGCTGACGCCTCTCCCTGCCAAGCGGGTCGGCCACTGGTGCTGACCCGCGCCCCGAACTTGCATCCACCGCCGATTCCTAGTCCAATAGCCACTTATAAAAATGACATGAGCATCCCGGACATGAAGATCATCTCTTTCAATATCAACGGCCTGCGCGCCCGCCTGCACCAGCTGCAAGCCATCATCGACAAGCACCAACCCGATGTGATCGGCCTGCAGGAGATCAAGGTACACGACGAGGCTTTCCCGCTGGCCGATGTGGAGGCCATGGGCTATCACGTGGAGTTTCACGGCCAGAAGGCCCACTATGGGGTCGCCATCATGAGCAAGCAGAAGCCGGTCAAGGTGGAGAAAGGCTTCCCCACCGATGACGAAGAGGCCCAGCGCCGGATGATCATGGCGACCTTCGAGCGCGAAGACGGCTCTCTCATCAAGGTGATGAACGGCTACTTCCCGCAGGGTGAAAGCCAGGATCACGAGACCAAGTTCCCGGCCAAGCAGAAGTTCTACGAGGATCTGCAGCACTATCTCGAAACTCATCACACGCCGGACGACCAGCTGGTGCTGATCGGGGATATGAATATCTCCCCCACCGATCTCGACATCGGTATCGGCGAAGCGAACCGCAAGCGCTGGCTGCGGGATGGCAAGTGCTCCTTCCTGCCCATCGAGCGCGAATGGATGGAGCGGCTGAAAGGGTTCGGTCTCACCGACACCTTCCGCGCCGCCAACCCTACCGAGTGCGAGCGTTTCTCCTGGTTTGACTACCGATCCAAGGGCTTTGACGAGAATCGCGGCCTGCGCATCGACCTCATCATGGCCTCCGACGCCCTCAAGGACAGCGTGACCGAGACCGGTATCGACTACGAGCTGCGCGGCATCGAGAAACCCTCCGACCACGCTCCCATCTGGGCCTGCTTCGCCTGATTGAGTGCGGGCGAGGGCTCCTCTCGCCCGCTACAATTATCCCCCTTTTTCCTCCTGACTATTGTCATCGCACGCACTATCCTGTCGGCAATCTAGTTCTCATATGATACTCCCTACTCCATTTTCCAGTAGCAGAACGGCTTCTGTTGTGAAGAACAGAGAGAACTTTTTCGATCAAGCAGCTTGGGTTCAATGTTCATGCTCTATGATTGAAAAACTTCAATAATCCAATGAGTTAATTTGTAATCATGAAGTTAATCACGTCAGCCGAAAAAAAAGGTGTGCATGATGGCCGCAATCGGGCCAACAGGAGTGAAATGATGATGGAGCCAAACACCAGAGCAGGATTATTCAAACAGGGGATGCTCGCTCTGACGCTGGCCGGTGCACTGGCCGGCTGTGGCGGGGAAACAAACCAGACGGTGCAAACCATGCCGGCCGTGCCCGTGGTAGTCAACGAGGCGACCCTGACCGATGTGCCGCTCACCACCGAGATGGTGGGCGAAACCGCCGGTTTTCGCGAGATCGATGTCCGCTCCCGGGTCAGTGGCATCCTGCTCAAGCGCACTTATGTAGAAGGCCAACCGGTTACCGCCGGCCAGCAACTGTTCCTGATCGACCCCGAGCCCTACAAGGTGGCGCTGGAGCAGGCCAAAGGCACCCTGGCCCAGGAGCAGGCCAGACTCAACAAGGCTCGCGCCGATCGGGATCGCATCATTCCCCTCTTCAAGCGCCAGGTGGTAAGCCGCAAGGACTATGACGACACCATCGCCAACTATGAAGCGGCCATCGCCAGCCATCAGGCCGCTCAGGCCAAGGTGAAGGAGGCCGAGCTCAACCTCAGCTATACCAAGGTCACTGCCCCCATCAACGGCATGGCGAGCAAGAGCTCCCAGTCCGAGGGGAGCCTTATCTCCACCAGTGGCGACAACGGCCTGCTCACTACCATCACCCAGTTTGATCCGCTCTACGTCAACTTCTCCTACTCGGAGCAGGATCGCCTCGATTTCGAGAACTCGGTCAAGAGAGGGACCATTGAAGCCAAGGACGCCACCAACTGGCGCACCCATATCCGCCTGGCCGATGGTTCTGTCTACCCACAAGCGGGCAAGCTCAACTTCTCCGACAACCGGGTCGATCCCCAGACCGGCACCATCCGTGCCCGCGCCATCTTCGATAACAAGGACGGCGTGCTGCTGCCCGGCCAGTTTGTCCGTATGACCATCGATCTGGGCACCCGCAAGAATGCCATCGTGGTGCCGCCCCGCGCTATCGTCCAGTCCCAGGCTGACCGCATGGTGATGGTGGTCGATGCCGAGAACAAGGTGATCCCCCGTCCGGTCAAACTGGGCCCGGTGGTCTCCGAGGGGGTGCTGATCGACAGCGGCCTCAATGCCGGTGACCGTTACATCGTCGAAGGCTTGATGAAGGCTCGCCCCGGCAGCGTGGTGAAACCTGTCTCTGCCGACGAGATGAAAGCCATCACCGCCAAGATGGTCAGCCACTCAGCGGCCAAGTAAGGAGCTCGTATGTTTTCCAGGTTTTTTATCGAGCGTCCCATCTTCGCCAGCGTGATTTCCATCATTATCGTGCTGGGCGGATTGGCGGCAATGCGCTCGCTTCCCATCGAGCAGTACCCCCAGATCACCCCGCCGGTGGTCTCGGTGACCGCTTTCTATCCGGGGGCCACTCCGGAGGTGATCTCCCAGACTGTCGCCGCACCGCTCGAGCAGCAGATCAACGGCGTCGAGCGGATGATCTATATGCAATCGGGTTCGGCCTCCAACGGCCAGATGAACCTCAACGTCTACTTCGAGATCGGCACAGATCCGGATCAGGCCACCATCAACGTCAACAACCGGGTATCGGCCGCCATGGCCCAGCTGCCGGAAGAGGTGAAAAAGCAGGGGGTAACGGTCAAGAAGAAATCGACCTCCATCCTGCAGGTGGTCACCCTCCAGTCGCCGAACGGCTCGTTTGATACCACCTATCTGTCAAACTATGCCCTGCTCAACATCATCGACGAGCTCAAGCGGATTCCCGGCATCGGTGATACCACTCTGTTTGGCGGTACCGACTATGCGATGCGCATCTGGTTGCGGCCGGATCGACTAGCCCAGCTCGAACTCACCCCGAGTGATGTGATTAGCGCCATCCGCGAGCAGAACACCCAGTTTGCGGCAGGCAAGATCGGCGCTCAGCCCACCTCGACCCCCATCGACTTCACCTACACGGTGCAGACCAAGGGTCGCCTTGAAGATGTGAAAGAGTTCCAGAACATCATAGTTCGCTCCATGCCCGATGGCTCCAAGATCCGGGTCCGCGATGTCGCCCGGGTCGAGCTGGGGGGCAAGGATTATGATCTGGTGGCCCGCGCCAACGGCAAACCGGCCATCGGTATCGCTACCTATCTGCAGCCCGGTGCCAACGCCGTAGCAGTCGCCGATGCGGTGCACACCACCATGGAGCGGCTCAAGGAGCGCTTTCCGCAGGATATCGAGTACCAGATCCCCTACGACACCACAGAGTTTGTGAAGATCTCCATCGAAGAGGTGGTACACACCCTGTTCGAGGCGATCGTGCTGGTGTTCGTGGTAGTCTACCTGTTCCTGCAGAACTTCCGCGCCACCCTGATCCCCTGTATCGCGGTGCCAGTGTCGCTCATCGGGACCTTCGCCGGCATGCTGGTGCTCGGTTTCTCCATCAACCTGCTGACCCTGTTCGGCATGGTGCTCGCCATCGGTATCGTGGTGGATGACGCCATCGTGGTGCTCGAGAACGTCGAGCGGATCATGAGCGAGAAGAAATGTTCGCCCAAAGAGGCTGCCATCCTCGCCATGCAGGAGGTCTCAGGTCCGGTGGTCGCCATCGTGCTGGTGCTTTGCGCCGTGTTCCTGCCGGTCGCCTTTATGGGTGGCATGACAGGGGTGATGTACAAGCAGTTCGCCATCACGGTCGCGGTCTCGGTGGCCATCTCCGGTCTGGTGGCTCTGACTCTCTCTCCGGCCTTGTGCGCCGTGTTGCTCAAAGAGGGACATCACAAACCGGCCCGTTTCTTCGTCTGGTTCAACGATAAATTTGACCAGCTGACCCGCGGCTATGTACGGGGTGTGGCCTTCCTGAACCGTCGGGTGGGGGTCGCTTTTGCCATCATCGCCGTACTGCTGCTCTCCATCTACGGTCTCTTCCTGAAAGTGCCGGGCGAGCTGGTACCGAACGAAGATCAGGGCTACCTTATCTCCGCCGTCATGCTGCCGGATGCCGCCGCCATGAGCCGGACACAGGCAGTGGCGGATCAGTTCGACAAGCTCGCCATGGCCAATCCCAATGTGAAGGATGTGATCACCTTCTCGGGCTTCGACATCCTCTCCAACGCCATCATCAGCAACAGCGGTCTCACCTTCATTACCCTGAAGGACTGGAGCGAGCGCAAGGGGACAGGCCAGGACTCCTTCGAGCTGGCCAAAACCCTGCAGGGGATGAGCCTGATGGGGCTGGCTGACGGCTTTGTTGCCTCCTTCAACCCGCCCCCCATCCAGGGGATGTCCACCACCGGCGGACTGGAAGGCTACCTGCAAAACCGGGGTTCCGGCAGTGCCCAGGAGTTTTCGGGCGAAGTACAGCGCTTCCTCGCCGCCGCCAAGGAGCGCCCCGAGTTTGCCAGTGTCACATCCACATTCCGTGCCAATGTGCCGCAGGTCTATCTCGACCTGGATCGCGAGAAAGCCAAGGCGCTGGGGCTACCGATCAATGCGGTGTTCGACACCATGCAGGCCACCTTCGGTCAGGTCTATGTCAACGACTTCAACCAGTTTGGCCGAACCTACCGGGTACAGTTGCAGTCCGAAGCGGACTACCGCGCCAAGAAGAGCGATATCCGCAACGTCTACGTGCGCTCCAACACCGGCGAGATGATCCCGCTCAGCAGCCTGGTGACGGTCCGTGATGCCACTGGCCCCGAGCTGGTAGAGCGTTTCAACATCTTCCAGGCGGCCAAGATCATGGCACAGCCGGCACCCGGCTACAGTTCGGGTCAGGCGATCGCCGCACTGGAAGAGGTGGCCAACAGCACCCTTGGCAACGATGCCAAGCTGGAGTGGACCGGTTCCGCCTATCAGGAGAAGGCCTCTGCCGGTAGCGCAGGCATGGCGTTCGGCTTCGGTATTGTGATGATCTTCCTCATCCTGGCAGCCCAGTACGAACGCTGGAGCCTGCCGTTTGCGGTGATCACAGCCGTACCGTTCGCCCTGTTCGGCGCCCTGCTAGCCACCTGGCTGGTAGGACTCACCAACAACGTCTACTTCCAGATCGGGCTGGTGACCCTGGTGGGCCTTGCCGCCAAGAACGCCATCCTGATCGTGGAGTTCGCGGTGATGAAGCACGAGGAGGGGATGAGTCTTATCGAGTCGGCACTGGAGGCGGCGCGCCTGCGTTTTCGCCCCATCGTGATGACCTCGCTGGCCTTCATCCTCGGCTGTGTGCCGCTGGTCACCTCCAGCGGCGCCGGTGCCGCAAGCCGTCACGCTCTCGGCTGGCCGGTCATCGGCGGCATGCTGGCGGCCACCTTTATCGCCATCTTCTTTATCCCGCTCTTCTTCCGCCTCATCATGAAAGGGTCGGAAAAACGCGCCAAGCCGTAACGCTCTCCACGGGCGTTCCACCGATAACAAACTGCCCCCGCCCGTGCGGGGGTATTTTTTTGTCTGCGGTGTGCTTCAATGACACACATCGAGACTTTTTTGCACAGGATCCGGATATGCTGGCTCAGCTCTGGCTCGCGACGACCTTGACGACCACTACCCTCTCCGCCTGTGGTCATCACGATTATCCCCCCTGGAACTGGCTGAGCGATGGCAAGATCATCGGCGTTTGTGCCGAAGTAGTCAGTACCCTCTATCAACGGTTGGGTTTCAATGTGGATCTCTCCTATGTGGGCCCCTGGGCCCGCTGTCAGCAGAAAGTGGCGAAAGGAGAGGTCGACATCAATATCTGTGCGCTGCGCAACGAAGAGAGAGCACACTACTCCCGCTTTACCCGAACGCCCATGGCCATCAATGACATGGCGGTGTTCGTGCGCCAACCCGGCAGCCGCTTGCTGCAGCGACGGGAGGATCTGACCGGACTGCGGGGAGCCATGATGATAGGCGTCAGCCTTGGCAGCGAAATGGATGATTTTTTGCAAGCAAATACCCGCATCTACAGGGTCAACTCCCTCAAGCAGGTATTTGGCCTGCTGGCCAGTGACCGGGTCGACTTCGTTCCCTATGGCCGCTCTTCCGGCCGCCTGTTTTTGAGCGAAAATTACCCGAGCAGCGGAATGGTTGATCTGCAGTGGCCACTGCAGCGCGGTGAGCTCTATATTTCTGTTTCACTACAATCTCCCCATCTTGGCACCCTCGAACAGCTGGAACCCATGCTGCAAGCGCCGGGCATGAGGCAGTGGATAGATCAGCTGCTGGAGAAATACAGCGACATCTATCTGCAACAACAGCGCCAGCCCTCGCCTTGACCTTCTCCCAGAAGCAAGGTTTAGAGTCTGGATACCAGATCCTAAAGGATGACCGGATTGTCACTCACCCAGCTTGCGACAAGATTGCCCTCTGCCCTGCTAGCCCGGCTATTGCTGGCTCTGCTTCTCGTGTGCAATCTGACCCTCTGCATCAGCTGGCATGGTTCTCCCCTCTCCTCCGAGACGACCCAAAGCAGCCCCCTGCCAATGGTGATGTTGGATTCATCCATGGCGATGGCGGATGGCGAGAGCTCTCATGCGATGCCCGCAATGTCTCACCCGAGCGATACCATGGCCCTCTCCTGCCATCAGGGAGACGAGGGGTCGGCCATGGGCGATGAGTGCCAGATGCAGACCGGCGTCAATGCCCTCTCCTTCGGCGCGATAGCTCTGCTGGGTGTATTGGTCGCCCTGCTGATCTTCCCCCTGCTACTTGGCAGTAACTTCGCAACTGCACTGCTTGATAACTGGTTGCGGGATCCCTTCCTGCGATCACGCGGTACCCATCCCCCCTCCTGGCCGCGCCGACACCTGATGTTGTCGGTGCTGCGACACTAGAAAGCGCTTCTCTTGCGGCAGCGGCAAGCCTCGGCTTGCCCGTCTCCTGCCGCCTTGCCTGACCCTGTGCCCCGGCCAAACCGGCCCGCTCACTGGGAGCCGTGCGCGCTGATACAGCTGCGCCCCGTTTGCCGCCAATCCCTTAGGTGATGCCTTGTCCATCTCCGATCCGGCGGCCTGCACAAGAGAAGAGATATGATGTCACTTGTCCCTGTTACCGGCCTTATCGCCGCCAAGAACTTTGCCACCCTGCCACTAAGTGGGGGTGTGCGATGAGCCAGAAACTGCTGGTATCAGCCCTGCTGCTGGCCCTCGGCGCCGGTGGCGGCTACTGGGCTGCCAAACAGACCACTGCTAGCACCGTGGCCAAGGAGAAGACGCCGCTCTACTGGGTCAACCCCATGGATCCGCGCGACAAGCGCAATGCCCCGGCCAAGGACAACATGGGGATGGACTTTATCCCCGTCTATGAGGAAAAACAGGGCGGCTCACCGGGCACTGTCACCATCAGCCCCGAGATCCAGCAGAACCTGGGGGTGCGGCTTGCCAAGGTGGAGAAGCGCCCTATCCACCAGCAGATCGAGACGGTGGGCTACGTCGGCTATGACGAGGACAAGCTGGAGGCGGTCAACGCCCGCATGGCGGGCTGGGTCCGCACCCTCGCCATCAAGAGCGAAGGGCAGCAGGTGAGCAAGGGGAGCCTTATTTACGAGCTCTACGCCCCGGATCTGGTCAACGCCCAGCACGAATACCTGCTGGCCCTCAACACTGCCAACCCGCTGCTGCTGCGCGCCGCCGAAGGCAAGCTCAAGTCCCTGCAGGTACCGGCAGATCAGATAGCGGCCCTCAAGCGCACCCGTCAGGTGCAGGAGACGGTGCGTTTCTATGCCCCCAGCAGCGGTTATGTCTCCGAGCTGAAGGTGCGAGAAGGCCAGTATGTGGAGCCTGCCGCGGCCCTCTTTAACATCAGCACCCTCAAGCAGGTGTGGGTGAGTGCAGAGGTGTTCGAGCGCCAGGCCGCCCAGCTGAAGGTGGGGGATCCGGTCACCATGACCCTCGACTATGCCCCCGGCCGCAGTTGGCAAGGTAAGGTGGATTACCTCTACCCGACTCTGGATGCCACCACCCGTACCCTCAAGGTACGGCTGCGCTTCGCCAACCCGGACGAGTTTTTGAAACCCAATATGTTCGCCAAGGTGACCATTCAGGCGGGCAAGGGAGAGCCGCAATTGGTGGTGCCGAGCGAAGCGGTGATCCGCACCGGCAGTCAGGACCGGCTGGTGCTGGCGCTGGGGGATGGCAGCTTCAAGTCGGTGGCCGTCACTCTGGGCCCCCAGTTTGGCGACAAGGTGGCCATCAAGGCTGGGGTAGAGGCGGGGGATAACATCGTCAGCTCTGCCCAGTTCCTGCTCGACTCCGAGTCGGCCATCGATTCGGACTTCCAGCGCATGACGGCGGTGCGCCCTGCCCAGGTGTGGACTCAGGGCGAGGTTGAAAGCATCGATCTGGCCAAACGTACCCTGATGGTCTCCCACCAGCCCATCCCCGAGTGGCAGTGGCCCGCCATGGAGATGGAGTTCACCGTCGCCGACGGGGTCGATATCAGCAAGCTGGTCGAGGGGCAGACCCTGCACCTGCAGGTAATGCAGGAGGGGGATGAGTACCGCATCACCAACATCCATCAGGAGAAGGCCCCGGCCAGCGGCCACGCTCTGGAGCAGGCAAAAGATGAGATGGAAGGGATGGACCATAGCCAACATCAGATGGCGATGCCCGAGGTGGAGAAGAAATCATGATCCCTGCCATCATTCGCTGCCTAGCAGGCAACCGCTCTCCGCTCTCTGTACTTGGTGAGAAAGGAGTTCAATCATGATCCCGTCGATTATTCGCTGGTCCATCGGCAACCGCTTTCTGGTGCTGCTATTGACCCTCATGCTCACCGCCTGGGGGCTCTGGTCGGTCAAACAGACCCCGGTGGACGCCCTGCCGGATCTCTCCGACGTGCAGGTGATCATCAAGACCTCCTATCCGGGCCAGGCGCCTCAAGTGGTGGAGGATCAGGTGACCTACCCGCTCACCACCGCCATGCTGGCGGTGCCGGGGGCCACCACGGTGCGCGGCTACTCCTTCTTCGGCGACTCCTTCGTCTATGTGCTGTTTGACGACAACACCGACCTCTACTGGGCCCGTGCCCGGGTGCTGGAGTATTTGAGTCAGGTCGCCCCCAACCTGCCCGCCTCCGCTCGACCCCAGCTCGGCCCGGACGCCACCGGGGTGGGCTGGGTCTATCAGTACGCACTGGTGGACAGAACCGGCAAGCATGACCTCAGCCAGCTCACCTCGCTGCAGAACTGGTTCCTCAAGTACGAGTTGCAGACGGTAGACGGGGTCTCCGAGGTCGCCACCGTCGGCGGCATGGTGCGCCAGTATCAGGTGCGGGTCGATCCGGACAAGCTGCGCGCCTACGGCATCCCGCTCTCCCTTATCGAGACAGCCATCAAGCAGGGCAATCAGGAGACCGGCGCCTCCGTCATCGAGATGGCAGAAGCGGAGTACATGGTGCGATCCAACGGCTATCTGAAAAGCGTGGAGGATCTGAAGCAGATCCCGCTCGGTACCAATGTGCGCGGCGCCCCGCTGCTGCTGGGCGATGTGGCTGATGTGGTCACCGGGCCCCAGAGCCGGCGCGGCCTGGCCGAGCTCAATGGCGAAGGGGAAGTGGTGGGCGGCATTATCGTCATGCGCTATGGCGAGAATGCCCAGCACACCATCAACGGGGTCAAGGCGCGGCTCGCCCAGCTCAAAAGCAGCCTGCCGGAAGGAGTAGAGATCGTCACCGTCTACGATCGCTCCGACCTTATCCAGCGCGCCATCGACAACCTCTCCGGCAAGCTGGTAGAGGAGTTCGCGGTGGTGGTGCTGGTCTGCCTCGCCTTCCTGTTCCACCTGCGCTCGTCGCTGGTGGTGGTCATCTCCTTGCCCATCGCCATCCTGACCGCCTTTATCGTGATGCACCTGCAGGGGATCAACGCCAACATCATGTCGTTGGGGGGCATCGCCATCGCCATCGGCGCCATGGTGGATGGCGCCATCGTGATGATCGAGAACGTCCACAAACACATGGAGCGGGAGGCGCTCACCGATAAGAACCGCTGGCGCATCATCACCGAGGCAAGCATAGAGGTGGGGCCCGCCATCTTCTTCTCCCTGCTCATCATCACCATCAGCTTCCTGCCGGTGTTCGCGCTGGAGGCGCAGGAGGGGCGGATGTTCCACCCGCTCGCCTACACCAAGACCTACGCCATGGCGGCGGCCGCCGCGCTTGCCATCACGCTGGTGCCGGTGATCATGGGTTACTTCATCCGTGGCAAGGTACTGGCGGAGCAGGCCAACCCGCTCAACCGCTGGCTAAGCCAGGGCTATGTGCCGCTGCTCAAGACCGTGCTGGCGCGACCGAAAACCACCCTGGCCATCGCCGCCGTGGTGACTGTGGCGGGCTTCTGGCCGCTCAAGTACCTCGGCTCCGAGTTCATACCGCCGCTCGATGAGGGGGACATCATGTACATGCCCACCACTGCGGCCAATATCTCGGTGGGCAAGGCACGGGAGATTTTGCAGCAGACCGACAAGCTGATTCGTACCGTGCCCGAGGTGCAGAACGTGTTCGGCAAGGCGGGGCGCGCCGAATCGGCCACTGACCCCGCCGATCTGGTGATGATGGAGACCAGCATCCAGCTCAAGCCACGCGATCAGTGGCGCCCCGGCATGACCCCGGAGAAGCTCAAAGAAGAGCTCGACTCCCTCATCCGCTTCCCCGGCCTCACCAACGCCTGGGTGCCCCCCATCAAGACCCGCATCGACATGCTGGCCACCGGCATCAAGACCCCGGTCGGCATCAAGATTGCGGGGCCGGATCTCAAGGTGATCCAGCAGCTCGGCCAGCAGCTGGAACAAATCGTCGGCAAGGTGGAGGGCGCCTCATCGGTCTATGCCGAGCGGGTGGCCGGTGGCCGCTATGTGAAGGTGGACATCGACCGGCTCAAGGCGGCCCGCTACGGCCTCAACATCACCGACGTGCAGGCGGTGCTCGCCACCGCGGTGGGCGGCATGGAGGTGGGCCAGACCATCGAGGGGCGCGAGCGCTATCCCATCAACCTGCGCTATCCCCAGAGCTATCGCAACTCGGTGGCCAGTCTGGAGCTGCTGCCGGTGGTCACTCCAAGTGGCGCACGCATCGCGCTGGCGGATGTAGCCCGGGTCTATATCAGCGACGAGGCCCCCATGCTGCGCAGTGAAAACGCGCGCCTCAACGGCTGGGTCTACATCGACATTCGCGGCCGCGATATTGGCTCCTTCGTCGATGAGGCCAAAGCCGAGGTGGGCAAGCAGTTGGTGCTGCCGGCAGGCTACGCCCTCACCTGGTCTGGCCAATACGAGTACATGGAGCGGGCCAAGGCGCGCCTCGCCTACGTGGTGCCATTAACCGTCGCCATTATCGTGCTGCTGCTCTATCTGGCTTTTCGCCGCGTTCAGGAGGTACTGCTCATTCTCACCACCTTGCCGCTGGCGGTGGTGGGGGGGATCTGGACCCTCTGGCTGCTCGACTTCAACCTGTCAGTCGCCGTAGGTGTTGGCTTTATTGCCCTGGCTGGGGTGGCGGTGGAGACCGGCGTCTTGATGCTGGTCTACCTCAACCATGCCTGGGATGACCTCGTGACCAGCGGCAAGCCGGACAAGGCGGGGCTGCACCGGGCGGTGATCCACGGCGCCGCCCTGCGCCTGCGCCCCAAGATGATGACGGTGGTGACCATTATCGCCGGCCTCTTGCCCATCATGTGGAGCCATGGCACCGGCTCCGAGGTGATGCAGCGCATCGCCGCCCCCATGATCGGCGGCATGGTGAGCGCGCTGGTGCTGACCCTACTGGTGCTGCCCGCCGCCTACTACCTGTGGCGCAGTCGCAGCCTTGGCAAGAGCGCGCACCCGCAATCCGAGTAACCCGATTTCACGATCCATATTGACTGAACGATAAGGAAACCATCATGAACTACAAAACGCTGACCCTGACCCTGCTGCTTGGCCTTGCCACCCAGACCAACCTGCAAGCCGAAGAGATGATGCACCATGAAGGGCACGATATGAGTCAGACGGGTGAGATGAGCGAACAGGCCGCAATGGTGATGACCAAGGGGGTCATTACCCGCCTCGATGAGGGGCGCGGCAAAGTCGGCATCAAGCACGAGGCGATCGACAACCTCAAGATGCCGGCGATGACCATGGTCTTTCGGGTGGCCGATCCGGCCCTGCTCAAGGATCTGAAGGTGGGGGATGCGGTGCGCTTTCACGCCGAGAACCCGGACGGCAAGCTAACCGTAACCACTATCCAGAAACAGTAATCAGAGTCATTTCAAAAAAAAACGGCGGGATCATCCCGCCGTTTTCTGTTATTGCACCATCCGCCGAGCGGCCTCCTCAGCCGTTCGGATAGGCTTGGGCTATGTTGGCCTGCGCCACCCCCATCAACTGAACCGAGATATCCTGCAGCACATAGAGGTCGCGGCGACGGGTCCAGGGTTGATCGGATTGCTCGTCGTACCAGACGGGCAGTTCGATCCCCTCCGGGGCATGGCTCGCCACCTTGCGGGCACGGCAGGTGATGATGCAGCGCTTGACGTGGTCGCGGTGACCGATAACGGCCGCCGTGCCGAGGGCGGCGGCATCTCCGCCGGCATAATCCCTGACGATGGCCTCCACCACGCCGTCCGTGCTGAGGTAGACCAGCTTGCCTTCATTATCCCAGTAAGGCTCGATGGAGATGACATCCCGGGCTGGAATGTCCGAATAGCGGGCCGAGTCGAGGAAGCGGGCAATCTCCCATTGCACGTACATGGGCACCGGCTTTTGCCGATAGAGGGCCGCACAGCAGGCAGCCAGAGCCTCGTTCATGGGGCCGGGCTCGGCCAGTTCATCCGGGTTGCCCGAGGCGTTGGGGCGGTTGCCGAAGGCAAAGGCGATGACGCAGTGGGCCTGGTCGATGGCGACCCGGGACGGGGTCATGTTGAAGCAGGCCTCCTCGATGAAGGGGGCCAGCTGGCGGGCCGTCTGCTCGTCGTGCAGCTCGGCGCTCAGCCGGTCGGTCAGGGTGGTGCGAAAATCCGCCGCACTCCCCTGGCTGTCATTGCTGCTGTTGCAGCCGGTGAGGGTGGCGACCAGGGGGGTACTCAACAGCCCCAGGGTGACTCTACGTCGACTCTCGTTCATTTAGATTCCTCTTTGGTAGCAAGCACTTAACGGGAACAAGCAGCAATTAACCCTTGACCCAATAAACGCTCATACCATACGGAAAAACGGGGGCGACAAAAGCCATACCGCGAGGCTCGTACCCAGAACGTGCAGCAATTCACACATTAATCAATAAACGAAAGCACTCTTTTGCGAATGAGCCAATAAAAGAAATTAACATCCACATTAATGAACCACTGATAGATAGATACTCTATCTGTGGTTCATTCGCACAGATTTCATCCCTCAGATAACGCGCTCGTTCAGCTGCGGGTTGCCAGCAACCGCTCCACATCCTCGATCACCTTGAGGGCCGCCTGCGGGCCGCCGCTGGAGGTCCAGAGTGACCCGTCCACAGCGCCAAAGCGCTTGGCTTTGATCACCGGCAGCTGCTGGAACGCCGGGGTCTGCTCCGCCTGACGCATGGCATCCACCGCATCACCGGTGGCGCTCAGGGTACCGACCACCAGCCAGTCAGCATCCAGCAGGTTGAGGGACTCCAGACTCAGCGCCGGTGAGTGGGGTGCGCCAGTACCCTGCTGCTTGCTTGGGCGTACAAGCCCCATCGACTCCACTACGCTGCTGGCAAAGGTGCCCTGATACATAAAGCTCGGCCCCTTGGGGTTCCAGCGCACTATGCTGATGCTCTCCCCCTGATGCTTGGCCAGCTTGCTGCGAGCCTGAGTCAACCGCTCGGCATACTGCAGCAAGAAAGTATTAGCTTGCTGGTCGCGGTTAAGGGTGTGGGCGGTGCGGCGGAAGCTATCCTGCCAAGGCTCACCCCACTTGCTGGTCACCACGGTAGGCGCGATCTCCCCCAGCAAGGTCAACAGCTCGGGACGGGTCTGGCCGGTCAGGATAAGGTCGGGCTCCAGCGCAATCAGCGACTCCAGATTGGGGCTGTCGAGATCGCCGATCACCTGGATCCCCATGCCCGCCTTGTTCAGCAAATAGCGAGGCAAAGTGGGTTGACCACGGCCATTGACGGCGCCGATGGGTGTCAGCCCCAGGGTCAGGGTGCTGTCGAGTTCGAGCTCGCTCAGCACCACCACCCGCGTTGGCTGGGCTGGCACCTGCACCTTCTGGCCAAACGCATCGGTCACTTCACGCATATCCTGCGCCTGAACCAGCGGCGCGGCCAGCATAAGGATGGCTGCAGCCAGGGCGGCAAAACGCTTCATCATCTCACTCCTTCTCGTTGCACGGCCCGGATAATCGGCCGCGTGAATATACTCGGCGGGCCCACAGAGCAGGCCCATATGACTCAACTCGCCGAACGCAGGGCACGGCCATGTTCGTGGCGACGAGGCACGATAATGGGCGCCCCGTCGCCGGGGGCATGCAGAATGTCGACACTGGTGTGGTAGAGCCGGTCGATTAGATCCTTGGTCACCACCTCCCGGGCCGGGCCCATGGCGGCAATGGTCCCCTCGCCGATGGCGATCAGCTCGTCACAGTAGCGGGCCGCCATCGCCAGATCGTGGATCACCAGCAGCACGGTTTTGCCCTCGGCGGTGATGCGATGGATCGCCTCCATCACCTCGGTCTGGTGACCAATATCGAGGGCACTGGTGGGCTCGTCGAGCAGCACCATGTCGCTGTCCTGCGCCAGGATCATCGCCAGCCACGCCCGCTGTGCCTGCCCGCCGGAGAGGGACGCTGCGCTCTGCTGCCAGATGCTTTCAAGCTGCATCCGCTCGCAGGCGCTGCGCACCATGCGGGCATCCTCCTCGCCCCACTGATTGAACCAGCCCTGATGAGGGTGGCGGCCATACTGCACCAACTGCTCCACCAGAATGCCGGCAGGCAGGGTCGGCCGCTGGGGCAGATAGGCGAGCTCCCGCGCCAACCCCTTCATGGGGTAGCTGGCGAGCGGCTTGCCTTTGAGCAGGATCTCGCCGCGTTGGGCTTTCATCTGGCCGGATAGCAGCTTGAGCAGGGTCGATTTGCCGCAGCCGTTGGGGCCGACGATCCCCACCAGCTTGCCCCTCGGCACGCTGAAAGAGATGTCCCGCAAAATGGGGGTCTGCTGATAGGCGAAATGGAGGCGATTTACGGTGAGCGTCATCAGTCAGCCCTCTGGCGATCGTTAACGAGAAGAAACAGCAGCAACAAGCCGCCGAGAATGCGGGTCATGATGCCGGTCGCCACCTCGTGGGGGCTGGCCAGCACCCGGACCAGGGTATCGCTGGCAAGCAGCAGCAGGGCGCCGCTAAGCGCCGCCAGCCAGAGCGGCACCACCCGGTCTTTCACCAGCCAGGAGGCAAGAATGGGGGCCGCCATGGCGATAAAGACCACGGGGCCGCCGATGGCGGTGCCGAGCGCCGCCACCAGAATGGCCTGGGCCAGAATGCCCAGTTGCACCCGATCGCCATTGACGCCAAGCCCTCTGGCCATCTCGGGGCCAAAGCGCAGCACCGCCAGCGAGCGGGAGAGATAGACGATCCACGGGCAGAGCAGCAGCAACAGGATGGCGATCGGGGTGATGGTGCTGTAACCCACGGCGATAAAGCTGCCCATGTTCCACAGATAGAGGGAGCTCAAGTGCAGCAGGGCCTGGGTGGACATCACAAACTGGCCGAGCGCCTCGAACAGCTCGGAGAGGCCGATACCGATCACCACGAACAGATAGCCCTGCTCACCCGGTTTGCGGCAGAGGGCATAGAGCACCAGCGCCGCGAAGATGGCTCCGATAGGTGCCGCCCACCAGGGCCAGCTGCCCACGGTCAGGTAGAGGGAGAAGACGATGATGGCCAGAGAGGCCCCGTTGTTGACCCCTACCATATCGGGTGTGGCCAGCCGGTTGCGCACCAGCGTCTGCACCAGACAGCCGGAGAGCCCCATGGCCGCCCCCGCCACCACCACCCCAAGGATGCGCGGCAGCCGGATCTTGAACAGGGTGAGCTGCTCAAGCCGTGTCCCCTCCCCCAGCAGGGTGTTGACCACCCCGGCAAAGCCGAGCTTGCCGCCGCCAACGCTCAGGGCCAGCAGAGCAAGCGCCAGCAGCGCCATTGCCAGCAGAGCCAGCCAACGCCAACTCGGCAGATGGAGCAGCAAAGATCGGTTGCCGGCCCGCAGGCAGAGCATATCGGTAGGTGTGCGCATCAGCCCCTCACTTGACGGTCAGCAGGGTACGAAAACCCCCGCGGTGGACAATGGCGATCAGCACAGGTGCCCCGATCAGGGCCAGAATGACCCCGTTGGGCAGCTCGAACGGCTGGATCAGCCAGCGCGCCAGAATGTCGGCCAACAGCAGAAACAGCATGCCGAACAGGGCGGAGAAACAGACCTGCACCGACAGTTTCACCGGCTCTACCAGTCGGCCACAGTAGGCGGCCAGAAAGCCGACAAAGCCGATGGGGCCGGCGATAGCGATGGCACTGGCGGTAAACAGGGTGGCGGCCAGCAGCACGCCAATTCGCACCCGGTTGGGGCGGATCCCCAGCGCCTGGGCCTGACTGTCCCCCATCTGCATCAGGGTCAGCTGGCGACAGAGCAGCAAGGTGATGACAAACGCCGCCAGCACGAAGGGCAGCACGGCAATGATGGCATCGAGATTGGCCGCCGACAGGGAGCCGAGGTTCCAGAAGCGGTACTGCTCCAGCACCATCTTGTTGGAGAGCAGCAGAAAGCTGGAGAGACCGCCGAAGGTGGCGGAGAGCGCCACCCCGACCAGAATGAGCTTGAGGGGGTTGGAGCGGCCAATCATCATGCCGAGCCCCAACACAATCACGTTGCCGAGCAGTGCGCCGAGTCCGGCCCAGAGCAAATAGCCATAGGCAGACTCCACACCAAACCAGGTGAGCCCCACCACCAGCGCAAAGACGGCCCCGGCGTTGACTCCCAGCAGACCTGGCTCTGCCAGCGGGTTGCGGGTCGCACTCTGCAACAAGGAGGCAGCCAGAGATAAAGAGGCGCCGACCACCATGGCACAGAGGGTGCGCGGCAGTCGCAAGGTATTGAGCACCATGGCGAGCTTCTCGTCGCCAGCCCAGCGGGCATCCCCCATCAGGTAGCCGAGCACCTCGCGAGCACCATAGACACCCGCACCGGTGGCGAGCGAAAGAGAAAGCAGTACAAACAGGAGGAACAATCCCAGCCAGAACAGCGAGGTCTGGTCTCTAAACACCCTTTAACTCCTTATGGTGGCAATGCGCATGTTGTTGAAATACATGTGGTTGAAATAAAAGCCGTCACCCGAGGTGATCCCCTGACAACAGCGGAAGCCCGCCAATGCGGGCTCCCGTTCAGCCATTACAGCTTGTAGGCCACACCGGCATAGACAGTGCGCCCGTCGAGGATCTGATCGGCCTCGGTGGCAACCCAGTCACGCTTGGTATTGGTCAGGTTGTTGAGTCCGAACTTCAGATCCAGTGCCCGGGTGGCGTTCCAGACTGCCCCGACATCCAGGGTGTGGAATCCTGCAGTCGTCTCATAGGTGGTGCCGCTCATGCGCGGAACCGGGAGGATCTGGCTGCCGGTGTAGTTCCAGCCCAGCTGGGTACTCAGGCTCTCGATGACCTGCCACTCCAGCTTAGCGTTGGCGGTATGCTCCGGCGTCCGATAGAGATCCTTGCCGCTGGTCTTGTCTTCCCCGTCGATCAGGGTGACGTTGCTGGAAAGGGTCAGGGTATCGGTGATATCAAACCAGCCGCTCAGCTCCACCCCCTTGATGCGGGCCTTGCTGACGTTCTGATAGGTCATCACCGCCGGACGCCAGGTGGAGGTCCATGCCTCGCTCTGGATCTTGTCCTTGATATCGTTGTGGAAGGCGGTAACCCAGGCGCCCCAGAACGAACCATCGTAGGCGGTGCCCAGCTCGTAGCTGACGGCGGTTTCCGGCTTCAGATCCGGGTTGCCCACCACGGCGCAGCGACCGCGACAGGCAGCTACGGCATAATCCGGGTTGGACTGGGCAATGGTCGGCGCCTTGAACGCCTTGCCAATGCCTCCCTTGACCACCCAGTTGTCCGTCAGGCTGTAGAGGGCGTAACCGCGGGGGCTGAACTCGGTGCCATAGGTCTCGTGGTGATCGACCCGGCCACTCAGGGTCAACGCCAGATCGCCAAAGCCAAACTCATCCTGCAGATAGAGCGCGCTCTGGTTGACGCTGACATCGCCCCCCTTGAGGTTGACGTTGTGCTTGAGTTCGGTGATGCGGTACTCGGCACCACTGGTCAGCAGGTGGCTGCCCAGATTACCGCTCAGCTGGCCATCGAAGGTGTGGTTGGTCTGGCTCACATCGCCGCTGGTCTTGCTCAGCGCCGTCATCAGTTCGGAGTCATCAAAGAGATCCACCTGCTCGAAGGCATAGCCGACCCGGCTGTCGAACTGATCCCAACGGCCGACGTGGGTGGCATTGAGCCCCAGTCGCTCCATCTGCTGGATATTGCGCGGCGTCTGGCCGTAGTTGTTCCAGTGGGCCTCCCGATCGTCTTTGGCGTAGTTCATCCCTACATCCAGATCCTGACGATCATCGATCAACCATTTGACGTTGGAGAGGATCCCCAGCTTTTCACGCTGCTCGATGGCATCGGCCTTGGGGTTGATGCTCTGCTCGCTCTGCCAGGCATCCCTGTGGTTCCCTTCCACCACCAGGTTGGCCAGCAGCTTGTTGTCGATCAGCGCCCCGCCCACATAGGCACTCGCCTTGTTGATATCCCCTCCGTGACCGTCGGTGGGGTCACTGAAGGTATAGGTGGCCGCCGCTTCGGTCTTCTCCCCGGGTTGGCGCAAGATGACGTTGACCACCCCACCCAGCGCATCTGCGCCGTAGAGGGAGGAGATGGGGCCACGGATCACTTCGATACGCTCAATGGCCGCCATCGGGATGGCGGAGAGATCGAAATCATTGCCATAACCGGAGGTAAGAGCATCGCGGGAGCTGATACGCCGGCCATTGACCAGCAACAGGGTGTAATCCCCCTCCAGCCCGCGCAACTTGATCTCGCTGCGGCCGTAGCTGGTCGCAGGGCTGATATTGACCCCCGGCAACTGTTTCAGAGCGCCGGTCAGATCATTGACATTGAGCTTGTCGAGCTCGGCCCGAGTCACCACAGAGACGCTGGCCGGGGCGGTCAGCTCGCTGTGCCGGGTTTTACTCGCCGTCACCACCATAGTTTCATGAACGGTGACAGGCGCAGTCCCTTGGGCCAGAACTGGCAGGGCAAAAAGGGACAACACCAGCGGATGCACTGCAAATCGTCGGGATGATGTACGCATCATCAACACTCCACATAAAACAACCAAGGCCAACACCACCGACATCCCTGTCTGACCTCGCCAGACCCGGTGCAAAGTGATGGAGTTCATTGGCATGAACAGTCGTCCATGCCCCATCACCCCGAACATCAGTGCATTACGGCAGGCCCTGCGTTGTGCTATGCCACTCGCAGCCATCAATAACAAAAGCGCCGTACCGACTGACATCGGGACGGCGCAATACTAAATGCAAATCATTTTTATTTGCAAGAGTGAATCAGGTATTCTTTCGCATCCGCTTAATTATCCATCACATCGTGGCGAGTCTGGTGATAGGCCTCTTCACTCTTGCCCCGGCGCCAGTACGGCACGGCGTAGAGCGACTGGCGATCCACCTCGAGCACAGACCGAAAATGGCGGCGCAGCGGCAGCACCAGCGCCTCTTCCCCACCCAGCCAGAAGAAGCCACCATCGCGCACCAGCGGCAGAGCAATCACATGCTCCAGCAGGCCGCTGGACTCGGGCTCGCCGACAAACCAGTGACAGCGCACCCCGACCGGCAGCGTCAACGGCTGAGCATCGGCCTGATCCGGCACCAGAATCGCAATTTCCCCTCTGGCATCGGCAGGCATCACCTCGCACATCGCCATGATGGCGGGCAAGGCGGTGAGATCCCCTACCAGACAGTAGTGATCGGCCGGTTGCAGCATAGGGTTGGGACCACCCGGCCCGGAGAGGATTACCTTCTCTCCCGGCTTGGCATGGGTAGCAAAGGCGCTGGCGGGCCCGCCGTCACCGTGCAGCACGAAGTCGATATCAATTTCCTGCTCATCACGGCGAAACGCGCGGATGGTGTAGGTGCGGATCACCGGCTTGTCAGCCGGGTCACTCCAGCGCGGGCCGCTCGGGGTCATTGCAGGCAGCACCGGCTCTACCTGATGGGGCTGGGCCAGCATCACCTTGATATGGGCCCCACCGCAGGTGAAGGGATAGTCAGCCAGTTCGCTGCCACCAAAGGTGATACGACGCAAATGGGGGGTGATCTGGGTAATGGCTTTGACAGTCAGCAGACGGGGACGATTGGGAGGCAGAGATGGGGACACAATGAGGCTCCTCGTTGAGTGTGTTGCCTATGCTACACACAAATGGGAATCACTATCAAATGCGATTATTTCTCGTCTATCCGGCTCAAACATCACTAATCACTACCATCAGCCCCCGAACAGAGAAACGGGCTTATGCACGCTAGTCCCATGATTGGACGAAGAAAGCAGCCGGACAACAACACTGTCACGCAGGGTTCCATTTGCCTATTTCGACCATAGTTTTTCGAGATCAAATTTTATTTCTCAATAAGTTTCCTATCCTTAGTGAAGCAGTTAATGTAAGCACAGGATGCCAAACAGGATTGTATGATGGATGACCAGATCCTGATTATTGATGATGACGAGCTCTCCCTCCCCGACGCGCAGCAAGCAGGCTGGAGGGTGATGATTGTTGACGATGAACCGGAAGTGCATCGCATCACCAAGATCACTTTAAACAAATTCGAGTTTGACAATCGTCCCATCGAGTTTCTGCATGCCTATTCGGCTGCAGAGGCAAAAAAATTGCTGGCCACCACCCCGGATGTTGCACTGCTGCTGCTGGACGTGGTGATGGAGGTCGATCACGCCGGTCTTGATGTTGTCAAATATGTCCGTGAAGAGCTGCAAAACAAGATGGTACGCATCGTGCTGCGTACCGGCCAACCCGGCCAAGCGCCGGAAGATGACGTGGTGACCAACTACGACATCAACGACTACAAGGATAAAACCGAGCTCACCTCCCAGAAGCTGCGCACCCTGCTGCGGGCCAGCCTGCGCTCCTATCGGGATATCCGCACCCTGGAAAGCAACCGGCAAGGGCTGGAAAAAGTCATCGAAGCCTCCAAGGGGATCTTTGAGAAACGGGCGCTGCGTCAGTTTGTCGAAGGCGCCCAAGAGCAGCTGAGCGCCCTGCTCCATCTGGGAGAGACCCAGATTTACGATGTAAAACAATATGCCTACGAAGTGAAGGATCAACTGCTGGAGCCCCTGCTGCCAGGTCATCCCCCGGTGCGGTTGACAGAGGCACCCGAGATACTGCGTCAGGCCATGACCCGGGGCTGCAATATCTACAACACCAACCAGATGGTGCTCTACTGCCAAAACCCGCGCCACCACCTGTTGTTTCATATCGAGACCACTCGCCAGCTCAGTCAGATCGATACCAGCCTGCTGACCCTGTTTACCGAAAACATCATAGTGGCACTGGAAAATATCCGGCTCAACGAGGTGATCGCCGACAACCAGCGGGAGATCATCTATCGCATCGGCGAACTGGTCGAAACCCGCTCCAAGGAGTCAGGGTTACACGTCAAACGGGTCGCGCTCTACACCGAGCTTTTCTGCCATCTGCTGGGGATGAGCGAAGAGCAGAGCGAGCTGGTTAAACGGGCCTCACCACTGCACGACATTGGCAAGGTGGGGATTCCCGATGCCATTTTGCACAAACCGGGCAAGCTGACCCCGGAAGAGTGGGAGATCATGAAAACTCATGCCCAACTCGGTCAGGATATGCTCTCCGGCAGCGATCTGGCGTTGTTCCAGATTGGCGCCACCATAGCAGGCAATCACCATGAGAAGTGGAATGGCAGCGGTTATCCCCGCGGTTTGAAGGGGGCCGATATCCCACTGGAAGGACGGATCGTGGCACTGGCCGATGTGTTCGATGCCTTGGGTTCGGATCGCTGCTACAAGAAAGCGTGGCCGCTGGACAAGGTGCTGGCCCTGATTGAAGAGGAGAAGGGGCAGCATTTCGACCCCCAGTTGGTCGAGCTGATGATGGCCAATCTGGACAAATTCCTCGAGATCCGCGAGCAGAACAAGGATGTCTATATTGGCGATCACTGATTGCTGCCAATCCCTTATCCTAAGGGTTCGAGCTAAAAAACCGCCCTGCTTATCGAGGGCGGTTTCTTCTCTCTGGTGTATCGTTTTTCCCGAGTCTGGGCTACTGCTCTGGCAAATTGAGATCCAGCTTGGCTGCCGGTTGGCCGTTTTGTTGATTTTCAGCCTGAGCTGCTGCTAGCGCACGTTTAAAAGCACGCCGTTTTTGCATCACCACAAAACCTGCGCCTCCCAGCAACACCAGTAGTACCCCACCCCCAACCAGAACCCAAAGTAGCCACCCCATTCCCTCTTCAGGCTGCTCTTCGGTAGACTCGGCGCTGGAGGCCTGAGCGGCTGCTGATGCCACCTCTGCGGGAGGCGGAGGGGGCGGAGGGGGCGGAAAGATATTGAAGGTTTTCACCGGCAACTCGATCTTCAGCTCGCGCCCCAGACGAGTGGTGCCATAAAGGGTCGCTTTCACCTCATGCTGACCGACCTCCTTGATGGCAGAGAGATCGATATCAAGCTTGGGCTCACTGGCCGTCTCGCTAAACTCGTAGAGGCCACCCACATTGCTGGTGACACTCCCCTTGATCGCGACAGAGGCCGGATCCAGTTCATCACGATCGATCAGCAGCGACAATTTGGCGCCCAGCTCTTCCGAAGGGGGTGTCAGGTTATAGCTGAACGGATAAGGATAGAGCAGCACATCCTGATAGCGGGCTCGGACAAACACCTGATTACCTGTGCTGAACATGGCGCGGTATTTGCCGGCGGGAATATCCTGTAGTGTCACTTCCGCCGTCATGATGCTGTCACCCGGCACTTCGTCCAGCCCCTTGCCATCATCGCGATAGTGGCCAAGTACTTGATCCAGCACGACCTCTTTCTTATCGGCATCGCTGAACGATTGCAGCTTGACGGTCATGCCAAGATCAGAGAGATAGTATTTATCTTTCGGCGGCTGACCATTGATCAGCAACCACGCCTTGAGCCTGACCACCTCCCCCTGATAGAGCTGCATCGGCAGGGCGGCGATATCGAGCCGGATATCGGAGAGAATGCGCACCCGGTTGTCGGGATCCACCTCGCCAATCGCCTGCCAGGGGCCCGGCATGGGATTGCGCAGGGTAATGAGATCATGCTCCGGCAGCGCCAGCCAACCCACATCTGCGGGTTTGACCTTGCCCACGTAAAGCTTGCTGCCATCGGGGCGAACCAGGATCACGGACGGGGTGCCCGGCTTGCGTTTGATGATGAAGGTGATCTCCTTCACGCCGTAATCGATGCGAAAGCGGTTATCCAGCAGCGGAATATCGGAAGGGGCAAATACCTCGGTCGCCATCGCCCCCAGCGAGAGCAACAACAGCAGACCGGCACACCACTTGCTCATTGCCGCCACAGACAACTTCCTCCCTTTTTCTGTACCAGATCCAGTCTCGCCTCGTGCAGGGCCTGAACCTCGGCACTGGCACGCACCACCTTGAGGGCGGGTCGGTTGCTCTCCAACCGGCGAATGCTGGTGTCCTGATTGCTTTCGTTTTCGTTGCTCTCGGTAGCCAGATTGAGTTTGGTCTGGCCGCCGGTCATCAGCAGGTAGACGTCCGCCAGGATCTCCGCATCGAGCAGAGCCCCGTGCAGGGTACGGTGGGAGTTGTCGATACCGTAACGATCGCACAGCACATCCAGGTTGTTGCGCTTGCCGGGGAAGAGATCCCGCGCCATCGCCAGGGTATCTGTGATGGTGCAGATATCCGCCGTCTTGAAGTTGAGTCCGAGCTTGCTGAACTCGTAGTCCATGAAGCTCACGTCAAACGGCGCGTTGTGAGCGATCAGTTCGGCGCCGCGGATGAAGTCGAGGAATTCATCGGCAATCTGGCTGAACGACGGTTTGTCACGCAGAAACTCGTCTGTGATACCGTGTACCTGGATCGCTTCCGGGTCAACCAGACGATCAGGCTTGATATAGACGTGATAGTGGTTACCGGTCAGCTTGCGGTTGATCACCTCCACACAGCCGATTTCGATAATGCGGTGCCCCAGATAGACAGGGCCGCCCGCCGTATTCATACCTGTGGTTTCAGTATCCAGAATGATCTGGCGATTCAGTTGGGGTGTGTTCATGATCCAATCTATGTCAAACTTCGGCTTTACTTACTCGCTAGTTTACCCCAAGCCTCATGTTAAAACAGATTGATTGCTCATGTTAAAACAGATTGATGTCTATACCGACGGCTCCTGCCTCGGCAATCCGGGCCCGGGTGGTTACGGGGCCGTGATGGTCTACGGCAAGCACCGCAAAGAGATTTCCGCCGGATTCAAGTTGACCACTAATAACCGGATGGAGCTGATGGCCGCCATCATGGGGCTGCGCACCCTCAACGAACCGTGCAAGGTGCGCCTCACCACCGACAGCCAGTATGTCCGCCAGGGGATCACCCAGTGGATCATCGGCTGGAAGAAGAAAGGGTGGATGACCGCCAACCGGCAACCGGTCAAAAACGTCGATCTCTGGAAGGAGCTGGATGCAGAAGTGGGTCGCCACCAGATTGAGTGGCTCTGGGTGAAGGGTCACTCCGGCCACCCGGAGAACGAACGGTGTGACGAGCTGGCCAGAGAGGCCGCCTGCGGCAAGGATCTGGCCGAGGATACCGGCTACCAGCCCTGACGGGCCATTCCCGGTGTGGCGAGGGACTTTGGCAGTTGCCAGCGCCGCCGCACCGGGATCAGTGGAAAGCGCCGTTTACGGGCCGCAATCACGTATACCGATGCAAATGCCCTGCAATAATCCCGCCCGATACTCTCTCGCCACCAACTGTGCCAACTCTGTTTTCCCATAAACGAATAACCAAAGCGCTCGTCGAACATCACCTCGCATCCCAATAGATGCAACCAGTCCGTCACCCGCCCAGGGGTGAACATCCGTGCCGACCAGGGCATTCTGCGCCGCAAGAACGGCACACAGTGACCGATCCCGACCAGACTCATGGGGTTATAGCCACTGATGATCAGCCAGCCATCGTCGGTCAACACTCTTTCGGCTTCACGCAATACCTGATGGGGATCGGCGGAGAAATCAAGGCAGTGGGCCAGCAGGCAGGCATCGACGCTGCCGGTCCGTACCGGTAGATCGAGGGGGTCGCCATACATGTCGAGCAGCCGCCCACCGGGGGCAACCCCGATCTGGTGGCGAATGGAGGAGCGTTTGCAGGAGAGTTCAGCGCTCAGGGCGCCAATTTTCAGCAGATGATACCCAAACAGATTGGGGCACCAGTTGTCGAGCCGATCCTGGATCTCGGCCGCCACCCAGTCCCCCATAGGCAATGCAGACCAGCTGGTCGGGATCTCGATTTGTTGTTCGGTACGTGCCACCTGCATAATAGGGCTCAACTCGGGGTTTCGAACGCCATCCTGTTATATAAGATACCCTCCCTAAAGAGAAGCAGACTCATGTATCCAGTGATCACAGTTCCAGCCTTTAATGACAACTACATCTGGTTGATCCGCCACGAAAATCACTGTCTGGTGGTCGATCCGGGCGATGCCGCACCCGTGCTGGAGCGGCTCGAGGCATTGGGGCTGGTGCTCGATGCCATCCTGCTGACCCATCACCATCACGACCATGTCGGGGGCGTCACCGACCTGCTTGCCCACTTCCCCCACGCCCGGCTCTATGGCCCCAAACTTGACCCTATGCCGGATCATCATGGCCAGTGGCTCGAAGATGGTGATCAGATCAACTGGCACGGCCTCGCCCTCGAGGTAATCCATGTGCCCGGGCACACCCGTGGCCATATCGCTTACTATGGTAACGGCATGCTGTTTTGTGGCGATACCCTCTTCTCGGCCGGTTGTGGCCGCCTGTTTGAAGGGACGCCGGAACAGATGTACCACTCGTTACAGCGCCTTGCCGCCCTGCCCGACGAGACCCTGATCTACTGCGCCCATGAGTACACACTCTCCAACCTGCGCTTTGCCTATGCAGTTGAACCGGACAATCCGGCGATCCGTGATCAGATCGGACTGATCAGCAAACTGCGGCAACAAGGGCTGCCAAGCCTGCCCACCCGGCTGGAGGATGAACGCAAGTTTAATGTTTTTCTGCGCTGCGAGCTCGATTCGGTAAAATTTTCTGCTGAAAAGAAGGGGCTAAAATGCGTGGAAAATCCGGTAGATACCTTCACCATCTTGCGTCAGTGGAAGGACGTTTTTTGAACAAACCTTGATCAGGGGGCCATTGCCCCTTATGATGCGGGCTGTTTTTCCCAAAAATGACCGGAACGAGATGAAGGTACGAACGGCCTTATTGGCAGCGCTGTTGCTCAGCGGCTGCCAAAACCTGAGCCATCAGGATGACCGGGCGCTAACGGCAATCGAGCCGATCAAGTCCCCCCAGGTCAAGAAAAAAGCGCATAAAAAACACTCTTCCCATTTCCTGTTTGGCGATGAACAACTGGATGAAATGGAAGAGACGGACAATCTGTGGGTGCGTATCAGCGATGATATGCAACTGGAAACTCCGGACAACCCGCGCATCCGCCAGCAACGTGAGTGGCTGTTGCGCAATGATAAGCATCTGGCGACCATTGCCAGCCGGGCTGAACCCTACCTCTATCTGATGGTAGAGGAGATTGAACGGCGTGAGCTGCCAATGGAGCTTATTACTGTCCCGATGATCGAGAGCATGTTTGATCCTCATGCCCGATCCCGCAGCAATGCCGTCGGACTCTGGCAGTTTGTGCCAGCGACAGGCAGAAACTTCGGTCTGCGCCACGACAACTGGTATGATGGACGGCGCGATGTGCTGGCCTCCACCAATGCGGCGCTCGACTATCTGGAGTACCTGAACCGCTTCTTTGACGGTGACTGGCTGCAAACGCTGGCCGCCTACAATGCCGGTGAAGGCCGGGTGCGCAACGCCATCCAGCGTAATCAGCGCGCAGGCAAGCCGACCGACTACTGGTCGCTCGATCTGCCGCGCGAAACCCGGATGTATGTGCCCAAGATCCTCGCCATGGCTGACATGATCAGCAATGCGGACAAGTACAATATCCAGTTGCCGGTGCTCGCCAACGAGCCGAAGCTGCGTGTGGTTGAGACTGGCAGCCAGATCGATCTGAATGTGGCCGCCCAACTGGCCGGTCTGCGCACGTCACAGCTCAAGGAGGTCAATCCGGCCCTGAGCCGTGGCGTGATGTCGCCCCGTGGCCCTTACCGCCTGCTGGTACCGGTGGAGTATGCCGATACCCTGGAGCTGGCACTGGCCGATCTGCCCAAGAGCGAGCGTATTCGTACCCGCTCCTATCAGGTCACCAGTGGCGATACTCTGTCGCGCATCGCCCAGAATCACGGCGTCAGCGTGAGCGAGCTGAAACTGGCCAACAATCTGCGCAGCAACAACCTGCGTCGCGGTCAACAACTGGTGATCCCGACCCATGGTCAGGTCAGCAGCAAGGCCAGCTCCGCCAGCAAACCGCAGCAGCTGGCAAGCCGTGGCAGCAGCCAGAAGGCCAAGGTCAGTTACAAGGTGCGCTCGGGTGACAACCTGTGGAGCATCAGCCAGGCGCACGGCGTCTCCCACGAAAAGCTCGCCAAGTGGAACGGTCTGAATGCCAAGTCGGCGCTCAAGCCAGGCATGAAGCTGGTGGTCTATCCCAAGCAAGGGAAGAAGAGCGACAAATCGATGGTGTATCAGGTTCGCCGTGGCGACTCCATCTCCTCCATCGCGGCTCGCTTCCAGGTGGCTATCAACGATGTGATGCGTTGGAACCAGCTGGATAAAAGGGATTACCTCAAACCCGGTCAGGAGCTGACCCTGTTTGTGAAGAACAACAGCTAAGCCTCACCGCGTGAACCCGATAAAAAACGGGGCCAGTCATCTGACTGGCCCCGTTTTTTATTACTGCGGCTAACCGCTGCTGTGTCTAAGCCGCCGACTAAAACAATGGCTTGGCGCCGCCTGCGGATGCATCACCGCTCTGCAGGCAAAACTATCACAGCTATTCCCAGAGCCTTGTCGGCACCACCATCAGCACGGTGCGCTGACCGATCGCCACATTGGCATTGGGGAAGACCACCGCCTCACGCGGCTTCTCGACCGTGTAGCGCAGCTCGCCATCCTCGGCCAGCACGAACCCTTGCGGGAATTCGGTGAAGTTGTCGACATCGCTGGCGAACAGGAAGCGAAAGTCCGCCGATTTTTTGGTGATCACCCGATCGATGGCAAACAGGGTGAAATCATCCGCCCGCCACGGCTCCAGTGCCACCTCATCCTGAGTGACCAGCTCCTGCAGCGCCTGCCGGGTTTCGATAAAGCGGGTCATGTCGTTCTCGCCAAACGGGCGCACCTTGCCCAGCTCCACCGTAAAGGCGTGGGCACCATGCTGGCGGGAGCTGTAGTAGCTGAAGGTCGTGGTCGGGCTGGCGGAGAGCAGAATAGTACGCACCCCGCAGGCGCCGAGGAACTGCACCTGCTCGCGGCAGTGAGGCCGCTCGTGGGGGAAGGGGTAGACGGCAAACTTCTCGTGGCGCGAACCGCGAATGGCGGTGTGCAGATCGTAGTGGTAACGGGGACGAGCCGGATCGGCAAAGAAGCGGCTCACATACTGCTCGAGACGCATGGCACGGATCCGCTCCCGATTGCAGAGCCCCTCCCCCTTGCTGTGAGCACCGGAGAAGAGCCGGTTCATGTTCTCCTCCACCTCCCGCAGCCCCAGATTCATCGCCGCCGGATTGCCAAACAGGAACAGCACCCGATGGCGGGCGCTCAGCTCGCCAGAGAGCAGACGACTCAGCAGCTGGTTGCAGATCTCGATGGGAGCGGTCTCGTTGCCGTGAATACCGCAGGAGAGGACGATATCCTTGCGCCCTCCCGGCTGGCCGCCCGCGCCACTGGCAGGCTCCAGACAGAGCACGCCGGTATCCCAGACACTGACCCGCGCACCATCGGGCAGGGCAAATTCAAAGGGCTCAAGCTGCCACTCATGGCTGCGGGTCAAGGCCAAAAAATCGTGCTGGGGAATCATCCGTCTCACCCTCTCGCTCTGGAATACTATGGCCGGATTATACGCAAGGCATCGCGGCTTAAAATCGTTTTTTAAACAAATTCAAACATTAACGATACAAGTGTGATAACAATCTAACGATGACAGCAATGACAGTAGCGATGTGGAATAAAGAGGAGAGGAAAAAGGATCAACGTAAAGCGGGGGGAGATAAAACAGACAACAGACCTGGCGGCTGGGCGCCACGGGGCAGAACAGCAAACGACTCAGCAGAAAAACAAGGCGTCCATGCCCGGTTGATTAACCACGCCAGAACGGCTTGGTGGTTTCTTGATAACGGTCAGCTTCGTTCAGGCCGATGTCTTTGAGCAGGTACTCGGGCAGCTCGGAGAGCTGGCGACGGCTGCGGCTGCGCTCCAGCCAGGTCAGAACGGTCATTTTAACGCGAGCAACCAGATTCAATTGGCTGGAATGCTGGTAACCGGTTTCGGTATAAGTCATGTTGGCCATGATGTGGCTCCTCTGAATATTTGTTTACGCACAGGGCTTTATTTGATGCGCAAAGCTTAGTCAGGGAGCAGGGCCGACTCAATTGACGAATTTTGATACGTTACATTAGGAAAACTAATAGTAAAAAGCTGACTGATACAATTTTAATTGTTTGATTTATAAAGAATAATTAAATCACCATTCGACCATCAACGGCCCGCAGCATATTGTGCTGCATGGCACCCATCTATATATGCATTTTACTGCTTTACATATGCAGGGATGGACAAGGTGTGAACAACTGGCAACAGCGGAGTTACACGAAATTGTTAATTTAATGATCTTGTGATGACCCTTATTTAACACAATGAAACATAAATAAAACCAGCACC
Source organism: Aeromonas sp. 603404 (assembly GCF_049171775.1). NCBI lineage: Bacteria > Pseudomonadati > Pseudomonadota > Gammaproteobacteria > Aeromonadales > Aeromonadaceae > Aeromonas > Aeromonas sp. 603404. The sequence continues at coordinate 136,957 of NZ_JAAKPE010000003.1, forward strand.
GCATCCCCATTCAGAGGCGCACATTGCCCCCTCCTCAAAGTGCCTCTTGGCACTCTAACCGCATGCTGGTATGTTTATTTATACAGTAGTTTTGCTACCCGCAGCGATGTCATACCTGGTGTCGTCAACAGCGGGTCAGACCACAGGATCATCGATGGATACCTTTACCCCGACCGCCGCCCTGCGTCAACAGATGGCCGCCATTGAAGCCTCTCTCAACCAGCTGGCCGATCTGCTTGGCCAACTCGAGCTGCAGGAGGCCCATGTCTATCCCCTCCCCCCGGTGCCACAGGGGGAAGAACACGACCCGATCGAGCAAATTGAGGTGGGCTATCTCAACGGTGAAGCCGCGCTGGCGGCCACCCTCGCCGCTTATCGGGACCACAGCGCCCGCCCCGGCTGCTCCACCAAGGCAACTCATCGGCTGCCCGGCTGGTTGCGCTTTCCTGCCGCCGCCGCTCCGCTGATCCAGCCTCTGGTTGAGGAGATCAATCAGCGCAAGCTCGATTTCAAGGGGCTGGTGCAACAGGCGGGGGGACGGGACGAGAAGTTCGAGCTGGTACATACCGCCCTGCCCGGCGTGATCACTCTGCAGGTCTACCGCAAACTGACCCTGTTGGCGGGGGAGCTGCAATCCCTTGGCTTTACCTGGGCTGACAAGCAGACCATCAATCGCCTCAGTCGCGAGCAGGTGCTTGAGATGCTGGAGCGCAGCCGCCGCTACATACCGGCCCTCTCCAACAACGAGGAGTGGAGCAAGATGGTGGATCAGGAGGTGTACGACATTCGCCGTCTGCCCGCCGATGCCGAGCTGCGGATCCGCCGCCCGGTCAAGACTCACCCGATGATCAACCTGCTCTGGCTGGAGCGCACCCCGCGCAAGCAGCAGATCAAGGCGAGCCTGCCTCTGCTGCTCTGCTCCGATACCCCGCCTGCAGTCACCCATCTGGGCAACTATCCTCCCAAGAGCCGGCAGGCGCGGCGAGATCGCAAAATTGGCGGCGAGCCCATCATCGAGCGGCTGCACCTCTATCTCTATCAGGGGTGACTGGATCTGGGATAGCTGGATCTGGGATAACCGGGCCGCCTTTCCGCGATAAACGAGTATCCCGCATCTGTATCCCAAATAAGAAAAGGGAGAACATCTCTGGATGTTCTCCCTTTTCTGTATCGATAGGAGGTATGAAAGGTGGCGTCGCCAATCAGCCCATCAGCAGGGCCCGCAAGCTCTCCACATCTAGCCCGCGCACCTCGGACTGGCCGCTCAGCAGGCCATCGGCCAGCGCCCGCTTCTCGTCGTGCAGGGCGACGATCTTCTCCTCCACCGTCTGCTCGCACACCAGCCGATACACGGTCACCGGCTGGGTCTGGCCCATCCGGTGCGCCCGATCGCTCGCCTGATCTTCCACCGCCGGGTTCCACCAGGGATCGAGGTGCAGCACGGTATCGGCTTGGGTGAGGTTGAGGCCGGTGCCCCCCGCCTTGAGGCTGATGAGGAACAGCGGCACCTCCTCGTGGCGAAAACGCAGGATGGAGTCCTGCCGCACCTTGGCCGAACAGCCGCCATCCAGATAACAATAATCCCAAGATTTCTGCTCGATGCGGGCCCGCAACAGACTCAGCAGGTCGACGAACTGGCTGAACACCAGCACCCGATGACCACCGTCGATCGCCTCTTCCAGCAGGGCCATCGCCTCATCAAGCTTGCTGCTGGTTTGCGACCACTCGGGCATCACCAGCTCCGGTGAGCAGCAGAGACGGCGCAGCCGGGTCAGGCCACTCAGCACGTGCATCAGGGCGCGACCATCTGCGCTTTGCACCTGCTGCACCACTTCCCGCCGGGTCGCCTCGTAGAGCTGACGCTCTTCGGGGGAGAGGCTGATGTGGTGGATGATCTCGGTCTTGTCCGGCAGCTCGGTCAGCACCTGCTGCTTGAGACGGCGCAGGATAAAGGGGCTGATCACCGCCCGCAGCAAGGCCATGTGCTGGGGATCCTTGACCGCCTTGCCAAAGCGACGCTTGAACTCACCAAGGCTGCCGAGCAGCCCCGGGTTGATAAAGGTGAAGAGGCTCCACAACTCCCCCAGATGGTTCTCGATGGGGGTGCCGGAGAGGGCGAGGCGAAAATCCCCTTCCAGCTGGAACAACAACTTGGCGCGCTGGGTACCGGCGTTTTTGATCTGTTGTGCCTCATCGAGCACCATGGAGGGCCAGCGACGCCCCTTGAGCGCCTCCGCCAGACTGCCGAGCATACCGTAATTGATGAGGATCACCTGCCCCGCTTTGGCATCGCGAATAATGCGCTCGCGCTCGGCGGGATTGTCAAAGATCACCACCTCCAGCTCGGGGGCGAAACGGGCCACCTCCTCCTGCCAGTTGGTGACCACTGACTTGGGTACCACCACCAGCGCCGGGCCAAGATGCTGGCGCATCCGCAGCACGATCAGCGCCTGCAGTGTCTTGCCCAGACCCATGTCATCGGCCAGACAGGCACCAAAACCGTGATGGGCCAGGGTCGCCATCCAGCGCACCCCCTCTTTCTGATAGTCCCGCAGGGAGGTAAGCAGCTCGTCCGGGCACTCGACCTCCTGCTGCCACTCCTGCTGCAGGGATTGCCACGCCGCATCTCCCTCGGTGGTGATGACCGAGAGCAGACGGGTGAGCGGGTAAGCCAGCTTGTGGTTGATGCGCTGCTCGTCGTCGAGCATGGCCCCCAGCATGGAGAGCCGCTCCACAAGCTTGTCGCTCAGCATCAGGCTGGTCTTTTCGTCGAGCTGGACGGTGCGCTGGCCCGGGATCAGCTGGCGCAGGATCAGACGCAAATCGAGGATCTGGTGCTCATCGAGGGCCAGCGCCCCTTCGACCTGGAACCAGTCCTGCCGCCGCTCGATGCGCAGGCTCAGGGCCGCTTCATCAAGGCTCTTGAGGCGCGCGCTGTCCTGATGCCAGTGAATGACCACACCGGCATCCACCAGCTCGGGCAGGGCATTGACCAGCGCCAACGCCTGCTCTCCTTCGAGGTGCCACTCGCTGCCGGGCAGATCGATGGGAAGCTGGTTGCGCAGCTGCTGGGCCTGCCCCTTCTCGACGGCGAGATCGCGCTGCCAATAGTGGTTACCCTTGATCCCTTGAAGAATAATGCTCTCCCCCTTGCCCAGAGGCTGGGGAGGCAACTCGTCAAAACGGGTCACCAGCTTCACCGCAAGCTGGCCATCCTGCCAATCCAGTTGCACCGAAGGAATACCCGGCCAGGGAGCCAGTTCGGCATTGCCGTTGAGCCCCTCCACCTGGCTGTGCCAAGGCAGATCGGCGATCCCGTCCAGGGTGCGTTGCAACTCGTTCATCCCCTCGGCGGGCAGCAACGGAATGGATTCGAGCGCCGGCAAACGGTCGAGCAGTGGCTGCGGGGTGAGGATGAGCTGCCACAGATCCTGCGCCAGCGGCATGATGTGAGCGCCGCGCGCGGCTGCAGCGGGGATCAGCAGAGCGCTCATCCCCTCTTCGGTCGCGATAATCTGCAGCAGCGGCGCCGTGATGGCGAGCTGCAGTTTCTGCCCCTTGGCGTTGAACAGGCGGGGGTGATCGGCCAGCGGCATCCAGACATCCCGGGGCAAGCGTCCCATCACCCGCGGCAGGGTGCGCACCACCGCCCAGTCGTGCTCATCGAGCAGCGCCGCATACTGGGTAGAGAGCAGGGTGGGATCGACCCGGCGGCCCGCCGTCCACTCCCCCTTGGTGCTGAGCTTCTGGATTTTGCACTCCAGCTCGGGGCCATCGGCGTGAAGCAGCCACACCAGCCGCTCCTGCGGCTTGCGTACGCCGCTGGCGCGTCCCAACCCCTGCAGCCAGTTGAGCCAGCTGGCGGAGGCGGCCCCCTTCTCTTCGCCGCCTTCCTCTTCTGACTCTTCGTCTTCGGCCTCGCTGTTGCGCAGTTGGCAGAGTGGCGCCCCTTTGGCCCCCTCTCCCAGCAGCAGGCGCAGCAGATCCTGACAAAACGCCATCAGCCGGTGATGGGGTTCGGCATCGAGCAGGTGGGAGAGATCCCACTTGTACAACATGGCCACCTGCGGGCTCTGGGCACCGTGACGGGCTAGCGCGCAGAGATCGAGCCAGAGATAGCCCCAGTGGAGCTCCTCCACCGGCAGTTGCAGGGTATCGAACAGGCCAACCGCCTGACCGTGGCGATCACCTGCCCACTGGCTGAGCAGGTCGGCAAGCAGGGGGAACTGGCCGGTCAGACTGCGCTGCCACTTCTTGCGCTGTTCGCTGGCGATAACGGGATCGGCCTGCTGCAACCAGCCAAGCCAGAGCAAGGCACTAAAGGCACGCGGCCACTGCCCCTCATGACCCTCTGCCTGCCACTGGCCCAGTGCCGTGAGCAACCGCTCACCCAGCGGGCCAGACTCCCCCTGCGAGGCAACTGCCTGCAGGGCAGGCCACAACAGGCTGGAATCGGTGTTCTCGCCATCCCCACAGAGCCAGCGCCACTCCGCCTCAAACGCCTTACCTTGCGCCTGCACCTCGGGGGCACAGCGCACTAGCGCATTGGCCAGCGGCCAGCGCTCTTCATAGGGGGCATCGAGCAAGAGTTGCAGCGAGAAGTGCTCCAGCAGCAGTTGCTGCCAGGCAGGGCTGGAGCCCGCCAGCAGCTGATGGGCATCGGGGGTATCGAGCAGGGTGAGCAGATCGCCGGGAGAGAAAAAAGCCGGGATCTCGCCCGCCTTGCCGCGACAGAGCTCGCGCACCAGCCCGTGAACCAGATCCTGGCCGGTCACCGAGGAGACCCGGCTCCAGTCAGGGGCAGCGCACACACCGGCCCGCACCCCCAGGATCAACGCCAGCGTCCCCTCGGCAGTCAGGCTCCACTGCTGCTCCCCACGCAATCTGATCAGGCCGGCATCGTGCAGCCGGGTCAGGTGGCCGGCGAGCTCATGGCCCGCCCCCAGCGTATCTTGTAACAGACGGGTACTGGCGGCACGCTGCAGTTGCAAGGCACTGAGCAGCAGATAACTATCCGGGGAGAGGGTGGAGGCAGACATCAAAACTCACGGGCAGATGCAAAAGCGGAATTTTAACGGGAAAGCGTCGGCCACTCGACCCTTTACAGTGAAATAACTCAAAAAAAAACGGCCATCCGTGATGACCGTCGAAAGTAACGAAGGAAATAGCCGGATCATCCGGTTACCTCCCACAGCGGGAAAATCGGGAGCGCTAGCCCCTAATTCGTGGGGCCAATGCTAGAGGTTGACGTATTAAAAAGCTTTGAAGCGGATCACAATTGAAAAGGATTTCTGAAAACGCTTTCAATTTTTGACGACCAAAAGAGTGATCTTGCACCAAATGAACCATCGCCAACCCGGCCTTCCTCGTCTCGGCATGGATCCCCATATCCCAATGTCCATTCAGTACTCGACGGGTTCTCTTTACACTGACTGCCTGCATGCGCGGAACATCACTGACTGTTGGTAGCGGAGCGATTGCCCTTGTCCGGAGCATTGGCAGACTGATCTGGCCAGCACGCTCGGTACTCGGCCAGTTACGAGGGCTGCGTGGCAACTCACCGGTTGCAAGAAACGGGGATCCATCCGACCGGCTTGCCCGGGCTGTCATTGATCGATAGGATGTGCCCCATTCCAAGAGGGCAGGAGCAACATGATATTGCGACAACGCGTGGCGACAAGACTCCTGCTGCTGGTCTGCATTCTGCTGCTCAATTGTGCACTCCAGCCGCTGACCAGGCTGGCTCAGTTGGAGATAGCCGCTGGCTGCCATATGCTGACCGCCCCATCCTCCGCCATCGATGTCGATGAGGATGGCCGCGCCGCAACGCCGCAACCCGGCAGTTGCCAGCTCAACGGCAAGTGGCTCAGTGCCGCCAGCCTGCAATGCGCCGAACAGCTCTTCTTTGCCATCGCATTCCTGATCGCCTTGCTGGCACCACTGTCCCGTTGCTCGCCCCCCCTCCCCCCACCCAGAAATATCTCCCCGCCAGAACGGCGGCTTCATCTCACCCTTTGTGTCTGGCGAGAATGAGTCAGTCGCGGCTTAAACCACCCTGACTTTCATTTTCAAGAGACAACACCATGTCAAACATCTTCAAGACTGCCCTCTTGCTGGGCAGCCTGCTGTGGCAATCCATCGGATTGGCCAGCGATACCGGCTGGCTCACCAGCCCCCGCAACGATCACGCACAAATCCGGCTGCAAGCAGATAGCCGGGATCCGGCACAGACCCGAGTGCTGCTCAGTCTGGCACTCGAGTCCGGCTGGAAAACCTATTGGCAAAACCCGGGGGAAGGGGGAATTGCCCCTGAAATTCTCTGGGATGATCCCAAACTCACTCAACAATGGCACTGGCCAGTGCCAGAGCGATTCGCGGTCAGCGGCATGTCGACCCAGGGGTATCAGCAGGCCGTCACCTTTCCCATCAGCCTTGGTCATGGCAACCGCAAGGCGCTGACTGGCACATTACGCCTTTCAACCTGCAGCAACGTCTGCATCCTGACCGACTACCCTTTTGCCCTTGCTCTGGATGGTACGGCACCGGATGGGTTCGATCTTGCCTATGCACAGGCGATGAGCAAGCTGCCACAAGCCATGCCCAAGAGCGTCAACCTCCAGGCTGGCTACCAGCAAAACCGGCTACAGCTGAGCGCTAAGCAGCAAGAGGGGTGGCGGGCTCCGCAGATTTTCCTCCAGCAGCTGGAGGGGGTCGAGTTTGGCGAGCCCAGCCTGGAGGTGCAGGGCAATACCCTGATTGCTCGCATTCCGGTCAGCGATGGCTGGCAAGGGGATGCACCGGATATCCGTCATCAGCGACTGGGCGTGGTACTGGTCAACGGTGACGAAGCCTGGCAGAGCCAGGTCACCATAGGTGATCCCCTGCCACTACCCGCTGGTGGCCACTCGCTGCGCTGGATCCTGGGGGCTGCACTGCTTGGTGGGCTTATTCTCAACCTGATGCCCTGTGTGTTGCCGGTGCTGGCCCTCAAGCTGGGATCAGTACTGCAGCTGGAGACCCGTGAGCGTCGCCCGGTTCGCTTGCAGTTCCTGGCGGCAAGCGCAGGTATCCTGGTCTCCTTTTGGGCGCTGGCCCTGATGAGCACCCTGCTGCGCGCTACCCAGGGGGCCGTCGGCTGGGGTATCCAGTTCCAGAGCGTCTGGTTTATCGGCTTCATGGTCGTGGTGACCTTGCTGTTCTGTGCCAACCTGCTGGGGCTGTTCGAGATCAGGTTATCGAGCAATTTCAATACCCGCCTGGCAACCGCGGGTGGCAACGGCATGACCGGTCACTTTATACAGGGCTGCTTTGCCACTCTGCTGGCAACCCCCTGCTCCGCCCCTTTCCTTGGCACCGCAGTCGCCTTTGCGCTCGGGGCGCCATCCGGTCAACTCTGGCTTGTCTTTACCGCACTGGGGATTGGCATGAGCCTGCCATGGCTGCTTATCGCCGCCCTGCCCCGTCTCGCGCTCTGGTTGCCAAAACCGGGATGCTGGATGGGGCACCTGCGCATCCTGCTCGGCCTGATGATGCTGGGCTCCAGCCTCTGGCTGCTCAGCCTGCTTGGCAACCATATCGGCCATAACGGGGTAATGATCCTGATGGCACTGATACTGGCAGCCCTGCTGCTGGCGGTCGTATGGCGCCACGGTATTCGCGGTGTAACCCTGGGGCTGGCGCTGGGCTGCTTGCTGGCCGCCGCCCTGCTGCTCGGCGGCGCCTTCACCATGGAGGGCAAACCACCACAGGATAACGTCAACTGGCAGCCACTCTCGGAGCAGGCCATCCAGGACGCCCTGGCACAACACAAGCGGGTCTTCGTCGATGTGACCGCCGACTGGTGCATCACCTGCAAAGCCAACAAATTCAACGTGCTGCTGCGCGATGATGTGCAACGAGCCCTGAGTGCCCCCGATGTGGTGGCCCTGCGCGGGGATTGGAGCCGCCCCTCCGACAGCATCGCTGGCTTCTTGCGCCAACGCGGCAGTGTGGCCATTCCTTTCAACCAAATCTATGGCCCCGGGCTACCGGGTGGCGAGATCCTCTCTCCCCTGCTGGACCGTGCAACTCTGCTGGCCACTCTGGAGCACGCTGCGAACACCCCTGTTCAAGGAGAAACAAGATGAGATATATCCTGCTCATACAGACCCTGCCGGGAGAGCGGGGCATACCCGCAGCGCAAGGGGGAAATTATCGGCAATCGGCTGATCTCCCTCATATAGCGCTCGGGGGCAACGTCAAAAACGCACTGGTCATCAAGGGGCAATCATGACAGCAACATCATCCCGGATCCTCAGTCTGCGCCGCTGGAGCAAGGAGGCCCTCTGGCTGCTGCTGTTGGCGGTGATTATCTCGACAGCGCTGGACCTCTGGCGCAGTCCGGCGCTGCCAGAGGAAAGCCCGCTGCCTCAACTGCTGCTGCAAGATGGCACTCTGGCCGACCTGCAGACAATGAGTCGGGACAGACCACTGCTGATCTATTACTGGGCCAGCTGGTGCGCAGTCTGCCGTGTTACCACACCGACAGTGGAGCAGCTATGGCGAGACGGCGAAAACGTGCTGACAGTGGCGCTGCGCTCCGGCGACCAAGCCAGGTTGCAGCAGGGGATGGCCAGGAAGGGGCTGACCTTCCCGACCCACAATGATGAGCATGGCGACCTTGCCGCCCGCTGGCAGGTGAGCGTCACCCCCAGCTTCCTCATCATCAAGCAGGGTAAAGTGGTGAGCTCCACCACTGGCTGGAGCTCGGGCCCGGGACTGAAACTGCGGTTGGCCTGGGCCAGCCTCGGCTAACTCGGCCCGCCTGGGAGCACTATTGCGGCCCCTCTTCCCGCTGAAGAGGGGCTGCGATCGTATCGTTCTGACCTCGATTCAGAAAAAGGCCGGAGCCCGCAGCTACGCTGTTTAGCTTTTCCTCGCCGGTGATGGCATCTTGCCAAACCAGTGCTCTGAAAGTTTCTGCGCCTGTTTGACTTCCGGCCTGGTCATCGCTGCTTCCAGCTCGTCACGAGCCTGCATCGCCTCCGGCATCCCTTCTGTTGCCGCCAATGACAGCCAGGCATAGGCATGTACCCGGTTACGCGGAGCCCCCAGTCCCTCTTCACGCATGGTTCCCATCCGGTATTGTGCCATACGATCACCCTGTTGGGCCGCCAGCCGATACTGCTTGAGTGCCAACGCGTAATCTTCTTTGCCCCCTTGCCCCAAACGCAGCATTTCACCGTAGGCATAGAGTGCAGCCCTATTCCCTTGCCGGGCGGCCTTGGCATAGCTGGCTCTGGCCTGCTCCAGTTCACCTTGCTCCTGCTGCAGTGCTGCCAGATCTAACCATGCCCTGGTCACACCACCGTCAGCAGCACGCATTAACCAGTGGATCTGCTGCTCCCGGTCTACCTGCTGCAAACTCAATTGATATTCGGCCTCATGGGAACCGTGTGCAGCGGCCAGCTCCAGCCAGTAACGGCCCAAAGCAGGGTCTGCTGATACCAGCTCCCCGGCCAGATAAGCCTGGCCAAGCCAGAGCTCGGCTTCAGCAGAACCGGCATTGGCCGCCCGTTGATAGGCAGCGAACCCATGGATGGGGGCGGCCTGTCTGGCTTGCTTTAGCAAAGCGTCCGGTTGCTGCTGGGCTGCTGCCTTGTCGTGCCAGCGCTGCGCAAGATCCGGCCGTTTGGCGACCCCTTTACCTTGCGCATAGCGCTCGCCCAGCAGGTACTGGGCATCACGGTTGCCAAGCTCTGCAGAACGCTCAAGCCACTTGACGGCGTCCCTATCTGCCCCCGGTTGTGTGCTGTACCACCGTGCCAACACCAACTGAGCGTCGGCATGATCCCGTCTGGCGGCTTTCTCGAACCAGTCGAGGCAGTCACTTGCCAGCTTGCCTTGATACTGCTCCTGGCACATCAGGCCCAGCTGATAGCTGGCATTGCTGTTGCCAAGGCGAGCCGAGCGCTGCCACCACTGGGTAGCGAACGTCGGGTTTTTGGGCTCCCCGAGCCCGGCCTGATACCAATCACCCACTTGCCAAGCAGCATTGGCGCGGATCTGTTTATCGGCAGCCAAAGGGCCCGACTGCTCTGCCGCTTGCTGCATCCAGTGCATGGCATTAGGGTAATCGGGCTGGATTGCCAGCCGTCTGGCCAGTTCATATTGGGCGCGGCCATCCCCCTGCTTTGCAGCTTGGGATAACTCGGCATCAGTGCGTGGCGCCGTGACAGAGCAGGCGGTTAAGATGCTGGCAGTCAGTGCCAGCCATAGGACTCGATGGGTCATGAGAAATTCTTCGCTGAGTGAAAAAGGGGCGAATAAAACAGGGCCGGTTACAGATAGTGCCATTATTGGTCAATCAAGGGGCAGAAAAGCTGAATTACAGCCTCTCTGCCCCATGGCTTAATGTTTATTGACCAGCAGATCGAAGCGAGCCAGCTCGTCCTCCGCCATTCAATATCTAAATAACAAGCCCAGATTAATTTACATATCGACTCTGTGCTTGTTATCAGTGAATAACTTTACGTGACAGGATGGCCCTTTATATATTTTATTTCGACGCATCTAATCTGCGATTTAATAAGTTCAACGACCCATCCAAAATCCTCAGATTTACAATATATGTTATCGCTATGTGCTGATTTAAAGGGCGTGGATTCAAATCTCAGGGCTTTTTTCCTATTGGAAATAAAAAGCGTGTAGGGCCACTCTTTTTTAAACATGGTTTCATGCTCTGTCACTTCACTTTTAAAGTCAGTAAAAAATACTGCCAAAAGCGCCATACCACCGGCACCCACCAGGGCCAATGGCCCCAGCAGGGCAACCGCGAGCACACATACCACCACACCAAACCACGCCAAGCCACGGACTATGGTATAGGCCACTTCGGGTATCGCATCCTGATAAGTGACGATGACACCTTCAGTGGTTACCCGGTAGTGGTAATCCTTATCTGCCATAACCAAATAGCGAAAATAAGGTGTCATTGCCATAGCGACACAGAATGCTAGATAAGCAAACCCCCAATCACCATCACCAGCAAGCAATACGCAACCCACAGCGAACAACGTCATAATTGTTGTAACTGTTAGAATCATTAGCCAAGCGAATGGTGTAGGAACCCTGATATCCCATTCATGGAGAGTCGGGGCTTCGCGCACCCTTTTTTGGTTGGCATCGATAATGCGCTGTTGCTCCTCCTGCGGTAGCAGATGAAAAGGGGTCTCCTGCTCATTAGCCCCAATGACTTCGTTTGCATTGTCCATTATCTGTTCCCTTGCTTGCCGACCATCAACGCGGGCATGGTACCCAAGCCGCCGGAGCTTGTCGCCAATGTGATTGGGCCGCTACTGCTACTGCTGCCCTTGAAGATAAATTCTTGCTGCACCATGCCCCCGAGATAACCCAGCTCCAGCTTGATGGCGGTATTGATATCGCCCCCCAGCGGCAGGGTATAGACCAGATCATCCCAACGTCCGCGCTGTGTCTCCAGGGTTTTGGGCTGCTTATTTGATGAACCATCTCTGTTTTTTTGGCTCGACATTAGCCTGAAAAACGTTCGATATCTCGCCCTGCCAATACAGCTCATTATTTATCAAAATTTCTTTTAAGGCCGACATCAAGGACGCCTAAAGGGGATCTGCGAAGGGAAAATTCGGTATTGAACTCCCTATACTCTTTACAATCAAGTTCTGACATAAGCAGCTTAAGGATGAAGATGAAATCCTTATGTTCACAGTGTAAATCTGAAAATGCACCATCTTCGAAAGGAACCGTTTCAAATCTAATCAAAGATTTTTTTTTCACAACCTTACACACATAAGTACAGTTTTTATTGAAACCAAGATATAGAGTCGTTACCTCTTTCTGGAAACCAGTGAAAAATATAGCGAAAAGCGCCATGCCACCGGCACCCACCAGGGCCAATGGCCCCAGTAGGGCGACCGCGAGCACACATACCACCACGCCAAACCACGCCAAGCCATGGACTATGGTATAGGCTGCTTCGGGTATCGCATCCTGATAAGTAACGATGACACCTTCAGTGGTTAACCGGTAGTGGTAATCCTTATCTGCCATAACCAAATAGCGAAAATAAGGTGTCATTACAGCAGAGACGCTCAACATAATATATACCCCGCTCCAATCCTCACCCGCGGTCAATAACAGCCCTCCCCCCCCGAGAAATAGTGTCGAGAAGAGGCACATTATTATGATGATAATCCAGGCTAATGGCGTGGGAACCCTGATATCCCATTCATGGAGGGTTGGCGCTTCACGCACCCTTTTTTGATTGGCATCGAGAATGCGCTGTTGCTCCTCCTGCGGTAGCAGATGAAAAGGGGTCTCCTGCTCGCTCACCTCAATGACTTCGTTTGCGTTGTCCATTATCTGTTCCCTTGCTTGCCAACCAACAGCGCGGGCATGGTACCCAAGCCGCCGGAGCTTGTCGCCAATGTGATTGGGCCGCTACGGCTACTGCTGCCCTTGAAGATAAATTCTTGCTGCACCATGCCCCCGAGATAACCCAGCTCCAGCTTGATGGCGCTATTGATATCGACCCCCAGCGGCAAGGTATAGACCAGCTCATCCCAACGTCCGCGCTGTGTCTCCAGGGTTTTGGGCTGCATGGCGACCTGATAGCGTGCCACATCCTCTTTAGTGCGGGCAGGTATCATCTGGCCAGCCTTGGCGAGCGGTTGGCTAATGACCTTCAGCCCGATGGTCTGCCCGCGCAAATGCGCAGGCAGCGAGAGCTGCAATTGCCATTGGGCGCGGCCGCTGTCCATCCACCCCTGGGGGGGCGTGCGTACCACACTCAGGCTGGCCCCCGGTTTATTGACTAGCAGCTCGAAGCGGGCCAGCTCCTCTTCGGCATACCAGCCAGCAGGGTTATTGCCCCAAGTGGATTGCAATAACCACTTTTCCAGATCCGAAGTTTTAAAGATATTGAGCAGTACAGTCACGACCACATAGGCGGCTCCCAGCACAAAGAAGCCAATGCCCATCCAGCTTGCACAGATGGCTGCGATGGATGAATAGCCCAGCAAGCCATTGATGCCTAATTGCGCAAACTGTGCCAAAAAAATTAAGAATTGTCCGCCCAATACGCCCACTTTCATCTGCAAGAGCGTCTTCTCTATGCCGCTTATCAAGGGGTCCTTACTAGCCTGCAAAGTATCCCAAAACTCAGCCCCGGCCGCCGCCATGCCCAGGCCAGAGAAGGCCAGCATACGCAGCGAGAAGGTTTTCACCAGCGCGGCATGCTCACCGACACCAGCTTCTTTCAAGGACATCCTAAGTAATGGCTCGCCATTTCTTGACAATGGCTTCAACTGCTCCCAAACCACCCCCTGATAGAGCGCGGCGATGGCATTGCCGGTCCAGGCGAAGGCCGAGCCCAGCTGTATATTGGCGCGCAACCGGCCAACCGACTGGGCATTTTGCGCCGTAGCCGCCATGACCACCGTCAGATTCCAGAGGTTAAGCAGGGCCACCAAGCCGCCAAAGGTCGTCAGATTGGGGACTCTCTCGTTCATGGCGCTGATGCGCTGATTTACGCCACTGCGCACACTTGCCAGATAGTCGCCGATATATTGTCTGGCCTGCTGCTGGTAGAGTTCACCCTTGAGTTTGACCAGCATGGGCATCTCACGGGCGATCAAGGCATCCAGCTTTTGCTGCAGACTGTGCAGATTGCCGTTGATGGCCTGCACTGTGGTGTTGTGTCCCGGTGGTGGCGAGCTGATGGCCACCATCTGTTTGGCAATGAGCCAGACCTTCTGCTGGAAGCTGTTGGAGAGCATGCGATAGCCGCTGTTGACCTGCAGCGGCTGGTCACCGAGCAGTGATTCCAGCAGCACCAGCCTCAGATTACCTGCCAGGTTGTTCTTCCAGGCGTGGGGCAAGATGGCCGCCATGATCTGGGCGTGAGCGCCCTTGGCCAATGACGTTGCTGCCGCTTTCATGGCGTCAATCACGGCCTCGACAGTCTGAAACCAGGGTTTTTGCTTGAGCCCGTCGTCACCCAGTAGCGCCTCCAGGTCGGCCGTTCTACCGAAAAGGGCCGTCATATCGCCAGAGGAGGTGCTGAGCCAGACATTGTCGACCGTCTGTTCACTCAGCCCTTTGTGCAGCGCCGCATCAAAACCATAGGGGGCCAGCGCCAGCAAGTTGTCATTGACCTTCTCGCCGAGCAGTTTTTCCAGCGCTTTTTTGTTGTCCTCTGTGCTGCAACTGAGAGAGAGGGCCTGCCCTGCCTCGGCGAACAGGGTTTGCAGGTAGGCTTGCCCTTCGGCCGTGCAGTTGTCGAGCCCCAAGGGCAGCGGATCGGCTTTGAGGCGGGTCAGGCCATTGCGCAAGTCCTCATGGGCACGGCCCACAGCCAGATCCAGTTCATTGAGAGGCCCCTGATACTGCTTGATAAAGGCATTGAGGCCACTCCAATTGACCTCGTCCTGGAACGCTGCGCGCTCTTTCCACTGACTTACCTGCTTGTGGGATGGATTGAAACCATATTGTTCCCGCAGGACCTTCAACTTGGCCTCGGCCTGTTTTTCCAGAGGAGAATCCAGCCTTATTACACCCGGCTCTGCCGTCATGTTCTCCATATCGGCTAGATAGCGATTCCCAAGATAATCATCCAGCGCCTCTTCAAAGGCATGAACCTTGGCCACATTGCCCCTGACGGAGGCGGGCAACTCTTTCTCATCGAGGCGCACTCGGGCCAGATTACGCGTCACCTCGGCCATCATCAACTTGTGCGTGTTTGCCTTGCGCAGTTTCTCATCCTTGCCCATCAAAGCTTCGCGCTTGGCCAGCAGTTGATTGACCTTCATGGAAAGGTCTGCCAGATCGGCCAACGGATCCTCCAGAGCCACTACCATAGCGCTTTGGGGATCCGGCATTCCCGCCTTGTAGGCGGCTGGTGAAGCCGCGGGCTTGTGTACCAACAGTTTGATACCTTGCTTATCCTCTTCGGCTGGCTTGGCCAGTGGAGTGCAAGAGAGCACAAAGCCGTTATTTGGCATACCGAGATCCGCAACCTTATCTAGAGCATCAGGCAAACCACAATGTGCGGCCTTCATGGTGCTTGCAAAACTGCCCAGCTTGACCTGCCGCATCCAGGCACTGCGCAAGCCGTTGTTCTTCTCCATCTCTTTCTTGATACGCCCGGTCCAACGCTGGGGAGAGTAAATGAGGGACAACGAATGAGTCGCCGGGTAGAGCAGATGGCCCTTGCTCCCCTTGCTCTGACTGATGAACATGGCATCTTTCACTTCATATTCATCCAACACCTTGGCTTTTTCGTCATAGACATAGAGCCAGCCATCGCGCAGCTGGCGCAGGGCATAACAACTCTCCTTGAACTTGAGCGGTGAAACAAAACCCGCTCCGGCGGGCAATGGATGCTGCTGCTTCTGAGGAGGTGCGAAAGGCTCATCAAGGGCATAGCGCACCGGTACCAGGGCAATCTCTTTATTTTTAAAGGGGCAGGTGCCAACCGGGCTCTTGCAATCCTTGTTGCCGGCAGCTCCAGCTGCTTGGTTCGGGGTGCTCATGACGTTATTTCCTGTGCAATGGCGTGTTGCTCTGCCCAGTTGGCTGCCTGTTCAACACGCTGTGACGGGGTCTGTGCCGAGGGGGTAGTCAACAACCTGCTCACGATCGGGTAGGCATCACCCTGCCACCATGACTCGCCCAGGAAGCCCAGCACATTGAAAAACAGCAGCAAGTCGCGTTCGGTCTGAAATCCCAGTTGATAAGCCTGTTTGGCCCAGTGGGCAATCCATGCCTTTGGGTCGGACTGCTGCGCCAGCCTCTCAGAAAACCACACCTGCATATGGCGATAAGTCGCATCCAACTGGTTTTGCCAACTCACTTCGCCCAAGCGGGCCCATTGCACATCGGTGAGTCTGCATGTGTCGCCCATCGGCTCGGCAAGCGTCTCTTTGACCTGCCAATGGCGCCAACCGGTGCGGGTTGGCAGCCAGACTTGTGCAATTTTCCGCCACAGCCAGGGGTCTGCATCCACCATCAGACATGCCATGGTTTCCGGGGCGGCCAGTTTGAGCAAGATGCGGCTGCCGTAAGGGCTTTCGACCTCGATAAGCTGGCGCAACTGATCCGCCAGCGGCAAGAGAGGCAAAGCGGAGGCGAGCAACCATCCGGTATTGGCTGACAGGCTCTTGAACCAGCCGAGCAAGGGCTCGCTGGCCTCCACCAGACAGGGAGAGACCTCCCGCAGGCTATCCCAGGGGGCGTAGAGATAGAGCGGCTGGTAAGCCGGGCAGTCGCTGACCTCAAATAGTTGGCGTTCGAGCTCAGGGATCTGCCCGCCATCGAGCAACAGATAAAGACGTTCACCTTCTGCCAAGGTGAGCGCTGGCAATACCATTAGTTGCCCTCCTTGGCCAGCTGTTCACATATCTCGCAGACCGGCTCGGCCGATTTCAGAGTCGCAATCTGGCGAACCGTGTCGACCGGGGGCAGCGGGGGCACCGCCTCGACATCATCAGGCAGGATAGGCATCTGCCCAGCCCAACCGGAGCCAGAACCGGGACTACCGCCAGAGTTCATCTTGATGGAGCCACCACTTATCGTCACGCCATCAGCATCGACCTTGACGAAGCTGCCACCCACTTTAAGGGTCAGCTCGACACCGGCCTCCAACACGATCTTCATGCCTGCCTTGTGGTGTACCTCCTGGCCGGCATCAATCAGCAGCGATTGCCCCAGCTTCTGATGCATGGAGGCATCCACCGTCAGCGAGTAGTCCGCCTTGATCTGGTCGCGCTTCTCGCCTTCGACTGTCAGGTGGTCGTTGGCCTTGATGCGAGTGACCCGCTCGTTGTCGATATCCCGATGCTCGTCGTGTTTGATATGCCAAACGACATCGTTCTGGATGAGCACGTTCAGATCTTTCTGACCGTGGAGATAGATCTCTTCCTGTCCCGCCTGGTCTTCAAAGCGCAGCTCGTTGAAGCCCTTACCCTTGTGGGTTTCGGTACGCAGCACAGTGCGGGTCTTGTTGAGTGGCAACTCGTAAGGTGGCCGGTTGGTGGCGTGGTAGGTGCGGCCGGTCACGATAGGCTGGTCGGGGTCCCCTTCCAGAAACGAGACGATGACCTCGTGGCCGATACGCGGGATGGCCATCATGCCGTACTGACCGCCAGCCCAGCCCTGACTCACCCGTACCCAGCAGGAGCTCTGGTCGTTGGAATTGCCGTAGCGGTCCCACGGGAATTGCAGTTTTACCCGGCCGTGCTCGTCGCAGTAAATCTCTTCCCCTTCGGGACCAACCACCATGGCAATTTGCGGGCCATCCACCATGGGCTTGTTTGGCGCCTCTGGGCTGCCGATACGCGCCCGCCAGGTAGTGCTCGCCTTCACCACGCCAAATTCGTTGTGATAAACGGTCGGGCCACTGCCGCCCTCCTCCTCCAGCGCTTGCGGCTGTTCGCCGGTGTGGCGGATATGGACGACTTGCCAGTCGGTATTGAGGCTATCGTTGGGGTGCTCGGTCAGTGAGAAGAACAGCCCCGGCATAAGGGCTGCGCTATTCGATTTGCCGCTGCCCGCCACTGCATCGTTGCGTAGGGCATCGAGCCGGTGCTGGGCAAAGGCCTTGCCGCTGCCGTCCTGCTTGTAGCGACCCGGGTAGTCAAAATGCTGATAGGTATCGCGCTGATGCTCGAGCTCTGCGCCCTGCTTTTTGTGGGAGAGGCCATAAGCCGGCGTCTTGAAGCTGTAGTCCTTGAGCTCTACATCGCTTGGCCGTACCGCCTCACGGTAGTGGAACTGGCGCACGTAAGGACCTTGTTCCAGCGAGCGGTTGCCAAGGTTGAAAAAGAGCTCGGGGCCAGCAGTCAGGGCTGCGGCATCGTCAGCAAAGACGATGCGATGTTTGCCTGCTTCAAACTCGTGGAAGTAGAAGAGCCCCTCTTCTGCGGCAAGGCGATTGAGGAAGTCGAGGTCAGTTTCGCGATACTGAACGCAGTATTCCCGCTGGGCATGTTCATTTTTCAGGGCAAAGGCGTAGTCGGTGATACCGTGTTCTTGCAGCAGAATGGAAAGAATTTCCTCGGGCTTCTGTGCCTGAAAGATGCGGGAGTTTTGGCGCAATCCCAACCGCCACATGGCCGGTTTGACTTGCAACTGATAGCGGGTACGGCGAAAGCCGCTGTCCCCTTGGGCAAACTCGCTCACTACCCCGCAGACCCGACGCTGCAACTCGCCGTTGTACCACACCAGCAGCTCGCACGGCTGGTCCAGCACGGCACCAAAGTCGATATCAGGTTGACTGCTTGCCAGCTCCAGCGTCAGAACAAACGGTCCGCTGAGCCTCTCATACAAATCAAAGGCAGCGACAACGAAGGTGGTTTCTGGCAACGCCCCCACCTTGGCGGTGAATTGTAATCCTGTGCTATTGGCCATCTTGTGCCTTCTCCATAGCTACCGCACGCCCGCGGCGCGCTACTTGGTGGTTCGATGATGAGATAAAGCCATCATTGACGGCCTTACCTCATAACCGAGCCAAACTGTGGCCATTCTCTCTAACCGGCCTGTCCGCTGCCCGAACCAATCACCACGCCACCACAATCCACTGCCGTGCCGGTGACGGCGATGGGTTTGCCATTCACCAGCACAGAGCCAACACCACCGGCAATGGCCCGTGGGTGCGGCGGGTTGTTGGGCTTGTCATGGGGCGCCAGTGGATCACCTTGACGAGCCACAGGCTTGCCATCTAGGAACACGTCGGGACTGGCAGCTATCACCGGGGTCGGTGGGAAGCCATCGTGGTCGGTGCCGATGTCACCGAGCAGTGCGATAGCGGGGCACATAGTCATTCTCCATATGAGCGGGTAGACGCACAGACATCATCCCTCTGCCCCTGTGCCCGATGGAACGCACCAGGCACAGGCGATTTTGATAAACAGCGGATAAACAGAACAGGCCACAGCACAGGCTATGCCATTTAGCACTGGCGAAATTAGCCAAATAAAATCAAATGGTTAACCTCTTTCGATAGATGACAGGGTTATCCATTCGCAAGGGATTGCGCAAACTGGGCAATCCCCCTGCAAAATATTGCATCTGCAGTGCAACCATCTGTAGTATGCGCAACTGGTTGCGCATAACAGAGCAATCAGCTACCGGATAGCCCTTGTTGCAGTTGGTAAAGCCGGATGTTGAGTGCTTTCAAGTCACTCTCTATCCCTTTCAGCTCGGCAGCCGTAATAGGCTCCTGCGACGCTTTTCGCGCCTCCAGTTCGCTCAGACGTAAACTGAACGGGACCTCCTGCATCAGGTTCTTCTGTACCTCGTAGAGCTGAGACTTGAGGTAGGAAATCGTGACCGTCTTGCGCTGACGCTCCAGCTCCAGCAGCTGATCGATCAGGGCATCGACCCCGGCGCGCGCCTCCAGATAGGTCGGCACCCGGTTGAGATCCCCTTGCTGGCCGGCCAGCGCGGTCTGCCACTGCTTGTCCAGCGCCTTGACCGCCAGCGAGTCGGGATAGAGCATCTGCAGCGAATTGCGCAGCCCCTCGCCATAACGGTACCAGTAGAGGGGAGAGGTCTGCTCCAGCCGATCCAGTTGGGCCTGATAACGCGATACAAGCTCGCTCTCCATCCCCTGCAAGGTCTGCTCCCCCAACACGATGCGCGCTTGGCGAATGTCGTCATAACTCAGGGCCTGCGGTAACGCTGCAGCGGGTTGTTGCAACCGTTGCGCCGCGATGACCTTCTCCTGCTGCTGATGTTGCCAACCAAGCCATCCCATCATAGGCAAGGCGCAGGTGAGCAGGCCACAGCCAAACCAGAACCAGGCCGGCCGCTGTTTGCGGTGCTGCTCAATCTTGAGCACGGTCGGCTTCATCTGCCCCTTCTCGCGCCCCACCAGGATACTGCCCTGAGGCAGGTGCGGGGTTGCCCCGACAGAGGCGCCATGGTCGCTCTCCATGTCGGATTTGAAGAAGACCATCGGCGGGATCTGCAGCTCATCCTTGAGGCCCGGCTCATCGGAGACGATGACAATCTCGGTCTCGTCAAACAGATGGGTGTAGCCCTCGATAAAGTGCACCAGATTCTCGACCCGGGGGATGCGGCTCAAACCGGCGTTGTGCAACTTCTCGCTGATGAGTTGCAGTGCCCGCTCGCAGCGGTAGATCAACCGCTTGTCCTCGTGGCTGATCTGGTACTGGCGGATCACGTCGCTGATGCGGGCAATAAACCAGTCGAGCATCTCGATGCGGGCCCGCTCCTGATGCACCGGTGGCCAGAAACTCTCCCACTGGGTGACGATCAGGTTGGCGAGAAACTCGCACCCTTCGGTAAAGCCGCTCAGCCCCTGAATGCGGGAGCGCGCCAGAGTGAAGTAGATGGCGGTCTGCAGATCCACCCCGTGCTTTTCAAAGATTTGACTGGCGAGCTGATGGATCCGGGCCCAATCCACCTCGGGGCGGGAGGCGTGGCTGAGCTTGTTGATCTCGGCGCGCAGCGCCTCGTACTCAGGCAACATTCTGGGGTCTCGCCCCACCTTCAATGCCTGCTGGCCTTGTTGATTCTGTGACATATCGGCTTCCAAGATGAGAGGGGCTCGTATGCTCCCCCTGCATGATCAATAGAGGGATTCAGGCAATCTGAACTGGCTGAACAGGCCGCCGGTGAAGGGGTTCTGGGCACTGTCGGTATAGACCCGATAGGTCATGGCACCCTGATCCACCGGGAAGCGCACATCAAAGGTGGCGTCGTTGACCCGGGTCAGCTCTCCCTTGCCCATCAGGCGGAACATGGCCCAGGGTCCGACAAAGCCTTCGCTGCGCGGCGAACGTTCACGAGCAGCCGGTACCAGGGTGATCTTGCTCTCGGCCCCGTCGCGCATGGTGTTTGGCCACACCAGCGGGATCTTGTTGCGACGGCCGTGGGCATACTCCAGCAACTGGCCATCAAGGTTGAGCACACTACGCCGCTTGTTGGCGGTAAGTTCGATGGGCTCGAGGGCAAATTGCACCTCCAGATTGCCCTGCTGGCTGAAGAAGATCTGGCGGATCCGCGCAGCGCGATCCAGCTGTTTGATCAGCTCGGCCTGAATGGGTGAGCTCAGCTCTCCCTCCATCAAGCCCCCCTCCACCATGGGTTTCAGGTTGACCTGATAGAAGCTGTCCAGGGTGCCACCGGGGGCAAAGAAGCGCTCCATCTCGGAGAGCGGCACATCCTTGGCAGAGCCCGGGTTGAACGGATAGCGATCCGCCAGCTGGCTGTTGAACGGTGCCAGCACCTTTGCCTGCCACTCCTGATTGAGGGATGACATAGCCAGATCAATCACCAGTTGCGAACTCTGATCCGCCAGTTGACCCACCCAGCGATTGAGTGGCTCGGGCAGACCACGAGCATATTGCTGCAATGCAAAGACCGGATCGGCGTACTTGTTGGTCAAACGCAGTTGCACCGCCTTGAGGGCTGACTGTCCCGGCTCGGTGGCATTGACGATCAGCTCCATATAGTGCTGCAGCTCAATCAGCTTCTGATTCACTTCCGAAATAAGCGGCCCCTGTTCCCCACGGCCAGTCAAGACGCCATTGGTGGCCATAAAGGGGCGACCGATCCGGGCAGTGATCGCCTGCGCCGGATCTCCTTCCGCATCGGAGATCTTGCGAATACGGGTGTTGTCATCCAACGCGGCGAGCACCCGCTGGAATGGCTGGTCGTTGCCGGTGATGGCCGAGAGCACATCAAGCGCCTGCTCGGGACTGACAAGGGTCTGCACATCCAGATTGGTCAGCAATTTTTGCCACTGGTTGACGTAATCGGTGACATAGCGATCGTTGACCTGACGGGTGATCTCCTTGCGATCCGCCTCGCTCAACTGGCTCAGCTTGCGCTGGCCCAGCACCCAGGCATCCATGGCGGTGAGATCGATCAGCGCCTTGTCCTGCTTGAGGAAGAAGTCACTGAACCCGGGCCAGGTCAGCAAACGCGGCACCTGACCAGCGCTCTCGTTGCGCAGGGCAAACACGGTGTCGAAGGTGGGGCCCACCTCGTCACGGACATTCAGATCCGGCGGCAACACATCACCCGCCTTCACCACCAGATTCTGATAGACCCGCTGATACATGGGCAATTTGCCCAGTTCACGCTGGGCGCCATACACTGGCTCCTTGAATGGCACAAATGCCGTGATGGCGGCCTGATCCCGGGCGGCGCGAGCAACGTGCCAGTCGGTATGATCAAGGGCATAGTCAAGATGTCCCATCAACTGCTCCTGGACCGCCCCCTGTCCCGGGAACGCTTTCTGCCAGCGGCTGGCCATGTACTGCTCCACCAGCTCCTTGTTGCGGCCGGAGGCATCATCCAGCATCCGCATCACCCGCAGAATGGCGAGCTTCTCCTCGCTGCCAGCCGGCGCCCGGTTCAGATCCTCCAGCAGTCCCTGCATCTGGGCAGGCAGGAAACGCAGCCCCAGCAGTTGCAGATAGGAGCCTTCCACATAGGGGCCAATCTCATCCCCCTGATAGAGACCAAGGTCTGCCACCAGCGGCATCCGTTCGCGGTAGTTGCCGAAAGAGAGGGTCGCCTCGCGAATAAGGTTGAGACGCGGCAACTGGCTGACCCCGAAGGCGTGGGCATCGGCCACCTCATTCGTCTCCATAAAGGCCTGCGCCTTGGTCAGGACATTGCGACCCGCCTCCTCGTTTACCCGATAAAAGTAGTGCCAGCCACCGATCAGGGCGGCAGAGAAGAGCGACAAACAGCCGAGGCCAATGGTCATCCGGCGGCGGCGATAGAGGGTATGCAGCCGGTTTTCTCCGGCCAGATGGGCCTCGGGGAAAATGATCGAGGAGAAGAGCTTGCGCACGAAATAGGTGTTGGACTCCCCGCGCAGGGCGGAGTGGATCGGCTCGGGCAAGCTGTAACGCCGGGAAGCGGCCTGAGCAAAAGCATCGAACGGGACACCTTGCTGATAGACGGAGCTGATATAGACGCCGCGCACCAGCAGTGGCTTGCTCTCTTCAATGGTCAGGGTTTCATCGAGCAGGCTGGTCACATAATCCTTGAGACCCGCCAATTGACGAACAAACGAGAAGAGGGCGTTGCGCTGGGCGGCATCGAGCCGGGCCAGCATCATTTCCGGCAGATTGCGGTTGAGATTGTCGACCCACAGATCCCAGAACAGCGCCAGATCCTGCTGCCAGGATTTGCCCTGACTGCTGCTGGGGTTGAAGGTCACCCCCAACACGGCGTCACGGGCCTCTTTATCCAGCTGTTCATAGACCACATCAAAGCCGCGCAGCATGTCGAGTTTGGTGAAGGTGACATAGAGCGGCAGCCGGGTATTCATGGTGGCCGACACCTCTTGCAACCGGGCACGCATCAGCTGGGCATACGCCTTGCGCTCGGCCACGCTGGCCGCAGACAGCCATGCCAAATCAACGGTCAGTACCAGACCATTAAGGGGCTGACGACGACGGTGCTCGTTGAGCCAGTTCAGCAGATGCAACCAGAGCCGCTCATGCTTGCGAGCTTGCGGGTCCAGCTCGGGCTCGGCTTGTGACAACAGTGCACCGGCCGGATCCAGCATCACGGCTTGCTCCCCCAGCCAGCAATCGACCAGCTGGCCTTGCGCCACGTCCCGCAGTTCGGTATCGAGTCTGGGATTGAGCTTGTTGGCCGGATTGGCACGGTGGATCAGGCTGCTCTTGCCGCTGCCGGGCAGACCCAGCACCAGATACCAGGGCATGGCGTAGAGCGCCCCCTTGCCAAGGTGTTCATTCAAGGCTTGCAACCAACGTTCGAGGAACTGCGCCTGTTTGTCGATGAGCCCTTTGACCGGATCTTGTTCCAGCAGCACCTCATGCTGGCGCTCGGCCTTGAGCTGCTTCATCTTGCGCCATACCCGCCAGGAGAGTACCCCCAGCAGCAACCAGAGCCAGAGCAGGGTAAACACCACCCGCCCCCACAAGGGCTCGAATGGCTTGGCATCACGGATCTCGATGCGAGGCCCCAGCCACCACACCAGGAGCAGGGCGACAACCCACAGCACCACACCGAGCAGGGGCCAGGAGGGTTTCAGTTTCGGCAGCTGTTGCCTCGACAAGGTAAAAATGGTTTTGAACATAAAATGTGATCCAACTCCGACTCAATGACTCATTTCGGCACTTATTTCGGCACTTATTTCGGCAAATGGGTGGCATAGGGGGCCAGGCGGCTGACCAACCCGGGCTCCCACTGCGACAACCCAAGGCGCTCCGCCTCTTGCCACAAGTGTTGATATTGCTGGCGCGCAAGCGCCTCCATGCCTTCCTGCTCCAACAACTCCGCCTGCACCAACAAGGCATGGAAGCGGGCTCTTGGCTCTTTCATCTGTGCCATCCGCTCATCAAGCAGGGCGAGCGCGGCGGCAATCCCCTGCTCCCCATGACGCAAGGCGACCTCCTCGGCCAGCTCGGCCTGTCCGCTGCCGCCCCCACTGCTCTTGGCAGGCTGCAACCAGCGGCTGCATTCGGGGGAGAGAAACGGGGAACCATCGCTGAAGGTGAGATCCCGCAGCGCTGGCAGGCGCTGCAAAAATGCATCCAGCTCCGCCATGATCGCCTGCGCCACCACGCCATATCCCAGCTTCTGGGCCACCTCGGCCGAGAGCCTGTGCCCCTCGAACCAGTAAGGGGCCAGCGTCAGGCTCTGCTCGATGCGCTGCCAGAGCGCCAGATCTGGCGTACCCATGGCGGCGCGATACTCATCCACCATGTCTGCCGACATGGAGGCCAGCTGGGTTTTGTTCCCCTGCGCCGTTATCGGCGGGGTGGTGATGCCGGCCCAGATGGCATGACGACGCAGCCGATAGCCGATAGCCACCTCTGGCTGGCGCTCAATCAGCAGCTCCGCCACCTTGAGCTGGGTCTGTCGCCATGCCCGATCGTTGGAGCTATCAATCTCGACCCCGGAGCCCTTGCTGCTGCCACTGAGCACCATAGCGCTCGCCATGCTGCTTGCGCTGGCGGAGGTCGAGACAGAGCTGTTCGACGGTTGGCCAGCGGAATCAGCCTGAGCCTGGACAACCTGCTGTCGCTGGGCCCGCTTCAACCCCATCACCAGAGGATCCAGCAGTTCCCCCTTGTCAGGGCACTGGGCCAGCCAGACGGCCTCCAGCTGTTCTGCCTGCGCCAGCAACTGCGCCAGTTCCGCCGCAGAGGCGCTCTCGCTCACCCTCGGCAGGGCACCCTCGAAGCGCTTGATGATCTGCACCATCAATCGCTGCTTCTGAGCCGCATTCCCGGGCCAGGCCAACAGCCAGTAAGCCTTGATCCAGGCTTCCAGCAAGCTCAGCGCAGCCCCCATCGGGGTCGCCTTGGCGGGGTGCTGCAGGCAGCGCAACAGCTGTGCCAGCACCCGCATATCCTTGGTGCGGCTCTCCAGCAAGCCGAGGCAGGCCTCGGCCACCGCATTGAGATCGACCTGGCTGTGAGCGAGGGAGCCCAGCTTGACCAGCTCGGTCTCCACATAGTCCCAGCGCGGCTCGTCGGCCAGCACGGCGCCTCTGATCTGTTCATCCGGCAGGCTGGTGAGCAGGCGTGCACACCAAGGGTGTTGATAGCTCATCTTCCCCCCTACCATCGGCACTGCTGACGCAGCGGTGCCAGCGCCTCTTTCAGGCCGCTCAAATCGACCCGCAGAAGGGCGCCGTTGTCGGCCCGCACCTGCAGCTCGCGATGGCCCTGCCAGCGCTTGAGCTCCTCGATGGCGGGCAGACCGCGGCCATATTCGAGCAGCCATCCCTGATCCCGGATAAACCAGCTCTGACTGCTGCGAGTTGCTTGTCCATCCAGCGCGACTTCGACACTCTCCCCGCGCCACGGCGCATCCAGCCGCAAGCGAATATGGGTGATGCTGTTGACACAACCGATCGCCAGGGTGGCACCGCGCAGGGCCGGACGGGTCAATACCGCCGTGCCACTCTCCTCATCCTGTCGCAACAGGAAGGGTGAGCTATCCGGCACTCGGGCCAACTCCTGCTCCGCTATCGCCAGCCAGGCCGGAGACTTGGTGCTCTCCTTGTTGCCTGATTGCGTCGCCTCATTGCCAAGGGCGTCATAGCAGGCGAGCCGGATCAGAGGGGATGGCTCGCGACGACACGCTTGCCACGCCGCCATATCAAGGGGAGGCACCGCATTGCCGGTCGCCAGCAGCAGGGGCAACAAACTCATGATGCTCATCAGTTCACCTCCAGTTTCTGGCACTTGTGATCCAGGGTGCGCTTGGGAATATTGAGGCTCTCGGCCACCAGCATGCGATTGCCCTGAAAGTAGCGCAGGCGCGCTTCAATCACCGATGCCTCGTACTGCTGCATGGCACGGCGCAGATCGCGGATATGGTTGTAATCATCCAGCGCATCCGGCAGCTCGGCACAGACCCGATCCCGCAGCTCCGGCGGCAAGGCGCCAAGCCCCACCTCTTCACCATGACGGGTGTGGGCACAGGCCACCTCCAGCAGATTGCGCAGCTCGCGCACATTGCCGGGGAAATCGTAACTTTGCAGTTGCTTGAGGAACTTGCGCTGCAAACCAGCCAGTCCCTTGTCATCCTGCGCGGCAAACTGGGCCATGAAGTGCTGGCAGAGCAGGGGCACATCCTCGATATGCTCGCGCAAGGGGGCGATCAGCAGCAGACACTGGCAGAGACGGTGGTAGAGGTCGGCACGGAACCGCCCCTCCTCCACATGGCGGGTCAGCGGCTGATGAGTGGCCGCGATGAGGCGAAAATCGGAGTGATACTCCTGCTCTGCCCCAAGCGGCCGGTAGCTGCGGGTTTCCAGCACCCGTAGCAGCTTGGCCTGCATGGCGGCGGGCATATCGCCCACTTCGTCTAGAAACAGGGTGCCACCATTGGCCTGCGCCACCAGCCCGGTCTTGTTGGAGAGGGCGCCGGAGAAGGCCCCCTTCTGATAACCGAACAGCTCGCTCTCAATGAGATTCTCGGGGATGGCGGCGCAGTTGATGGCGACGAACGGCTTGGCGGCACGCTCGGAGCACTGATGCACCAAGCGGGCGACCACCTCCTTGCCACTGCCGGTCTCTCCCTGAATAAGCACGGTCAGCTTGTGCTGGCCCGCCTGGGCGATCTGCTCGCGCAAGCCTCGGATCACCGCCGACTGGCCAACCAGCTGATCCCCCAGCAACTTCTCGTGCTGGCGCTGGCGCTCCCCCTCCCCCTTGATCTGACGCAGGGAGTCGCGCAGCACGTTCTGATCCCGGCGGCTACGCCCCAGATCGCGGATCAGGGTGAGCTGGTTGCAAAAGACCTGCGCCAGACTGGCCAGCTCGGGGCGAGCCGCCCACTCCTGCAACACATCGCCACTGTCCATCATCGCCAGCACGGCAAACGGCTTGCCGTTGCCATCATTGAGCGGAAAGGCGTGCAGGCCGCACTGCTGGCCAAGGTTGGCCAGCAGTGCGCGAAAACCGGCGTGCTCAATGCGGGCACCGCCATGGAGGGAATCCCAGGTGCGGGATTGCGCCTTGTGCAGCACATAGGCGAGTGGATGAGAGAAATCATCCACCGCCAGCGCCAGCGCAACCTCCTGCCCCTTGACCCACCCTTTGCACTCCAGCTGGCGGCCGCTCACGTCCAGCATGCCAAGCAGCAGTCCTTTGGGCTGGAAGCTGGCATTGAGGGTCGAGCTCCACCAGTGGCAGAGATGTTGTTCATCCCGTTGCGAGGTGAGCGCTAGGGCGAATGCGAGGGCTTGCTCCATGGTCAGCCCTCCACCTCAGCCACAAACTGGTGATCGGCCACCGAGAAGCGCACCCGGTTGATGGGCTCACCGGCCGAGAGGCGCTGCAACAGTTGCAGGGAGACCGGCGGCAACAGGGCGCCATCGATGACGGATTCGAGCATCCGCGCGCCGTTCTCGCTACGGTTGGCGCGCAGCAGGATCTCCTCGGCCACCTCGCTCTCCAGCACCACCTCCGCACCGAAACGCTCCTTGAGCAGCTTGACCAGCCGGTTGAGTTTGCCACCGACGATCTGCACTAGCGTGTCGTGACCGAGCGGCAGGTAGGGGATCACCTCCATCCGCGCCAGCAGGGCCGGTTTGAAGAAGGCGGCGAGCTCCGGATAGAGGGCATCCAGCAGCACATCGGGCTGCTCGGCATGCTCGACGATGGTCTGGAAACCGAGGTTGGAGGTGAGGAAGAAGACCACGTTCTTGCAGTCGATGATCCGCCCTTCCCCATCCGCCAGCTCGCCCTTGTCGAACGCCTGATAGAAGAGGTTGAGCACGTCCGGATGGGCCTTCTCCACCTCGTCCAGCAGCACCACGGAATAAGGCTTCTGACGGATCGCTTCGGTCAACACGCCCCCCTCGCCAAAACCGACATAGCCGGGCGGCGAGCCGATCAGGCGCGAGACAGTGTGCTTCTCCTGATATTCGGACATGTTGATGGTGGTGAGATACTGGCGACCGCCAAACATCAGCTCGGCAATCTGCAGCACGGTTTCGGTCTTGCCGACCCCACTTGGCCCCACCAGCAGGAAGGCCCCCAGCGGACGGCCTGGACGACGAAGATCGGCGCGGGCGGTCAGCAGGTGTTTATGCAGGTGGGCCACCGCCACATCCTGCCCCTTGATGAGCTCGCCAAGGTACTCCGGCAGACGGGTCACCACATCGAGCTCCCCTTGGGAGATGCGATTAAGCGGCACCCCGGTCCACTCGGCGATCACCGCTGCGATCTGGGTCTTGTCGACATGGGCAGAGACCAGCACCTCACCCTGTTGCAGCTCGGCCAGCTCGCGCTCGAGCCCGGCAAGCTGCCCGGCGGCCGCTTGCGGATCGAGCGGCGCATCGGCGAGATCCAGCGCCTCTCTGGCCAGCATCTCATCCTGCTGATCCGCCAGCAGGGCGGCACGCAGTTCGACAATCCGATGCACCAGCCCCTGCTGTTGCTGCCATCGGGCTTCCTGCTCACGCAGGTTGTCACGACAGGTCTGCTGGGCCGCTTGCAGCTCGGCGAGGCGCTCATCGTTGTCACCCAGACCAATCAGGCTCTGGCGCTCCAGCTGACGGATCTCCAGCTCGCGCTGGCGCAGTTCGTTTTGCAGGTGACTGACCGCGCGTGGCGGCGTGGTCAGGTTGATGGCCACCCGGGCACAGGCGGTATCGAGTACGTCGATCGCCTTGTCCGGCAGCTGACGGCCGGAGATGTAGCGGGCGGAGAGCTGAGCGGCAGCTTGCAGCGCCTCCTCGTCAATCAGCACCCCATGGGCCTTCTCGTAGATGCTGCGCAGGCCGCGCAGGATCACGGTGGCTTCACCTGCATTGGGTTCACCCACTTTCACCAGCTGGAAGCGGCGCGACAGGGCGGCATCTTTTTCAACGTACTTCTTGTATTCGCTCCAGGTGGTGGCAGCGATGGTGCGCAGCTCGCCCCGGGCCAGCGCGGGCTTGATCAGGTTGGAGACATCCATGCCGCCCGCCTGGTTGCCGGCACCAATCAGGGTGTGAGCCTCATCGATAAAGAGGATGACAGGTCGCACGGCATCCTTGACCTCCTGCATCACCCCCTTGAAACGCTTCTCGAACTCCCCCTTGACCGAGGCGCCCGCCTGCATGGCGCCGAGATCCAGGGTCATCAGTTCGACCCCGCGCAGCTTTTCGGGTACCTGACCCGCCACGATGCGCAGCGCCAGCCCCTCGATCAGGGCGCTTTTACCGACGCCGGCCTCCCCCACCACGATGGGGTTGTTTTTGCGGCGACGGGAGAGAATGTCGATCATCAGATCGATCTCGTGATCCCGGCAGAGCACCGGATCCAGGGTTCCCTGACGGGCCTGTTCGGTGACGTTGACAGTAAAGCGGGCCAGCAGGCTGGCATCGGCGGGCAGCGCGGCCTGAGTCGACGTGCCGTTGGCAGAAACAGTCACTTGGGTCTCGGCAGACTCTTTCACCCACTCGTCGAACTGCTGGCGCAGCAGCTCGCGATTGATGTTGGCAAGCAAACGGGTCACCGAGCCCGGCAGGTAACGCAGGGGAGTCATCAGCAGCACCAGCAGCATGACGCCGCTGCGCAGTTGGCCATGTTGCAGCTCGGCAGAGGCGAGCAGCCAGCTGTCTTGCAGCCACTCCACCAATAGCGGCGAGAAGGAGGGATAACCCTGACCATAACCGTTATCGGCCGCCGAGGGTTGCAGCAGGCTCTTTAACTCTTCAACCTCAACTTCGGCCCGCTTGAGGATCTGGCGCACATCGCTGAGGGGGGTCTCCAGCATCTTCAGCAGCAGGTGCTCGATGCGGATCTCGGCGCCCTGATGATTGACACAGAGGGCCGCTGCCTCCTCCAGCATGTGACGGCAGATGGGGTTGAGTCTTTCCACCAGTACCGGTAGCTCTATACGAATCAAGGCGTGCTCTCCTTAAGTATTTATTTTAATAATTCGCCCAGTTGACGCAGTACGTCCTGGGTCTGGTTATTGAGTTGGTGGTGATAGAGGCCAAAGATGATGGCCAGGATCAGCGCCCCTCCCATAAACAGGGTGCGCAGGGAGACTTGCTTGCGCAGCTGGTAGCGAGATGCCTGCTGACCGAGGTCGAGATGAAACACGCTGGGTGCCTCACCGCCACGTTCGAGTGACAGCTGCTTGTGCAGTTGCTTGACGATCCGTTCAAACTCGTCACGGCCCTGGCTCATCACCTTGTAGCGCCCCTCAAAACCGAGGCAGAGGCAGAGATAGATGAACTCCAGGATGTCGCGATAGCGCACCGGATCTTCCTGCAGACGGGCCAGCAGGACGAACACCTTCTCGCCCCCCCAGGTCTCGTTGTGAAACCGGGCCAGCAGAGAATGTTGGGACCATTCACTCTGGCTGCCCCAGTCGCGCCCCATCACCGCCTCATCGATAAAAGTGCAGAGGATGTAGCGAAACGAGAGGACGACGCCATTCTCGTAACCCTGCGCCATCAACTCCTGTTCGATGGCCTGGATCTCGGTCACCACCCGCTGATAAAGCTCGGGCACCCGGTCGTAGCGCGACAACAGACGCACCCGCTGCACCAGCCCCAATAGCGGGGTCACCGCATCGATCATCGGGTTGATGCTCTGGCCACGCAGGCGGAACCAGTAGTCCGAATCCATGTCCAGCTGCTCGGCGTGATCGAACAGCAGGTCGCTCAGTTGCTCGTTGTTGATAATGTCCGTGGTCATCTCTGCTTGTTTCCTTGATGCGATCACTGGCTACGGATGGCCCAGAGCTGCATGTCGAGCTCGGGGAAATCGCCGGCAATGTGGAAGGCGAGCGTGTTGCTGACCGCCAGCATCTGCCAGGCAGGGCTCTGACGGTCGAGCTGGAAGTAGCTGTAACCGGCGTGATAGGGCAACTGGCGCGGCGCCACCGGCAGCGGCAACAGCGGGATACCGGGCAGCTGCAGGCTGATGAGTTCGCGGATCTTGTCGCTCGACGCCACCTTGGTCTGCTGCAGCAACTGTTTGCGCAGCTGCTCCTGCGGCATGCGGGCACGCACTGCCAGCACGAAATCGGCGCTCTGCATCAACTCGCTCTCGTTGACCATGGCCACCATGACGCCGTACTGGTGCTTGCGCAGCTGGATGGAGACGGCACGTGGCGACAGCACGGTACTGAGCGCCTGACGCAGGGCCAACATCACCGGCTCGAAGCTCACCTGCTGATCGTCATGACGATAAGCGGGGAACTCGGGGGGCAGACGGGACTCGTCGGTAAAGGTCATCAACTCGCCACAGAGCTGCACCAGCGCCTCGTGCAACCGCTCGGGGTGCAGGGTGCCAAGACGCGCCAGATGGGAGAGCAGGGGCTGAGCCCGGTTGAGCAGTTGCAGCATCATGAACTCGGCCACATCGGCCACCCCCTGCTGACCCGGCGTGGCGATGCGCTGGGAGAGGCTGCGAGCCCGCTCGGCCACGAGGCCAGCCGACTCGCCGAGGAAGCGCTTGAGGGTCGGGATGGCAGAGACACTGATACTGCAGGGCATGAAGTTGGGATCCAGCACCAGACCGCCATCCGGGCGCTTGTCCAGAATGCGAGCAATGGCGAGGGACGCGTAGGCGCTGCGGTCTTCCCGCTCCAGCATCAGCCGCAAGCTGACCCGCCCCACTTCGAGGGAGACCACGTCGCCCCCTTCGCTGTGGAGATCCCGCACATCGTGGCGATGAGCCTGCAGCCGGGTTGCTACCTGACCGCCCTGATTGACCTCGTTGACCCCGCTCACCGAGAGCGGCAGCGCCAGATAGACCTTCTGGTTGGCCACCGAGGCATCGGTGATCTCCAGCGGGGTCGGCAGCACATCATCGTTCGGAATGTTGAAGACGGTGCCGTCCGGCATGATACCGGTGGCCCCCACCAGCGCGATGCGGCCAAAGCCGAGGTAATCCTCGTTGATGGCAAGCGACTGCAACCCGTAGAAATAGTCGGACAGCGCGCTCAAACGCGCGTGCAGCGCGTAATCTGAATGTCTCTGTTGTTGCTGGAAGTGCTGGGGCTTGATAAAGAGCCCTTCACGCCAGATAACCCGATTTCGACTCGACATGATTATTCTTCTTCTTTTTGTAGTTCCACTTCATCCAGGCGCAGGTGCACCAGAATTTGATAGGCCGTTCCCTTGCTCTTGACCTTGATGACCTTGCGCCACTCGGCGCTGTCCGGATCGGCGTACCGAGCAATCACGCCGATGTAACGGGTCTTCTCGTCAAGCTTGACGGGGGGCAGGTATTTGAACTGGCCGGGTAGCAGGGTGTAGTCCTGATGATCCAGGTAGTTCTTGCCAAGGGCCTTCTCTACATCTGCCGTCACCTGGTCGTAGTCGGTGGCGAGCAGCCTGGAATCTTCCGCCAGCAGCACCACCTGAAACTCGATGGGTGCCGCCTCCCCGCTCTCGTTGGGGTTGACGTCAGGCTCCGCCAGCAGGCTGAGCCCCAGGGTGGAGGGCTGGTCATCGTTGCTCCCCACCTGGACATCCGGGTTCATGACCACATAGGCCATCTTGCCCATGGTGGTACAACCGGCCAGGGCCAGCAGACAGGCCCCAAACCACAGTGCACGTATCATCAAATCAGTCCCTGTTGCTGACGCACGGCCTGGTCATAGGCCTGGGCGTAGACCTGATGGAACAGCTTGTCGAACCCCTGCTGACGGGCAGAGGTGAGCTCACGGTAGTAGTGCTGATACATGTTCCAGGCCCACCCCTCATCAGCCATACCCGGCGCGCCGCTGCGGCGGTATTGCTCGAAACGGCCGAGCAAGGCTTCCGGTGAGAAGGCCTGCAGGATGCTGTCGAGCGCCGCACTGATGGCCTGCTGGTTTGCCACGTGGTGGATGCGCACGTTGTGCAGGCTCTCGGCCACCGCGGCCGGTGCGCTCAGGTGCACCGGGCTCTTCTGCTCGGCAAACAGCACCGCCAGGGTCTCGTCATAATCGAGGCCAAGGCGCAGAGGGTTGTCCTCGATGGGGCGCAGGTGCTTGTCTGCCAGCGCCGCCTGATCGCTTTGCAGTTGCAGCAACCCCTCCACCATGGCCCGCACTGTCTTGCCCATCTCTTCGAGCATGTCGTGGGCCTGTCGGGTGTCCTGCAACTGCAACGGCTGACCCAGCCCGCGCATCAGCGGGGTCAGGGCGACGTGATCAACGTCCTCCAGCGGCTGGAAGTCGGGGTGGTTCTCGATGGTGGGCATATCCAGAAATTCTTGGTTCATGGTGTTCTCGACGGCTGAAAATGGAGCGAGGGATACGGTGTCCATATCCGGTTGAAACTGCGGTTGAGCCTGCAGGCGAGCATCCACCAACGGACTCGGAGCCGCACGCTCCTGCTGCAATGCCAGCAGGGGGTCGACCGCCAGGGCCTGTGGATCATCCAGGGTCTGGGTGTGGTGAGGATCGCTGGCCAGCCACTCATCAAGCTGCTCGGTCGGACGGTTGCCCAGCACCTGCTGCAAACTCTGCTCGGGGGAGATGGCACCGAGATAGGCTCGCAGGCGAAAAGGGCCGACAATCAGCTCGTCACCCTGCTCGAGGTTGACCTTGCGAGCCCGCCCGATGGGCGAGGTAGCACCATTGATGTAGGTCTGGCCGCTGAGATCGCACAGGCAGAAACGACCGTCATTGAGCTCGACGCGGGCATGGGCTGGCATCACCGCCCCCAACCTGTCTCGCAGTTGCCAGTCATCCTGTTCGGAGGAGCCCAATGTTCCCCCCATCTCGTCGAAGCGATATTGCACCTGCTGGCTGCCGTCGAGCTGCTCGCTGTTGAGCACCACCAGAGATAGTTGCTGGTTAAAGTCGTCCACATTCACTCCTGCACGTATTCCTACACTGAATTTCTGCGCTTATTCCTGTACACAGATCGTCACGAACGGGTCACTCGGCGGTTGGCCAAGAAAGGTACTCCATCCCAGACGGGCACTCTGCTCCTCCCCCAATCTCAGCCCCTTGGCCTGCTCCTGACCGAAGCCAAGCCGCAGATCCCAAGCCAGCTGATCGCGCAAGATGAAAGAGACAAAGGTCACCAGAGCGTGGAAATGCTCCCCGTTCGGGAGAAATCCGAGAAACTGGCTAAAACTCAGATCATTGATTTTCAATAAAAACTTGCCGGCACAATCATTGACCTTGTCACCGATGACGAAGTCGTGCCCCAGAGTGGCGCAAGCACCGCCCAAGCGGTTTTGCTGCTCCGGATGGATCGGCACCTTGCGCCACTGCCAAGCACTCACTTCCACATCCGCCAGATCGAAGCAGTGGGCCACGAGACCAGCAACCACCTCTGGAGAGCGGCTGGGGCTGGCCAGCATGCCCGCATAGGAGAGCATCTTGGCGCGGTTGACCGGCAAACTCTGACAGACGGCATCGTTGCCAAGCCCCACCAACGCAAACATCAGACGGGAGAACCCATCCTCACCGTCATCCTGAAAACGGACGTGGTAGCGATACTTGCGCCAGATCCGGTGCAGCAGGGTCAGCAGGCGGTGGTGGAAGAAATCCAGGAAAAGACCGAGCTTCTGTTCCCCCTGGGCGTACTCCCACGCCAGCGAGTCGAGGTAGTACCCCGGCATCGGCGACTGACTACCGTGCAGACCCAGAAAGGCCACTTCCAGTTCGTGACGCCCCTTCTCGTCACGACCAATTTGCAGCACGTCGCTGGTGGGAAACCCCAGCGATGCAGTCGCCTTGAAACGAATATTTTCGTCACTCGGCAGGTGGTCGAGACCACGCTCCTGATCGGCACCGTCCAGCCGGTTGAGCAGCTCAACCAGCTGGAAGAAATTGAAACGGGGCGCCTCGTTAGCGGCACTCACATCAGGGAGTGCTGACCGATCTGGACTGGCCACTGATAGCGCTCCTTGTTATCGAGATTGACCACCTCAAGCAGGTGGAAAGCGTTGACGCTGGCATAGAGCGAGAAGAAGTGGGCCAGCACGGTGCTGAAGAGATAGAGCTCCCCTTCGCTGCCAAAGGCGGACTGGCGGATGGAGAGCACCGACTTGAGCCCCCGCACCGGCATGCCGCGCACCAGCCTGTCCACCGGCTTGGTCTCGATCTCCTCGATCCCCGCCAGCCGCTTGCGCGACGCCTGCTCTGCCTGCTTGTCGTGCAAAGCGGGAAAGTCATAGGTACGCAGCACCTGCACCAAGGCATCCCGGCGCAGCAGAGAGACATAGTTGAGCGACAGGTTGGAAATCAGGGTCCAATGCAGGCTGCCATCCAGTGCCGGACGCAGCGGCCGGGTCGGCCGGATCAGGTTGCGGAAGGTAGCAAACGACGGTGAACTGCCGGTCGGCACGCAGATACTGCCCACCTTAAGGCGGGCAGCACGGGAGCGGTTGGTGCAGGTGAGCGTCACCGAGATGGATTCATCCAGATCGACCGTAGTGGTTTCATCGCCCCGCACAAACGAGAGGCTGTGCTCGAAACCATCACCACTCACCGACTCCCTGACCCGCACCCGGTAGTAGAGTGCCAGCCGCTGCTTGGCCCGCTCTATCTGGTGCTGAAAACTTTCGAATGGCTGATAGATGCGCGGCGTGCCCCGAGAGCGCCCCAGATTGCCCTCGACCCAACCTTCAACCTGATCCACCGAGAAAATTTCGAAACTGTCGGCATAGCGATAGCTCGCCTTGAGCGGGTATTCCGCCTGACGGCCGTTGAGATTGACCGGCTCGCTGTCGTGCTGGAACAGATTGATAGCCGGCACGCAGTTGAGCATGAAAGAGTCGGGACGGATCTTGAGTTCCGCTGGCAAGGGCCGGTCGAAACAGAAATGGATTTTGAATTCACTCACCGGCAGCGGCTGTTTGGGCCACTCACCACCGGAGAGTTCGAAGAAGAGAAAGCTCTCCGGAAAGCAGAAATACTCCTGCAGGATCCGGTAACCGGAGTAAACGTTGTTCGGATAGGGCAACAGCGCATCGTCGCGCTCGAAGCCGACCGATTTGAGAGCCTTGGCCTCCTGACGAAAGCGCTTGCCGTCGATCTCCAGCTCGATATGGGAGAGCTGGTTGGCGAGCCAGAAGTAGAGTTCATAAGCGGTGTAGCTGTCGCCCCCCAGGAAAAAGCGCAGCTTGTCCAGCTGTAACTCACTGAGCAGCAAGGGGGCATGCAGCGCAATATCGAGCGAGATGGTTGAGAGATCGTTGCCACTTTGCGCCGTCACCTCGCGCATCTCGGCCGGATAGACCCAGGCATCGTGGCAGGTTTGAAAATGACAGGTCACATCGTCAATAGGCAGACTGTCGAGTTGGCAGCCCTGCTTCACCAGCGCGGGCTGGGCGATGGCCCCCGGAATAACCGAAAACTGCATGATAGTCATGCTGGGGACGGGACGCAGGTAGTTTGGCCAGAGCATATTGAGCAGACCGTGGGTCAGCTCGGGAAACTCGTCTTCAATTTTTGCGCGCAGGTTGCCCGTGAGAAACGCAAAGCCTTCCAGCAGGCGTTCCACATCCGGGTCGGTATTCTGCTCCGACAAAAAACGGGTGAGTTCGGGATAGCTATCGGCAAATTCGCGCCCTTGCAGGCGCAAAAATGCCAACTCATCCCTGAAGTAATGTTCCAGCGACATTGATCAGACCATGCGGTAGTGGCGGTGACTGTCCATATGGACGTTGAACGAGGTAACTTGCTCGATATGCTCCAGCCGCACGTGGGCCGTCACCTGAAACGACATCTCGAGCGGACTCGCCTGATAGTCGGGTGAACGGACATCCACATGCACAATCCGCGGTTCATAACGACGGATGCATTGCCGGATCGCTTCGCGGATCCGCCCCTTGATATCCGCACTGCCCTGAGTGGCGTCATTGAGATCGATGACGCCAAGCTCGGGAGCACTGCGGCAATTGCCGGGACGGGTGTTGAGGATCTGTTCGAGCTGCCGCTTGACAGAATCAACCAACTCCTCAACCTCCGAACGGGGAGAAGGACTCAGCCCCTCCCCCCGTATGCGATCGAACAGGCTGGCCGCATTTCCTCTATCCCAGGAAGAGAGATACGGCATCGGGCCTTATTCCTTGTCCAGTCGACCTACCAGAGAGAGCTCGAAGCTCGCCCCCATGTACTTGAAGTGCGGGCGCACTGACATGGCAACCTGATACCAGCCCGGCTCCCCTTCCACATCCAGCACCTTGATCTGGGCGGCGCGCAGCGGACGACGGCTGCGGACCTCTGCCGGCGGATTCTCCTGATCGGCCACAAACTGCCGGATCCAGCTGTTCAACTCCCGTTCCAGATCCTGACGCTCCTTCCAGGAGCCGATCTGCTCGCGCTGCAGCACTTTGATGTAGTGCGCCAGGCGGTTGATGATGAACATATAGGGCAGCTGGGTGCCCAACTTGTAGTTGGTTTCGGCCTCGCGTCCTTCCTTGGTGTTCGGGAACACCTTGGGCTTTTGCACCGAGTTGGCAGAGAAGAAGGCGGCGTTGTCGCTGTCCTTGCGCATGGTCAGGGTGATGAAACCCTCTTCCGACAGCTCGTATTCACGACGGTCAGTGATCAGCACTTCGGTCGGGATCTTCGCCTGCAGCTGACCCATGGCTTCATAGACGTGCACCGGCAGATCGTGGATCGCACCACCGCTCTGCGGGCCTATGATGTTCGGGCACCAGCGGTACTTGGCGAAACTGTCAGTCAGGGAGGTGCCCATCAGATAGGCGGTGTTGCCCCACAGATAGTGATTGTGATCCGAGCTGATATCTTCCTGATAGTTGAAGCCCTTGATGGGGTTTTCGGTCGGGTCATACGGCAGACGGGCCAGGAAGCGCGGTGCGGTCAGTCCCAGATAACGGGCATCTTCCGATTCACGCAAGGCGCGCCACTTGGTGTAGGCCGGCCCTTCGAATACCGATTTCAGATCCTTGATGGAGGGCAGCTCGGTAAAGCTGTCTACACCAAAAAAGGTCGGTGCAACGGAAGAGATGAAGGGGGCATGAGCCATGGCGCCGACGGCGCTGACATACTGCATCAGCTTGATATCGGGTCCGCTGTGGGTGAAGGCGTAATCACCGATCACGGCCCCCACCGGCTGACCACCAAACTGACCATAACCGCTGGAGTAGACATGCTTGTAGAGACCGGACTGGGTGATTTCGGGTGAGAATTCGAAATCTTCCAGCAGCTCTTCCTTGGTAGCGTGCAGCACCTGGATCTTGATGTTTTCGCGAAAATCGGTGCGATCCACCAGCAACTTCAGGGAGCGCCAGGAGGACTCCATCTCCTGCAACGGCTTGGCATGGAGAATGATGTCCATCTGCTTGCCGAGCTTCTTGTCGAGCTCGACAATCATGCTGTCCACCAGTGCCTTGTTGACCGGACTGCTGGCAGTACCGCTATCCAGAATGTTGGCGATCAGGGCTGCGACCCCCTGCTTGGCGACGCTGTAACCCTCATCAACCGGCGTGATGCGTGCTTGTGCCATGATTTCGTCCAGCAAAGAGGACGAGGAGGCGGCATTCGCCCCCGCTTGAACCTGTTCTTCGACCAAAGACATGTTTGTTCCTTCTCGTTCAGTCAATACAACCCGCCGATCACTCGACTGGCTTGATCAAATCCAGCTCTTTGAGCAACTGCTCACGAGCCTCATCACTGGACAGCAGATCCTGCAAACGATTGCGGAAAGCAGGGATATTGCCGAGCGGCCCCTTCAGGGCAACCAGCGCCTCACGCAGCTCCAGCAGCTTGCGCAGTTCGGGCACTTGCTGGGCCACATTGTCAGGAGTGAAGTCTTCCAGGGACTGGATTTTGATCGAAACCGGCAGCTCGTCCTGGCTGTTCTCTTCCAGACGATTTGGAACGGTGAAGTTCAGTTCCAATGCCGATTCTTTCATGACAGATGAGAAATTATTCTTGTCGATGGAGACAGTCTGACGCTCCTCGATGGGGGTATCTTCGGTGCGTCCTTTCATGTTGCCGACCACCATCATGGTCAGGGGAAGTTCTACTTCTCCCTGTTGACCACCAGTCGACGGTACATACTTGATATTTATACGCTCTTTGGGCGCGACAGTAGCGCCATCAATTCCTTTTCCCATGCTCTAGTACCCGATTTTGAGGTTTTATCAAGAAGGGCAGAGCTTATAGCCAATAGTACTGGCAACAACTGTAATAAATTACAGTTGAAGCAAGGCCGATATTAAAAAGGGATGATCCAGAGTAATAACTTTAATATTTGACGACATATCAATAAGCCGCCACAGCACGACCCGCACGGCACCAGCCCTCTCAAGACCATATTTATTTCTTTTGAGACTGGTAAAGCACACGCGTTACTCCGCATCATCAAAAACAAAACAAAAAAACAAATAAAATCAATGACATGGCGATTTTCAATAAAGATTTTCAGCGCCAGAAGCTTTAGTGGTGCCTTGTCAGGTACATTATCGTTCTCGGCACATTCATATACGACAAATTCTGACATATATGAATCAAGGGTATGTGACCCTGGTAGATGGCATGGTCTTGAACAAAATTGTAACCGGAAATTACAGCCTAATAATCAGAATAATCTTACGTGAAACAAGAGGCCAAAAATGGCAGAGACAGATAAGTAAAAATTACGCTATTAACAAACAGTAATTAGCGTTACATCCCTTATTTAATATATCTGAGAGCAAGCCACAACACCGTCACCACAGATGACATCAGTCAATGTGAGCACTCCCTGCTAACGCTGGAGTCAAGCAGGATTGGCTGTGAAAATCAGCCCAAGCACCCTCGTCTGTTTTGACGATGCGCCCGGTGAGCAGAGGCAGAGGAATCTCACCATCATTGACCAAGCGCATGGTATGGCACCGGGAATAAATATAAGCCTTGACCAGAGAACCGATCCGTTCGCTCAAGCCACCAGAGCAGGGCTCCCTCACCGGGGAGATGGGACGTAATGAGAGGCACAACCAGATCCCGCTCTTTGCTACATAGAGAAGTGCACCTTACTCCACAAGAGGTGTCGTTCAGTGCGCCAAAAAGCGCGGGGGCCTGATGGCCCCCGCAAACACACCGGATGAGAAAATGCCCTACTTGGCGGCGCTATCCTTCACGCACTTCTGGACAAAGCTGTTCTTGGCCGCGCCAGCCAGCTTCTTGTCGGCCGCCGCCTTCTCGCACTTGGCCGCCGGATCCATCGCCGCGCCCGTCTTCACGCACTTCTGGATAAAGCTGTTTTTGGCCGCACCGGCCAGCTTCTTGTCGGCGGCCGCCTTCTCGCACTCGCCGGTCGCGGCGCCAGCGGCATCTTTCACGCACTTGCCGACAAAGCTGGTCTTGGCGGCGCCGTTAAGCTTTTTGGCTGCGGCCTGCGCCTCGCACTGCAACTGGGCTGCGTCGTTGGCAAAGACCGGATTGGCCAGCAGCACGCTGCCGCAGAGCAGGCCGAACAGGATGGTACGCTTCATGGGAGATCTCCTCTCTATCTGGTGATGTGTTTGCATGGTCATATTTGCATGACAATGTGTTGCAAATGGCTGTGATTGCAACAGCTGATTGTTGCCGCAGATCCCCCGCCTCGCCAGCTTGGGAGCGGAGCAGAGGGCAACCAGCGCCCGCACTATAGCGCCGATTGGCAGAGCGGGATTGCCCCCAACAACCCCCTCCTCAGCGGCAAGCCAACCACCCTCTTCCCCACCACGCCTACCAACCCCAATAAAATCAAGGGCCATGGGAATCCTGTCTCCGCCCACACCCTTTTATTGAGCCAGCGCAAAAAATCAGTCATTACTGACACTTACGTCAATTTTTGGCTAGCGTGACCAGATTCGATTGGCTTAACATAGCCATCCGGTGCCTATTCATCAGTGATGGGCTTCTGCCCTCGCTGGTTAATGGAGCATATTGGAAGCTGTAATCCACGGGCGGTAGCGTGCGTTTTGGTTACGTTACGCTCCTCCCAAAAAGGTGGGTGCCCAGATTTCCAATAAAAATTTCGCATTTGATTTTTTACTTTAAAAAATAAACACTCAGGAAAATATGCTAAATCAAGTCACCACATTTTATTCATCTGTTGATTGGGTAGCAGTTGCCACAGGTATTACTACATTTATCATAGCATTGATATTAAAAAGTCTCTTAGATTTTAAAATCGCTCACATAGCTGTTAAATATATGAGCTGGTTACCAGTTAGAAGTATTTTCAGAGAAAAGCCACCAGAGCTTTATGGCGAATGGGAAATTTTATGGGGTGATGGTGGAAGTCAAGACTTCTCATCTGAGATCGATAGACATGGTCATTCAGAATTAAAGCAACTCGGGAATTACATATATTTTGAGTTTTATTCAAAAAAAGTAAAGTACGCATTTTTTGGTCATATACGTTCAAGTTACATCATTGGTGAGTGGTTCGATATAAAAGATAAAAATGGTTATTTCGGTGTATATCAATTTGAAATAGTCAATAATAGATTATTAAAAGGTGTTTGGCTTGGCCACTCAAAAAAAAGTAGAGATATTAGAAATGATAAATTTGAATTTACCAAATTGAGTCCTTAAGAAAGCAATATCTCATTCTTCAACTTATTTTATTAAAAATAAAGGCACCAATTATTATCAGCCATGTAAAATAGGTACAAATTGCTTTTTATCCAACATGCATTTGTCAATTAACATTTATAATCAAGATAGACCGTAGTCGATATGAATAGTTTATCTGAACAGTGAGTGTATCTACTTCGACAGAGCACACATGGTAATCATCACTTAAATTTGATGGCGTTCTTTTAAACTTAAATAATGGTTCCGATTCACACTTCAACTAACATGACCTTAATTATAAACCATGAAAAATATATTGCATTTGTCTGATATTCACATCAGTAATATT
Source organism: Aeromonas sp. 603404 (assembly GCF_049171775.1). Lineage (NCBI taxonomy): Bacteria > Pseudomonadati > Pseudomonadota > Gammaproteobacteria > Aeromonadales > Aeromonadaceae > Aeromonas > Aeromonas sp. 603404. Next base: position 179,264 of record NZ_JAAKPE010000003.1, read on the forward strand.
GTTACTAAAATGAATGAATCAAGAGCAAGCAGCATCATGACTTGCTTGATTGATGACTTAATCTCAAAAAACAGAGAAATTGATACTGTGTTCATCACGGGAGACTTAACAAATACCGCTGGAGAACATGAATTTGAACTTATAAAAACAAAAATAATATATCCTCTGATAGACAAATTAAAAATCACCAAAAGCGATATATTTGTCACTCCTGGTAATCATGACATCCAACGCCTAAATTGGAAAAGGGCTGATAAATTCGCTAAAAACGATGTATTTACAAATGATCATGCTAATAAAGTAAATGAACTATTTGATGAAAAAAACAATGACAATGATTTCAACTGGTTTATTAACTATAATAATTTTATTGATTGGCTGGATGATACAAAAAAAATAATTCATAAGACAAATTTGTTTCGAATCTATGAGCATAATAACATTGCTATTGCATGTTTAAATTCCGCATGGTTAGCAAATGGTGATGATAAAGGTAAGCTAGCAGTTACCAACTCCCAAATAAAACTCAGCTTATCCACTGTAAAAAAATATGAACAAAAAATCGTTTTAATGCATCATCCACTAGATTGGCTATATGATGATGATAGAGCAATAACATCAGAGTTTTTGCATACATCTAATATTCAGATGTTTTTATTTGGCCATATGCATGAGTTAAATGTTATCCAGGAAACTCATTTTAACAATAACAGCTTAATTAAGATTCAAGCAGGCAAATTTGATATTAGTAACAATGATGAATACTCTGGATATAGTGTCATATCACTCCACCAAAGAAACAATCTTAACAGTGGAGATATATTTTTTAGGCGGTATGACCATAGCAAACAATTTTTCACCGAATGGAACAAACGAGTAACTAATGGTAGGATGTCTTTCTCACTATCAGAAAAATGTATTTTTAATATTGATGCTTTTTCTGAAGCATCCTCATGGCTAATTGATAAATTTGAATACGATTTACTATGTAACACTGGATTGGAGCATGATAAAAGAAAGCGTCTTTCAGATATTTATATAGAACCTAAGTTAAAGCTTGAACCTGGTATCGCAATGGAGTCTGGCACTAACGATGATTCGAATATAACAACTAACCAACTGGTGAATAGCCCCTTATCGTACTGTATTTTTGGTGGTGAAAATACAGGAAAAACCACTCTAGCAAAAAAAATTGTAACGGAACTACTTAGTAAACAGAAATATAAGAATATTGACAATATAGTTTATTATCTAAACTGTGAAGAAATCAATGATTCCAAGATTAATGAAGTTAAATTAAAAAATAAATTATTCGCGTTTTATGAGCAATCCTCTTCAAAAGTAAATCACCTTAAAGAGTTTAATAAAAAAATACAAGATGACGTTTTCTCTGATTCATCGATAATAATATTGGACTCTCTTGATAGATGTGATGGTTCTGTTGTACAGTCCATCTTAAATATTGTCAGAGACAACTCTCATGTCCGGTTCATCCTTTTTGCAAAAAATAATATCAAAAAAATAATAGAAGGGATATTTAATGAAACAGATCTTAAAAGCAAATTCCATATCGTTAACTTTTCAGGCATTGGCCGCACCGATATTCGGCAACTAATTGAAAAGTGGATTCCAGAAACCACCAACAAATCTGTGATTACAAGGCAAGCATTTAATGCTGTAAATAAAGCGGGCATGCCAAACAACCATTTTATATACAGCATGATAATGTCAATTTATGAACGTAAATCACATTATAGAAAATCATACTTACACGAGGCGGATCTTCTAGAGAACTTCATCGAAATTTTATTACAAAAGCATTGTATGACCGAAGGAAATAGACCTCAATATAAAGATTTGCTCCTGTTCCTCGGTTTTACTGCAAAACATTTAGCATTTGAAAGATGCACTTGTATTAAACAAACTGAACTATATAAGCTTGTAATTCAATTCAATTCATTGATTGGTCAAGATTTCGATGTAGAAGGATATATATCACCAATAATTCAAAGTGGAATAATTGTAAAGATAGATAATAACTATTGTTTTTCACAAGTGTGCTTTTTCAATTATTGTTTTGCATACTATTTATCAAAACTAGATTCAGAATTTTATGCAACTGATGATGGAATTGATTATCTGTATTTTGATAAAGCATTAGAATATCTTTCCGCCATTAAAAAAAATGATATCAAGTTAATAAAATTCATAGGTGAAAGAACTCACTCTTATATACAAAAAACAGCACTTCAAGTTCAAATAAATCTAGATGAAATTGATGCTCTATCATTGCTCAGGTCATTAGTGGACAAGAATCCTGTTGAGCTAGTTACAGAAGAAAATATTGATGATGGTTACTCTCATCGCCATAAAACGGAAGAAGAATGTGAAGTAATGTTAGATGAAATAGCTCCTGTAAATGAAAATGGAGCAACTCTGACAACTTACGATGACAATATAACACCTAATATATTATTGCAACGTTCTTTATCTTTATATGCAAGAGCTTTCAGAGCTGCAGAGCATATAATGGATGCTAATGAAACAGAAAAAATAATGGAAGATATATTTTTGTGTTATAAGCACGATCTAACTATCGGATTATATCTATTTAAGACCAAATTTAAAGAGTTTTTAGAAAGAGCAATCTCAGATGTAATGAAAAATTCAAAGGATGCGAATGTACCCAAAGAAAAAATTGACACATTCATTAGATTTGCAGCCTCATTCTTCCCTATTTGGGTTATAGATTTAATGTCAAATGACTTTATCAATCAAAGACAGATTGTAAGAGTAAAAGAATTACGAAGCAAAGTCGACACAAACTTTGATAAAGTCATCATTACGTTCGCTATGTGCGAACTAGATGATATAAAAATATGCGATGAAATAAAATCTCTTGAATACAAAGAAAACCATGAAGTTGCTATGTTACTGATAAAGTATATAGAGATAATAAATTTTAACTTCTCTATTAAAGAACAAGAAAAAGAAACATTAACAGACTATGTGAAAAAAATTGTAGGAAAAAGAAAATCCATCGCGGCAGAATATACAAGTATTGCTGATTTTTCAAATGAGCTTTTATTGGAGCAGCAGAATTAAATTCATAACATTAGCTATTTAAAGTTTCCTTTATATATCAGAGTGGGAAGCAAGAAGAGGGCTAACAGATCACAGCAATGGCGGAGTTGCGATAAGACGTTCGCCAAATAGCTTACGCCCCCTATCTGGTTGACCAAGAGCTGTACCCACATAAAAAAATCCCCCGCTCTTTGCAAAAAGGCGGGGGATTTTTTATTTCCTGTTCAACCCATTAGCCCAGCAAAAAAGCTCGCAGGGGGGCAAACTCCGCTGGCAAATTAACGGAGAGCAGCGGCAGTTCGGCGTGTTTGGCGAGCGGGCCGGGCAGCGGTACATCGAGATTGAGGATCTCGTCCACCGACTCCTTGAACTTGGCGGGATGGGCGGTGCAGAGGAACACCCCCACTTCTTCCTCGGCCAGTTGTTCCCCCAGCAGATCCCAGGCAATGGCGCCGTGGGGCTCGCACAGGTAATCCAGCTGGTGCAGCCGTTTCAGCGCATCGCGAGTCTGGGCATCGTCACGCATGCCAGAACCCAGGGTCTCCAGCGCCCAGCCCTTGCGACGGCAGAGCTCCTCCACTCGTGGCCAGTTGTTGGGGCGGCTGACATCCATGGCGTTCGACAGGGTGGCCACTGTCTGATGCGGCTCCCACTGACCGGTTTTCAGGTAGCGCGGCACGGTGTCGTTGGCATTGGTGGCGGCGATAAAGCGCTTCACCGGCAGCCCCAGCGCCTTGGCAATCAAACCTGCGGTGAGGTTGCCAAAGTTGCCGGACGGCACGCTGATCACCGCTTTGGCGCGGGAGGCTTTCGGCAGCTGGGCCACCGCTTCGAAGTAGTAGCAAACCTGCGCCAACAGACGGCTGATATTGATGGAGTTGGCGGAGTTGAGGCCAATGGCCTTTTTCAGCGCTTCGTCGTCAAAGGCCTGTTTTACCAGCGCCTGACAGGCATCAAAGTCACCATCGATGGCGATGGTGCGGATATTGCCGCCGAGGGTGCAGAAGAGCTTCTCCTGCAGCGGGCTGATCTTGCCCTTGGGATAGAGGATCACCACCTCGATCCCCTCCAGCCCGTAGAAAGCGTGGGCTACGGCGGCGCCGGTGTCGCCGGAGGTGGCGGTGAGGATGGTAATCTTGTCGTTGGTTCTGAACGCCGCGAGGCACTGGGCCATAAAGCGGCCGCCGAAATCCTTGAACGCCAGGGTCGGGCCGTGGAACAGCTCAAGGGCATAGGTGCCATCTTTCAATTTGACCAACGGTGCCGGGAAGGTGAAGGCGGCATTGATCAGCTCGCTCACTTTGGCGGCAGGCACTTCGTCCCCCAGCAGGTGGCTCAGGATGCGGGCGGAGCGTTCGGCCAGCGGCAGATCGAGCAGGGCATCCACATCGGCGAGCGGTTCGAGTTGTTCGGGGAAGAATAGCCCCTGTTCGCGACCCAAGCCCTGACGCACCGCCTGCGCGAAGCTCACCTGTTCGCTGTTGTCCTTGATGTTGTAGAGATTCATAGCTCGCTTCCTGTTACCCGTGCCCCGGCCATGTCCAGTTTGCAGACCCGGGCAAATCCATCTTCGTTCTGCACGAAATGTGTTTCCATCCAATCCTTCATCCGCTCGGCCTGCGCCAGATCCTTCATCACCACAAACACGGTGGGGCCGGAGCCGGAGATGCCGGTGGCCAGCGCCCCGTTCTGGGCCGCCTGCGCCCGCACCTCGGCAAAGCCTTCGATCAGCGCCGCGCGGTAGGGCTCGGCAATCACGTCTTTCAGTACGCTCGCCGCCAATCCCTCCTGCCCGGTGTAGCTGGCGTGGACAAAGGCAGCCAGGCGGCGGCCATAGGTGAGGCAATCCTGACGGCGATATTGGGCCGGCAGAATGGCGCGGGCCGCGGCGGTAGAGACGACGGTGCCCGGGTAGCAGACCACCCAGTACCACTGATCGAACACCGGAATGCCCTGGCTGATGACGCCGTGCTCTTCCAGCACCAGCTGCATGCCGCCGAGATAACAGGGGGCCACGTTGTCATAGTGAACGGAGCCGGAGATACGCCCCTCCATCTCCCCCATCAGCAGCAACATGTCGTGCTCATTAAGGGGCGCGCCGTGGAAGGCGTTGAGCCCTTCCAGCGCCGCCACCACGCTGCAGGCGCTGGAACCCAGACCCGAGCCCACCGGCAGGTTCTTCTCCAGCACCATCGCCAGCGGCTTGAGTTTCAGGCCCCGCTTCTCCAGCGCCTCGCCATAGGCTACCCAGCAGTCATGGAGAATATTCTTTTTCGGATCGTCCGGCAGCTTGTGGGCGTAGCGGCCCACGGATGAGAGGGCGAACGGCACGTCAGCCGCTTTTACCTGCACCCGATCGCCGAGCAGAGAGCCATCCACGGGGGCGAGCGCCGCCCCCAGAACATCGAATCCCACGCTCAGGTTGGCGCTGGAGGCTGGGGCATAGGCAACCACGCTTCTGTCATTACCCATGGCGCCTTCCGTCATATAAGAGGGGTACATGTCTGAACTCATGCTTATAGCTCCTGCTTCCAGTTCTGGGTGCGCAGCACGTCGGCAAAGACGCCCGCCGCAGTCACTTCGGTACCGGCGCCATAGCCGCGCAGCACCAGCGGGATTGGCTGGTAGTAGGTAGAGAAGAAGGCGAGCGCGTTCTCCCCGTCTTTGACCTTGAACAGCGGCTCGTCGCCACCGACCGCCTTGATGGCGACCTTGCACTTGCCACCCTCGATGGAACCCACATAGCGCAGCACCTTGCCTTCACGCTGGGCCGCAGCGAACTGGTCACGGAACCAGCCATCGGCCTCCGGCAGGCGGGCCATAAAGGCTTCCACGTCGCCGCTCACATCAAATCCGGGCGGCAGTGCCTGCTCGACTTCCACATCGGAGAGCTCCAGCGCCATGCCGGCTTCGCGAGCCAGAATGAGCAGCTTGCGCGCCACATCCATGCCGTTGAGATCGTCGCGGGGATCCGGCTCGGTAAAGCCGTTGCTGCGGGCGATTTGGGTTGCCTCGGAGAAGGCCATCCCCTCGTCCAGCTTGCCGAAGATAAAGGAGAGCGAGCCGGAGAGGATGCCGTCGAAGGCGCGCAGCTTGTCACCGGCCTTGATGAGGTTCTGCAGGTTCTCGATAACCGGCAGACCGGCGCCGACGTTGGTTTCATAGAGGAACTTGCGGCGAGTCTGGCGGGCAGTGCGGCGCAGCGCCTTGTAGTAATCGAGCGAGCCGGTGTTGGCCTTTTTGTTCGGAGTGACCACATGGAAACCGGCGGCGAGGAAGTCGGCATACTGGACGGCTACTGCCTCGGAGGAGGTGCAGTCGACGATCACCGGGTTGATGATGTGGCTATCTTCCACCAGCTTTTTCACCCCTTCCAGCGAGAAGCTGTCGCGGGCTTCCACCAGCTGTTCGCGCCAGTTGGCGAGGTTCAAGCCATCCTTGTTGACCGCCATCTGGCGGCTGTTGGCGATGCCGACCACGCGAAGGCCAGTGCCCTGCTCGGCCAGTACCGGCTGCTGGCGGGCAATCTGATCCACCAGCGCGGCACCGACGCCGCCGACCCCGACCACAAAGAGATCGATAAACTGCTGGCTGCCAAAGAAGTTCTGGTGGCACGCCTTGATGGCTTCCGCCACCTTGCGATCCCGCACCACCGCCGAGATGGAGCGCTCGCTCGACCCCTGGGCGATGGCGACGATGTTGATGGAGGCTTGCGCCAGCGAGGTGAAGAAGCGGGCCGCCATCCCTTTGCTGGTGCGCATGCCGTCACCGATGAGGGAGATGATGGCCAGATCGCTGATGATATCCAGCGGGTCGAGCAGCTGGTTTTTGAACTCCAGCTCGAACTCACGCTCCAGTACCTTGCGGGTCTTGTCGCTGTCGTAGCTGTGGATACAGAAGCTGACGCTGTACTCGGAGGATGACTGGGTGATCAACACGATACTGACCCCGGCACGGGAGACGGCGGAGAAGATGCGACCGGCCATGCCGACCATCCCCTTCATGCCGGGGCCGGAGACGTTGAACATGCACATGCCGGAGAGATCCGAGATGGCCTTCACTTTCAGGTCATCGTCGCCGCTCTCCGGGCCGATCAGGGTGCCCGGCCCTTGCGGGTTGAAGCTGTTCTTGATGAGGCAGGGAATGTGGAACTGGGCCACCGGCGCGATGGTTTTCGGGTGCAGCACCTTGGCGCCAAAGTAGGAGAGCTCCATCGCCTCCTTGTAGGAGAGGGTTTTCAGCAGGTAGGCATCCGGCACCAGACGGGGGTCGCAGCTGTAGCAGCCTTCGACGTCAGTCCAGATCTCGCAGCACTCGGCATCAACGCAGGCGGCCAATACGGCTGCGGAGTAGTCGGAGCCGTTGCGCCCCAGCAGCACGGTCTCGCCCTTGTCGCTGCCACCGGTAAAGCCCGGCATCAGGTAAAGACAGTCGCTACGCAGCCCCTTGGCGGCAAAGCGCAGGCGGGAGGCTTCAATATCGACGTGCGCTTCCAGATAACCGCCGTCGGTGACCAGCAGCTCTTCCGGTACGATCAGCTCCAGATCCAGACCGCGCACCCGCAGCAGTTCGTGCATAAAGGCGATGGAGAGGTTCTCGCCACGGCTCAGAATGCGCGCCTGCACGTTGTCCGGGCAGAGGCCCAGCAGACGGATGCCCTGCATCAGGCGCTCCACCTGATCCAGCTCGGCGGTGAGGCGGGCCAGCAGCGCCTTGTCATCGAGCGCCGGATAGGCCACCTTCAACCCGGCCAGCAGGCGGGAGAAGATGCCGTTGACTTCAAACAGGGTGGAACTGGCATCCATGCCGCGACTGGTCTGCTCGACCAGCGCCACCAGATGATTGGTCACCTTGGCAGGTGCAGAGAGCACCAGGGCTACCTGAGATTGGCCGTGGGTGTTGACCGCGATATCGGCCACCCGTAAAAAACGTTCTGCATCGGCCAGTGAAGACCCGCCAAATTTCAACACTCTCATCGCTTTCTCTCCCTGTAAATCTATGAAATTCAATCTAAAAACCAATCCAACAAAAAGGCCCGTACTGGGTGGGTACGGGCCTTTTCTGATTTCTGTGCTTGTTCGTCAGCGCATCAACCGGCCCCAGTGCCACCTGTGGTGGTACCGGTAATAATGGTGGTGGTGATGACGTTGGTGAATAACTGCATGACGAACACTCGTTGACGAAGCTGGCTTTTAGCAATACCGCGGCGGGCGATGGGCTGTCAACCTAAACCTCTTCGCTACTCACGCCCAAATCGGCGCGCAAGGTCTTTGCAGAGCAGGTGGAGCATGTTCAAATCCCGCTGCGGCAGCATGGGCACCCGGTCCATCACCCATTGATGCAGTTTTTCATCCTGCGAAACTCCGAGTTCACCCAGTAATTCTGCTGTTTTGCTTTTCAGCACCCGAACCTGCCCGGCGTTATCAAAATTTTCTGCTACCGCAGCGGCGCCGTCGGCGTTCAGCTCATCCATCAACTGACTCATCTCGTAGGCGTAGAGCATGATCGCCTGCCCCAGATTGAGAGACGGGTAGCTCACCTTGAGGGGCAGATAGCTGATGAGATCGACTTCGGCCAGCTGCTCGTTGGAGAGCCCCGACTCCTCGCAGCCAAAGACGATGGCCACCTTGTTGAGTGAAGGCTTGCTGCGGATCTGCTCGCGGATCTCCCCCGGCGTGAGGTAGTGCTGGTAACGGCCGCGCTCACGGGCGGTGGTGGCGATCACCAGATCCATGTCCGTCAGCGCCTCGGGCAGGGTATCGAACGCCTCGGCCTGAGTCAGGATCTCCTGGGCGCCGTGGGCCACCCAGCTCGCCTCCTCCTCTTCGTGTACCCGGCTCGCAACCAGTCGCATGGCATCGAATCCCATGGTTTTCATGGCGCGGGCAGCCGCCCCCACGTTCGCAGGTCGGGCAGGTGCCACCAGGACAAAATAGAGCTTCATCGGGTTTCCTCACAGGCCGGACGGCCTCTCAAACAGACAGCAAACAGTCGCTAAACCATCACCAAAACAGGGGCGCAATCTACCGTTTATCCCCGAAAATTGCCACTTGAACAGACGTTTGAATGTTGCGATAGTGGCCTGACGTGTGAACAAATTACACCCAATCCTTCGCGCTATCGGCCCGACAGATCACAAGGAAGAGAGAGATGCAGCAGCCATTGGAACAGGCCGTCGCCGAGACTATCTTGCAACGCTTCGAGTCGTTTTACAGCCGGTTTCTCGAGATAACCCAGGGCAGCAAGAGCCGCTTCGAGAACAGTGACTGGCTGGGGGTGCAGCTCGCCGGGCGCGAGCGTATTCGCCTCTATGACCACCATGTGGGGGCCACCGCCAGCTCCATTCGCCAGATGATGGGGGAGCACCACGCCACCCAGGAGCTGCTCAAGCGGGTCAAAAGTGCCTTCAGCGATCTGCTGCCCCGATGTGACAACTTCGAGGTGGCGGAGTCCTTCTTCAACTCCGTCTATAGGCGGATCTTTCGCCATCGCAACATCCGCGACGAAAACCTCTATATCCACCCCTTTGTCAGCCGTGGCGAAAAACCGGACCTGAGCGCCCTGCTGCGCATCTATCGCACCGATCTCGCCCACTTGCCACAGACGTTGAGCCAGCTTTTGGGGGATTACAGCTTCACCCTCCCCTACGAGGACAAGCAGCGGGATATTGTCGACATCCACCGCCATCTTGCGGAGAACGGCCCGCAAATCCTCCATGATGAGCCGTTTGCCATCGAGCTGCTCAAAGAGGTGTTCTACCGCAACAAGGGGGCCTATCTGGTGGGACTGATCCGGGCCCGGGATCAGGTGTTCCCCTTTATCCTGCCCCTGCTCAGCACAGGCCACAGCATCTATGTGGACACCGTCATCTTCGAGCCGGATCTCGCCTCCATCGTGTTTGGCTTCGCCCGCGCCTACTTTATGGTTTATGCCCGCGAACCGGCGCTGTTTGTCGCCTTCCTGCGCCAGATCATGCCCCACAAACCCGATTACGAGATCTACAACGCCATCGGTTGCCAGAAGCATGGCAAGACCGAGCTCTATCGCCACTACCGCCACCATCTGGCCCAGAGCCGGGATCAGTTCATCATTGCGCCGGGCATCAAGGGGATGGTGATGAGCGTGTTCACCCTCCCCTCCTACGATGTGGTGTTCAAGGTGATAAAAGACGAGTTCACTCCCCCGAAGGATGTGAGCCACGAGCAGGTGAAGGCAAAATACCGGCTGGTTAAACAGCACGATCGGGTGGGCCGGATGGCCGATACCCAGGAGTTCACCAACTTCGAGTTTCCGCTGGATCGCATCTCGCCGGAGCTCCTTGCCGAACTCAAGACGGTGGCACCCTCGGCGCTCACCATCAGCGACGACAAGCTGGTGATCAAGCACCTCTATACCGAGCGCAAGATGATCCCCCTCAACCTCTATCTGGACAAGGCGGACGAGCAGCAGACCCGGCTCGCGCTGGAGGAGTACGGCAACGCCATCAAGCAGCTGGCGGCGGCCAACATCTTCCCGGGGGACATGCTGTTCAAGAATTTTGGCGTCACCCGTCACGGCCGGGTGGTCTTCTACGACTACGACGAGATCTGCTACATGACGGAGTGCAACTTCCGCCAGATCCCGCCGCCGCGCTACCCCGAGGATGAGTGGAGCGCCGAGCCCTGGTACTCAGTGGCCCCCAACGACATCTTCCCCGAGGAGTTCGCCACCTTCCTGCTGCAAAAGCCGCAGGTGCGTGAGATCATGTTGCAGCTGCACAAGGAGATGTTCGACGCCAACTACTGGAAGATGCTGCAGAGCAATATCAAGGTGGGGGTGTTCGAGGATGTCTATCCCTACCGGCGCAAGAAGCGCTTCAAGTACCAGCGCGGCGGCTGATCCCGCAGCGCCCGCGCACATCGCAGCAACGAAAACGGGGTGGCCCAAGCCACCCCGTTTTGCTATCCGCTTTGCCCCTTAACTGCCGCGACGACGGATCACCCCCTCCTGCATGGTGCTCGCCACCAGCATGCCGTCACGGGTGAAGAACTGGCCGCGCACCAGACCGCGACCGCTGCTGGCGCTCGGGCTGTCTACCACGTAGAGCAGCCAGTCGTCGAAGCGGAAATCCCGGTGGAACCACATGGAGTGATCAATGGTGGCCACCTGCATATCCGGCTCCCAGTAGGACACCCCGTGCGGCTGCAGCGAGGTGAGCAGGAAGTTGAAGTCGGAGGCGTAGGCCAGCAGGTATTTGTGCACCCGCAGATCGTCCGGCATCTGGCCATTGGCCTTGAACCAGACGTGACGCACCGGATCCTGCACCGTCGGCCGAATAGGGTCGACCAGGGTCACCGGGCGCATCTCGATGGGCTGCTCGCAGAGGATCTTGTCGCGCAGGGAGGCCGGGATCAGGTTCTCGTAGGGGCGCACCAGCTCCAGCTCGCTCTTGAGCTCCTCCGGCGGGGTGATGCCGGTGGGCATCTGCGCCTGATGCTCGAAACCGTCGGCCGGCACCTGAAACGAGGCGTTGAGATAGAAGATGGGCTTGCCGCCCTGAATCGCCTTGACCCGGCGGGTGGAGACGGTCTGGCCGTCGCGGATATTCTCCACGTCATAGACGATGGGACGGGTCACATCCCCCGGACGCAGGAAGTAGGAGTGAAAACTGTGAACCTGACGACCGGTCTCGACCGTCTGCTTGGCGGCTGACAAGGCCTGCCCCATTACCTGTCCGCCAAACACGGCCCGCAGACCGAGATCCTGGCTCTGGCCCCGAAACAGGCCCTCCTCGATTTTTTCCAGCGCCAGCAACGCCAGCAGCTCATCAAGTACCTTGCTCATCGTTCACTCCTCTATCAGAGCCGCACAGGCTAACAAGCTCACCGGAGCAGAGCAACCGCCACAACCCCTTCCGCCCGCCAAAGGGAACTTCAAGGGCCATACGCCGCAACCAACAGCATTTATCGAGTCTGTTTTTTCCCTGCCAGAACCGCTACGCTGTCAGCAATCGATAGAGGTGAGGTCACCCGCCATGCACATCCGTTATCCGGTCACGCCCTCTGCCACTTATCGCCTCCGCTCGTCCCTTCGCTTTCTTGCCACCCTGTTTGCTCTCTCGCTGCTCCCGGCCGCCACGGTGCAGAGCGCGGTGATTATCACCGGCGAATTGCCCCCCTACTCTTCAGCGATGCTGGCCAATGGCGGCGAGCTGGCAAGCAAGGTGCTCACCACTCTCAAAGCGGCAGGCCACCCGGATCTGAGGGTCTCCTACCAGCCCTGGCCGAGAGGACTTAAAAACATCGAGCTGGGCAACGCTATCGCCGCCTTCCCCTTTACCTGGACCAACGAGCGCAGCAACACCCTGTTGTTCAGTACCCCCATCGCCTTTGATATCCAGTCCTGGTACACCACGCCCGACAAGAAGGGACTGGAATCCCCGCCCTGGCAGCAGAAAACCGCCTGCGTGCCCAAGGGGTGGTTCTCCGATGCTATCGAGCGGGTGACCATCGAGCAGAAGCTGATCGTCAGAACCACCAACCGCCTCAACCAGTGTGTCGAACTGCTGAAAAAGGGCAAAGTCGATCTGGTGCCCATCAACGACACCTCGAAAAAGAACCTCTCGGAGGAGGACAACGCCGCCCTCTACCGCCTCTCGCTGTTTCGCCAGAACGTCACCTTCTATCTGGTCACCGCCCGCAATGAAGAGGGAGAGATGTTTATCCGCGACTTCAACAAAGAGTGGATGACACCGGCCAACTGAGGAGTGTGAGAGCAATCATTGCCATATGACCGGAGCCAGCCGGCAGCTGGAGGTCACCCGCTAGAGATAAAAAAGCCCGCACCTGTTGGTGCGGACCTTTGCTTGGCCGACTGTGCGCTATTTGACGGCACGCAGTTCGCAACGGGTTATCGGCTTACTTGCTGCCGGTGCCGGAGTTGCGGGTAGAGGCTTGCGGCTTGCGACGGGCGGTGGTGGCGCGAGCGCGGGGCTCTTTGCCCTGCATCTCTTTGTGACGCTGCACGGCGCGACGGATCTGGGCGGCCTGCTTGTGGCGGCTGGTTTTGCCATCTTGCTGCAGATCGACCTTGGATTCGGTCTCCGGCGGCAGGTTGACCAGACCGCGCAGGTAGTTCACTTCCGGCAGTTTAAGCTCTTGCCAGCCGCCGCGCGGGATGCCGCGATCCAGCTTGACGTCGCCGTAGCGGATACGCATCAGGCGGCTCACCTGCACTTCCTGGGATTCCCACAGGCGGCGCACTTCACGGTTGCGTCCTTCGGTCAGGGTGACGTTGAACCACTGGTTCAGACCCTCACCGCCAGCCGGTTTGATCTTGTTGAACTTGGCGGTGCCATCTTCCAGCTGCACGCCCTTGCGCAGACGCTGCAGCATGGCTTCGGTGATCTCGCCAAAGACACGTACCGCGTATTCCCGCTCCACTTCGTGGCTCGGGTGCATCAGACGGTTGGCCAGCTCACCATCGGTGGTGAACAGCAACAGACCGGAGGTGTTGACGTCGAGGCGGCCGACCGCGATCCAGCGGGCCCCTTCCATCTTGGGCAGACGATCAAACACGGTGGGACGACCTTCCGGATCGTGACGGGTACACATCTCCCCTTCCGGCTTGTGGTAAGCCAGTACGCGGCAGATCACTTCCTCTGCGGCACGGGTCTTGACCTGGTGACCATCCACCCGGATCACGGCGTTCACTTCGACGCGATCCCCCAGTGTGGCGACCTTGCCATCCACACTGACCCGACCTGCGGTGATCAGGGCCTCCATCTCACGACGGGAGCCGTGACCCGCGCGGGCCAACACTTTTTGCAGTTTTTCACTCATCGGGGTTACCTGATTGTTGATCGCTGCCCACTGGTAAAAGGGGCAACGGGGTTAACTGTAACAAACGCCGGTTGGAGCACTCGCCACAGTTGAAAAATGTATATCTCGGTGACATCGGCACGCTTGGGCGCCATTCACCGGGCATCGTTCTCCCCGTCCACCGCAGAGGGCAACAGGGGTTGCAGCTCAGGATCCAGCTCGGGGAGCTGCTCCAGACTCTGCAGATTAAAGTAATCCAGAAACTCTCTGGTGGTGGCGAGCAGCTCGGGGCGACCGGCTACCTCTTTGTGGCCTATGCTGCGCACCCAGCCACGCTCTTTCAGGGTATTCACTATCTGGCTCGACACCGCCACCCCGCGGATCGCTTCGATCTCGGCCCGGGTGATGGGTTGGCGATAGGCAATCAGGGTCAGCGTCTCCATCACGGCGCGCGAATAGCGCGGCGCCCGCTCGCTCCAGAGCCGCGAGAGCTCTTCGGCATACTCCTGACGCGCCTGAAAGCGCCAGCCGGAGGCGACCTCCTTGAGCTCGACGCCTCGCGAGCTGTAATCTTGCCTGATCTCGGCCAACAGCAGCTGAACATAGCGACTGGTCACCGGATAATCGGCCAGCACGCTGCTTTTCAGCTCGCTGACATTGAGCGGACGACCGGCCACGAACAGCGCCGCTTCGATCAGGGTCTTGAGTCGTTCAGTGGGCAGCGCCACGGTTGCCCTCCTCGCTCTGCTCGGCCAATGCGAAATGGATTGGGCCAAGGGGTTCTGCCTGCAGGATCCAGATCAGTTGCTCCTTGCACAGCTCCAGCAGGGCCAGAAACGTCACCAGCACCCCCATGCGCCCCTCTTCGGCGCGCAGCACCTGCTCAAGGCGCAGGGTCTGCCCCAGAGTCAGCATGGCGAGGATCTCCGCCATGCGCACCCGGGTCGGGATCTGTTCGCGGCGGATCTGGTGATGTTCGAAATGAGTCGCGCGTTTTACCACACTTTGCATGTAAAGGGCGAGCTCAACCAGCGAAACATCGGGCGCCAGTGGCTTGAGGGCGCCAAAATCGGGGGGCAAGGCAGCGGCGATATAAATTTCCCGCTCCACCCGTGGCAGCTCATTGACCCTCTCCGCCCCTACCTTGTAGCGCTCGTACTCCTGCAGGCGGCGGATCAGGGTCACCCGCGGGTCTTCTCCCTCCTCTTCATCCTCCAGCTCCGGCGCCTTGGGCAACAGCAGGCGGGATTTGATCTCCGCGAGCCAGGCTGCCATCAGCAGATACTCAGCCGCCAGCTCAAGGTTGAGCCCCTGCATCAGCTCCACGTACTCCATGTACTGGGCGGTGATCTGCAGGATCGGCAGGTTGAGGATATCGAGCTGCTGACGCCGGATCAGATAGAGCAGCAGATCCAGCGGCCCCTCGAAGGTATCGAGGAACACCTCCAGCGCATCGGGCGGGATGAACAAGTCCTGAGGCAGCTCGTGATAGGGCTGCCCCTGGACTTTCGCGATGGGTAGCGCGGCGCCAGTCCCCGTCTCGGCGGAAGGGACTGTCACCGGTTCAGCGACATCACTCAAACGGAGTCGGGTCTCCGGCGCCGCGACGACGCAATACCGGCTCGTCGTCAGAGAAATCGACCACTGTGGTGGGCTGCTCGCCCAGATAACCGCCGTTGACCACCAGATCGATCTGCTTGCCCAGCTTGTCGAAGATCTCTTCCGGGTCGAACTCGGCCATCTCGGAGTCCGGCAGGATCAGAGTGGTGGAGAGCAGCGGCTCGCCGAGTGCTTCCAAGAGCGCCTGGGCAATCTTGTTGTCCGGCACCCGGATACCGATGCTCTTCTTCTTCTCGTTCATCAGGCGACGCGGCACCTCTTTGGTCGCCTTGAAGATAAAGGTGTAGGCGCCCGGGGTGTTGTTCTTGATTAGGCGAAACGCGCTGTTGTCGACCTTGGCGTAGGTGGAGATCTCGGAGAGATCGCGACACACCAGAGTGAAGTCGTGGTTGGCGTCGAGGCGACGGATGCGGCAGATGCGCTCCAGCGCCCCTTTGTCACCCATCTGGCAACCCAGCGCATAACCGGAGTCTGTCGGATAGACGATGACGCCGCCGTTCTGGATGATCTGTACCGCCTGACCGATCAGTCGGGCCTGGGGGTTTTCCGGATGTACGTAAAAATGCTGACTCATAGCTTGTTCTCGCAATGGGGGCAGCAATACCTGCCCGCTCGTATGGTCACGGGCCAAAGACCCATAACACTACCTTAACCTGTTTGTGGCCGCTTCGCTGGTGCCGTTACCGGCTCGCCAGCAGCTCGGCATGCTGTTTGGTGGTGAGCCCGAAGTGACCGGGATAGGCCAACCAGACGGGCATCCCCTCTTTGGGCAGCCAGAGGTGGCGGCCCAGCTCGGTCCAGTTGGAGGGGAAGTGAAAATCCGATCCCACCGAGATATAGAGGTCGTGATCCTTGGCCCATTGGCCCAGATTGGCCCGCTCCTGCGGGCTCTGCTGGGGCAGCGAGACCTCCATGGCATCGCCACCGGCCGCCTTGAAGGCCACCAGCAGCCGCTTGATCCACTTGGCAGTGAGATCGTAACGGCTGGGGTGGGCCAGCACCGCCAGCCCACCGGCGGCGTGAATGGCAGCGATGGCTTCGTTCATCTCGGGCCACTCGGCCGGGGCATAGCCTTTATTGCCACGGCTCAGGTACTTTTTGAATACCTTCTGCATGTTGTCGGCCACCCCGCGTGCCACCAGCACCCGGGCAAAGTGGGCGCGGGTCACTGCGGCGTCACCGGCGAGCGCCTTGGCCTCTTCATAGGTGCCGGGGATGAGGCACTTCTCCAGACGACGCCCGATTTCCAGCGCACGCGCTTCGCGACGGGCCAGCTGACCGGCCAGAAAATCCAACAGCTGCGGATTTTTTTCATCCACCCCCAGCGCCACGATATGGATCTCGTGGTGCTCCCAGCCGGTGGAGATCTCGACCCCGCTCACCAGTCGCAGCGGCAGTTGCTCGGCTTCGATAGTGCGACGCACCTCATCAAGTCCGGCAAGGGTATCGTGGTCAGTAACCGCTAACACCTCGACCTGTTTCTCGGCGGCGCGGCGCACCAGTTCGGCCGGGCTCAGCACCCCGTCGGAGGCAGTGGTATGGCAGTGAAGATCGAATCTCATCAGGTTATTCCGCTCTCGTGGTCAGGTCACCATTCATGGCAAATCGGTGAAAGAAGGCTAAAAAGCGACTTGACTTGGCCGCGGCTTTATCGTTTTCTGTAGGCACTTCATTGCAAACATCTTTTTACAGGACTTTATCATGCAAACGACTTCCATCCTGACCATCTGGTGGTGGCACACTCCCTGACATGCGGGCGTGTGGTCGTTGCTGTACCTGTAATCTGACAGCAAATTAAGAACCCAAAGAAAAAGCCCGCTGACCCCAGCGGGCTTTTTTATTATCCGGCAAATGGACCTGTGATGAAACCGAGAATTCAGACAAGCAAGCTGACCTGGCGATGGCGCCCCTGAACCAGCCACCCCGGACCAATTAAATTTTCAAGGAATTCAACGTCATGAACATCGGTAAAACGCATCACACGCAAGGGAACGCACTATGACAGCCACACATCGCCTTCCTCTGGGTGAATTCGATACCCTCAAACTCAACGCCCCCTATGTGGCCGATCCGCTGGCGCTCTATACCCGCCTCTGTCAGGGCCGCCCCAACAACCTGCTGCTGGAATCGGTAGAGATCGACTCCAAGGCAGGCAAACAGAGCCTGCTGCTGGTCGATGCCTGCCTGCGCATCGAGTGCCGTGGCCGCACCGTGCGGGTTCGCAGCCTGAACGACAACGGCGCCCAGTTGCAAAGCCTGCTGGCCGAGCGGCTGCCTGCGGTGGTTGCCCGCTCGCTGGTAGATGGCGAATTGCAACTCGACTTCCCGGCCTCCGATCGGGAGCTGGACGAAGATTCCCGCCTCAAGGGGAGCAGCGTGCTGGATGTGCTGCGCACCCTGCAGCGGGAGCTCGATTGCCAGTTGGGTAAAGAAGCCCTCTTTATGGCGGGCAGCTTTGCCTACGACCTGATCGCCTCTTTTGAAGATCTGCCCGAGGTGCCAGAGGGGAGCAACGACTGCCCCGACTACTGCTTCTACGTGGCCGAAACCCTGATCACCATCGACCATATCGCGCGCACCACTCAACTGCTGGCCTGCATCTTTGGCGGCGACAGCGACGAAAGCCAGGTGGAAGACAGATACACCCGCCTGACCGAACGGCTCACCGACTTCAAACAGATTTGCCAGCAACCTCTAAGCGCCGAGCTGACCACCCAGCCCCTGACCGGTGGCATGAGCGTGGACAAGAGCGACAAGCATTTCTGCGCCGAAGTAGAGAAGCTCAAGGGCTTTATCCGCCGTGGCGACATCTTCCAGGTGGTGCCGTCCCGCTGCTTCTCCCTGCCCTGCCCAAGCCCCCTGGCCGCCTATCGCCGCCTCAAGCAGACCAACCCCAGCCCCTACATGTTCTACGTGCAGGATGAGGACTTCACCCTGTTTGGCGCCTCGCCGGAGAGCGCGGTGAAATTCTGCGCCGCCAGCCGCGATGTGGAGATGTACCCCATCGCCGGCACCCGCCGCCGCGGCTTCAACCCGGATGGCAGCATCAACCGGGATCTCGATGGCCGCATCGAGCTGGAACTACGTCAGGACGAAAAAGAGGTGGCCGAACACCTGATGCTGGTAGATCTGGGCCGCAACGACATCGCCCGCATCTCGGAGCCCGGCACCCGCTACGTCAAGGAGCTGCTGAAAGTGGATCGCTACAGCCACGTGATGCACCTGGTCTCCAAGGTAGTCGGCACCTTGCGCACCGACCTTGACGCCCTGCACGCCTATCAGGCCTGCATGAACATGGGCACCCTCACCGGCGCTCCCAAGATCCGCGCCAGCGAGCTCATTCGCATGGTGGAAGGCAAGCGCCGTGGCAGCTACGGCGGCGCCGTCGGCTACATCAACGGCGCCGGCGAGATGGATACCTGCATCGTCATCCGCTCCGCCTTTGTGAAAGATGGCGTGGCCCATGTGCAGGCCGGTGCCGGGGTGGTCTATGACTCCAAGCCGCAAGCCGAAGCGGACGAAACCCGCGCCAAGGCGGCCGCCGTGCTGGCCGCCATCGCCGCCAGCCATGGCACCTCCCTGCAAGCCCTGAGTGCCCAGCAGGAGCAACATAAGGACGTGAGCCAATGAGTACCGGATCAACAGCCACTAACATCTTCCTGCTCGACAACTTCGACTCCTTTACCTACAACCTCGTCGACCAGTTCCGCTCCCTCGGCTATCCGGTGCGGATCTACCGCAACAGCCTGCCGGCCAGCCGCATCATGAGCGAGATCGCCGCCTGCGAAGGGGATGCGGTGCTGGTGCTCTCACCGGGGCCGGGCGCCCCCCACGAGGCGGGCTGCCTGATTGATCTGATCAAGCTGGCCCGCGGTCAGGTGCCCATCCTCGGCATCTGCCTCGGTCATCAGGCCCTGTGCGAAGCCTACGGCGGCACCGTCGGCGCGGCGGGCGAGATCGTCCACGGCAAGCGTTCGCTGATTGAGCACAACGGCCACGGCGCCTTCGCCGGTCTGCCGAGCCCGCTGCCGGTGGCCCGCTACCACTCGCTGGTCGCTACCTATGTACCGGAAGAGCTGACGGTGATTGCCCACTATCAGGGCATGCCCATGGCCATCGAGCAGCAGGATGAGCGGGTGCTGGGCTTCCAGTTCCATCCCGAATCCATCATGACCTCGGAAGGGGCCCGTCTACTGACTCAGGCGCTCGCCCATATCACCCGCCCAGAAAGCAGCGTGCGTTAAGGTAAGGAGACCAACATGCATCAACATCTCAACACCCTCTATCAGGGTCAGTCTCTGAGCCGTGAAAGTACCCGCGACGCCTTCGGCCAAGTGGTTCGTGGCGAAGTGGACCCCATCGTGCTCGCAAGCCTGCTGACCGCCCTCAAGATCAAGGGAGAGACCCCGGAGGAGATCGCCGGCGCCGCCGAGGCTCTCTTGGCAGAAGCGCGCGATTTCCCGCGTCCGGACTATGAATTTTGCGACATCGTCGGCACCGGTGGCGATGGCCTCAACACCATCAACGTCTCCACCACCTCGGCACTGGTCGCCGCCGCCTGCGGCCTGAAAGTGGCCAAGCATGGTAACCGCTCGGTCTCGAGCAAGTCGGGCTCAAGCGATCTGCTCGACAAAATGGGCATCAAGCTCGACATGAGCCCGGCGCAGGCGCGCCGCTGCCTGGATGAGCTCGGCATCTGCTTCCTGTTCGCCCCCCAGTACCACGCCGGGGTGCGCCACGCCATGCCGGTGCGTCAGGCCCTCAAAACCCGCACCCTGTTCAATGTGCTGGGGCCGCTTATCAACCCCGCTCGCCCCACCTATCAGCTGATGGGGGTCTATGCCCCCGAGCTGGTGCGTCCCATCGCAGAAACCCTGCTGGCACTGGGGCTGAAAACCGGTATGGTGGTTCACGGCGCCGGCCTTGACGAGATTGCCATCCACGGCCCGACCCAGGTGGCCCAGATCCGTGACGGCGAAATCCGTGAATTTATGATCACCCCGGCTGACTTTGGCCTCGAGACCTATCCGGTGAGCGCCATTCAGGGTGGTGAGCCTGAAGAGAACCGTGCCATCACTGCCGCCATTCTGGAAGGGCGTGGCACTCCGGCCCACAACGCCGCCATCGCCGCCAATGTGGCGCCGCTGCTGCTGATGGCGGGCAAGGCGAAAGATCTCAAGAGCGCGGCGGCCGAGGTGCTGGCAGTGCTGGCGAGCGGCAAGGCAGCGGATCTGGCCGCCCGGCTGGCTACTTTGAGCCATCAGGAAGCGGGCCATCAGGAGGCATGATGTCAGCCACCATGTCGCACAGCAGTCATTCAGAACGCCCACAGGGCAAGAGCCAGTTTCGCAAGGATAACGAGATGTCAGACCTTATTGCCCCCCATGCTTTTCTGAACATGGCCTCCATTAGCCAGACCATTCTCGGCAAGATCGTGGCGGCCAAACAGGAGTGGGTTGCCGCCCGCAAGCTGGCCCAACCGCTGGAGAGCTTCCAGAGCGCACTGACCCCCAGCGATCGGGATTTCGTAGGCGCCCTCAAGGCGGGCTCCACCCGCTTTATTCTGGAGTGCAAGAAGGCCTCCCCCTCCAAGGGCTTGATCCGCGATGACTTCAGTCCGGAGGCCATCGCCGATATCTATGGCAAATACGCCACCGCCATCTCGGTGCTGACCGACGAGAAGTTCTTTCAGGGGGATTTCGCCTTTTTGCCGCGGGTGCGCAGCCGCGTATCGCAGCCGGTGCTCTGCAAGGATTTCATGATTGACCCCTATCAGGTCTATCTGGCCCGCCACTATCAGGCGGACGCCATACTGCTGATGCTCTCGGTGCTCACCGACGAGGGGTATCGTGCCCTGTTCGCGGTGGCCAAAGAGCTGGGTCTGGGCGTACTCACCGAGGTGAGCAACGAGGAGGAGCTGACCCGCGCCATCGCGCTAGGGGCGCCGGTCATCGGTATCAACAACCGGGATCTGCGCGACTTGAGCGTCGATCTCAACCGCACCAAACAGCTGGCCAAAGACATTCCAAGCGATCGGGTAGTGATCAGCGAGTCCGGCATCAACCACCGCGCTCAGGTGGCGGATCTGCGCCACCACGCCAAGGGCTTTCTGGTGGGCTCATCCCTGATGGCCGAGCCGGATCTGGAAGCCGCAGTGCGCAAGCTGGTACTGGGCCAGAACAAGGTGTGCGGCCTGACTCGCGCCGAGGACGCTGCCGCCGCCCATCAGGCGGGCGCGGTGTTCGGGGGTCTTATCTTTGTGGCGAAAAGTCCGCGCTATGTGGACATCCCCGCCGCCCGCGCCGTGATGGCGGGTGCGCCGCTCGCCTATGTCGGGGTATTTCGCAACGCCCAGCCAGCCACCATCGCCAAGACAGTGGATGCGCTGGGGCTCGCCGCCGTGCAGCTGCACGGGGATGAGGATGCTGCCTATATCGAGGAACTGCGGCCGCTGCTGCCCGCTGGCTGCCAGATCTGGAAAGCAATTGGCATCACAAGCGGCGAGCCGCTGCCCGACCTCGACTACCCGGCCGATCGGCTGCTGCTCGATACGAAAGTGGGCAGCCAGAGCGGCGGCACCGGTCAGGCGTTCGACTGGGCCCTGTTGGCAAATCTCGATAAAGCCAAGTTGATGCTGGCGGGCGGCCTTAATCCCGACAACGCCCTGCAGGCGGCGCAAGTGGGCTGCCTCGGCCTTGATTTCAACTCCGGGGTGGAGAGTGCCCCGGGCCAGAAGGATGCGCACAAGATTGCAGCCGCCTTCGGCGCACTGCGCAACCTGTAACGCAACCCTTTTTGATGTTTCGATTTAGCTAATACAAGGAAGAAGCCATGACCCTGCTCAACCCGTTTTTCGGTGAATTTGGCGGTATGTATGTACCCCAAATCCTTATCCCGGCCCTGCTCCAGCTGGAGAAAGCCTTTGTCGACGCCAAGGATGACCCGGCCTTTATCGCCGAGTTTCAGTCCCTGCTGACCGAGTATGCCGGTCGCCCGACGCCGCTCACCCTGACCCGCAATCTGACCAAGGGCACCAAGACCCGCCTCTATCTCAAGCGTGAAGATCTGCTGCACGGCGGCGCCCACAAGACCAACCAGGTGCTGGGTCAGGCGCTGCTCGCCAAGCGGATGGGCAAGAGCGAGATCATCGCCGAGACCGGCGCCGGTCAGCACGGCGTCGCCACTGCGCTGGCCTGCGCCCTGCTCGGCCTCAAGTGCCGGGTCTATATGGGCGCCAAGGATTGCGAGCGCCAGAAGCCCAACGTCTTTCGCATGAAGCTGATGGGCGCCACCGTCATTCCGGTGCACTCCGGCTCGTCCACCCTGAAAGATGCCTGCAACGAGGCGCTGCGCGACTGGGCTGCCAACTACGAGTCGGCCCACTACCTGCTCGGCACCGCCGCGGGCCCGCATCCCTTCCCCACCATCGTGCGGGAGTTCCAGAAGATGATCGGCGAAGAGGCCAAGGCCCAGTGCTTCGAGAAGGAAGAGCGACTGCCCGATGCGGTGATCGCCTGCGTCGGCGGCGGGTCGAATGCCATCGGCATGTTTGCCGACTTTATCGATGAGCCTTCAGTGCGCCTGATCGGCGTCGAGCCGGGCGGTCACGGCATCGAGAGTGGCGAGCACGGCGCGCCGCTCGGTCACGGCAGCAAGGGGGTCTTCTTTGGCATGCACTCCTACCTGATGCAGGACAATCAGGGCCAAATTCAGGAGTCCTACTCCGTCTCGGCAGGGCTCGACTTCCCCTCCGTCGGCCCGCAGCACGCCCATCTGGCCGCCATCGGCCGCGCCGAGTACCCCTCGGTGACCGACAAGGAGGCGCTGGACGCCTTCCAGGAGCTGGCCAAATCCGAAGGCATCATACCGGCGCTGGAGTCCTCCCACGCGCTGGCCCATGCCCTCAAGATGGCCCGCAGTGAACCGGAAAAAGAGCAGGTGCTCATCGTCAACCTCTCCGGCCGTGGCGACAAAGATATCTTCACCGTCGCTGACATTTTCGAGAAAGAAGGAACCTTGTCATGAACCGTTACGCACAACTCTTCTCCCGTCTGGATGAAGCCAATCAGGGCGCATTTGTGCCGTTCGTGATGCTGGGTGACCCCACCCCCGAATTGTCGCTAGCCATCGTCGATGCGCTGGTGGAAGGGGGCGCCGATGCCCTCGAGCTCGGCATTCCCTTCTCCGATCCGGTGGCGGACGGCCCCACCATTCAGGGCGCCGCCCTGCGCGCGTTTGCCAGCCACACCACCCCGGACGACTGCTTCGAGCTGCTTGGTCGCATCCGCGCCAAGTACCCTCAGCTGCCCATTGGCCTCTTGGTCTACGCCAACCTGGTCTATGTGCGCAAAATTGACGGCTTCTACGAGAAGTGCCAGCAGGCGGGCGTGGACTCCGTGCTGGTTGCCGACGTGCCGGTGCAGATGTGCGCCCCCTACAAGGCGGCCGCCGACAAGTTCGGCATCGACAGCATCTTTATCGCCCCGCCCAATGGCGACGCCGAGACCCTGAAACAGGTGGCGGAGCTCGGCAATGGGTACACCTATCTGGTGAGCCGCGCCGGCGTCACCGGTGCCGAGACCAAGGCCGGCATGCCGGTGGAGGGGCTGATCAACACCCTGCGCGAGTTCAACGCCCCCCCCGCCCTGCTCGGCTTTGGCATCAGCGAGCCGGCTCAGGTGCGTGAAGCCATTGCCGCTGGCGCCGCCGGTGCCATCTCCGGCTCCGCCGTGGTGAAGATCATCGAGACCCACCACCAAAACCCGGAACATATGCTCACTCGTTTGAAAGAGTTTGTGGAAGGGATGAAGGCCGCGACCAACCGCTAAAGTCGGGTATGGGGTCGGCTGTTTGTGGCCCTGAGTTATCAGTTCACATAACCACGCCATAACCATGAGAAAGGGAGCCTGACCGGCTCCCTTTCTTTTTATCTCGCTCGCACCCGCTTGCAGCTCTGGGCGTCTTGCCCCCTCTCCCTCCGGGAGAGGGCTGGGGTGATGGGGAATTGTGCATACCCAGCCAAGCAAGTTTCTCACTCAGCGCACGCCCTAATGACTAATTTATTGATCCAACACCGATTCCTGCCAAAACCCGCTTCTCGACACGCCCCCTCGCTCTTAAGATAGCCAAACGACAATCCCTCACTCGGGAGCGCACCATGGCTGCGATTGTTGCTATCTCGCAGGTTAACAGCAGCGAACTGGGGGATGTAACTCTGGGGCGGTAGCGTGGTTTTTTGTAGGTTGGTGCAGCGTGTAGCGAAGCCCAACAGGCGAGCATTATTACGGGGAGTTACAAGGATGTGGCAGACCAGTAAAACAGATTTGAATATATATTGCGCAGTAAACATTGGGCTTCACTTCGCCGCTACGGTGGCCCTTCACGTTAAATGTTAGCCATGAAGATCACTCGCAACCATTTGTCATTGGCCACGAGCATTATTATGCTGGCTGCTGTCATGGTTACTTGGCCCCATCTGTTTCTATGGTCAAAAGTTGTGCATCTTCCTGACTGGGCAGAGCATATTCCGGCGCCTGTTTTTACTGGCACTTATATCTCATTCGTGTGCCTCATCCCAGCTGTGTTGGGAGCCGATAACTTTTCCAGTGCTAAACGTGCTTTGTTTGTGGCAGTTGTTATTGCCCCACTATTTGCTGTTGCAACCTACGCGCTAAATCCAGAGCATCAAAATGAATACTTATTGTTCAATGTTGTATTTCATTATGTTTGGGTTATTTTATTTTGCATGCTTGTGCCCGCAGCCATCTTGGCCGCTATCAAAAAACTCATTGGTAGTCGAGGGGCACATGGCTAACCCTCACATCAAACGTTAGCGAGCATTATTGTGCTAACCTGCTCGGGATAAACAAGGATGTAGCAGATCCGTAAAACAGATTTATAGATCTATTTCTCGGTACACGTTGGGCTTCACTTCGTGAAGCACCAACCTACGATTTTTAGCCCAACATACGTAATAAAATCCGGGCCCCCCACCTTTTTGAGGTTTAAGCCCGCTCATGGAGTATCAAAGCGGAAGTTTTAAGGAAAGATAAAAAATCTATAAAGAAAAAACAACGAGGTGATTAATGGATGATGGAAAGGGAAAGCCAAGCAACATCCCCAAAAAAACCAAGCTGATATTGGGTGTTGTAACCTTGGCGCGATGGGAGGTGGGTACTGGTGGCTTAAAGAGCCCAATGTTGAGCCGGAGATTAATCCTAATCCAGCGGAGCTTTTTACTATTCATGGCGAGTTTCCGTTTGATAAAGGGTACAAGCTTGCTGTGTCAACAGATTATGAATCAAGCAATCCGGAATGCAGAGGAACGGCGTATGTTTTTGGTATTATTCCGGCGGCGACTCATGATCGCTTGCGAGATATTGATACAGAAGTTATACGCGACAAAGATAACCCTAACAACTTTACGGCAAAAATATATAAGGATCATTATCTGCCTGGGCACTGCGGATGGAAGATGATCGATGCCTATTATTTTATAGTTAAAGCCGGGTCTCCATTAGATAAAAAACTATTAGCTGATCCTGTTCGTACATATCGCGCGGGTGCAACTGTTCTTACAGACGAAGTAACAGGTTGGGCAGAAATTAGATTCGGAGATATACACATTAATTGCAGTCCTGATAAGAACATTGATGGTGCGGTGGGATGTAAAAATAAAAACCAAAACCAAATAGACCAATTATCTATACAGGATAGAGCAGGATTAAAGAAATTAACCCCGCCTTCTTTGGTTAACGTTAAATTCATGATGCAGGAGCAATGACATGGCAAATACAAAGAATTACGCTTTTTTATCTGACAAAAGTTACGGCGACCATAAAAATGGAAATGAGCAATATTAAGAAGGTAAAAATGTAGATAATTCAGTTTGGAAAATCGTTGAAAACGACGAACAAGCTTCATCTGATTTTCAAGGTGTAATGTATCAAAATATAAAAACTGGTGAATGTGTCCATGCAATAAGGGGGACTCAGGAAAGTCAAGATTTTATCACGGATGTAAAAATGGCGTTTGGTGGAGGGGTTGATCAATTTGGATATGCCGACCGAATGTTGCAAGAGTGGGAAGGACGATGGCGACCCCAGCCAGCAGCAGGCGCGGCGGGATAATCCGGCTGCCAAGCCCGAGACCAAGGCAGAGAGGGACGGCGGCGTGAGTGACTATGGTGGGCATAGGATAAAGCTCCAACTGAAAACGTGAGCCTACCCTACCCCCGCTCGGTGAAGTGAAGGTGAAGTGAACCCACTGTATTGGTTCGCTGTTAGCTAAATGCAGCGCCAATCAGCGTTGGCGCGTTAACTTGAAATGTTCATTTAACAGCGGCTGACATGCAGAACGGAATCGTGATAAGTAGTCTCTTCGGTTCACATCACAGGGATAGTGGCAACGATGAATGTACCAAAAAGCGTCGTGCGGATTGCGAGCGTTATCAGCCTTTGGTTAATGACAGGATGCATGGCAGAGGCCGCCTCTGCGCAGCTGCAGCAAGAGCCGTACGCGCTGATCTATAACGGGCCGGTTTCTGATGGGGATAGCACCAGAGCGATTGCAGATGTGGTCAGGCAGGTGGGCTTGCCAGTCAGGTATCTCTCCAATATCGGGGCGCTGCCTGCAGAGCTCGATCATGCCAGGGTGTTTATCGTTGGCGGTACGGAGGACGATGTGGAGCCGCTCCTCAATGCCTTCACAGCAGAAGCGCGTTCGGCGTTAAAAACCTATCTGCAAAACGGTGGCCGCTACCTCGGGATCTGTGGGGGCGCATTTGTGGCATCCAACGGCTGGTCTGAGGAGGAGGGCTTTGTGCCGGCGCTGGGCCTTGTTCCTGCCACATCCGATGATTATGACGGCGACTTTAGCGCCAGGATCTTCCCGATCACCTGGCTTGGTGAAGAGCGCCAGATGTATTACCAGGCCGGCCCGCAATTTACGCCGGTGCCAAGCCCCGAGCAGGTCAAGGTCGTCGCCCATTTTCAAAACCATCAGATTGCCGCGCTGATCAGCTCATACGGGAAAGGCAAGGTGGCGGTTTCCGGGCCACACCCCGAAGCCCCTGAATCGTGGAAAGAGAATGCGGTGGACAGCGACAAGATGGAGTCGAATATTCATTTAGCCGTTGGACTCGTCAACGAGTTGCTCTCCGAAGAGCCCGTCACCCATTCGAATTAGTCGCATCCCTACGCCCCTGGATTTGCTCCCATTGATCGGCCCGGAAGTCAGGCCATCCAATCGACCGCAATCCATAAAAAAAACCACCTACCTGCAAAAGGTCGGTGGTTTTTTTATCGGTGGCAGATCACGGGTAGCCGATACAAAGCGTTCGCTACCTCAACTTTCGCCCGAGAACGAGCACTACTCTTCCTGCTCCTCCGGTTGTCTCTCCCCACCCCGCAACTGTTGCAGCTCATCGACTCGGGCTTGCCACTTCTCTTGGGCTTTTTTGCGCTCCTGAAGCTGGAACTCTTCGCGCATGGTGTCGATGTTAAGGTCAAGTGTTTCCATCAGAGTGTCTCCTTTGTATGACCGCTTAAAGACTGGCTGACGGCGCATTGGCCAACCTGCTCCCCTATTCAGACACCACTCATCCCCCAAACGCCCAACTAAATAATCGATTGAATATGCAACATTCAATCTAAAAAACTATTCATTCTGCACGGTGACACGCTGTAGCAGCGGCTGCCGCCCCGTTACGCGAAACGCAACGAGGCCCACGTCCCCCGCCAAAAAGGTGATAAAGGCATACGCTGTAACCCGGTTTGGCGTAGTCCCATGCTGGAGCAGATCTCATCGCCGAACCGGATTATCTGGCACTGCGCCGAAATGGCGTTAAGCAGTGCTACTACCATTTTCAAAGGCAGGCAGCGCAGTTGCCCAACCGGCGAAACCAATAAAAAGACCCCCTATTGCCCAGCGGTAAGAGGGGGTCTTTTGTTTGAGCCGCCGGCTAGCCGGCTATTGCCTCACGCTATCAGGCCAGCGAGACAAAGATCCCGGCCAAGGTGGCACTCATCAGGTTGGCGAGGGTCGCCGCCAGTACCGCCTTGAAGCCCATATTGGCCACATCGTGGCGGCGCTCCGGTGCCATGGTGCCGATGGAGCCGAGCTGCACCGCAATAGAGCCCAGATTGGCGAAACCACAGAGGGCGAAAGTGATGATGATCTGGGTGTGGGCGCTCAGATCTGCCTTGATATTGGCAAAGTCCAGATAGGCAACGAACTCGTTCATGATCACCTTCTGACCAATCAGGGAGCCTGCCGCCATCATCTCGCTGGTGGGCACGCCAATCAGCCAGGCCACCGGAGCAAACAGATAGCCCAGCAGCTGCTGCAGGGAGAGATCGGCCCAGCCGAACCACTCGCCTACGGTGGTGAGGCCAGCGTTGATCATGGTGATGACGCTGACAAAGGCGAGCAGGATGGTGCCGATGGCCACGGCGATCTTCATGCCGCCCATGGCGCCGCCCGCCAGCGCGTCGATGGCGTTGCTGTAGTCGCTCTTGTCGAGGGTGATCTCGGTCTGATCGCTCACCTGCTGTTGCTCCGGCACCAGCAGTTTGGCCATCAGCAGGCCACCGGGCGCCGCCATAAAGGAGGCGGCAATGAGGTATTTAAGATCCACACCCAGACCGGCGTAACCTCCCAGCACCGAGCCCGCCACCGAGGCCATGCCACAGGTCATCACCGCAAAGAGCTCGGAGCGGGTCATACCGGCGAGGAAGGGACGAATAAGCAGCGGCGACTCCCCTTGCGACAGGAAGATATTGCCGGTGGCCACCAGGGATTCGGCGCGGCTGGTGCCGAGCAGGCGGTGCACGGCGCCACCCAATACACGGATCACCCACTGCATGATGCCGAAGTGGTAGAGCACGGCGATCAGCGCGCTGATAAAGATCACCAGCGGCAGCACCCGCACGGCGAAGATAAAGCCGTTGCTGGCGAGATCGCCAAACACAAAACGGATGCCGCTGTCGGCAAAGCCGAGCAGGGCGGAGACGCCATTGCTCATGGCACCGAGCATGATTTGTCCGGGGGGGAAATAGAGCACCAGCGCAGCAAAACCGGTTTGCAGGGTGAGCGCACCCAGCACGGTTCGCCAGCGGATGGCTCGGCGGTTTTCACTCGCCAGCCAGGCGATAAACATCAGGGCCAGCATACCGACCAGACTCAATAACAGTGTCATCTTGCACCTATGAAGAGAGGAGTTTCATATGGCAAGTCTGCAGACAGGCGTCGCGGGAGATCCGGCGGGAGAGGTGCCGACCCACGCGACACGCAGACCACAAACCTACAGGTTAGTGGCGGGTCCCATCCTGGGGTCATTCACGTTCCGGGTGACAGCATGTATCGGGTGACGCCAGCGCCGTCGCAGGGGTAGATGCGGCCGGGTGGCAGGTCGGGCGGCGATGGTACAGTGATCATCGTCGCAGAAAAAGCGGTAAAACGATTGGCCGGAATAACTTTTTCAACTTGTTCACACAACGAAACAGGGCCAGCGTGACGCTGGCCCTGTTTCAATCCGTACTTGAGTACTCAGATGATTACTTGAGGCGCTTGCCGCTCGCATCCACCACCTGCTCGCCATCCTCCTTGGCGAAGGCCCCTTTTTGCTGATCGAGCAATATATCGAGCACCACTTCCGACGGACGGCACAGTTTGGTGCCAAGCGGCGTAACGACGATGGGGCGGTTGATGAGGATGGGGTGAGCCAGCATGGCATCGATCAGTTCATCATCGCTGAAACGATCTTCCGCCAGACCGAGCGCCTCGTAGGGTGGAACGTTCTTGCGCAGCAGATCGCGCACCGGCATGTCCATGGCGGCGATCAGCGCCACCAGCTGGTCACGGGAGGGGGGCGTCTCCAGATAGTGGATGACAGTGGGCTCGACGCCGCTGTTGCGGATCAGCTCCAGGGTGTTACGGGAGGTACCACATTCCGGGTTGTGATAGATGGTGATTGCACTCATTTGCGTGTCTCTCATTAATCAAGTGAATAGAAAATGGATAGCATCTAGTTCGCGGCCAGCTGTTAGCGGCCATCAGTTAACGGCTCAGCCCCGCTTCGTACCAGGGTTTGCTGGCGTTAACCACCCGCACCACCAGCAGCATGACCGGCACCTCGATCAGTACCCCGACCACGGTGGCGAGCGCCGCGCCGGAGTGAAAGCCGAACAGGCTGATGGCGGCGGCCACCGCCAGCTCGAAGAAGTTGGAGGCTCCGATCAGGGCGGAAGGACAGGCGACCGAGTGCTTCTCCCCCACCTTGCGGTTGAGCCAGTAAGCCAGCCCGGAGTTGAACAGCACCTGGATCAGAATGGGCACCGCCAACAGGGCGATAACCAGCGGCTGCTCGATGATGGCGTTGCCCTGAAAGGCAAACAGCAGCACCAGAGTGAGCAGCAGGGCCGCCACCGACCAGGGCTGGATGCGGGTCATGACGCCGTCAAAATGGGCCTCTCCCTTTTTCAGCAAAGCCTTGCGCAGCAGCTGGGCGATGATGACCGGAATGACGATATAGAGCACCACTGAGGTAAGCAGGGTATCCCACGGCACTATGATGCTGGAGACCCCGAGCAGCAGCGCCACCAGCGGTGCGAAGGCAAACACCATGATGAGGTCGTTCACCGCCACCTGCGACAGGGTGAAGTAGGGATCGCCGTTGGTGAGGCGACTCCAGACAAACACCATGGCGGTGCAGGGGGCCGCCGCCAGCAGGATCAGCCCCGCCACATAGCTGTCGAGTTGATCTGCCGGCAGCCAGTCGGCAAACAGCACGCGGATAAAGAGCCAGCCGAGAAAGGCCATAGAGAAGGGTTTGACCAGCCAGTTGATAAAGAGGGTGACTCCAATCCCCTTGAGATGCCCCTTCACCTGATGCAGGGCGCCAAAATCGATCTTGAGCAGCATGGGGATGATCATCACCCAGATCAGCAGCCCCACCGGCAGGTTGACCTTGGCCACCTCCATGGCACCGATCGCTTTGAAGAGATCCGGCAAACCTTGCCCGAGGCCAATCCCCACCAGAATGCAGAGGGCGACCCAGGCGGTCAGATAACGTTCAAAAAAGCCGATGGCAGGCACGACCTTGGCATCACATGTTGCAGACATCACAGCTCCCGATGCGGCGCAATTTCGCATCTTCTATTGGTTCAAAACACGGGTTTATAACAAGTAACGGCATATTCAAGCCGCCCGGCAGCAGACCGGGGCGGCGACTCAATGGTACTGGCAGAGGCGGCGCAGGGCATCGGGCCCCACCGGCTCCTCGGCGAGCAGTGGCACCACGGCGTAGCGGCTGGCGTGTTGCTGCTCGACTGCCTCGATATGGGGTAACTGGCGCTCGGCCCGCAGTTGCAGCAGCGGTGAGCTGACCGCGGCTTGCTGCAAGCTGTGGTTGATGAGCCAGCCCCAGGGCTCGATGCCAGCCCGGCGCAGATCGGCCTGCAGATTGGTCGCCTCCTGCACTGGCGTCGGCTCGGGCAACGTCACAATCAACACCTTGGTCTGTTTGGGATCCTGCAACTGCATCATGGGGGTGGTGAAGTGCAGCCCCTTGTTTCCCATCTGGCGAGCGATCTCCCTGTGGTAGGCGCCGGTGGCGTCAAGCAGCAGCAGGGTGTGGCCAGTGGGGGCAGTATCCATCACCACGAAGCGCTTGCCCGCCTCGCGAATAATGCGCGAGAAGGCCTGAAACACGGCGATCTCCTCGGTACAGGGGGAGCGCAAGTCCTCCTCCAGCAGTGCCCGCCCCTGCTCGTCCAGTGCTGCTCCCTTGGTGGCCAGCACCTGGGCACGGTAACGTTCGGTCTCGGCATGGGGGTCGATGCGGCTCACCTCCAGATGGGGCAGACTAGCTGCCAGCGTCTCGCTCAGGTGCGCGGCGGGATCCGAGGTGGTGAGGTGCACCGGCAAACCGCGGCTCGCCAGCTCCACCGCCACGGCGGCCGCAAGCGTAGTCTTGCCCACCCCGCCCTTGCCCATCAGCATGATGAGGCCGTGACCGTCGGCGGCCAGCTCGTCCACCAACGAACTCAACTCGGGCTGGGCTGGCAGATGGGCTGACGTTGCCAGTGATACCTGCTCACCAGCATCTTGTGGTTGCAGCAGCTGGCGCAAACTGTCGACCCCCACCAGATTGGTGGCCAGCAGCGGGATATGATCCTGCGCCAGCGCCTTTATCCCCTGCGGCATCTGGGCGAGAGCCTGTTGCTCGCGCTGCCAGAGCGCCATTGCCAGCGGATCTCCGGCAAGGGCGCCTTCGGGGAAGAGGCCATTGATCACCAGTTGCTGATTCAGCAAGCCTATGGCGGCCAGCTCCTCGTGGGTGCGGGCCACTTCCCGCAGAGTGGATTGTTGGGCGCGCGCCACCAGCACCAGCCGGGTACGGGCAGCATCCGCCAGGGCGGCGACCGCCTCGCCATACTGGCTGCGCTGCTTCTCCAGCCCCGCCAGCGGGCCAAGGCAGGAGGCATCCCCCTTGCCCTGCTCCAGAAATTCGCTCCAGGCGCCCGGCAGTTGCAGCAGCCGGATGGTGTGGCCGGTTGGGGCCGTATCAAAGACGATATGGTCATACTCGGCCAGCAGCGCCGGGTCGGTCAGCAGCGCGGTGAACTCGTCAAAGGCGGCGATCTCGGTGGTGCAGGCGCCGGAGAGCTGCTCCTCGATGCTGCGCACCACGCTCTCGGGCAACTTGCCGCGCACCGGCCCGACGATCCGCTCCCGATAGGCTTTGGCCGCCGCGGGGGGATCAATCTCCAGCGCCGACAAACCAGGCACAGCGGCGATGGCGGTGACGCGATTACCGATCTCGGTGGCAAACACCTGCCCCACGTTGGAGGCAGGATCTGTGCTCACCAGCAGCACCCGCTTGCCAATATCACACAGCGCTACCGCACTGGCGCAAGCCAGCGAGGTCTTGCCCACCCCGCCCTTGCCGGTGAAAAAGAGAAACGGCGGTGGATTGGTCAGAAAATGGTACATAGCCTCTCCCGAATGGTGCGTCACGACTCAGCAGCAACCGCTGCCGGAGCAGCAGCCGCCCTTGACGATCCCCTTGATGGCCGCTTGCGGCGCAGACAGCCCGGCATAACGAGCCAGCTCGCTGCGGCTCGGATAACGGCCGGTCAACACCACCTGTCCCTCTACCAGCACCAGTGGCAACCCCTCCTCCCCGGCGTGGGTCAGAAAAGCGCTGACGGCAGGTGTCTCGGCAAACTGCATCGGCTGCTGGGCCAGATTGAAACGCTCGATGGCCACCCCCTGCTCCTTGGCCCAGGCAAGGTCGGCTGCGAAAGTGACCAGAGCCTGATCAACCTCGGTGCCACAAACTCCGCTGGAGCAGCAGAGGGCAGGATCAAAAATCTGAATGGAGGACATGGCATTACTCCTTGTTGCAGCAGGGCTGCGCAGGCAGAACATGGGGGGAGCAGGCTGACTCGGCACGCATCACGCCGCACGCCTCGGGATGACCGGCGCAGCACTCCTCGGTGAGGTAGGCGATCACATCCAGCATCAGGGGAATATTGGCGCGGTAGCGCAGAAAGCGCCCCTCCTGTTCCACCGACAGCAGACCGGTATTGAGCATCGCCTTGAGGTGAAACGAGAGGGTATTGGGGGCAATATCGAGCTCGCTGGCCAGTTCACCGGCGACTCGCCCCTCCAGCCCCGCCTTCACCAGCAGCCGCCACACATCGAGCCGGATGCCGGATGCCAGCGATTCAAAGACCTTGGTGGCCATCTCTTTGTTCATCTTCACTCCCCTTGGTGTGACCTTTTATTTCAACTATACAAGAATTATTGAAATGATCAAGATACGTACCGAAGCGAAGATATGAGGTTCTGGCATCAAAGCGGGCTGACTGGAGAATCGACGAGTGAACAACAGTAGCGGACGACCACGCAGGGTTCGTCGCAGATAAACAGACGCCCTCCAGAGGGAGGGCGTATCAGACAGTCAGCGCTGTCGGGGCAATCAGACAAACGCGTGCCTTATTTGGCAGCAGGCACAGCGTTAAAGGTGAGCAGGGCCGCCTTGTTGGCATCGCTCAGAGTCAGCTGGTTGCCGTTGATGGAGTAGGTTGCCACCTTCTCCAGCTTTTGCAGGAACTCGGTCTCTTTGTTCATGGCGTCGCCGATGCACATCATGCGAGTGGAGCCCATGGCGCCCAGCGTCAAGACACCGTCACCCTGCTTGGTAATACCGCCAAAATAGCGGTTGCAGCCGCCCTTGCCCGCCACCTTGCCGTCGACCACTTGCAGGGTGAAGGTATCGCCGGTGGCGCCTTGCAGCTGCCAGCTGGATGCTTGCAGTTGAGCCATGCTGGAACCTGTTGCCATTGCGCAGCCTCCCAGTGCCAGCGCGGCCAGCAGAGTCAGTTTCTTGTTCATGGATTCACCTCTTAATGATTAGAGCCATCAATACGGCAGCCTGTTTAACATGGCTGGCGCCCATGCCAAAGGATTTTATTGTGATCACGCTTCACTTTACTACCAGCTGGCATGTGCCATGCTTAGGCTCAGTTCCGGACCCAGGGAGGGGAAACGAATGGTCAAATCACTCATCATCACACTGCTTGCAACCTGCGCCAGCATGGCCGTACAGGCCGCCGACTGGGCAGTGGTTCAGCCGCAATCCAACCCGTCTCTCTATGTCAAAAGTTACTCGGGTGTGTTGCTCAATGGCCATAGCCATCACAGCGACAGTTTTGATCTCTGGCTGGTCAATAGCGGCTATCAATATCCGGTGGTGGATGATGTGACCCTCTTTATGGAAGCGGGCCCGGCGGTGGCGGATCAGAATCGCACATCCGGTTTCAATATGAGTTCGGGGGTACGCTACCAGCTCTCTCCAGCATTCAATATCGGCAGCCAGATCAAGCATCTCGATCTCAACAAGGCCAGCACCCTGCTGGAGCTCAACTCCAGCCTGCTGCTGACCCCCAGACTCTCCCTCACCGCCAACTACGGCGTCAGCGCCATCACTGCCGATCAGGCACTGAGTCTGGGGGTCGGCTTCAATTTCTGATGATCACAACAGCGGCGTGGCGCTCACCACCACGCCGTTGCGATCCGCATAGACATAATCCCCTTCGTGGATGGTCACCCCGGCAAAGCTGACCACGGCCCCCAGCTCTCCCAATCCTCGCTTCTCGGTCTTGACCGGACAGGCCGCCAGCGCCTTGACCCCGAGCGCCAGTGTCGCCAGAGTGCCCACATCCCGCGCCGCGCCGTGGATCAGGATACCCTCCCACCCCTGCTCCACCGCCTTGACCGCCAGTTGATCGCCCAGCAGCGCACGGCGCAGCGAGCCGCCGCCGTCGATCACCATCACCTTGCCGTGACCGGGGCGGGTCACCAGATCCCGCACCAGACTGTTGTCTTCATAACAGGAGAGCGTTACGGCGCGACCATAGAAGATGGCCTTGCCGCCAAAATCCTGAAACACCGGGTCGGCCACTTGCAGCAAGTCGCCATGTTGATCGCAGAGGTCGGGCAGGAGATCCAGCATGATTTGATTCCTTTCAGATACATGAAGGTGTTCATTCTTTCATCAGGCAAGGTTTCTGGCAATCCAGAAGGATTCAATATTGCCCAGACAAACTGCTGATTTATCAGTCAATACCGGCACCAGCCAGAGCTGGCCATCCTCCACCCAGTAGAGAGCATTCTGGCCAAAACGGGCAGCCAGCTGACGGGCTTGTGGCAGAGATAGCGCCACCGCCAGCGATGACTCCTGCCAGCGTTCGTCCGGGTCAGATCCCCAAAATGGCCCCACCACGGGCACCTGCAAATCCACGGTCAGATGGCGCCACAGCGCCCGTTCCCGCCGCATATTGCGTCGTTCTGTGACCCACTGGCTGGCCGGATTCCAAGCTGTGATGATGGCAAAGGCAGACCAGTCTGGTGGCTCAAATGGCGCGATAAAGCAGATTTTCTTGTAGTTTTCCCACAAATTCATGTCAATCACATGTTACATTCCATTACATTTTGTAGGGGCGAAAACCCGGTTCAGGCCAAGTATGATGCTGCTGTACCAGGGTTTGACCTATATCAAATCAGAGTTAAAAAGTTGCTATCTGACGGCAAAGAGTGTTGTTATGCTCCTGTTAACTGATAAAATGCGGCCACTTTCGTAATGGACGACCTTTCCAGGCTCTGCTCGACCAGACTTGTCGGGAACCTATAAGTGGCACAGGGATACTTGCCGGTACTGATGCCTAATTCGCGATATTCCGACCTGACTCTCATACCCAGGATGACGTAATAAATTTTCAGGATCAGTCAGGAAATCGGTTTGAAACGCCAAAGAGTGTTAAATTTAAGATAATTAACTGATAAGAATCTGGGAATACTCATGCAAACACCACACATTCTGATCGTCGAAGACGAGCTGGTCACACGCAATACCCTGAAAAGCATTTTTGAAGCCGAAGGCTACATCGTGCTCGAAGCCAACAACGGCGACGAAATGCACCAGGCCCTCACTTCCCACACCATCAATCTGGTGATCATGGACATCAACCTGCCGGGCAAGAACGGCCTGCTGCTGGCCCGTGAGCTGCGTGAGAACGACAACATCGCCCTGATGTTCCTGACCGGTCGTGACAACGAGGTTGACAAGATCCTGGGTCTGGAGATCGGCGCCGATGATTACATCACCAAGCCGTTCAACCCGCGCGAACTGACTATCCGTGCCCGCAACCTGCTGAGCCGCACCATGAACGTGGCAGCCGGTGGCGAAGAGAAGAAGCTGGTTGAGCGCTACCTGTTCAACGGCTGGGCGCTGGATATCAACAGCCGCGCACTGGTCAGCCCGACTGGCGACATGTTCAAGCTGCCGCGCTCCGAGTTCCGCGCCATGCTGCACTTCTGCGAAAACCCGGGCCAGATCCAGACCCGCGCCGAGCTGCTGAAGAAGATGACCGGCCGTGAGCTCAAGCCCCACGACCGTACCGTTGACGTGACAATCCGTCGCATTCGCAAGCACTTCGAAAGCGTTAACGATACTCCGGAGATCATCGCCACCATTCACGGCGAAGGCTACCGTTTCTGTGGTGAACTGGAGCAGGAATAAGCTCCCGCTACGCTGTTGATCTGAAAAGGCGCCTCGGGCGCCTTTTCTGTCTCTGCGGTTTGCCTTAAAGCTGAGAAACGGTGAGCGTGACGTCGAACTGCGCACAAGACAGATGAAAAACAAAAAACCCACTCGCAGGAGTGGGCTTTTTGTTTTGAAGCTGGAGCGGGCAGCGGGAATCGAACCCGCATCATCAGCTTGGAAGGCTGAGGTAATAGCCATTATACGATGCCCGCCTGGCATCTCAAATTTGGAGCGGGTGATGGGAATCGAACCCACGTATGCAGCTTGGGAAGCTACCGTTCTACCATTGAACTACACCCGCGTCAGGGCTCCTACTATATGCATTTTGCCGCCGAGCGCAATGGCGCCTTTGCCACTTTTTTCAATAAATCAATCTGTTCGGACAAGGATTGAGCAGACAGTTGCTTTTTCAATCAAACATTTTCAACACAGATAATTTACAAGGTTGCCAAGGCCAAACGGCAAGGATAGTCTTGCGCCACTCGAAGCGAGGATGGTGGTAATGGATAAAAAAACGCAAAAACGTCTCTATGGCTGGTTGCGCAAGCAATCGAGTCACGGTCGCCGCTGGATCACGATATCCATCGCTTTTGGCCTTGGCCAAGGCATTCTGATGGTGGCGCAAGCCTGGCTGCTGGCGACCCTGTTGCACGGCTTTATCATCGAAGACTCAACGCCCGAGCAATCCATCACACTCTTTATTACCCTGCTGCTGGTGACGCTTGGCAAAGCGGCGCTGGCCTATGGCCGCGAAGTGGCCAGTTTCAGGGCGGGCAGTGCTGTGCGCCAGACCATCCGCCAGCTGGTGCTCACTCGCTTGGGTCGTCTCGGCCCTGCCTATATCCAGCGCCGTCCGGCCGGTAGCTGGGCCAGCCTGTTGCTGGAACAGATTGAAAACATGCAGGATTTCTTCTCCCGCTATCTGCCACAGATGGCCATCGCCGTCTTTATTCCGGTGGTGATTCTGGTGGCTGTATTCCCGGTCAACTGGGCGGCAGGTCTGATCCTGCTGGGCACGGCGCCCCTCATCCCCATCTTTATGATCCTGGTGGGTGTGGGCGCCGCCGATGCCAACCGCCGCAATTTTCAGGCGCTGGCCCGTCTCTCCGGCCACTTCCTCGATCGCCTGAAGGGGCTGCGTACCCTGCAACTCTTTATGCGGACCCAAGCGGAAGGTGACGCCATTCGCGACGCCTCGGAAGATTTTCGCGAGCGCACCATGGAAGTGCTGCGCCTGGCGTTTTTGAGCACCGCCGTGCTGGAGTTCTTCGCCGCTATTTCAGTGGCGCTGGTCGCCGTCTACTTCGGCTTCTCTTATATCGACCATCTGAACTTTGGTAGCTATGGGGTCAAGGTCACCCTCTTTACCGGCCTGTTCGTGCTGTTTCTCGCCCCCGAGTTCTATGCCCCGCTGCGGGAACTGGGTGCCCACTACCACGCCAAGGCGCAGGCCATTGGCGCCGCCGAACAGCTGCTTGAATTCCTCGAAGCCGAGGTGAGCGAACCGGCCGCAGGCACAGCGCCATTCCATGCCGACAGCCCGGTCAAGGTAGAAGCAAAAGGCCTTGAAGTGCTGAGCGCCGAGGGCAAGGTGCTGGTCGGCCCCATCGACTTCACCCTGGAAGCCGGTTCACGTACCGCCCTCATCGGCGTCAGCGGCGCAGGCAAGAGCTCGCTGGTCAACGCCCTGCTCGGCTTTGCCCCCTATCGCGGTGAACTCAAGGTCAACGGACAGGAGCTCGCCACCCTCGACATGAGCCAGTGGCGCCTGCAGTTAGGCTGGCTCTCGCAAAACCCGCAGCTGTTCCACGCCTCCTTGCGCGACAACCTGCTGCTGGCCAAGCCAACGGCCAGCGATGCCGAGCTGGAAGATGCCCTGAAACGGGCGCAGGCGTGGGAATTTGCCATGGAGAAGGGGCTCGACTATCCGGTCGGCGATCAGGCGGGCGGCCTCTCGGTCGGTCAGGCTCAGCGCCTCGCACTGGCCCGTACCCTGCTCAAATCAACCCAGCTGATGGTGCTCGATGAGCCGACCGCCAGTCTGGATCGCCACTCCGAACGCGCCATCATGACCACCATTGAGCAAGTGATGGCTGGCCAGACCTTGCTGATGATCACCCACCGCCTCGACCAGCTTACCAAGATGGACAAGATAATGGTGCTGGCCCGCGGCCAGCTGGTGGAGCAAGGCAACTTCCAGCAACTTAGTTCTGGGCAGGGGCCTTTTGCCCGCCTGCTCTCCCAACGTTCCGGAGGTTCTCTCGATGAGTGATCTGTTGCCGTTTCTGCGCCTCTATCGCCAACACTGGCTCAGCCTCACCATTGGTTTGCTGCTGGCGCTGGTGACCCTGGCCGCCGGCATGGGGCTGCTCTCCCTCTCCGGCTGGTTCCTCTCTGCCGCCGCCGTGGCGGGGATGACCGTTGCGACGACCCATGCCTTTAACTACATGACCCCCGCCGGTGGGGTGCGCTTCTTCTCCATCGTTCGCACCGCCGGTCGCTGGGGTGAGCGGGTGGTGAGCCATGATGCCACCTTCCGGGTGCTGACCCGACTGCGGGTCTGGTTCTGGCAGAAACTCTCGCCGCTCTCCACAGGTACCCTGGCCGGTTTCCGTCAGGCGGATCTGCTCAACCGACTGGTGGCCGACATCGATGCGATGGACCACGTCTATCTGCGGCTGATCACCCCCATAGGCGCGGCCCTGCTCAGCACTGCCGGACTGGTCTTCTTCCTGTCGTTTTTCGACAGTCGCCTCGCCCTTACCCTGGGAGCCATTCTGCTGTTTGGCATGATTGCCCTGCCGCTGGTGTTCTATTTCCTCGGCCGTCGCCCCGGTCAGGCGCTGATTGCGGAAAAATCAACCCTGCGTACCCGGATGGTGGACTATCTGGATGGTCAGGCCGAGCTGCAGATGTTTGCCGCCGCCCCCAAGGCGCTGGTTGAGCTGCAACAAGCCGAACAGGCGCTGCTCGCCGCGCAGGCCCGGATGGCCAAGGTGAGCGGGCTGGCCAACTTCTCGGTGCAACTGCTGAGCGGCTGGACCCTAACCCTGATGCTCTGGCTGGCCGGTCATGGTGTGGCGGGTGCTGCGCCCGACCCGATTACCGCATTGATGGTCTTTGCCACCCTAGCAAGCTTCGAGGCTCTGATGCCGCTGGCGGGGGCTTTCCAGCACCTCTCCACCAGCCTCACCTCGGCACGCCGCCTGAACGAGATCCTGCAAGAAGCAAAAGCCCCCATGTGGGGCGACGAACAGACCCACGCTACCGCTGGCGCGCTGCAGATCAATGACCTCTATTTTGGCTACCCCGGCAACCCCCAACCGGTGCTGCGTGGCTGCACCCTGCAACTGCACGCCGGTGAGAAGCTGGCGCTGCTGGGCCAGACCGGCTGCGGCAAATCGACCCTGATGGGGCTGCTGACCCGGGAGTGGAGCCCGCAGGCTGGCAAGATCCTGCTGGGTGGCAAGCCGCTCACCGACTATAGCGAAGGGGCGCTGCGCGCCTCCATCTCGGTGGTGAGCCAGCGGGTGCATCTGTTTGCCGATACCTTGCGGGGCAACCTCAAACTGGCCGCCCCGACCGCCTCTGACGAGCAGCTGATTGCGGTGCTGACCCAGGTCGGACTGGCCAATCTGCTGGAAGATGAGGCGGGCCTCGACGCCTGGCTCGGTGACGGCGGCCGCCCCCTCTCCGGTGGTGAGCGTCGCCGTATCGGCATCGCCCGTGCCCTGCTGCACGATGCGCCGCTCTGGCTGCTGGACGAACCGACCGAAGGGCTAGACAGCCAGACCGAGCGGGAGATCATGGATCTGCTGTTCCGGCTCGGGGCAGATCGCACCTTGCTGCTCATCTCCCACCGCTTGCTGGGGATGGAGCAGATGGACCGGATTGCCCTGATGGAAGAGGGACAGATCCGCCTCTGCGCCCCTCACAACGAGCTGCTGGCGGATGATTACTACCGCAGTCTCTATCAGCGGCTGGCACCGGTTTGATATCAGGCTGATATCAGCCTGATGGGGCTCACACCCTGACAACCGGGCGTAAAACGGGGCTGGTCGCCGCAGGCGGCTGGCCCCTATAATGTCCCCCTCATTATTCAACAAGATGCCGACATGGAGCGCCTGCGCATTTCTACTGTCCTCATCACCGACACAAGATACGAGACGATGAAACGCCTGATCCTGATGATGCCCCTGATTGCCTCCGGCTGTGCCAACTACGCCTTCAACAGCAATCTGGATAAAGAGAACTTCGACGAATACTTCAAACCCGGTAGCGTGCGCATCTATGAGCAGGATGAGCTGGCTGACCTCAACTACCTCTACCTCGGTACCATCGAGGGTGAATCCTGCCAGGCCGATGCCAACCAGCCGGTGCCCAACGCCGGTGAAGCGCGCACCCTGGCCCGCCGCCGCGCCGCCGACATGGGCGGCAACGGCGTCACCATCGACAAGTGTGCCGAATTCAGCGACACCCCGGGCTGCCTGAAACAGGTGATCTGCTACGGGCAGGCGCTGAAAGTGGCCGAAGAGAAGTAACCCACTGTCATGGCCCTCGCTATCGTTCGCCTTGGCAGCCCGCGCCTGCCCGATGAGGGGCTGCGGATCGGCACTGTGCGCCGCCCGCCCCGCGGCATACCCAAGAGCGAATTTGCCAGCCAGCATTGGTACGATGTCTGGTTCCCCAATCTGGCCCCCAGCAGCGAGACCATGAAGCTGGGGCAGGCAGCCGAGACACCCGCCCAGTGGGCGGCGTTTGGCAAGCAGTACAAGACCGAGATGGCGCAACCTGCCGCCAGGCACGATCTGGCGCTGCTGGCCGCCCTCTCCCACACCACCAATCTATCGGTGGGTTGTTACTGCGCGCAGGAGTCCCGCTGCCATCGCGCCATCTTGAAAGAGCTGCTGGTAGCCGCTGGGGCCGCCATCCGCTAACTCGGTGAGCGACAGCGATGGGACGGGGAATCGCGTCAGCCTCTATTCGGCAACCATCAGGCATGGATAGACAGAGAGGGCATCCCGCAGGATGCCCTCTCTCGTTATGTTCGCGCTATTGCAGCAATTTTCGACAGCAGCGGCTCGATGCACTCTCTCTTATTACAAACTGGGCTCCAGCAGCTGCTGCCGCAGCAAAGCCTCCTCGGCCTGAGTCATGGCATGTTCCGCTACCCCGGCGGCAGGCTCGATGGCCAGCCAGTGGGCAAGGTCGGCGGCGGTCTCCTCCAGCGGCCGGAAGTTCAACCCGTGGACGATGGCCGCCTCGGCGCTTATAGAGCCGTAACCGGCAAACTCCGCCTGCGCGCAGGGCAGCAGGGTGGGATAGCTCTGCCAGGGCTCGATACCGGCCGCCATCAGGGTGGGCCAGGGCAGCCACTCGGGCTGGATGGGGCGAGTGGGCTGCAACCGGGCGCTCAGCCGCTCCAGCCAGTCACTCAAGGTAATACCGGGTTTGAGCAGGTTGAATATGCCCCCCAACTGCTGCTCGGCCGCGCGCAACACAAACTCGGCGCAGTCGCGCACATCGAGATACTGCAAGCGATCCTCGCCACTGCCCGGCAACAACCAGGGCCCACCCTGCAGCACCCGCTTAATCCACCAGGCCATGCGACCGGTGGGATCATGGGGGCCACACAGCACGCCCGGGCGCAAGATGCAAAGCCGCTCACCCCAGCGGGCGCGATACTCCTGCTCGCACAACACCTTGAGGGGGCCATAGTCAGTGGGCATTTCCCCTTCGGGGATAGCATGCAGCGGCGCCGACTCATCCATTCCGGGCAGTGAGAAATCGCGATAGACGCTGATGGTGGAGATAAAGATCAGCCGCGCGCAGCGCCCGCGCAAGGCGGCCGAGAGGCTTGCCGCCTGCTCGGGGCGATAGCAACAGGTATCGATGACGAGATCCCACTGCAACCCGGCCCCTTGCAGGGCGCTCAGGCTATTGTCCCTGTCACCGGTGAGCTGCACCAGATCGCGCCAATCCGGATGCTGGTGCAGGCCACGGTTGAACAGAGTCACTTCATGGCCCCAATCCAGCGCGAGCGCGGTGAGGTGGCGCCCCAAAAAACTGGTGCCACCGATAATCAGCAGTTTCATCCCTCTCCCTCCCTTCGGCGCGAGTGCGCACATTTCATCCTGACACGCCAGTTGCCTCCACCCTACGCAACTTGACGGCATGGCACAGCCCCCGACTGGCCGGGATGGGACAGGGATCACGGCAGCGCCGCAGAAAAGGGCGTATCGAGGCCGAGCCTGCGTTTTGGGGCCGCCTGTGCTAAATTGCCGGGGTTTTCAGTCAGGATCCGCCATGAAGTTCGAAATCGACACCCTCGGGATCATCCGCTCTCCCTACAAGGAGAAGTTCGCCATCCCCCGCCAGCCCGGTCTGGTCAAATCGGCCCGCGCCCGCCTCGAGCTGCTCCCCCCTTACGATCAGCCGGATGTGCTGCGCGGCATCGAGCAGTTCTCCCATCTGTGGCTCAGCTTCGTCTTTCACCAGACCATGGCGCAGGGCTGGCACCCGACGGTGCGCCCGCCACGCCTTGGCGGCAACGAGCGGGTCGGGGTTTTTGCCACTCGCTCCACCTTCCGCCCCAATCCGCTAGGGCTCTCGGTGGTCGAGTTGCACGGGATCGGCCGTGAGCGGGGCAAGCTGTGGCTGGAGCTGGGGGCGGTGGATCTGCTCGATGGCACCCCCATCGTCGATATCAAGCCTTATATTCCCTATGCCGACAGCCTGCCGGATGCCCGTGGTGGCTTTGCCCCCGGCGCGCCCACCCCGCCGCTGGCTGTG
The DNA here is from genome assembly GCF_049171775.1 of Aeromonas sp. 603404. Lineage (NCBI taxonomy): Bacteria > Pseudomonadati > Pseudomonadota > Gammaproteobacteria > Aeromonadales > Aeromonadaceae > Aeromonas > Aeromonas sp. 603404. The sequence continues at coordinate 223,670 of NZ_JAAKPE010000003.1, forward strand.
AGTTTCAGTGCCGAGGCCGAGCAACAACTACAACCCTGGCTCAAGGCTCACCCCGAGCTACGCCAGCTGGTGAGCGAAGTGCTGGCGCAAGATCCACGCCCCGCCTACAAGAAGGGCAAGCCCGATGAGAAGGAGTACGGGGTACGGCTGTTTGACTGCAACGTCCGTTTTCGCATCAGCGAGCCGGATTGCGTGGTGCTGGCCATCGAGCCCGCCTGAACCTTGGCGGGCCGACATCACTGATGCTATTTCACGCCTTCTTCACGTCACAAGGGGCTTAATGAGCCTGTAAATTGTGTGGCATTGATCAGACTATTCACCCGTTTGCCAGTGATACCATGCAGACAGCAGAGGGCATCTCCTCTCTGACTGAGGCCAGCAGCAGGCTATCGATGTATGGCAAGCATGGCAGCCCGACGGTTGCCGCCAAAGGATCTGGCCTCGCTCCGACACGTTTGAGTGCGGGGATGCCACACGGATGTGACAGCACTTCGAAGGAACAAACCTATGCTGATGAACAGTGAACAACGTTATGGCACCCTGAATATCGGGCTGCACTGGCTGACCCTGTGGGCCATGATCGCCGTCTACGCCCTGATCGAATTTCGCGATATCTTCCCCAAAGGGGACCCTGGCCGGGATCTGATGAAGGAGTGGCACTTTATGCTGGGGCTGCTTATCTTCGCCCTGGTGTTTGTCAGACTGGCCCTGCGCTGGATGAGCCCGACGCCGCGCATCGTGCCCGAGCTCTCCCCAGTCATGCACAAGCTGGCAAAACTGGCCCACCTCGCCCTCTACGGTTTTCTTATTCTCACCCCGCTGTTTGGCTGGCTGCTGCTGAGCGCCGCGGGCAAGCCCATCCCCTTCTTCGGGCTTGAGCTGCCTGCCCTGCTCTCCCCAAGTCCGGACCTCAAGGGGCTGATCAAGGAGGTACACGAGACGCTGGGCAATATCGGTTACGCCCTGATCGGCCTGCACACGGTGGCGGCCCTCTATCACCACCATATTCTCAAAGACAACACCCTCACCAATATGCTGCCGCCACGCCGCAGCTAACAAGCAGCAGAACAAAAACAGAAGGGGCACACATTGCCCCTTCTGTTTTTTGAACGCGACAAGACCGGTGTCTCTGAAGCGGCCCACTGCTCAGGCCTCTGACAGGTCTCTACAAGCAGAACGCCTTATGATTCAGTCCCGATACAGGAGCTGCACGATAGGATTCGAATTGACTCAAAGCGACATACACTTTCTAATTGACAGTCTGGACCCCTATGACCGTTCACATCATGAAAATTCTGTTGGTCGAAGACGACAAGCTGCTCAATCACCACCTCTCCTCTCTGCTGACCGAAGCCAACAATCAGGTATACAGCACCGATCAGGCCGGAATTGCGTTGCACTATGCCGCCGACTACCCCATTGATGTGGCGATCATCGATCTCGGTCTGCCCGATATGGATGGCTTGCAGTTGATCCGCCAACTGCGCGAACGGCAGATCCCCTTCCCCATCATTGTGCTGACCGCCCGTGGCAACTGGCAGGACAAGGTCGAAGGACTGGAGGCGGGGGCTGATGACTATCTGGTCAAACCGTTCCAGAAAGATGAGTTGCTGGCCCGCCTCAATGCCTTGATGCGCCGCAGCGCCGGCTTTATCTCCCCCAGAGTGAAGGCCGGTGATTACGAGCTGGATCTCTCCCGCAAGGAGCTGACCATCGACGGTGAAGTGGCAGTGCTCACCAGCTTTGAATACCTGATTCTGGAGTACCTGATGCGCAACGCCCGTCAGGTGGTCTCCAAGCAGCAGTTACTCGACCAGCTCTACGGCGATGGAGAGGGGGATCCCAACACCATAGAGGTGATGGTGAGCCGCCTGCGCAAAAAGCTAGATCCGGAAGGGACGATTCAACCCATCTCGACCATCCGTCGTCAGGGCTACATCTTCAACCTCTCCTGTAGCTGATGCAGTTTCATCTGCCACGTCCCATCAGGATGCTCCGCAGCTCTCTGCACATCAAACTGCTGCTCAGTTCGCTGCTGGTCATCGCACTGAGCATGGGGTTCGCCGTCTATGCCCTATACCTCGGCCATATGGAGGAGCAGAGCCAGAAGGCGAGCGCCGGCATGCAGGAGAACCTTGCCAAGATGTTCTCCTCTACCAAGCCAGTCAACAGCGAAGCCACCGAGATCGGACGCATTTCCCGCCAGGTCAGTAACAGCAATCTCGATACGCTGATCTGTCGTGCCGATGGCGAGCTGATTTGGTCGAGCCTCCATATGCCGGAGGTGATCAAGGCCAAACAGACCATCTGTCGGGACCTGATGAAGTATCTGGGGGGAATGGATCTCGACTACTTCTTCAAGAAGCACACCATCAAGAACGGCGAGAGCTACTTCGTCTACAGCCTGCGTTTTACCCGCAATCCCGGCAGCGGCACCACAGCCTACTACGTGGTGATGATTGACTCGGCCAAACGCTATCACGAAGAGTCCCGCGCCTACCTCTACCAGACGGCCAAACAGGCGTTGCTCGCCTATCTGCTGCTGGCCGGGCTGCTGCTGCTCACCACCTTCTGGAGCCTCCGCTCCCTGCGCACTATCGCCAATCAGCTCGACGACATCCGGGCAGGCAAGCGGGATGCTATCGCCCATGATTTTGAACGGGAGTTGGCCCCGCTGACCGACTCCATCAACCAGTTGCTGGAGAACGAACGCCAGCAGACCCAGCGCTACCAGCATGCCCTCAACGATCTCGCTCACAGCCTGAAAACACGGCTGGCGCTGATCCAGATCACCACCCGCGAAATGAAGCTGGGGAGGGAGATCCACGACAACATCAATGAACAGATCCTCACCATGGATCAGATGATCCAGTACCAACTCAGACGAGCCGTCACCGGTCGCCAGCGCCTCGCCAGCAAGGGCACCGAGCCGGTACCGCTCATCGAGAAGCTGCTGGCCAGTCTGGCCAAGGTCTATCGCCACAAGAAGCTGCAGACCCACTTCCAGTTCGATGATGATGCCCTCTTCCACGGCGAACAGGGCGATCTGATGGAACTGATGGGCAACCTGCTCGACAACGCCTGCAAATTTGCCATCAGCGAAGTGAAGGTGACAGTACGCCGCCATCTCGATCGGTTACGCATCGAGGTAGAAGATGATGGCCCGGGCATCGATCCGGCCAAATCGGAGCAGATCTTTCAGCGTGGCGTGCGCGCTGACAGCTCGCCCGGCCAGGGCATCGGTCTGGCTGTCGTGACCGAGATCGTTCACAGCTACGGCGGCCAGATCCGGGTCGATGAATCTCCCCTCGGCGGTGCCCGCTTTACCCTGGATCTTCCCTGACACCGGATGGGCAAGGCCACGAGCCCTGCCAACCGCTCCATCGCCCTCCCCGGGGTTAAAAAATCCTGCCTGGCACCACCCAATTCAGCAATATGCTATCGAGATGCTTGAGATGTGAGGCATCTCGGTTAAGCTATGGCCGACTCGTTTGTTAACCATTTGATGGATCTTTAATCGCACTATGGAAAACATGTTTGAAAGATTGATGTACGCATCCCGCTGGATCATGGCCCCCATCTATCTTGGGCTCAGCCTCATACTGCTGGCACTGGGGGTGAAATTCTTTCAGGAGATCCTCCATATCCTGCCCAACATACTGGAGATGAAAGAGGTGGATCTGGTGCTGGTCACACTGTCGCTGATCGATATCACCCTGGTGGGGGGACTTATCGTGATGGTGATGTTTTCCGGCTATGAGAACTTCGTCTCGCGCCTCGATGTAGGGGATGAGAGCGACAAACTGGTGTGGCTCGGCAAGCTCGATGCCGGCTCCCTGAAAAACAAGGTCGCCGCCTCCATTGTCGCCATCTCCTCCATTCACCTGCTCAAGGTGTTTATGAATGCCGAAAACCTCCCCAACGACAAGATCAAGTGGTACCTGCTGATCCACATCACCTTTGTCCTCTCGGCCTTCGCCATGGGCTACCTCGACAAGCTGACCCGCAAATAGAAGTCAGCCTGTAATAGACGCTATGCCCGATAACGCAATCCGGATCGGGCATAGCGGTCGCCCCGAGCTGGGGATGGATTGGCAACGGGGATAAGCAAGTCACCAACATAAATGGCCGCCCGCCTTGGCCGGTATTGTGGCCGCCTTGAATGCCATGGCGGCATTCTCTACAATGACCCACTTTTTATTCATTTCGGGTTATATCGATGAGCGATACCAGCACCAAACCGGCTCTGCCGGATCACCTCTCCTGCAATCCCCGCAGCCCTCACTATGTGGCAGCCTGCTTCGAGCACCCGATCGGTATTCGCCTGAACGGCAAAGAGCGCACCGATGTCGAGGAGTACTGCATCAGTGAAGGCTGGGTGAAGATCCCCTCCCCCAAGGCGCTGGATCGCCGTGGTCAACCCATCCTGATCAAACTCAAGGGCACCGTCGAAGCCTATTACAGCTAATCGCGGCAACCCGCTTCGGGTAAAACAGAAGGCCACCCTCGCGGTGGCCTTCTGTTTTTCGGCATTTGTGCTGGCATCTGCGCTCGCATCGTCGCCAGCACCAGACCATATTTCTCGCCGGGCAGCCCTTATACCCCCAACCGATCGCGCAAGGTGTACCAAGCGGCGCCCGCGGCGGTGAAGGGAATGCGGAACAGGCGACCGCCCGGGAAGGGATAGTGCGGCAGCTTGGCAAAGGCATCGAAACGCTCCGCCTGACCGCTCAGCACCTCGGAGAGCAGCTTGCCCGCCAGATGGGTACAGGTAACACCGTGGCCGCTGTAGCCCTGCATGTAGTAGATGTTGGGGCCGATGCGACCAAACTGTGGCAGCCTCGACAGGGTGAGCAGGAAATTGCCGGTCCAGGTGTACTCCACCTTGACGTCTTTAAGCTGGGGGAAGGTCTTGAGCATTTTGGGGATGATCAGCCGCTCGATATCTGCCGGATCCCGTGCGCCATAGACCACGCCGCCGCCATAGATCAGCCGGTGATCGGCGCTGGTGCGGTAGTAGTCGAGCAGGTAGTTGCAATCCTCCAGGCAGTAATTCTGCGGCAGCAGCTCGCGGGCCCGCTCCTCCCCCAGCACCTCGGTGGCGATCACCTGGGTGCCACAGGGCATGCTCTTGCCAGCGAGCTCGGGCACCAGATTGCCGAGGTAGGCGTTACCGGCCACCACTATGTAGCGCGCTTTCACCGCTCCTTTGGCTGTCTTGACCAGAGCAGGCTGGCCCGGGGTGATGCTGGTAACGGCTGACTGCTCGAAGATCTGCCCACCCTGCATGCGGATCGCTTCAGCCTCGCCGAGAGCCAGATTGAGGGGGTGAATATGGCCGCCGCTCTTGTCGAGCAGGGCGCCGACGTAGCGATCGCTCGCCACCACTTCGCGCACGCCTCTGGCATCGAGCAGCTCCAGCTTGTCGTTGCCCCACTTCTGCCAGCGCGCCTGCTGCGCCTTGAGCTCGTGGAACTGTTTTTCGGTCTCGGCGGCAAAGACGCCCCCCTCCTGCAGATCGCACTGGATGTTGTAGCGTTTGATCCGCTCGCGGATGATCTGCCCCCCCTCAAACAGCATGGAACCGAGCAGCCTGGCCTGATCAGGCGGGCAGTTCGCTTCTATGGTATCAATGTCGCGGCTGTAGGAGTTGACTATTTGGCCGCCGTTGCGGCCGCTGGCGCCAAAACCGACCCGGGCTGCCTCCAGTACCACCACCTTGTAGCCCTTCTCCACCAGATGCAGGGCACTGGAGAGGCCGGTATACCCCGCCCCGATGACGCAGACATCGCACTCCAGCTGCTCGGTCAGTGTCGGGTAGGGCGCGTGTTTATTGGCGCTGGCTGCGTAGTAACTGTTTACATGTTCGGTCATGATCCTGTTTCCTTACCGGTTTGGTTGGCAAACCCTATTCCAAGATTAAAAACTGGCCGGGGTATGGGCACTGACGATGCGACAGGTCTCCCCCGACGGATTGCTGAAGCTGTGGGGTTCGCCAGTGTCGATCACATAGCTGTCACCCGCCTCCAGCTGATAACTCTCTCCTGCCACGGTCAGGATCACCGAACCCTCCAGCACAGTGCCCACCTCTTCTCCCTGGTGGGTCACCTGACCACCGGTGTCGGTGCCCGGGGGGTAGGTCTCCAGCATAAAGCCGAGCTGGCGGCGGTTGTTGCCGTTGTGCACCAGCTTCATCGAGACCCCCTGACTGCCCAGCTCGATCAACTGATCACCCTTGATCACCACCTGCGGCGGGCGACTCAGCTCCTCTTCGGCAAAAAAGCGTGACAATGGCAAGCCATATACGGTGAGCAGCTTTTGCAGCGAGGCGACCGAGGGGCTCACCTTATCCTGCTCGATCATGCAGATAGCACCGTGGGTCAGGCCGCTCAGCTCGGCCGCCCTCCGCTGGGAGAGCCCCAGTTGATGACGCACCGCCGCCAGCCGCTCCCCCATGCTCGCCTGCCGTGCAGCCCCCTGACCGGAGCGGGTACTGCTGCTCTGGGTTGGCGCCCCGCTCATGGCAGGCCTCCGCCATCGATTCCCTTGTCACGTTGGTACATTGGCCACCTCCCTGTTGCCACTGGTTAAAATAGCGGACCAGCCATGGCATCACTGTTTGCTATCTTACACAGCCTGGCGTTCATTATTTTGCACACCACTTATCGTGCGATACCCTGTTCATCTGGTTAAACTGCGCTACACAGCCCAATTTCTAGCATGCGACACACCAACAATTCAAATATATTTAACACTTGAAAAACATTTGCGCTCAATTTATGGTCTCTCTGTGCTTATTATTTTATACGGCAGCAGTACAGGATGAGCCGCATCATCGCCACCTTGCTGCCAGGTTTCATCATCGAGGCTTGCCATGTCCGCTACCAGTTCCAATCAAAGCTTGATCAAATCCCGTGCCTATATAGCTGGTCACTGGTGCGAGGCCGCCAGCGGCCGCACCTTCGAGGTGACCAATCCTGCCAGCGGGGCCGTCATTACCCAGGTGCCCGACATGGATGCCGAGGATACCCGCCGCGCCATCGCGGCCGCCCACGCGGCGCAACCCGCCTGGGCTGCGCTGACCGCCAAGGAGCGCAGCAACAAGCTCTACGCCTGGTTTGCCGCCATCACAGCCCATAGCGACGAGCTGGCGCGCATCATGACCTGCGAGCAGGGCAAGCCGCTGGCGGAAGCCAAGGGCGAGGTGGCCTATGGCGCCAGCTTTATCCAGTGGTTCGCCGAGGAGGGCAAGCGCGCCTACGGCCGCACCATCCCGGGTTTTAGCGGCGATCGCCGGCTGGCCACCATCAAGCAGCCGGTCGGGGTAGTCGCCGCCATCACTCCGTGGAACTTCCCCATTGCCATGATCACCCGCAAGGCGGGCCCTGCGCTGGCAGCGGGTTGCACCATCGTCATCAAACCCGCCGCAGAAACGCCGCTCTGCGCGCTGGCGCTGGCGGTGTTGGCCGAGCAGGCGGGCATCCCCGCCGGTGTCATCAATATCGTCACCAGCCATCAGGCGAGCGCGGTGGGCAACGAGCTGTGCAGCAATCCGGTGGTGCGCAAGCTCTCCTTCACCGGCTCCACCCGCATCGGCAAGCTGCTGATGCGCCAATGCGCCGACACCATGAAAAAGCTGTCGCTGGAGCTGGGCGGTAACGCCCCCTTTATCGTCTTTGACGACGCCGACCTCGACGCCGCCGTGGCCGGGGCACTCGCCTCCAAATACCGCAACGCCGGGCAAACCTGCGTCTGTGCCAACCGCATTCTGGTGCAGGCCAGTGTCTATGACGCCTTCGCCGAGAAGCTGACCGCTGCCGTCAGAGCCTTCAAGGTGGGAGATGGTATGGCGGAGGGCACCCAGATCGGCCCGCTTATCAACCCGGCTGCCGCCAGCAAGGTGGCCGAGTTGGTGCAGCAATCAGTCGCCGCCGGTGCCGAAGTGCTGCAGGGGGGCGAAGCCCACCCCGCCGGCCCCCTCTTCTACCAACCCACCATTTTGGGCAAGGTGGATAAAACCAACCCCATCCTGCAGGAGGAGATCTTCGGCCCGGTCGCCCCGCTGGTGCGCTTCGAGACGGAAGCTGAAGCCATCGCGCTGGCTAACGATACCCCTTATGGGCTCGCCGCCTACTTCTATGGCCGCGATATCGCCCGTGTCTGGCGCGTCGCCGAGCAGCTTGAATACGGCATGGTCGGCATCAACGAGGGGATCATTTCAACTGAGCTGGCTCCCTTCGGCGGCATCAAGGAGTCAGGTCTGGGCCGGGAAGGGGCCGCCGAGGGGCTGGAGGAGTATCTGGAGACCAAATATCTCTGCTTTGGCGCCATTCGCTAGGGCAGTAAAACAGAGACGACAGGCCGCCGATCTGGCCCGATGGGCTGTTCGGCGGTAATGGGCGCCAGATCGCCCACCACATTTTCAGGGAATATCCGGGGCTGCGGCCCCTCAGGGAGGAAAGATGAGTCAGTCAGAATCAAACAAGGCGTGGCAAGCACGCCGTGAAGCGGCCGTGGTCAACGGCGTCGGCACCCTGCTGCCGGTCTTTATCGACCGTGCGCAAAATGCCGAGCTGTGGGATGTGGAGGGCAACCGCTACATCGACTTTGCCTCCGGCATCGCCGTGCTCAACACCGGCCACAACCACCCGAAGGTGGTGGCGGCGGTGCGCGAGCAGCTGGAAAAATTCAGCCACACCTGCTTTCAGGTCACCCCTTACCCGGGCTATATCGAGCTTGCCGAAAAGCTCAACGCCCTGGTGCCCGGCCCGACCCCGAAACGCACCCTGTTTCTCTCCACCGGTGCCGAGGCAGTCGAGAACGCCATCAAGATCGCCCGCGCCCATACCGGTCGCAGCGGCACCATCGCTTTCAAGGGGGGCTTTCACGGCCGCACCATGATGGGGATGGCGCTCACCGGCAAGGTGGTCCCCTACAAGACCGGCTTTGGCCCCTTCCCGGGTGAGGTCTACCACATCCCCTTCCCCGCCGACTATCTGGGGGTAAGTGAAGAGGATGCCCTGCACGCCCTCGATCTCTGCTTCAGCGCCGACATCGAACCCTCCCGCGTTGCCGCCATCATCATCGAGCCGGTACAGGGAGAAGGGGGCTTCTATCCTGCCTCCGCGAGCTTTATGCAAAAGCTGCGCAGCATCTGCGATCAGCACGGCATTCTGCTCATCTGTGACGAGATCCAGAGCGGCTTCTGCCGCACCGGCAAGACCTTCGCCACCGAGTATGCCGGCATCGAGCCGGACATCATGACCCTGGCCAAGAGTCTGGCGGGGGGCTTCCCGCTCTCTGCAGTAGTCGGCAAGGCAGAGATCATGAATGCCGCCAAGCCGGGGGGCCTGGGTGGCACCTATGCCGGTTCCCCCATTGCCTGCGCCGCCGCGCTGGCGGTGTTGCAGGTGATCGAAGAGGAGCAGCTCAACCAGAAGGCCCAGGCGCAAGGTGAGCAGATCAAGGCGGGACTGGAACGCATAGCCGAGCGTTTTGACTGCATAGGTCAAATTCGTGGACCCGGAGCCATGGTGGCCATGGAACTGGTGAAACAACGTGATGCCAGCCGGCCCGATCCCGACCTAACCAAACGTCTGGTGACCGAGGCGGGCAAGCGCGGTCTGATCCTGCTCTCATGCGGGGTGCGCGCAAATGTCATCCGTTTTCTCGCCCCCCTGACCGCCCCTGCGGCAGTGATTGACGAAGGGTTGCGACTCCTTGAAAAATCGCTGGAGGCCGTGCTGGACTGACCAGCAGGAAAGCAATCGCTAACCTGTGCAAAAAAATGCAGTTTCGCCCCCCTTTTTTACTTGTCAAGGGGGCCCTGCAAATGCACAATGCGCCGCCACTGCAAGGACCGGTATCACCACATCTCACCGGTCCTTTTTTGTGCAGCGAACAAACCCATAAACGAGGCCGGATCACCCCCGGAAAAGATAGCGAGATTGGCAGCAATCTCCCGACACCACATTCTGTGAGGAACAACATGGGGCATCTCTATGCTTTCCTGCCGGCTCTGACCGGCGCGCGCCACCCCGGCGCCCTTGATTTCCGGGCCTCTCTCCCGGTTTCGTTGATGGAGTGTGCCGCCCTGGCACCGCGTGAGGAACAGGCATGATGAACGCCCAACCGGTTGGTCTGAAAAAGACCCTGAAACTGTGGCAGGTCGTGGTCATGGGTCTTGCCTACCTCACTCCCATGGCGGTATTCGATACCTTCGGCATCGTCACCGAAATTACCGAAGGCCATGTGCCGACCGCCTACCTCTTTGCCCTCATCGGCATGTTGTTCACAGCCCTGAGCTACGGCCATCTGGTACGCAAGTTCCCGTCGGCAGGCTCCGCCTATACCTATGCCCAGAAGGTGTTTCACCCCTATGTCGGCTTTATGGTGGGCTGGACCTCCCTGCTCGACTATATGTTCATGCCGATGATCAACATGCTGCTGGCCAAGATCTATCTGCAGGCTCTCTTCCCCGAGGTGGAGCCCTGGACCTATATCTTCGGACTGGCCGCGGTGATGACCATACTCAACCTGCGCGGCATCAAGCTGGTGGCCAACTTCAACAGCCTGATCGTCATCATGCAGTTCAGTATTATCGCCGTATTCATCGGCCTGATCGCCTGGGGCGTCCACAACGGTGAAGGGTTGGGGACCGTGGCCAGCAGCCGTCCCTTCTTCTCCGAGCAGATCAACATCTCGCCGTTGTTGATGGGTGCCTCCATCCTCTGTCTGTCGTTCCTCGGCTTTGATGCCATCAGCACCCTGTCGGAAGAGACACCGGACGCGGATCGGGTGATCCCCCGCGCCATCGTGCTGACGGCGCTGATCGGCGGTGTGCTGTTTGTCAGCACGTCCTACTTCCTGCAGCTCTACTTCCCGGACATCTCCCGCTTCAAGCAACCGGATGCAGTCCTGCCGGAGATCGCTCTCTATGTCGGTGGCAAACTGTTCCAGGCGGTGGTACTGGTCTGCACTACGGTGGCGGTGCTGGCCTCGGGACTCGCCTCTCACGCCGGGGTGTCGCGCCTGCTTTATGTAATGGGTCGTGATCGCGCTCTGCCGAGTCGCTTCTTCTCCTATGTGCATCCGAAGTGGCAGACCCCGGCATGCAATGTGCTGCTGGTCGGTCTGCTGGCCCTCTCCGCGGTATCGTTCGATCTCGAGATGGCACTGGCACTGATCAACTTTGGCGCCCTGGTGGCCTTCACCTTCGTCAATCTGGCGGTGATTGCCCACTTCTATGTGAAGCTAGGCCGCAACAAGTGTCTCAAGGATCACCTGATGTACCTGCTGCTGCCGCTCTGTGGCGCCGCCTGCATCGGGGTGTTGTGGCTCAATCTGGAACCCGCCTCCTTCGAGCTGGGGCTGATCTGGGCGGCGCTGGGTGCCATCTACCTGTTCCTGCGCCTCACCGTGTTCCGCATCCCGCTACAACCTGCTGACAAGGTGGAGATCGCCCAGTAATCGCGGCTCAACCATACCGCCATACAAAACAAGGAGCCTGCGGGCTCCTTGTTGTTTTTGCGGCGAGCTGGTTGCCAGAAACGCGGTTTCTGCAGGAAGTGTGACTGATTTCAAATAACTACCCAGCCGGACCGCTCGCCGTGCCATGGCCCGAGCCGCGTCGCCTCCTATCATTAGTCACTAATGTGAATGGATATGCAATCACTCTTTTTCCATTTCACCCCCTCCCATCCCCCGCCAGCCGATAAGATCGCTGGACTCGAGCCCGGGGGAACGCCGGCAAATATGATCAGGATCAATGTTGAGGCGCTATGCACCCTGCAGCCCCGATTTGCCGACTTTTCATACGTTACGACAGGGTTCTCTTACCCCCCGAAAAGGGGGGAGCGGCTCGGGGACGGCTGCCGGGGGCGAGTGACCACTTACCCGCCCCCTGCGTATGCAAAAAAATGCGTTAATCCGCCCTTTTTTGCTTGTCAAGGGGGCTGACCGAATGCACAATACGCCGCCAATAAAGGACCGATGTTCACTGCGACATCGGTTTTTCTATTTTGAAGTGCAGTACAAACCCACCACAAGAGGCCGGAACATTTCCGGAAGTGATATCCGAGATTGCCAAACAATCTCCCGACGTTGAGAGGATAACAATGGGGCGTTTTAATGCTTTCCTGCCGGTACAGCCCGGTATGCGCCTCCCCGGCGCCCTTGATGTACAGGCTTGCGAATCCATCGTATCCCTGCGCTCGTTGCAAGCACGTGCTGCGGCACTGATTGAGGAGAAAGCGTAATGGCATCGCAAAACGCCAAGCTGCTCAAGACCCTTACCCTGACACAAGTGATTGTGATGGGTCTGGCCTATCTGACCCCCATGGCTGTCTTCGACACCTTCGCCATCGTCGGTGACATCACCGATGGCCGGGTCGCCACCGCCTATCTGCTGGCTCTGGGTGGCATCCTGCTCACCGCTTTCAGCTACGGTCATCTGGTACGCAAGTTCCCCTCTGCGGGCTCTGCCTATACCTATGCCCAGAAGGTGTTCAACCCCTACGTCGGTTTCATGGTCGGCTGGTCATCCCTGCTCGACTACATGTTCATGCCGATGATCAACATTCTGCTGGCCAAGATCTACCTGACCGCCATGTTCCCGGGCGTCGAGCCCTGGGTGTTCATCTTCGGTCTGGTGACCGTGATGACCTTCCTGAACCTGCGCGGCATCAATCTGGTCGCCAACTTCAACGGTCTGATCGTGGTGATCCAGCTGGCCATCATCACCCTCTTTATCGGCCTGATGGCGTGGGGCATCTACCACGGTGAAGGGGCAGGTACCCTGATGAGCAGCCGTCCGTTCCACTTCGAGTCAGCACAGCTGGTACCGCTGTTTACCGGTGCGACCATCCTCTGCTTCTCGTTCCTGGGCTTTGACGGTCTGAGCTCCCTCTCCGAAGAGACCCCGAACGCCGGCAAGGTGATCCCCAAGGCGATCGTGCTGACTGCCCTTATCGGCGGCATCATCTTCGTGGTGGTCTCTTACTGCCTGCAGCTCTACTTCCCGAGCCTCGCCCGCTTCCAGCATCCGGATGCGGTACTGCCGGAGATCGCCCTCTACGTTGGCGGCACCTTCTTCCAGTCCGTGGTACTGGTCTGCACCACGGTCGCGGTACTGGCCTCCGGCATGGCGGCTCACGCCGGTGTGTCGCGCATCCTCTACGTGATGGGTCGTGACCGCATGATCCCGGAGCGGGTGTTTGGCTACATCCACCCGAAATATCGTACTCCGGCTATCAACGTGCTGATGGTGGGTGGTCTGGCCCTCTCCGCCGTGTCGTTTGATCTGGATACCGCACTGGCGTTGGTCAACTTCGGCGCACTGGTGGCCTTCAGCTTCGTCAACCTGTCGGTGATCGGTCAGTTCTGGGTACGCGAGAAACGCAACAAGACCCTCAAGGATCACGTCATCTACCTGTTGATGCCGCTGCTCGGCGCCGCCACCATCGGTGCTCTGTGGATAAACCTGGAGCAGAGCTCGCTGGAGCTGGGCCTGATCTGGGCGGGCCTCGGCGCAACCTATCTGTTCCTGCGTCTGGCGGTGTTCCGCATCCCGTTCCGTCAATACGAGGAAGCGGCTGACGCCTGATCCTTTGCGGATAATGGATAGACAGAAGGGGAGCCATGGCTCCCCTTTTTGCTGCCGGTCTGTGGCCGGTCACACGGGCTTGGGCCCGGTCTGCTTACTGCTTATCCAGTACGGCGGTCGCCGCAGCCTTGAGCGGATCGCGAGCGATGGTCTTGGCATCCTGCTCCGCCTTGTGCAGCTGCTGGTTTGCCTTCTCCATCTTCTGCTGCATACTGTTGCCGCTCTCCTTGAGGTCGGCACGCTTCTCGCCCAGCAGGTCGTTGCGGCCTTTTTGCACCTCAGCTTTCACCTTCTCTTTCTCCTGCTTCACCAGCTTGCTGGTATCACAGTTGCCCTTGACTCCCAGAGTGGCATTCACCGCTTCGTTTTTGAGGGCCTTGTCGAGGTTGCAGTCGGTTTTCAACAGGCTGGCCTGTGCCCCTGCCGAGAGCAGCCCCAGCGACAGAGAGAGGATCCATGCACGCATCATCTTGTTTACTCCTGCTTGCCAATAAAGGGGCGCAGTGTAGCGATCACATTCCGGCTGACAAGGTGGCAGTGCTTTCGTCCCCCCTTTTGCCACCCCAGAGCCAACCGGCTCGGTCAGCGCCTGTCGCCGCAGTTCGTCGTCATAAAAACATCATCGAAATGTCACGTTGTCATATTTCTGTCATTAACCATTGATTAAATGCGCGGGTCATCAACAACCCAAGACGGAACGACCGTCTCAAGAGGCTTTATGCAACACCATCACTCCTTGTCACAGCCGCCCGCGACCCGCGCCCTGTTCAACTGGATGAGTGTCATCGTACTGGTCTACCTGATCCTGGTTGCCGTGGGCGCCATCTCCCACGGCTTCAAAGATTTCTCCGGCGGCGCCGAGGGCGCAGCCCAGATCTTCGCCTTTGCCAACAACCCCTTTGTCGCCCTGCTGCTGGGTATTCTCGCTACCGCGCTGGTGCAATCCTCCAGCACCGTCACCTCGGTGATCGTCGGTCTGGTGGCTGGCGGCCTGCCCATCAGCATGGCCATCCCCATGGTGATGGGTGCCAACCTCGGCACCACCATCACCAACACCATCGTCTCCATGGGCCATGTGCGGGATCGCGCCGAGTTCCGCCGCGCCTTCGCCGCCGCCACCGTGCACGACTTTTTCAACCTGCTGGCGGTGTTCATCTTCCTGCCGCTGGAACTGATGTTCGGTCTGCTGCAACATAGCGCCGAGTGGCTGGCCAACCTGCTGGTAGGCTCCGCCAACATGTCGATGAAGGGCATGGACTTCATGAAGCCGCTGACCGCACCGGCCCAGCAGCTGATTGACAGCGCCGTGGCATTCCTGCCGGGCAAGGGTGCCGCCATCGCGACCATCATCATCGGTATCCTGCTGATCCTTGCCTGCGTCACTTATCTCGGCAAAGTGCTGCAACAGGTTTTGGTTGGTCGTGCCAAAGAAGTGCTGCACAAGGCGCTGGGCCGTGGCCCGCTGACCGGCATCACCTCCGGTGCGCTGGTGACCATCATGGTGCAGTCCTCCTCCACCACTACCAGCCTGATGATCCCGCTGGCCGGCGGCGGCGTGTTCAGCACCCGTCAGCTCTACCCCTTCACCCTGGGAGCCAATATCGGGACCACCATCACCGCCCTGCTGGCTGCCACCGCCATCAGCGGAGCCGGTGCCCAGCTGGCCCTGACCATCGCGCTGGTTCACGTGCTGTTCAACCTCTTTGCCGTGGTCATCATCTATGGCATCCCCTTCCTGCGCGACCTGCCGGTGCGCGCCGCCGAGGGGCTGGCCCGGGTAGGCAGCGAGAACAAGCTGCTGGCACTGGGTTATGTGGCGGGTCTCTTCTTCGCCCTGCCCGCCCTGATGATGGTGGCCGCCAAGTAAGCGCCGCCGCCATAAAAAGGGGCGAGTCACCGACTCGCCCCTTTTTGCGTCAAGCTCGCCGGGCTTTGCCTGCCCACTCACATCCTCCCGCCCTGTGGCTCGCCATCAGGGGCGGTGCGCGATAAGATGGCGCCCTCATTGCACTTTTTACATTTCATGGAACAGGAAAAACCGATGAAATTCATACTGATCGCGCTGCTCATCGCCGGTGTGGCCTACTACTTCTACTCCAGCAGCAATAACAAGAAGCTGGCGGCTGACAACGTGCGGATTGGCGCCGAGTTCCTCGCCAGCAACAAGGAGAAGCCGCTGGTGACCACCACCGCCTCCGGCCTGCAGTACGAAGTGCTGACCCCGGGCACCGGCACCGTTCACCCCACCGCCACCAGCAAGGTGAAGGTGCACTACGAGGGCAAGCTGCTGGACGGCACCGTCTTTGACAGCTCGGTCGCCCGTGGCGAGCCCATCGAATTTGGCCTCAATCAGGTGATCGCTGGCTGGACCGAAGGGGTGCAGCTGATGGTGGAAGGTGAGAAGACCCGTTTCTACATCCCTGCCAACCTCGCCTACGGCGACCGCGCCGCTGGCAAAATCCCGCCGGGATCAGTCCTGATCTTTGACGTGGAGCTGCTGGGTATCCAGTAACTCGCTCTGCCATGCACCATCAGCAACAAGGCCAGCATCATGCTGGCCTTGTTGCTATGGGAACCTCACTCCCCCTTGGCGATCCCTTCCCGGCGCGGATCCGCTGCGCCAAACCAGCCGCCAGCGTTGCGCTCAACCCCCTGCAGGCCGGAGGTCTGCTCGTTCAATACCACTTCGTGTCCCCTCGCCTTCAATCCCTCGACCACCGACATGGGGGTGCGTCCCGCTTCCAGCTCGGTGGGGCCGTTGCGGCTGCCAAAGTTGGGCAGGTTGATGGCCTGTTGCAGGTTCAGGCCCCAATCCTGAGTGCCGAGCAGGGTCTTACCCACGTAGTTGATGATGGCGGAGCCCCCCGGAGAGCCCAGCGTCATGGTCAGCTCGCCACTTGGCTTGTCAAACACCAGCAGGGGTGACATGGAGGAGCGGGGCCGCTTGCCCGGCTCCACCCGGTTTGCCACCGGCAGACCGGCAGCATCTACCGAGGTGAAGGAGAAATCGGTGAGCTGGTTGTTGAGCAGGTAGCCGTTGACCATCTGACGCGATCCGAAACCATCCTCGATGGAGCTGGTCATGGAAATGGCCATCCCCGCCTTGTCGACAATCGAGACATGGCTGGTAGAAGGGAGTTCCGGAGTCGCATCCTTGCCGCGCGCCAGCGCCAGTGGCGGCGTACCGGGCTTGGCAATCCCCATGGAGTGCTGACCGACAAGCTTGCCGCGCTCGGCCAGATAGCCCTTGTCCAGCAACCCCTGCACCGGCACCCTGACAAAATCGCTGTCGGCGACGTACTGGTTGCGATCGGCGAAGGCCAGACGCGCAGCTTCGCTGTAGAGGTGGATAGCCTCGCTGGAAGCAGCCAGTCCCCCCTCTTTCGTGGTGATCGGCTTGAGGGCTGCCATATCGCGGCTCTCCAGCATGCCGAAGATCTGGCCGAGCGCCAGGGTGCCGGACGAGGGAGTGGGGAAACCGCAGATCTTGCTCTGGCGATAGTCAAAGCAGAGGCCATCCCGCACTTTGGCCTGATAGCTGGCCAGATCGGTGGCCGCCAGTACCCCGGGATTGGTGGGATGCTGGCGAACCTTGGCCACCATGGCATCCGCCAGCGGCCCCTGATAGAAGGCATCCACCCCCTCTGTGGCCAGAGTGCGCAACACCCTGGCCAACGCCGGGTTGGTCAGCCGGGTGCCCGCCGTTTTGGGGCTGCCATCCGTCTGATAGAAATAGGCTCGCGCCTGCGGATCCCGTGCCAGATAGGGATCCTTGGCCAGCAATGTGGCCAGCCGTGGACTTATTACAAATCCTTGTTCTGCCAGCGTGATGGCGGGCTCGAACAGCGCAGCCCAGGGCAACTTGCCATAACGCTGATGGGCCAGTGCCAGAGCGCGCAGGGTGCCGGGAACGCCGACCGAGCGGCCCCCCACCACCCCGTCATAAAACGCCAGCGACTTGCCATCTTGCATAAACAGCTGGTCGGTGGCGGCAGCCGGCGCCATCTCGCGGCCATCCACCGCACTCACCTTGCGGCCATCCCACACCAGCAGCAGCGTCCCGCCACCGATCCCGGAAGATTGCGGCTCCACCAGCGTCAACACCAACTGCACCGCAATGGCGGCATCGACAGCACTGCCACCGGCCTTGATGATCTGGTAGCCCGCATCCACCGCCAGCGGGTTGGCGGCCGCCACCATGAAATCATGGCCCTGCCAGCCCTGTTTGTCGGTCCAGCCACTGGCGGCTTCGGGTGCGATCAGGGTCTGGGCTGGCGGGGTGTAGTGAAAGCCGTTGTCACTGGCACAACCGGCCAGCAGGGCAAGGGCGACAGCCAGCCCCAGAGGTTTGCGCAACATGACACTCTCCTTGTCTGTTTTATGACCATGAAGAGGGACTATGTCACGATTGGCGCTGATAGCTCAAGTTATTGAACCAGATCAATATCTTACTCATCTATCAATAATGGCAATCCGCAATAGATATAAAAAAACCGCCCGAAGGCGGTTTTTACGATGGGATGGCAGAGGCCAAACAGGCGCAAGTCCGGTTAGATGGACTGCTCTTCGCCACCCAGGGCAGCAAACAGCGCCGGGATAAACTGGGACAGCTCGGAGGTCACCAGCGCGAAGTCCGCATCCAGACGGGCGGCCGGATCTTCGCTGGTGACATCGTCGTTCTGCTCGCGCAGCTCTTCGCTGAATTTCAGGCGTTTGATGGAGAGATCATCCCCCAGCACGAAGCTGACGGTCTCGCCCCAGTTGAGGGCCAGCTTGGTCACCAGCTTGTCGTTGGCCAGGTGGTTCTTGATTTCATCCGTCATCAGATCCTGCTGCTTGCAGCGGATGATGCCGCCGTGCTCCATGGCACTGCGCAGCTCGGCTTCGTCTTCCAGAGTGAAGGAGGCTGGCAGATTGCCCTCGTTCAGCCACTCGGTCATGGTGATCTCGGGCGGGTTCTTGAGGGCCACCGGCACCACCGGCAGAGAGCCGATGGATTTGCGCAGCAGCGCCAGCAGATCATCCGCCTTCTTGGCAGAACCTGCATCCACCACCATTAAATTGTCGGCCGGATTGATCCAGGCGAAGGTCTGGCTGGTACGACTGAAGGCACGGGGCAGCAGGGTGTGGAGGATCTCCTCTTTCAGCGCTTCCTTCTCTTTCTTCTTGAGGGCGCGTCCCTGTTCGAACTCGATCGCTTCTACCTTCTCGGCCAGCATCTCCTTGACCACGGTGCCGGGCAGCATCTTCTCCTCTTTGCGGGCGCAGATGAGGATGTGGCCGGAGGCAGAGTGGGTCAGGGTTGAGCCGAATTTGCCAAGGGGCTTGACCCACCCGAAACGGGAGATGTCCTGACTGCCGCAAGGGGTGAAGGCACAGGCTTCCAGCTGGGTTTCCAGCTGATCCACGGTCAGGTCAAAGGGGCGGGTAAAGCGATAAATCTGCAGGTTTTTAAACCACATGGCGTCCTCGGTCTCTAGATTGTCCGGCGGGCATTGTACTAGAGAGGCGCTTTGTGATCAGCCAATCATTCTCGCTAAATAAAGGGCGATCGACCTCACAGGGTCTCATTTATATCACCTGAACGGCCGTCAAGTTCCCCTAGACTGCGAGTGTACAAGTTGTTACCAAGGATGGATTTATGTTGCGGCCCAGTCGCCCGGAAGATATGGAAGAGATCGTCGAAATCTGGCTGCTGGCCTCCCTGCAGGCCCACGATTTCGTCGATGCCTCCTGCTGGTGGCAGGCCCAGGAGGATCTGCGTACCCGCTATCTCGATCGTGCCGCCATCTGGGTGTTTGAGGAGCGCGGCGATCTGCTCGGCTTTATGGCGCTGGTGGACAACTATCTCGCCGCCCTCTTTGTGCGTCCCGACCGTCAGGGTCGCGGTGTCGGCCACGCCCTGCTGCAGGAGGCCAAGCGTCAGGGGGCGTCGCTCTACGCCCGGGTCTTCGTCGAGAACGATCAGGCGGTACGTTTCTATCGTCGCCACGGTTTCGTCATCAAGGGTGAAGAGTCCGATCCCCTCACCGGTCACCCCCAGTACAAGATGTGCTGCGAACCCGCATGAACTGATGACAGACCGCTGTTTTACTTGAAAAAAGCACGGGGCATCCTCATCTTGTCTCCATCGGGTGCCGCGGGCACCATCCCTGCAACCGGGCTGCTTTCCAATGAAAATCCTCCATACCGCCGACTGGCATCTTGGCCATCAACTCCATGGTCATGACCGCCGTTTTGAACACGATGCCTTCCTCGACTGGCTGAGCGACACCCTCAAGGCGCGCGAGATCGACGCCCTGTTGGTAGCGGGCGATCTGTTTGATACCGCCAATCCCCCCGCCAGCGCCTGGCAACAACTCTACCGTTTTCTGGCGCGGCTGCGCGCCGAGATGCCCCACCTCAACATGGTGCTGATCGGCGGCAACCACGACTCTCCCTCCAAGCTCGATGCCCCCCACGAGCTGCTGCGCGCCTTTGATCTGCATCTGGTGGGCAGCATCAGTCGCGACAGTGAGGGCAAGCTCGAGACCGACCGCCTGCTGGTACCGCTGCAAGACAAGGAGGGCAACATTGCCGCCTGGTGCGCCGCCGTGCCGTTCCTGCGCAGCAGCGACTTGCGGGTGGAGCCGTTGGAAGAAGGGCAGGACCGGCTGATCGAAGGGGTACGCCAAATCTACGCCGAGGTATTGGCCGAAGGGCGCGCCCGCTGCGGGGAGGGTCTGCCGCTCATCGCCATGGGCCATGCCTATCTGGCGGCGGGCCAGCTCTCGGAGCTGTCGGAGCGGCGGGTGCTCGGCGGCAACCAACACGCACTGCCTGCCGAACTCTTTGCCGGTGCCGACTACACGGCGCTCGGCCACCTCCATCTGGCCCAGAGCCCGGCCGAGGGGGTGCACTACAGCGGCTCGCCGCTGCCGCTTTCGCTGGCCGAAGCCAACTACAACCATCAGGTGCTGGAAGTGACCTTTTCAGAGGGGAAACTGGCCGGGCTGGAGCGGATCCCGGTACCCCGCGCGGTGGAGATGATCCGCCTGCCCCAGAGCAGCCTCGACGACGCACTCCAAGCCATCGCATCGCTCGAGCTGCCTGCTTGTCCACAAGAGGCACAACCCTTCCTCGAAGTGCGGCTGCTGCTGCCCAAGCCAGAAGCGCGCATCCGCGAGCGCATTCTCGCCGCAATCGCAGACAAACCGGTGCGTCTGGCCCGCATCAGCACCCAGTATCAGGGCTCGGGCGAAGGGCTGGCCGATGGTCGCGAGCGGCGCAGGCTCGATGAGCTCTCCCCCACCGAGGTGTTTCGCCTCTGCTATCAGCGCCAGTTTGAAGGGGAGCCCGAGGCTGGGCTGGTTGCCTCGTTTGAAGAGATCCTGGAGCAGGTGAAGGAGTCAAACCAATGAAAATCTTGTCTCTGTCTGGTGAGAATCTGGCCAGTCTGACCGGCACCTTCACCATCGACTTTACCAGGGGGGCGCTCGGCGCTGCCGGCCTGTTTGCCATCACCGGCAATACCGGCGCGGGCAAGAGCACATTGCTCGACGCCATTTGTCTGGCCTTATACGACGAAATGCCGCGCTTTATCGCCAATCGCAAGAACGTGGCCGAAGTGGGCCGCATGGATGACGAGGAGAAACTCAAGGCCAACGATGTGCGCGGCATCCTCAGCCGCGGTCACGCCAGCGGCTTTGCCGAGGTGCAATTTCGCGGCTGTGATGGCCGCATCTGGCTGGCCCGCTGGGCGGTACGCCGGGCACGCAACCGCTCGGAAGGGCGCTTTCAGGCGCAGGAGCGCACCCTGACCGATGTGGCGTCGGGGCAGGTTTTCTCCGGCAGCAAGCGGGAGCTGCAGGATCGCATCGACGAGCTGGTGGGTCTCTCTTGGGAGCAGTTCCGCCGCGCGGTGATCCTGCCGCAGGGGGAATTTGCCGCCTTCCTCAAATCGGATGCCAACGAGCGCTCCGCCCTGCTCGAACGGATGACCGGCACCGAGCTCTACTCCGCCATCTCCATCCAGACCTATGAACGGGCGCGGGAAGAGCAGCAGAAGCTGGCCACCATCGCCCAGCGCCTCGGCGACGTGGCGCTGATGGATGAAGCGACCCGCGAACAGTGGGTAAGCCAGCAGGTGAGCCTCTCTACCACCCTCAAACACGAGCAGCAACAGCAGCAGTTGATGCAGGATCTGCGCGACCTCAATAGCCGCATTGCCGCCCAGTTGCAAGGCTGCGCCGAGGGACAGGCGGTGCTAGATGCCGCCCTGCAGGCCCACGGCGCCGCTGCGCCCGAGCGCGACGAGTTTGCCCGCGCCGAGCAGGCCCAGGTGGCCCGCGCCGATCACGACGAGCTGGCCCGCCTCACTCTGGAAGTGCAGCAGCAGGAGAAGGTGATCGCCGAACTGGGGCCTGAGCTGGCCAAACTCGAGGAGCAGACCCAGCAGAGCGCGCTGACCGAGCAGCAGCTGCTGGCTGAGAAGATCGCCGCCGAGCGGGAATGGGGCGCCCTGCAACCCGAACTCAAGCGGGCGCAGGAGCTCGATACCCGCATCCGGGAAAAAGTGCAGCAGTTGCAGAAGATCCAGCAGGAGGGGGCACAGGAGCGAGAAGTGCAACTCACGCTGGAGCAGGGCTGGCGCGAGCAGAGCCGACAGGTAGAACTGCTCAAGCAGCAGCACCAGCAGTGGGGACTCTGGCTCGAAGAGCACAAGGAGCTGGCACCGGTTGCTCGCCAGTGGCAGCCCCTGCTCACCGCCATGCAGGATTGGGCCGAGGATGCCGACAAGCTACAACAGCTGCTCACCCTGCGGGATCACAAGCTGCGCACCCTGCAGCAGTTGTTGCGCCAGCTGGAGCAAGGTCAGCAGGAGCGCGACTACTGGCAACATGAACAAGCTCGGCTGCAACAGCAACAGAACGAGCTGCAGGAGCAGCAGTGGGAGAGCCGCCTCGCCAAGGCGCAGGAGCAGTGGCAGCAGCAGACCGAACAGCTGAGTCAGCTGCGCCAGTTGCTGGAGCTGGCCGATTACGGCCGCAACCACGGCGAACAGCATGGCCGCTTGCAGCAGGAGATTGCCCAGCTGGAGCAGGCGCTGGGCAAGCTCGCCACCCTAGGCGAAGAGCTGGCCCCCGCCCGCGAGCGGCTCGCCCTGCAGCGGGATGAGGCGCGCCATGCGCTGGAGCAGTCCCGCGCCATCGCCAGCTTCGAGCAGTATCGCCATATCCTGAGCGATGGAGAACCTTGCCCGCTGTGCGGTTCCGGAGAGCACCCCTACAGCCAGAGCCAGCCTCAGGTGGCGGGGATCCTGGGTCAGCTGGCGGAGCGGGCCCGCAGCCTCGAACTGGAGTGGGAACGGCTCAACCATCAATACATTCAGTGCGAGAGCGAACGTCAGGAGCTGGCCCGCCAGCTGGCGGTGCGTCAGCAACATCTGCCGGAGCTGGAAACCCGCGCCGAGCAGCTGACCCAGCGCTGGCAACAGCTGGGGGGCGATACCCTGCTCGGCCATTCGCTGCCGCTGCGCCAAAGCCCCATTGAGTGGAACGAGCTGATGAGCACACTGCTTGGGCGTGGCCAGGCGCTGGAGCAGGGGTTGGCCCAGAGCCAGCAGCAGCTGCGTCAGGCCCAGCTTGGCCAACAACAGCTGCAAGGGGTGCGTCAGCAACTTAGCCAGTTGGCTGCCCAGCACCAGCAGTTTGACCAGCAGTGGCAGGAGGCCGACCGCCAGCGCATCGCACTGGAAGGGGAAGTGAAGGGGATGGGCGAGCAGGAGGCGACCCTGCGCCAGCGCCTTGAGCAAGGCGCCCACCGCCTCGACGAGCAGATGGGCGGCCAACCGTGGCGCCAGTGGCTCGGCAGCCAGCAGTGGCACGAGTGGCAGCGAGCCTGCGAAGCCTGGCTGCACGGCCAGAGCGAGTGGGAGCGGCTGGCCAGCGAGATCGCCAGCCTCACCCCGGCCCTGAGCGCACAGGAAGCGCGCCTGCAGACCCAGCGCGAGCTGCTGCACAAACTCGAGCGGGACTACAAGGAGCACGAACAGCAGCGTCAGGGGCTGCTCACCAGCCGTGCCGCCTGTCTGGGTGGCGAGGAGATCCCGCTGGTCGAGAGCCGCTGGCAGCAACGACTGCAACAACTCGCCAGCGAACTGGAGCTGATGCAAAGCGGCGGCCGTGCTCTGCGGGAGCGGCAGACTGAACTCAAGACCCGCCTCACCCATGTGGAGCAGGAAAAGCAGACCAGCAGCCGCCGCAAGCGGGAGGTGCTGGGGCGCTGGGCTGCCCACGCCAGCACCCTTGGCATTGCCGAGTACGACCTTCGCCGCCTGCTCGCCATCAGCCCCGATGAACTCAAGGCTCGCCGCTCTGCCCTGCAAGGGCTGGAAGATGCCCTTGGTGAAGCGCGTACCCGCCTTGCCGAGCGGCAACGGGCGCTGGCGCTGGAGGAGAGCAAGCGGGATCGCTATCGCGAGCACCATCCCGAGCTGGCCGCCCTGCCGGATGCAGAGCTGAGCGAGCAGCTGACGGCGCTCGATGCCCGTTGTCGCGCCCTTGAAGAGCAGCTGTTCGAGTGCAAGAGCAAGCTGGCACAGGCCGAAGCCGCAGCGCTCAAGGCGGGCAGCCTGCAACAGGAACTGGCCGCCCAGCAGGCGGTGGCCGACCACTGGCAGCAGCTGTGCGATCTGATCGGGCAGGCCAACGGCGCCAAGTTCCGCACCTTCGCCCAGAGCCTCACCCTCGAGCGTCTGCTGCTGGAGGCCAACGCCCAGCTCGCCGAGCTCTCGCCCCGCTACCGACTGGAGCGGGTGCCCGGCACCGATCTGGCGCTGCAGGTGGTGGATCTCGATATGGGGGACGAGGTGCGCTCGGTGGACTCTCTCTCCGGCGGCGAGAGTTTTCTGGTGTCGCTGGCGCTGGCGCTGGCCCTCTCCAGCCTCTCGTCACGCCAGACCCAGGTCGAGTCGCTGTTTATTGACGAAGGGTTCGGCACCCTCGATCCGGACAGTCTGGATCTGGCGCTCGCCAGCCTCGACTCCCTGCAGGCCGCCGGTCGCCAGATCGGGGTCATCTCCCACGTCCAGACGCTGGTAGAACGGATTGGCGTGCAGATCAGAGTCGAAGCCCTCGGCGGCGGCGAGAGCCGGGTAGTGGTCCCCTGAGTAGCATCAGCTCAATCACCAGTACCATCGGCTAAATCACTACGCCGGAAATAACAAGACCCCGCCAATTGGCGGGGTCTTGTTGAGAGGCTATCAGCCGAAGCGGTAGGCGCCCATATAGAGGCTGCCGCCATCCCAGCTCTCGTGCAGCCGAGCGGGCGCCACACCATCAGCGGCCCCCAACGCCACAAAGAGTGGGCGCAGATGATCGTCGTGGGGATGGGACTCCACCGCGCCTGGAGCCAGCCGACGATAGTCGAGCAGCGCCAGCCGATCCTCGTCGGCCATCTTCTGCTCCAGCCAGTCGACAAACAGGCTGGCCCACTCCGGCACTGGCGAGCCTTCCGGTGCCAGCGCCCGCAGGTTGTGGGTGATGGCGCCGGAGGCGAGGATGCCAATCCCCTGACTGCGCAGTGCCCCCAACACCTCTCCCAACTGCCACAACTGGGCCGGGGTGAAGCTCGCGGGAATGGAGACCTGCACCAGCGGGATCTCGCTGTTTGGGTCGATCAGAGATAGGGGCGACCAGACTCCGTGATCCAGCTCGCGCCGCACCGGGGTGGCGGTCAGTCCGGCCAGTGCCAGCTGGTCGCTCACCCCTTGTTGCAGCCACTCGGGGCTGCTGGCAGGCCAGCGCATCCGGTAGAGGGGCTCGGGGAAGCCGTAAAAGTCGTACATCAAGGCCGGTTTGGGCTCGACGTTGATCTGCAGCTCGCGGCTGAACCAGTGGGCGGAGATGACCACCAGCCCCTTGAGCTCACCCAGACGCAGGGTTCGCAGAAAGCGGGTGGCGGGTTGCTCACGCAGCACCAGATCCGGTGCGCCGTGAGAGATAAACCAGACGGGGGCGAGGGACATAAAGCAGACTCCAACAAAGTATCAGGGGGCGATACCGGAGGGGATATCGCTGTTGGAATCGATTATCCTCCCGCCATGAAAGGTGGACAATCCAGCAAGATAGATAAGAACTATCAACTAATGGTTGATAATTTCACGCCTTCACGACCGGTAAGCAGCAATAGATATCAAGGCTGCGGTGCATCCGGCAGCGGTCGGGCTGCACGAAGCGCCATCCGGGTCGCTGCACTGTGATCCTGCCACTCTCGCCACGCCAATCCCTCGGCGGCCGCCTCCCCTTTCACCGGATGGGAGAAGATCGCCAGCAGACCGGCATTGTCAGGCCAGTAGCGGGCTGGCAGCATCTGAACCAGCAGCAGGGCGGCGCCCAGCAAGAGCAGAGCCCATCCGGTTTCATGGCTGTTTTTCATCCCGACCTCCTTCACCCGCGCGCCAATGAACTAACATTTTTGCGCAAGCCGGTGACAAGACGGTGACAGCGGACGGGTGGTCATTTTACAACATCTGAACCTCAACCCGGCCAAACAACCACAGATGGTAACATTTGTATCCCTTCAGCCCGAACCTGTGGCCGTATGCTCTAAAATGTGACTCACAGGAAAACGTTATCCCTGAAAAGAAAACGTTATCTGGTCAAAACGTTGTTTCTGGATCATAAAAAGATTCCAAAAACTGGTGTATATTGCTCGGCGGAAATTCCTTAACCATGAAGATTGACATGAAAAAGACCAAAATTGTCTGCACCATCGGTCCGAAGACCGAATCCAAAGAAATGCTGGCCAAAATGCTGGACGCCGGCATGAACGTCATGCGCCTGAACTTCTCCCACGGTGACTACGCCGAGCACGGCAGCCGTATCAGCAATCTGCGCGCTGTGATGGCCGAGACCGGCAAGCACGCAGCTATCCTGCTGGACACCAAGGGTCCGGAAATCCGTACCATGAAGCTGGAAGGCGGCAACGACGTCGCGCTGGTCGCTGGCCAGACTTTCACCTTCACCACCGACCAGACCGTGGTTGGCAACAAAGACAAAGTGGCCGTGACCTATGCAGGTTTCGCCAACGATCTGCGCGTCGGCAACCGCATCCTGGTTGATGACGGCCTGATCGGTCTGGACGTTATCGAAATCACCGAGCGCGAAGTTATCTGTAAAGTGCTGAACAACGGTGATCTGGGCGAGAACAAAGGCGTTAACCTGCCGGGCGTCTCCATCAAGCTGCCGGCCCTGGCCGAGAAAGACAAGCGCGACCTGATCTTCGGTTGCGAGCAAGGCGTTGATTTCGTTGCTGCTTCTTTCATCCGTAAGAAAGAAGACGTTCTGGAAATCCGTGAGCACCTGAAAGCCCACGGTGGCGAGAACATCCAGATCATCTCCAAGATCGAAAACCAGGAAGGTCTGGACAACTTCGACGAGATCCTGGCTGTTTCCGACGGCATCATGGTTGCTCGTGGCGACATGGGTGTAGAGATCCCGGTTGAAGAGGTTATCTTCGCCCAGAAGATGATCATCGCCAAGTGCAACAAAGCCCGCAAAGTGGTTATCACTGCCACCCAGATGCTGGACTCCATGATCAAGAACCCGCGTCCGACCCGCGCCGAAGCTGGCGACGTGGCCAACGCCATCCTGGACGGTACCGACGCAGTGATGCTGTCCGGTGAATCCGCCAAGGGTAAGTACCCGCTGGAAGCCGTGACCATCATGGCCACCATCTGCGAGCGTACCGATGCCGTGATGCCGTCCAACCTGTCTGCTGCAAACGACAGCAACAAGCTGCGCATCACCGAAGCCGTATGTAAAGGCGCCGTAGAGACCTCCGAGAAGCTGGACGCCCCGCTGATCGTGGTTGCTACCGAAGGCGGCAAATCTGCCAAGGCCATTCGCAAGTACTTCCCGAAAGCCTGGATCCTGGCTATCACCACCAACAAGAAAACTGCTGCCCAGCTGGTTCTGACCAAGGGTGTGGTTGCTCACGTGGTTGACAGCATCGCCTCTACCGACGATTTCTATCGCATCGGTAAAGAAGCCGCGCTGGAAATCGGCATGGGTCTGAAAGGTGACGTGGTTGTGATGGTCTCCGGTGCTCTGGTACCGAGCGGCACCACCAACACCGCTTCTGTTCACGTTCTTTAATCAGAGCTGAACGAGTTGAAAACGGCGCCTGCGGGCGCCGTTTTTTTTGTCCCTCCCCCCTGCTTACCTGACAAGCCCGGTGTTAGAATCCACGCGAATTTAATCTATGCGGGAAATCTCCCGAATATCGCGTAATAACCCGGAAGTTATATGCCCTCAATACGTTTTAAAAGAGTCTCGGCCACCCTGTTGCCGCTGCTCTGTCTCCTTGCCAGCCTCTGCGTGCCGCAAGCCATGGCGCAAGATGTCCCCTCTCGCAACGCAGTTCAGCGAGCGCTGGATGGTCTGGGTAAATCAGAGACCCTGACCGTCAGTCAGCAAGCGGATCAGAAGTTGCTGACCGAAACCCTCGGTCTGCTCGACAGCATCGACAAGGAAGAGGCGAAGGCCAAGACCCAGGCCCAGCGGATCCGCAACCTGCCCACCGAACTCAGAGAGATCAGTGCCAAGCTCGATGCCCTGACCAAGGGCAAGAGTGCCGAGCAGATCAAGAGCGAATACGCCAGCATGAGTCTGGCAGAGCTCGACAGCCGTCAGCCGGAAGTGCTGGCCAACATGCAGGCGGCCCAGGAGGCCCTCGGCGCCATCGGCAGCCAGCTCACCAGCTTGCAGACCCTGCCGGAGCGCGCCCAGGCCAGCATGAGCCGCGCCTACCAGCGCAGTCAGGAGATCCGTACCCGCCTCAACGCCGGTGAAAGCGTCTCCAGCGCCGAGAAGATGAAGCTCGGTGCCGAGCTGGCCCTGCTCGACCTGCAACTGGCCCACCTGCAAAAGGAGCTGGATAACCGTACCAGCATGCAAGATCTGGCGATCAAGCAGCGCGACTACCAGAGTGCCCGTCTCGCCAGCGAAGAGCAGAAACTGCAGCTGTTGCAGGATCAGAGCAGCGCCAAGCGCCTCGGCGACACCGAAAAAACCGCCGAGCAGACCGGTGAACTGGTGGCGACCGAAGACAGCCCGCTGGTGCAAAAAGAGCAGGAGCTCAACCACCAGCTCAGCCAGCAGCTGATCGGTGCCACCACCAGCCTCAACTCGCTGGTCCAGAAAAACCTGCAAGCCAAGAGCTGGCTGGAGCGCGGCATCCAGACCGAGCGCAACCTCAATGAACAGGTGCAGATGCTCAAGGGCAATCTGCTGCTGTCACGCATCCTCTATCAGCTCTACCAGCAGCTGGAAGCGGCGCCCACCATCGCCGTCAAAAACCTGGAAGAGCAGATCGCCGATCTGCATCTGGCCCAGTTTGAACTGAGCCAGCAGCGTGACCAGCTGTTCCAGAAGAACCTCTATCTGGACAATCTGATCGCCGGCAGCAAGGATCCGGTCAGCGAGGAGGACAAGGAGAACCTTGCCAAGCTGCTCGATACCCGCATCAATCTGCTCGATCAGCTCAACCGCCAACTCGACAGCCAGCTTACCAACGCCATCAGCCTGCAGCTGACCCAGCAGCAGCTGGCGCGGGTCTATGCCTCTATCGAATTTACCCTGCAGCAACACATCTTCTGGGTAAGCAGCAACAAGCCCATCGACAGCAAGTGGTTTATCAGCTGGCCCGCCCAGGCCTACAAACAGGCCTCCGACTGGGTATTGAAACCGGACTGGAAACGCTGGCGCGAAGAGCTGCTGGGGATCTCCCTGCTTGCCTTCCCGCTGCTGCTGATCGGCGGCCTGCTGGTCTGGAAACGTCCGGCGCTGGTTGAGCGCGAGAAGAAGATCACCAAGGACCTTGGCCGTTTCCGTCAGGACAGCCAGTGGCACACCCCGCGCGCCCTGCTCTATACCGTGCTGCAACGCCTGCCGGGCAGCATGTTCATTCTGGCTGGCGGTCTGCTGCTCACCTACTGCGGTCTGCTCAGTCCCAAGCTGATGTTCCAGATCACCCTGAACCTTGCCCTCGGCTATCTGGTATTCAGCGTCTATCTGGCGGTGATGCGCCCGGGCGGCATCGCCGAAACCCACTTCCGGATCCCGAAAGCGGAGCTGCAGGCCAAGCGCAACAGCATGCGCTACATCTGGTTACCACTGCTGCCGCTCATCATGCTCGCAACCAAGGCGGTGGTTGAACCCTCCACCCTGGGCAACGACGTGATCGGCCAGGCCATGACCCTGACCCTGCTGGGGCTGGCCGCCTATCTGGTGTTCCCCATCTCCCGCGCCCGCATCAAGGGCGAGGCGAGCATGCAGAAGTCGCTGATCGCCATCGCCCTGGCGCTGGCGCCGGTGGCGCTGATCGTGCTGGCTGTGCTCGGTTACTACTACACCGCGCTGAAGCTGACCGGTCGCCTGATCGAATCCTTCTACCTCATCATCATCTGGAGCTTGGTCTACCGCACCGCCCTGCGTGGTCTGGAGCTGGCTGCCCGTCGTCTGGCCTACCGCCGAGCGGTGGCCAAGCGTGAGCACAAATCTTCGGAAGATGCGGAAGGTGGCGAGTCCATCGAAGAGCAGCCCATGGACCTGGAGGATGTCAGCCAGCAATCCCTGCGTCTGACCCGTACCGTGCTGATGCTGATCTTCGGTGTCGCCTTCTACTGGCTCTGGTCCGATCTGGTCGCGGTCTTCTCCTACCTCGACAGCATGGTGCTGTGGCACCGCAGTGAAGGCACCGGCGCCAACGCCGTGCTGTTCCCCATCAGCCTGAGTGACGTGCTGATCGGCTTCCTGCTGCTCGGCGGTGCCTGGTCACTGGCGCGCAACCTGCCCGGCTTGCTGGAGGTGCTGGTGCTCTCCAAGCTCAACCTGGCTCAGGGGACCGCCTACGCCATCACTACCATGCTCAACTACGTGCTGATCGGCTTTGGCTCCCTCACCGCTCTCTCCATGATGGGCGTACAGTGGGACAAGCTGCAGTGGGTAGCGGGTGGTCTGTCAGTCGGTATCGGTTTCGGCATGAAGGAAATTCTTTCCAACTTCGTCTCCGGCATCATCATCCTGTTCGAGCGTCCGGTGCGGATCGGTGACACCGTCACCATCGGCTCCTTCTCCGGTACCGTCTCGCGGATCCGCATTCGCGCCACCACCCTGACCGACTTCGACCGCAAAGAGGTGATCATCCCCAACCAGCAGCTGATGACAGAACGGCTCATCAACTGGTCGCTGAGTGACACCGTCACCCGGGTGATCGTACGGGTGGGCGTGGCGTATGGCTCGGATCTCGAGCTGACCCGCACCCTGCTCAAGCAGGCGGCCGACGAAAACAGCCGCGTGCTGAAAGACCCGGCTCCCATCGTCTACTTCCTCACCTTTGGCGCCAGCACGCTGGATCACGAGCTGCGCTTCTTCGTGAGCGAACTGGGTGATCGCAACCCGGCGGTAGACGAGTTGAACCGCAAGATCGACCAGCTGTTCCGCGAGAACGGCATCGAGATCGCCTTCAACCAGATGGATGTCTACATCAAGAACATGCAGGGCGAAGAGCAGAAGGTGGAGTCCAACTCCGCCGCTCTGCCACCTCCCGCGGAAGATGGCAAGCAGCCAGCCTGATAGCGAACTGCACTGATCTGATGACAACAGCCGCTCACCCAGGTGAGCGGCTTTTTTATGTTCCCGTTGCCACGACCGTCCACTCAGGCAACCGCCGGAGAGTGATAAATGAGTTTACCCGCTGCGGTCTCTCACCTAATGTAGGCTGACGAACGGGAGAGCAGGGAGCCGCGTTTTCGCCCATGGATGACCAACAACTAGAGCACATTCTGTTTCGCTCCTTTGATGTGATCCCGCTCCCAATCCTGGTGTCCGAGTCGACAGCCAGCCAGGGTCATATGTCACCCGACCGGATCCCCCTGCGTCGCCATCTCTTCCTCAACAGGGCCTTTCGCGAACAGCTGGGCTATGAGCTGCAGGATCTGCCGGACATGGAGAGCTGGTTTCACCTCGCCTATCCCGATGAGAGCTATCGCAACTCGGTAATTCAGGCCTGGCATAACCAGATAGAGCAGAGCCTGCACCATGGACTGGAGGTCGCCGAGATGCCGGCGCTGATCCGATGCAAGAGTGGCCACTCTCGCTGGTTTATCGTCACCGCCCAGCTGGGGGCAGATGCCATCCCGGATAGCCATATCGTCACCTTTCGCGATATCCACGACCTGCAATGCATGGTAGAAGAGGTGAGCCGCCTCTCCTGCACCGATCCCCTCACCGAACTGACCAACCGGCGTGGCGCCCAGCAACAGCTGCAGGCTCTCTGGTTGCAGGGCCAGCCCCTCTCGGTGGTGTTGGGAGATATCGACCATTTCAAGCAGGTCAACGACCGCTACGGCCATCCTGCGGGCGATGCCGCACTCTGCGCCGTCGCCCATGCCATGGCGGGCCAGTTGTTGCCCGGGGAAAGCCTGGCCCGTTGGGGTGGAGAGGAGTTTCTGTTGATCCTGCCAGACTGCAGCATTGAGCAGGCGGCACAACGTGCCGAGCAACTGCGCCAGCATGTCAGTACCACCCGCTTGCCATGGCAAGGAGAACAGATCGCGCTAACCATCAGTCTGGGGTGTGCCGGCATGAAGGGTCAGGAGAGCATCGACTATCTGCTGATGATGGCAGACCGAGCCCTTTATCAGGCGAAGGAGCAGGGACGTAACCGGGTGGTCATGTCGGCACAATAGCCTGATAGCCAGAAAGGGAAGCTCGCACGCAACCATAAAAAAACCGAAGCACCAGGCTTCGGTTTTTTACTGCGGCAACTGGCATAGGCCAGCCGACCATTACTTCTTGATGCGGATAACCGGAGTCTCGCCCACAGTCACGGCACCAGTCATCTTCACCAGCTCTTTGATCTCGTCCATGTTGGAGATGACCACCGGAGTCAGGGTAGATTTGGCTTTTGCTTCCAGAACGGCCAGATCGAATTCGATGATGGTGTCACCGCGCTTGACCTGCTGGCCTTCCTGAGCGATACGCTTGAAGCCTTCGCCTTTCAGTTCAACGGTGTCGATACCGAAGTGAACGAACAGCTCGATACCAGAGTCGGACTCCAGAGAGAACGCATGGTTGGTCTCGAAGATTTTGCCGATGGTGCCGTCGCACGGAGCAACCATCTTGTTGCCAGCCGGCTTGATGGCGATGCCGTCACCCACGATCTTCTCGGCGAAGACAACGTCAGGCACATCTTCGATCGGCACGATTTCGCCAGACAGCGGAGCAAAGATTTCGATGCCGCCGGTATCAGCGCTATCGTCGGACACCAGTTTCTTCAGTTTGTCGAACAGACCCATAGTAAAAGCTCCTAAAGATGATTTGTCGCTGTTTGCAGCCGATCTTAGCAGACTGCCTTCTGCTTGATAAAGTTATCTACGCACGCTTCGATTTCAGCAGCGGTGGCAAAGCTCAATGCCTGGTCAGCCATTGCCTTCACATCTTCGAAGCTGGTGTTGCGGATAAGCTTCTTGATACGCGGTACAGAGATGGCGCTCATGGAGAACTCATCCAGACCCATACCCAGCAGCAGCAGGGTGGCGCGCTCGTCACCAGCCAATTCACCACACATACCGGTCCACTTGCCTTCGGCGTGGGAAGCATCGATAACCATCTTGATCAGGGTCAGGACGGAGGGTGACAGCGGGTTGTACATAGCGGAGATCATCTCGTTACCGCGATCGACAGCCAGGGTGTACTGGGTCAGGTCGTTGGTACCGATACTGAAGAAATCCACTTCCTTGGCCAGATGATGAGCCATCACGGCAGCGGCCGGGGTCTCGATCATGATACCCACTTCGATGGATTCATCAAAGGCTTTGCCTTCAGCACGCAGTTCGGCTTTCAGCGTCTCCACGGTAGCTTTCAGGCTACGGAACTCTTCGACAGAGATGATCATCGGGAACATGATGCGCAGTTTGCCGAAGGCAGACGCACGCAGAATGGCCCGCAGCTGAGCGTGCATGATGTCTTCGCGGTCGAAGAAAATACGCACGGCACGCCAGCCCAGGAAGGGGTTCATCTCTTTCGGGAAATTCATGTACGGCAGCTCTTTGTCGCCGCCAATGTCCATGGTACGCACGATGATCGGCTGATCCGGCATCGCTTCGGCCACTTCTTTGTAGGCTTTGAACTGCTCGTCTTCGGTCGGCAGCGCGTCACGGTCCATGAACAGGAACTCGGTACGGTACAGACCCACGCCTTCGGCGCCATTACGGATGGCACCTTCGGTATCCTTGACGGTACCGATGTTGGCGCACACTTCGACCTGGTGACCATCCAGCGTGATGGCAGGCAGATCTTTCAGCTTGGCCAGCTCATCTTTCTCGGCCTGGAACTGAGCCTGGAACTTCTTGGCTTCGGTCAGCTGTTCAGCGGTCGGATTGATGATGATCTGGTTGTTGATCGCATCCAGCACCAGCATGTCACCGTTCTTGACGCGCTCGGTGATGTCGTTGGTGCCTACCACGGCCGGCAGCTCCAGGGAGCGGGCCATGATGGAGGTGTGAGAGGTACGGCCACCGATGTCGGTGACGAAACCCAGCACATATTTCAGGTTGATTTGAGCGGTTTCAGACGGGGTCAGGTCTTTGGCGACCAGGATCACCTCTTCGTCGATGGTGCTCAGGTTGACAACGGCGATGCCCAGTACGTTCTTGACCAGACGGGTACCGATGTCACGGAAGTCAGTAGCGCGTTCGCGCAGATAAGGGTCATCCAGCTCGGCCATCATCTTGGCGTACTGTTCGATCACCTCATAGATGGCTTTGTCAGCGGAAGCCTTGTTCTCTTTGATGAAGGATTTGATATCCCCTTCCAGCTCCTCATCTTCGAGCAGCATGATGTGGCCTTCGAAGATGGCCTCTTTTTCCTCACCGAAGGTGCGACCGGCCATCTCTTTGATGGCTTCCAGCTGGGTAGCTGACTTGGTACGAGCTTCGAGGAAACGGTTGATCTCGGCATCAATCTGGTCAGCAGAGATTTTGCCCTGATTGATAACGATTTCATCTTCTTTAAGAAGAAGCGCCTTACCGAATGCGATACCGGGGGACGCAAGAATGCCAGATATCATAATCCTTCCTATTAAAACGACTGTGGGGGAGGAATCTAAAGCTGGATTACTCCAGCTCGTCCATCAGGGCAACCAGCTTCTCAACAGCTTGCTGAGCATCCGGGCCATCAGCCTGGATAGTTACGTTGGTACCCTTGGTCAGGCCCAGGGTCTGCAGCTTGAACAGGCTCTTGGCGCTGGCGGACTTGCCACCGGAGACCACAGTGATCTCGCTTTGGAATTCTTTGGCTTCTTTCACGAACTGAGCTGCCGGACGGGTGTGCAGGCCGTTTTCAGCAGTAATAACAACAGACTTCTCGTACATGGTTTCACCCCATATTATTGATATTTTTTGGTGGATTGGTCGTTTTTGAAGCAACCTGACCCACCGTGTCAGTATGGATATGTTGTAAAGTAACGAAAGCAGACCCGCAATGGTTTAATCCAGGTCAAGTTTCTGTGCAGTAATCGGCGCGCTGGTTGGCAATTTTCAGTTATTGGGCTACAAGCCGCATCAGGACTGGCCTGAAATTATTTTATAACGAAAAATAACACTTTGTTACTTTGTGATACCCAGCCAGCAAACACCGCGTGACGCCGCACAGGATATGAGATTTAGAGCGGAATGTCTGCTTTTTTTCTCACTCCGGAACTTGTTATTTTACCCCAAAAAATAAGGATCAAGTGACACTAACAGGGGTTGAGTCTAGCCCATAAAGAAGCGGCGCTCCTGGGAGCGCCGCTGTTTTGAAAGATTCCGATCAGTTACTGCTGCAGTTCCTGCTCGCTGAACACCCCGGCAAACAGGGCGCTGGAGAGGTAACGCTCCGCCGCACTCGGCAGGATGACCACAATGGTTTTGCCCGCAAATTCCGGCAGCTCGGCAAGACGGCTGGCTGCCACCACCGCAGCACCGGAACTGATACCGGCCAGGATCCCCTCCTCCTCCATCAGGCGACGGGCCATCTCGATGGCTTCATCGCTGGTCACCTTCTCCACCCGATCGATAAGGGAGAGGTCCAGGTTGCCCGGGATAAAGCCGGCGCCGATCCCCTGGATCTTGTGGGGGCCCGGTTTGATCTCTTCCCCGGCCAGCTTCTGGCTGATGACCGGCGACTCCGCCGGTTCGACCGCAACAGAGACCACCGCCTTGCCTTTCGTCTGCTTCAGATAGCGGGAGACACCGGTAATGGTGCCGCCGGTACCGACCCCGGCCACGAACACATCTACCTCGCCGTCAGTGGCATCCCAAATCTCGGGGCCGGTAGTCTTTTCGTGGATCTCCGGGTTGGCCGGGTTTTCAAACTGTTGCAGCAACACATACTTGCCCGGCTCGGATTCGAGGATCTCGTTGGCCTTGGCAATGGCCCCCTTCATGCCAAGCGGCCCTTCGGTCAGCACCAGATTGGCACCGAGCGCCTTGAGCAACTTGCGGCGCTCCAGGCTCATGGTAGCCGGCATGGTCAGGGTGATAGGATAGCCGCGAGCTGCCGCGACAAAGGCCAGAGCAATACCCGTGTTGCCGCTGGTGGGCTCGATGATCTCCTTACCCTTGGTCAGGATGCCGCGCTTCTCGGCATCCCAGATCAGGTTGGCACCGATCCGGCACTTGACGCTGAAGCTGGGGTTGCGGCTCTCGATCTTGGCCAGCACGCGACCTTTGGTAACACGGTTGAGACGAACCAGCGGGGTGTGACCGATAGTCTGGCTGTTGTCCTCAAAAATTTTGCTCATGGCGCTATCCCTGTGTTTGTTACGACGATGAAACAAGATTACCCTGTGGTTTCTGAATGAGAAGTGACTATTCGTTATAACCATATGGTATTACAACATATAGAGCTTATTCTCTCTGGCCCCTGACTCCAGGCGCCAATCGTCAAAGGAACCGACGTTATGGGATTTTCAGGAAGCAGCCAGTATCTCGCCTCCGATGCATTGAAGATGGCGGTCAATGCCGCCATCACCCTCGAAAAACCGCTGCTGATCAAAGGGGAGCCGGGCACCGGCAAGACGGTGCTGGCGGAAGCGGTCGCCGACCATCTCGGCACAGACCTGATTGCCTGGCATATCAAGTCCACCACCAAGGCCCAACAGGGACTCTACGAATATGATGCGGTGGCCCGGCTGCGGGACTCCCAGCTCGGCGACCCCAGAGTGGCCGATATCAGCCACTACATTCGTAAAGGCAAACTGTGGCAGGCCTTCAGCGCCGAGCAGCGACCTGTGCTGCTGATCGACGAGATCGACAAGGCCGACATCGAATTCCCCAACGATCTGCTGCTGGAGCTGGATCGGATGGAGTTCGACGTCTACGAGACAGGCGAGCGAGTCAAGGCACGCCAGCGGCCTGTGGTCATCATCACCTCCAACAATGAGAAAGAGCTGCCGGACGCCTTCCTGCGCCGCTGTTTCTTCCACTACATCCGCTTCCCCGACAAGGTCGAGATGCAGGCCATCGTCAAACTCCACTACCCCGACCTCAAGGAGAGCCTGCTTGGCGAGGCAATGGATCTCTTCTTCGAGCTGCGCGAGGTAGAGGGGCTGCGCAAGAAACCCTCCACCTCGGAGCTGCTGGACTGGATCCGCCTGCTCTTGGCCGACGATATCGCCCCCGAGGCGATGCGCGCCCGCGAGCCCGGCAAGCTGGTGCCCACGCTATATGGCGCCCTGCTCAAGACCGAGCAGGATTTGCATCTCTTCGAGAAGCTCGCCTTTCTGGCCCGGCGCGGCAGCTGAACCATGCTGATCGACTTTTTTACCCATCTGCGCCGCCACAAGCTCCCCTGCAGCCTGCGTGAGCTGCTGGACTTGCACGCCGCACTGGCTGCCCGGCTGGTCGCTGTCGATATGGAGGAGTTCTACCAACTCTCCCGCTGCCTGCTGGTAAAAGACGAGGCCCACTACGATCGCTTCGATCGCGCCTTCGCCGAATACTATGAGGGGCTGGACGCCATCCCCCTGCTGCCGGAAAGCCTGCCCGAGGAGTGGCTGCGCAAGGAGTTCGAGCGACTGTTGAGCCCAGAGGAGAAGGCGCTGCTCAAATCCCTTGGCGGACTCGACAAGCTGCTTGAAACCCTTAACCAGCGCTTAAGCGAGCAGAAAGAGCGCCACGCCGGCGGCAACAAGTGGGTAGGGACCGGTGGCAGCAGCCCGTTTGGCCATGGCGGTTTTCACCCCGAGGGGGTGCGCATGGGTGGAGAGAAGCAGCACGGCAAGGCGGCCAAAGTGTGGGAGGCCCGTCACTATCGCAACTTCAGCGACGACTCACCGCTTGGCCAGCGCGCCATCCAGTTAGCACTGCGCAAACTCAGACGCTGGGTGCGCAAAGGCAATCCCGACGAGCTGGATCTCGACGACACCATAAAAAGTTCGGCCCGCCAGGGCTGGCTCGATGTGAAGCTGCGGCCCGAGCGCCACAACGGGGTGAAGCTGCTGGTTTTCTTCGATGTGGGGGGCTCCATGGATGCCCACGTGGCCGAGGTGCAGCGTCTCTTCTCTGCGTTGCGCCACGAGTTCAAGCATCTGGAGTACTTCTATTTTCACAACTGCCTCTACGACTTCGTCTGGAAGGATAACGAGCGCCGCGTTGAGGAGCGGTTCGATACCCTGCGGCTGCTGCGCACCTATGGCAGCGACTACCGGGTGATCCTGGTGGGGGATGCCACCATGGGCCCCTACGAGATCACCTGGCCGGGCGGCAGTGTCGAGCAGTGGAACGAGGAGTCGGGTCAGGTGTGGCTCACCCGATTGCAGCAGCACTTTCCCAAACTGGTGTGGATCAATCCCACCCCGCGGCGGGAGTGGCTCTGGCATCCCTCCATCAAACTGATGAATGACGTGGTTGGCGGACGGATGCATCCGCTGACCCTGGCGGGTCTCGCTGCGGCGATCGACCAGCTGTAACCCTCTCTACCCTATAAACCGACAAGCCGGGAACGCACCCGGCGAGGAGCAAAGATGACCTCTATCGTGATCAGTGGCTCAGGCCTCTATACCCCACCCTTTGCCGTCAGCAATGAAGAGCTGGTGGCCGCCTTCAACAAGTATGTGGATCTCTACAACGAGGAGAACGCCTCCGCCATCGATGCCGGCCAGCTCCCCGCCAAGCAGCACTCCAGCTGCGAGTTCATCGAGAAGGCATCCGGCATCAAGAGTCGGTATCTGGTGAGCCGAGAGGGAGTGCTCAACCCCGACATCATGCAGCCGCTGCTGGCGGAACGACCCGACGAGATGCCCTCCATCATGGTGGAGATGGCAGTAGCCGCCGCCGAGCAGGCTCTGATCGCCGCCAGCCGCGAGCCCGGCGAGATCGACCTGGTGATCGTGGCCGCTTCCAACATGCCGCGCCCCTACCCGGCGCTGGCCATCGAGCTGCAGCACTATCTGGGGGCGAGCGGCATGGCCTTTGATATGAACGTGGCCTGCTCGTCTGCCACCTTCGGCATCAAGACAGCCGCAGACATGCTGGCGGCAGGCACAGCCAACGTGGCGCTGGTGGTCAATCCGGAGATCTGCTCGGGGCACCTCAATTTCCGGGACAGAGACAGTCACTTTATCTTCGGCGATGCCTGCACCGCGGTGCTGCTGGAGCGGGAGGCCGATTGCAAGGTGGCCAGTCCGTGGCAACTGGTAGCCAGCAAGCTGGTGACTCAATACTCCAACAACATCCGCAACAACTTCGGCTTTTTGAACCGGCTAAGCCCGCGCACCCGCTACGGCGACGACAAGCTGTTTCGCCAGCAGGGGCGCAAGGTGTTCAAGGAGGTGTTGCCACTGGTGTGCGACCAGATTGCCGGCCAGCTCGATGAACAAGGTTGGGCAGCAGACTCCCTGAGCCGGCTCTGGCTCCATCAGGCCAACCTCACCATGAACCAGTTCATCGGCCGCAAGCTGCTGGGCGACGATGCCAGCCAGCAGGAGGCGCCGGTCATTCTCGATAGCTATGGTAATACCAGCTCGGCGGGTTCCATCATCGCGTTTCATCTGTACAATCGCGACCTTCCTGCGGGGGCTCGCGGCGTACTGTGCTCCTTTGGCGCAGGCTACTCCATCGGTAGCCTGCTGCTACAACGACAGTAACAGAGTGCGCGGGGAGAGTGGCCCGCGCCCTGTACTCTGATTGGGGTTTGGCGCTGTTTCGCCGCTAGCCCCTCTCTCGGTTCACCCTTACGAGAGGAGAAAACGGGCATAAATAGTGGCCAGACCATGACTATTGATCCGAAAACACCGGACTACTGTGACAACGCATACCGACAAGCCATTGATGAAAAACTTATTTTTCAGATTGGTTGCAATTTTTGAGTACCATGGTGCAACGGGGCGATATCTGGATCACAAGATGACAGGAAAAGGCTGCAATTTGTCATCCTTTGCCAATGATGGCTTCCAATGAATTCGAGGTTTGCTATCATCCGGAGACATTTCTTATCTGTCGCCGGCTACAAAAGAATCCCCTCATGTACACACAGTTCTTCGGCCTATCGGAACCGCCTTTCTCCATCTCGCCCAATCCCAAATACCTCTATATGAGTGAGCGCCACGGCGAAGCCCTT
Source organism: Aeromonas sp. 603404 (assembly GCF_049171775.1). Taxonomy (NCBI): domain Bacteria; kingdom Pseudomonadati; phylum Pseudomonadota; class Gammaproteobacteria; order Aeromonadales; family Aeromonadaceae; genus Aeromonas; species Aeromonas sp. 603404. The sequence continues at coordinate 263,918 of NZ_JAAKPE010000003.1, forward strand.
GCTCACCTCAACTACGGATTGCAGGATGGTGGCGGCTTTGTGCTGCTGACCGGCGAAGTGGGCACCGGCAAAACCACCGTCTCCCGTTGCCTGCTGCAGCAGTTGCCAGCAGATACCGAGATCGCCTACATCCTCAACCCCTCCCTGACCGAACGGGATCTGCTGGCAGCCATCTGCGACGAGTTTCAACTCCCCTACCCCGCCGAGGCCGGGATCAAGCAACTGTTCGACCTGATCCGCGACCACCTGCTGGCCAACCTGACCGCAGGCAAGCGCAGCGTGGTACTGGTGGACGAGGCCCAACATCTGTTGCCCGGGGTGTTGGAGCAGTTGCGTCTGCTCACCAACCTGGAAACCGACGAGAAAAAACTGCTGCAAATCGTGCTGATCGGCCAACCCGAACTGCAACAGATGCTGCGCCAGCCCCTGTTGCGCCAACTGGCCCAGCGCATCACCGCCCGCTACCACCTGCTGCCCCTCTCCGCCACCGATGTGGATGCCTACGTCCGCTTCCGGCTGCAAGTAGCCGGTTGTGTGCAGCCCATTTTTACCCCCAGAGCGATCCAGACGCTGCATCGGCTCTCCGGCGGCATTCCGCGCCTGATCAACCTCATCTGCGATCGCGCCCTGCTCGCCGCCTTCGCCCGTGGCAGCTACAAGATTGTTCATGGCGACATCAGCCAGGCAGCGTTCGAGGTGAGCGGCGTCCGTGATGAGGGGAGCTGGCTTTCCGGTCTGATGGTGACACTGGCTGGCGCCTTGCTGGTAGCTGCAGGCTGGTGGGGTTGGCAATTTTTCGGCGTATTCCCCGAACGGCCTGTGGTCAAGGTCGAGGTGCCTGTCACCGTTGACGAGACCGCCGAACAACAGGAACAGTTAACCGAGGCGATCAATCAGGCCCTCGACCCCGAGAGCGCCATGCAGAATCTCTATCGGGTCTGGGGCTATGAACCGGAACCGTTCGATGCCACCTGTGACAACGCCCCTCGCGCCGGTCTGCGCTGCCAGGAGGGAGAGGCAAGCCTCGAGGAGCTGCGCGCCCTGCAGCATCCCGCCATGATCACGCTCACTGACCAGACTGGCGGCCTCTACTACGCGACACTGGTCAATCTGGGGCCAAGCAAGGCCAGCCTGATGATCGGCAACCAAAGCTGGCAAGTGGATCGCCAGTGGCTCAGCGACAACTGGGGTGGCAGCTATACCCTGCTCTGGCGCATGCCGAAAGGGGGCGTCAGCCTGATCGCCAGCAATGCCGGACAGACCCAGATCCAGTGGCTCGACAACGCTCTGAGCCGAGCATTGCAACAACCCGAACGCAAGGTGCGCCGTTTTGATGGCGAGCTCAAGAACAAACTGCAGCAGTTCCAGCGGGATCAGGGGCTCACCCCTGACGGCATCGCTGGCAGCAACACCCTGCTGCGGCTCAACGCACTCTCCGGCGAACCCATGCCAAGACTGGAGGAGACCTCCTGATGTCTACCCTGCTCAATGCCCTGCGCCGTGCCCAGCAGCCTTCGCAACAGAGCCATATTCCCGCCATGGGGTTGGCGATAGCCCGCGAGGAGGCGCAACCCGCGCGTCGCGTCGGCTGGTTGCTGGCGCCCCTTGCCCTGCTGCTGGGGGCGGGTGCCAACTATGGCTGGCATCTAATCCACCTGCGTCCCATCGAGGAGAAGGTGGAGGTAAAAGAGGTGATTGCCTCCCCCTTCGTGCGGGTTGAGCCCAAGGCGATGGTGACCCGTCCGCTGCCCCCGCCCCTGCCGGAACCTGTAGTGCAGCAGCCCAGGGTCGCAGCGGCTGCCAGCAATCCGGCAGCCAGTCGACCAACCTTGGCCGAACAGCTGATGCGCGCCCTCAACGAAACACCGCTGCAACAGGAATCGGGTACAGTTTCCCAAAGCGTGCAGCCGGCCCAGTTGATGTCGCTGAATGCCGCTCCGCTTTCGGTTCGCCAGCAAGTGCCCGCATTCAGCTATGGCTCCCATGTGTTCTCATCCAATCCGGCCAAGCGGGCCGTGGTGCTCAATGGCCGCGAATACCGGGAAGGGAGCGAAATAGCCCCCGGGGTCGTGCTCGCCACCATCGACCAGCAGTACATTGTGCTGGATGTCGGAGGCCAGAGCGTAACCCTCAAGGCGTTGCAGGATTGGCAAGGGTGAGTACACACCTTCCCCTGATAATCGCTGGCAAGCAGGATGCACCTCGCCTGAGTGCCACTTTTATGAGCATTCAAAGGTTTACGGTGTGATGAAATATCCATTTTTACGGTTTGGTGCGCCCCGACCCGTTGTGTCACAGCACGCAGCCGTACACAATACGCAGCCGCCCCAGAGCCTGGAATTTGTTGATTAATATGACGCTACGATTCAGGGATGACATCTTGACCCTGCTGCTGGCCCGGTGCCGGCAGCTTCCTTTGACTCGCGTCACCGGAGTGTTCTTTCTGGCGCTGCTGCTGATGCTGGCCCAGCAGAGCGCAGCCCTCACCTGGCGCTTGCTCACTCTGGCAAACCCGCAATCCAGCCAGCCGTGGCAACCCTCCACCGTGGCGGTCAGCGGCCAGAGCAGTCCGCGCCTTGAATTGGGCGAGGTGAGCCGACTGGCGCTGTTTGGCAAGGCGATCCCCAAGGCGCAGGCAAAAACCGCCGTGGCCGCCAATGCGCCGCGCACCCAGCTCAATGCCCAGCTCAACGGGGTGTTGGCCAGCTCGGATCCGGCCAAATCCATCGCCATCATCGCCATGTCCGGCATCCAGAACTCCTACGGGGTTGGCGACATGATTGACGGCACCCAGGCGCGGATCCGGCAGGTCTATCCGGATCGGGTCATCATAGAGCGGGATGGCCGCGACGAGACCCTGATGCTGGATGGCGAGGAGTATGGCAAGCCGCTACCGCAAACAACAAATACCACTCTCCTTGGCTCTCTGCGCAGCGAGCTGATGGCCGATCCGGGCAAGATCACTGATTACCTCAATATTTCACCGGTTCAGATGGATGGCCGCATGGCCGGTTATCGCCTCAACCCGGGCAACAATCCGGAATTTTTCAACCAAAGCGGGCTGCAGGCCAATGATCTGGCCATCAGCATCAACGGACTGGATCTGCGTGACAACATGCAAGCCATGCAGGCGATGCAGCAGCTGGCTGGCGCAACGGAAATGACAGTAACCGTCGAGCGGCAGGGCGAACAGTTCGACATCTATGTGCGCTTGTCAGAATAATGATTTGGAGTCGTACCAATAATGACCACTAAAGGGAAAGGCTGGCGTCTGGCCACTATCGCAGCGGCTCTGATGATGGCGGGCTCAGCCTGGGCCACCGAGTACTCTGCCAGCTTCAAGAACGCCGACATCGAAGAGTTCATCAATACGGTGGGCAAAAACCTCAACAAGACCATCATCATAGAGCCCTCGGTGCGCGGCAAGATCAACGTGCGCAGCTACGACCTGCTCAACGAGGAGCAGTACTACCAGTTCTTCCTGAGTGTGCTCGATGTCTACGGCTTTGCCGTGGTGCCGATGAATAACGGCGTGCTCAAGGTGCTCCGCTCGCGGGATGCCAAAACCTCCGCCATTCCGGTGGTGGATGGCAATAACCCGGGAGTGGGCGACGAGATGGTGACCAGAGTCGTGCCGGTACGCAACGTCTCGGTGCGTGAACTGGCTCCCCTGCTGCGCCAGCTCAACGACAACGCCGGTGGGGGCAACGTGGTGCACTACGAGCCATCAAACGTGCTGCTCATCACCGGCCGCGCCGCCGTGGTCAACCGTCTGGTGGAAGTGGTGAACCGGGTCGACCGCGCAGGCGATCAGGATGTGGACATCATCAAGCTGAGATATGCCTCGGCCGGCGAGATGGTGCGGCTGGTGACCAACCTCAACAAGGATGGCAATCCACAAGGGGGCACCGCCTCTCTGTTGCTGTCGCCCAAGGTGGTGGCCGACGAGCGTACCAACTCTGTGGTGGTGAGCGGTGAGCCGAAAGCGCGCGCCCGCATCATCCAGATGGTTCGCCAGCTCGACCGCGACCTGCAGAGTCAGGGCAACACCCGGGTCTTCTATCTCAAATATGGCAAGGCCAAGGATATGGTCGATGTGCTCAAGGGGGTCAGCTCCAGCATCGAGGCTGACAAGAAGGGGGGCGGAGCAACCACAGGGGGCGCCAGCATCGGCGGTGGCAAGCTGGCCATCTCTGCCGACGAGGCAACCAATGCCCTGGTCATCACCGCCCAGCCGGATGTGATGGCGGAACTGGAGCAGGTGGTGGCCAAGCTCGATATCCGTCGCGCCCAGGTGCTGGTAGAAGCGATCATCGTCGAAATTGCCGACAGTGACGGCCTCAATCTGGGCGTGCAGTGGGCCAACACCAACGCTGGCGGCACCCAATTTACCAACACAACACTGCCCATTGGCGGAGCCATCGCAGCCGGTAAGGATTACCAGGATGGCAATACCGAGACAGCTACCAACTTGCTTGGGAGCTTTAACGGGATGGCCGCCGGTTTCTATCACGGCGATTGGGCCATGTTGGCGACGGCTCTCGCCTCCAATACCAAGAGCGATATTCTCTCAACCCCGAGTATCGTCACCATGGACAACAAGGAGGCCTCCTTCAATGTCGGACAGGAGGTGCCGGTGCAGAGCGGTTCACAAAGCTCCACCACCAGCGATCAGGTGTTCAACACCATAGAGCGCAAGACGGTGGGCACCAAGCTGACGGTTACGCCGCAGATTAACGAAGGGGACTCGGTACTGCTCAACATCGAGCAGGAGGTCTCCAGCGTCGCCAAGGTCGTATCAGACAGTACCAAGGGACTAGGTCCCACCTTCGATACCCGCACGGTGAAAAACGCCGTACTGGTGAAGAGTGGCGAGACAGTGGTACTGGGTGGCCTGATGGATGAGCAGACCAAGGAGGAAGTTTCCAAGGTGCCGTTACTCGGCGATATCCCGGTACTGGGTTACCTGTTCCGCTCCACCAGCACCAACACCAACAAGCGCAACCTGATGGTCTTTATCCGGCCCACCATCTTGCGTGATGCGGAGGTTTATACCGGCGTCTCCAGTAACAAGTACAGCCTGTTCCGCGCCGAACAGCTCAATGCTGCCGCCCAGGAGGGGTATCTCACCTCGCCCGCCCGTCAGGTTTTGCCCGTCTATGGCCAGGATGTGATGATGTCACCCGAAATCCGGCAGGAAGTGGAAAATCAGATGGAGCAGATAAAACGCCGCCAGCAGAACACAGCTGACAGCACCACCCCCTTTGTGCAGAGCCGTCCCTGATGAGTGCCTACCATCTTGATGGCGGCGAGTTGCCGCCCCCGCTGCCGGAGCTGCCCTTCGCCTTTGCCCGCAACTTCGGGGTGATCCTGATTGAGCGGGACGGCGCTCCCGTGCTGCAGTGCCGCCCCGGCGTCACCCCGCAGGCCCTGCTGGAAGTTCGGCGGGTAGCGGGTTGCAGCTTCGCGGTGGAGCAGCTCGACAACGAGGCCTTCGAAGAGCTGCTGATGGCCCACTATCAGCGCGACTCCTCCGAAGCGCGCCAGCTGATGGAAGATCTCGGCAACGAGATGGACTTCTTCGCCCTGGCCGAAGAGCTGCCGCAAAGCGAAGATCTGCTGGATGCCGATGACGACGCCCCCATCATTCGCCTCATCAACGCCATGTTGAGCGAGGCGATCAAGGAGGAGGCCTCCGATATCCATATCGAGACCTTCGAGCGGGCACTAGTGATCCGTTTTCGTATCGATGGGGTACTGCGGGAGATCCTGCGCCCCCATCGCAAGCTGGCATCACTGCTGGTCTCGCGGATCAAGGTGATGTCGCGGATGGATATTGCCGAGAAGCGGGTACCGCAGGATGGCCGTATCTCGTTGCGTATCGGCGGCCGCGCCGTCGACGTGCGGGTCTCCACCATGCCGTCCAGCTACGGCGAGCGGGTGGTATTGCGTCTGCTCGACAAGAACAACGTGCGCCTCGAGCTCAAGCAGCTGGGGATGACCGCGGCCAACCGCAGCATCATCAGCGAGCTTATTCGCAAGCCCCACGGCATTATTCTGGTCACCGGCCCGACCGGTTCCGGTAAATCCACCACCCTCTATGCGGCGCTGTCAGAAATCAACTCGCGGGATCGCAACATCCTGACGGTGGAAGACCCCATCGAGTATGACCTCGAAGGGGTGGGCCAGACCCAGGTCAACACCAAGGTGGACATGACCTTCGCCCGCGGCCTGCGCGCCATTCTGCGCCAGGATCCGGACGTAGTGATGGTGGGGGAAATTCGTGACCTTGAAACCGCCCAGATTGCGGTGCAGGCGTCACTGACCGGTCACCTGGTGATGTCGACCCTGCACACCAACACCGCCATCGGCGCCATCACCCGGATGCGGGACATGGGGATCGAGCCCTTCCTGCTTTCCTCGTCGCTCTTGGCGGTGCTGGCCCAGCGGCTGGTGCGTACCCTCTGCCCCGATTGCCGCGCCTCGCGTCCGCCCACCGAGCAGGAGCGACTTGCAATGGGTATCACACTGGAACCTGATCAGCCTATCTGGCATCCGGTGGGCTGCGAACAGTGCAACCACACCGGCTATCGTGGCCGGACCGGCATCCACGAACTGGTGGTGGTTGACGAGGCGGTGCGTGAAGCCATTCACGGCGCCAGCGGCGAGATGGCCATCGAGCGGCTGATCCGCGGCCACACCCCCAGCATCCGCCGCGACGGTATCGACAAGGTGCTCAAGGGGCAGACCAGCCTCGAAGAGGTACTGCGCGTGACCCGGGAAGATTGAGATGGCGGCATTCGAATATAAGGCCCTCGACAACAAGGGGCGCAGCAAGAGCGGCGTGATGGAGGGTGACTCGGTCCGTCAGGTGCGCCAACTGCTGCGCGAGCAGGGGCTCACCCCCCTCGAGGTGAACGAGACCACCGAGAAGGCAAAACGGGAGGCGACCCGCTTCGCCCTGTTCCGTCGTGGCGCCAGCACAGCCGAGCTGGCCCTGATCACTCGCCAGCTGGCCACTCTGGTGGGGGCCGGCCTCACCATCGAAGAGGCGCTCAAGGCGGTGGCCGAGCAGTGCGAAAAAGCTCACTTGCGCTCTCTGGTGGCGACCGTGCGCAGCAAGGTGGTGGAAGGCTATTCGCTGGCCGACTCGCTGGGGGCCTTTCCCCATGTATTCGACCAGCTGTTTCGCTCCATGGTGGCGGCCGGTGAAAAATCGGGCCATCTGGAGAAGGTGCTCAACCGTCTCGCTGACTACACAGAGCAGCGCCAGCATATGCGCACCAAGCTGCTGCAGGCGATGATCTACCCCATCGTGCTCACCTGTGTCGCCATCGGGGTTATATCGATCCTGCTCACCGCCGTGGTACCCAAGGTAGTGGCCCAGTTTGAACACATGGGCCAGCAGCTGCCGGGCACCACCCGTTTTCTCATCGGCACCAGCGAACTGATGCAGGCCTACGGCCTCTGGTTCCTGCTGCTGATCTTCCTTGGCAGCTTTGTCTGGCGCTGGTGGCTCACCGATGAAAAGCGTCGCCGACGCTGGCATCAGGTGCTGCTCGGCCTGCCGGTGATTGGCCGGGTCAGCCGCGGTCTCAACACCGCCCGCTTCGCCCGTACGTTAAGCATCCTCAACGCCAGTGCGGTACCGCTGCTGGAGGGGATGAAGATCTCCGGCGAAGTGCTCTCCAACGACTTTGCCAGAATGCGCATTCTCGAGGCCGCCGAACGGGTGCGCGAGGGGACCAGTCTGCGCAAGTCGCTGACCGAGACCAAGATTTTCCCGCCCATGATGCTGCACATGATCGCCTCCGGCGAGCAGAGCGGCGAGCTCGACAGCATGCTGGAGCGGGCTGCAGACAACCAGGATCGGGAGTTTGAATCCCAGGTCAATATCGCCCTCGGGGTGTTCGAACCCATGCTGGTGGTCTCCATGGCCGGGGTGGTGCTGTTTATCGTGATGTCGATCCTGCAGCCGATCCTCGAGCTCAACAATATGGTGAATATGTAAGTTTCCGGTGTTCGGTGGCGCCGCTGGCGGCCCGTCGAACCCACCCAGTGATCACTCTCTGATGGGCCATCCCATCTCATTCGTTACGGAGCAACTCATGAACAAACGTCGTCAATCCGGTTTTACCCTGCTGGAAGTCATGGTGGTCATCGTGATCCTCGGCATTCTGGCCAGTCTGGTGGTGCCCAACCTGATGGGCAACAAGGAGAAAGCTGACCAGCAGAAAGCGGTCTCCGATATCGTGGCGCTGGAAAACGCCCTCGACATGTACAAGCTGGACAACAACCGCTACCCGACAACAGAACAGGGCCTGGACGCGCTGGTGACCAAGCCTTCCATCGATCCGGCACCGCGCAGCTACCGCGATGGCGGCTACATCAAGCGCCTGCCGCAAGATCCCTGGGGCAACCCGTACCAACTGCTGAGCCCGGGCCAGTTCGGCAAGATCGACATCTTCTCCATGGGTCTGGATGGTGAAGCCGGTACCGATGATGACATCGGCAACTGGAACCTGAAGGATTTCCAATAAGTGATATGTCGCCAGCGCATTCACTCCGCCTTGCTGGAGCAGCCTGAATGAGGGTTGTTCCATCTGCCCGTCGCCAATCAGGCTTTACTCTGCTGGAAGTGTTGCTGGTCGCCATGCTGATGGGACTAGTGGCCACCGCCGTCACTCTCAGCATGGGAGGCGCCAGAGGAGATCGGGAGCTGGACAAGCAGGCGCGTCGCCTGATGGCGACGCTGCAGCTGGCGCAGGAGTATGCGGTGATGGATGGTCGGCTGGTAGGCATTCGCATCGAGGATAACGGCTGGCAGTTTATGCAGCGTCAGGCCAAGGATCGCAAGTGGCTGGCCCTGACTGGCGACAAGCAGCTGGGGCCGGTGCAACTGGCCGAGAACATGACGCTGGCGCTGGAGCTGGAAGGCTTTGGCTGGCAGCCGGACTCCGACGAGAAAACCGAACAGAAGCGCGACGAGAAGGAGCGCACACCACAGCTGCTGATCTTCCCGGGCGGCGAGCTGAGCCCGTTCGTGCTCACCTTCACCCAGCAGGATGACGAGATGCGCTACACCCGCATCGTCAAGGGGGACGAGTTCGGCCGCCTCACCCTGCTCACCGGCGATGAAAATGAAGAGGTGAGCGAATGAAAGCCAGGGGCATGACACTACTCGAAGTCATGGTCGCACTGGCCGTCTTTGCCATCGCGGGTCTCGCGGTAATGAAAACCACCAGCGAACACCTCTCGGCCCTCAACTATCTGGAGCAGAAGACACTCGCCACCTGGGTGGTAGAGAACCAGCTGGTGCAACAGAAGCTCGAGAACAAGTGGCCCGGTGACAGCTGGGTGGAAGGGGATGAGCAGATGGCGGGCAGCACCTGGTACTGGCGCTATCGCGGCGTCGCCACCGCCGACAACAACTTCCGTGCGCTCGATATGGAAGTGCGCACCGAGGCCAAGGCCGAGAACCCGGTCGCCATGATGCGGACCTATATCAGCCGATGACCCTGCTATCCGCCCGCATGCCTCGCCCCGTCCGTCACGCCGGTTTTACCCTGCTTGAGATGCTGGTGGCCATCGCCATCTTCGCCACTCTCAGCATGGGTGCCTATCAGGTGCTGCAGGGGGTGCTCACCAGCGACGAGGTGGCCAAGCGCAAGGAGGCCCGCCTCAACGAACTGCAACTCGCCTTCACCCTGCTGGAGCGAGACATCACCCAGATGGTGCCGCGCAGCGGTCGCATCGAGGGGGAGAACAACAAGGTGCTGCTGGCGGCCTCCCGGTTCGGCCAGCAGAGCGATGACTGGGGCATGGCCTTTATGCGCAGCGGCTGGCTCAACCCGGACGGCATGCTGCCCCGCTCCCATCTGCAGCGGGTCGGCTGGCGCCTCAAGGATCAGAAGCTGGAGCGCCTGAGCTACCTCTATCCGGATCCGGTGATCGGCACCGAGCCGCGCATCCAGCCGGTGCTGACAGGGGTCACGGCGTTTCGCCTCTACTTCTTCGACAAGGGCAACTGGAAAGAGGAGTGGACCCAGCGCAGCGTGCTGCCCCACGGGCTGGCAGTGGAGCTGGATCTGGAAGATTACGGCACCATTCGCCGTCAGTTCCTGATTGGCGCCGGTGGCCAGCGCGCCGAAGAGAACAGCCAGAGCAGCAACCCCGACCAAGGTGGCAACAACAACAACGGCAATACCAATGGCGGTAATGGTGACAGCCAGAACGGAGGGGGCGCCAATGCGGGCTAATCTCGCCGCCCCCGGTCGCCAGCGCGGCATGGCGCTGCTGGTGGTGCTGCTGATCCTCTCGGTGATGGTGATCATCGCCAGCAATATGAGCGGCCGCCTGCAGCTTGAGCTGCGCCGCACCGCCAACATCACCACAGGCAAACAGGCATGGTGGTATGCCCTCTCGGCGGAAGCGCTGGTAAGCAAGGTGCTGACGCAGGATTTCAAGGACAACCCCGAGGTGGTTAACCTCAGCCAGAACTGGGCCCGCAAGAACACTGTGTTTCCAGTGGATGATGGCCAGCTCAAGGGCGAGGTGACCGACCTGCAATCCTGCTTCAACCTCAACAGCCTGAGCGTGGCCTCCAAGGCGGGAAGCGGCGAGGAGCTGGCGCAGCAGCCCTATCCGGTGCAGGTGTTTCGCGAACTGCTCAAGGAGCTGGCAATGGATGATTACGAGGCGGCCCAGCTCACCGATGCCATTCGTGACTGGACCGACAAGGATACGGTGCTGGTCTCCAGCCTTGGCGCAGAGGACGCCTATTACGAGGGGCTCAAGCCACCCTACCTGACCGCCAACCAGTGGATGTTGGGCAAGGATGAGCTGCGGGCGGTGCGCGGGGTGACGGCCAGGGTCTATGCCAGACTGGCCCCCTACGTCTGCACCCTGCCCAACGACAAGTTGAAGATCAATATCAATACCCTTGCCCCCCAGCGCCCCGAGCTGCTGGTTGCCCTCTATCTGGGCACTATCGGGCTGGATGATGCCAAGCGGGTACTGAATGAGCGGCCACAGAAGGGGTGGAAAGAGAGCAAGCTGATGACAGACATGCTCGCTCCGGTCGATTCGGTGAAAGGGCTGAAAGAGGCGCTGGTGGTCAAGAGCGACTTCTTCGAAGCCCGGGTCGTGGCCGAGGTCGGCGACAACCGGGCCTGGCTCGAAACCCTGTTCCAGCGGGGCAAGGACAATAAACTGGTGATACTGCGCCGCCTCAGTAGCGGCGCCGAATAAACAGCGCACCTGCAGGCCATCGCCTGCGGGTACGAGAGATGTTGGATGCAGCCTGCGGGCTGCGCACCGGTTGCCAGGGCGCACAACGCCCTTTGCAAACCGGTATCGCAGGAGAGAGATGCGTGAGCGAAAGTCTGGTCATCCGACTGGGGACCAATAAACAACAACCCGTGGCCTGGCTGGTCTGGTCCGGTCAGGAGCAGGAGATCATCGCCTCCGGCACCCTGCCCTCGGCCGATGCCCTGAGCGAGCTGCAGGATCGGGCCGGTGGCCGCCCAGTGGTCACGCTAGTGCCGGGCAGCGATCTGATCTTCCGGCGCGTCACCCTGCCGGGTCGCTACAACCGCCAGTCGGCAGCGGCCCTCCCCTACCTGCTGGAGGAGCAGATCGCCTCCGATGTGGACGAGCTCCATCTGGTGGTGCTGGCCCATGAGGGCCAGCAGGTGGATCTGATGGCGGTGGATCGGCAGAAGATGGCCCAGTGGCTCGGCTGGCTCGATGCCGCTGGCCTCAAGAGCCTGCAACTGCTGCCCGATGTGCTGGCGCTGCCACAGGCCGCTGATGGCTGGTCTGCGCTGCAACTCGGCAATGAGTGGCTGGTACGCCAGGGCCCCTGTCAGGGGATCGTCGCCGACGAACCGCTGCTGGCCATCTTGCTGGCAACCGAAGTCGAGCCGGTCACCATCCACAGCCACACCCCGGAGCCCGCCATTGCCGCCGCCAACTGGCAGGCGGCGGAGCCTGAACTCCCTATGCTGCTGCTGGCCAAGGGGGCCCTCACCTGCCGCGCCAACCTGCTGACCGGCCCCTATCGACCCCAGACCGAATATGCCCGCTACTGGTTGCAGTGGCGCAAGGTGGCCATCACCGCAGGCTTGTTGCTGCTGGTGGCCCTCGGCCAGCGCGGGGTACAGCTCTATCAGCTCACCGAGCAGGACAAGGCGCTGAAAGCGGAGATCCGTGCCGTCTATACCCGCATTTTCCCGGGGGAGAGCCGCATCGTGAACGTGCGCAGCCAGATGAACCAGCATCTGCAACAGATGGGACAGGCCCCGCAAAACGGTGTGCTGCTGATGCTCACCGAGCTGGCCCCCACCTTTGCCGAAGTCCCCGGCCTCAAGCCGCAGGTGATGCGCTTTGATGCCAGTCGCCGCGAGCTGCGGCTGCAGGTGACCGCCCCCGGCTTTGCCGAGATCGAGCGGTTCCGCGAGCTGGCGGGCAAGCAATTCGAAGTACAGCAAGGCGAGGTGCGCAGCACCGAGGGCAAGGTTGAAGGGGCGCTGGTGCTCAAGGGTAAATCATCATGATGGAAAAATTGCAGAGCTGGTGGCACGGCATCACAGCACGGGAACAGCGACTGGTGGTTGCTGGCAGCATACTGCTGCTGGTCGGCCTCTTCTACTGGAGTGTCTGGCATCCTCTCAACAACCGCATCGCCGAGCGCGAACGCCAAGTACAAAACCAGCAGCAGACCCTCGCCTGGCTCAAGGAGAAGGGTGAAGAGGTGCTGGCCATGCAGGGTGGAGCGGGTCGCCAGATCGATACCAGCGGCACCCTGGAAGGGGTGGTCAACCGCACCGCCTTCAACCACAAGATCAAGATTGCCCGGCTGCAACCCCAGGCGCAGGAGCTGCAAGTGTGGATCGACACGGTCCAGTTCGATGACTTGCTGCTCTGGCTCTCCACGCTGGTGGAGCAGCACGGCATTCAGGTTCAAATCATCGAGATCGCCCGCGAGGATCTGGCCCCGGGTCTGGTCAAGGTCAGACGTTTGCAGTTGAGTCGTCCACAATGAAAAAACGCATCCTGATTGCCAGCCTGTTTCTGACAGCCTATCTGCTCTTCCTGCTGGCCACCCTGCCCGCGGCGCTGGTGGCTCGCTATCTGCCGCTGCCTGCCAACGTTGCCAACCTGCTGAAACTGGAAGGGGTGAGCGGCACCCTCTGGAATGGCCAGATCGCCCGACTGCAATATGCCAGCGAATCGGTGAACCAGCTGCGCTGGGATCTCAACGGCTGGTCGCTGCTGCGCTTCGCACCCGAAGTGGCCATACGCTTTGGCGATCGCAACGGGCTGAACGGTCAGGGCATTGTCGGCTGGAATGGTGCCGCCTTCGGCCGGGATCTGACCCTCAACGCCCCCGCCCCCTGGTTGCTGAGCCGGGTGCCGATGCGCTTGCCGATCCCGATCACCGTCAGCGGCCAGCTGCAGCTCAAAGTGGAGCAATTTGTCCAGGGCAACCCCTGGTGTGACAACCTCTACGGCAACCTCGACTGGTACAATGCCAGCGCCGATACCCCGGCGGGCAAGCTGGATCTGGCCGACCCCGAGCTGAAACTCACCTGCCTCGACTCCAAACTGGTGGCCGAACTCAAGCAGGGCTCGGATGCGGTACAGACCATGGGTCGCCTCGAGCTGCAACCCAATGGCCAATACCTGTTCCAGGGCACCCTGAAGCCGGGCCCGGAACTGCCACCACAGATGCAGCAAGGGCTCCCCTTCCTCGGACAGCCCGACAGTCAGGGCCGCTTCCCCCTGCGCTATCAGGGGCGGGTCTAACCCCTATCCCGCCGACCCCGGAGCCACTCCGGGGTCAGCTTGTTTATCCCTTTGTGCCTTCTCCTCTCACTGCACTGACCCCCTCAGCTCTTACTCATTCAACTCTCACTTAGCGCAATAACCTCTGCAAGGTGCCTGTTCACCCTCTCCTTCAACCCGCTCAGTGTGGAAAAAGCCCGCCTCCCTCGCCAATCCACTTGCCGTCAATGGTCAATGAGCGAGCACCTTGTCGAAAAAGTGGCAGCTCATCCCCGCCCTTCTGAATGTCAATCAGGTTGCATTCCTTGTGAAATGTGAGCTAGCACCCGTTATTGATCTTTTTCAGCCAACTTGCAGCAATCTTTAAGGCCACAAAAATAACCAACTGAAAAATAAAGATTAAACCAAGGAAAACATCCTCCTTGCGCCCCATCCCATCTCATTTCCGCTGCGCCTGCCCATCAAAAATGTGAGCGACGGCAAAAACCATGGTCAACCAAAGACTATTGATATAGGTATCGAAATACCAGATGAAACCCATGGGTAGATACAATGAGGTCAACTGGAGATGATTGATTTGTCTTGCTAGCACGACAGACACGCATCTCGACCGATCTGTTCATTTGGTTTTCAAGCGTTGAGGGAAGGGTTATGGAAAAGAAGCGTATCTACCTGTTTTGCTCTGCGGGCATGTCCACTTCACTGCTGGTTTCAAAGATGAAGGCGCAGGCGGAAAAATATGATGTGCCGGTGCTGATCGATGCCTATCCGGAGACCCTGGCAGGCGAGAAGGGACAGGATGCCGACCTGGTGCTGCTGGGCCCGCAAATCGCCTACATGCTGCCGGAGATCCAGCAGCAACTGCCGGGCAAGCCGGTCGAGGTGATCGACACCCTGCTCTACGGCAAGGTCGATGGCCTCGGCGTACTGAAGGCGGCAGTAGCCTCCATCAAGAAGAGCCTCGCATAGGTAAGGAGATCCCTGTGAGCAACATCATCGCATCGTTGGAGAAGGTCATACTGCCCATTGCCGTCAAGCTGGGCAAACAGCCTCATGTCAACGCCATCAAGAACGGCTTTATCAAGCTGATGCCCCTGACACTGGTCGGGGCCATGTTCGTACTGATCAACAACGTGTTCCTGAGCTTTGGCGAAGGCTCCTTCTTCTACTCCATCGGTGTGCGGCTCGATCCTGCCACCATCGCCACCCTAGACGGCCTCAAAAGCATCGGTGGCAACGTCTATAACGGCACTCTGGGGATCATGTCCCTGATGGCCCCCTTCTTTATCGGTCTGGCGCTGGCCGAAGAGCGCAAGAGCGATCCCCTGGCATCGGGCCTGCTCTCGGTAGCGGCCTTTATGACCGTCACGCCGTTCAGCGTGGGCGACGCCTATGCGGTGGGCGCCAACTGGCTGGGCGGAGCCAACATCATCTCCGGCATGCTGATCGGTATCGTCGTGGCCGAGATGTTCGCCTTTATCGTCCGTCGCAACTGGGTGATCACCCTGCCTGACAGCGTGCCGGCCTCGGTCTCCCGCTCGTTCTCCGCGCTCATTCCGGGCTTTATCATCCTCTCCATCATGGGGGTCATCTCCTATCTGCTGAGCGATGCGGGCACCAACTTCCACCAGCTGATCATGGACAGCATCGCCAAGCCGCTGTCCAATATGAGCGGTCTGGTCGGCTGGGTCTATGTGGTGTTCTCCTCCTTCCTCTGGTTCTTCGGGGTACACGGCATGCTGGCGCTCACCGCGCTGGAATCCGGCATTCTGTTCCCCTTCGCCCTGGAAAACGTCGCCCTCTACAACCAGTACGGCTCGGTTGAAGCGGCCATCGCGGCAGGCAAACAGTTCCACTTCTGGGCCAAGCCGATCACCGACTCCTTCGTCTTCCTCGGCGGTACCGGTGCCACACTGGGCCTCATCCTGGCCATCTTTATGGTCTCCCGCCGCGATGACTACCGTCAGGTGGCCAAGCTGGGTCTGCCCTCCGGTCTGTTCCAGATCAACGAACCCATCCTGTTCGGCTTGCCGGTCATCATGAACCCCATCCTGCTGGTGCCCTTCATCCTGGTGCACCCGGTACTGATGGGGATCACCATGGCGGCCTACTACGCCGGGCTCATCCCGCCCATCACCAACATAGCGCCATGGACCATGCCGACCGGCCTGGGTGCCTTCTTCAACACCAACGGCAGCGTGGCCGCCTTCTGTCTGGCGATATTCAACCTGGGTGTCGCGACCATGATGTATATCCCCTTCGTGCTGATTGCCAACAAAGCGCAGAACGTCATCGATGAAGAAGAGGAGAGCGAAGAGGATATCGCTCTGGCTCTGAAGTTCTGATAACAGCCATTCCAATGACAGCAAGGGAGGAGCAAAACTCCTCCCCTAACAGCCTGGAGAAGTAACCCATGCAGTATCGTTTTCCGGATAACTTCTGGTGGGGCAGCGCCAGCTCGGCCCCGCAGATGGAAGGCGCCGCCAACCGCGGCGGCAAATCCACCAATATCTTTGACTACTGGTTCTCCATCGAACCGCAGCGTTTCCACAACGGGGTCGGCCCGACCGACACTTCCACCTTCTATGACAACTTCGAGAGCGACATCAAGCTGCTCAAGCAGCTGGGGCACAACAGTTTTCGCACCTCCATCTCCTGGTCACGGCTGATCCCGGACGGGGTGGGCGAAATCAACCAGGAGGCGGTCAGCTTCTACAACGCCGTCTTTGACCGGCTGCTGGCCGAGGGGATCACCCCGCTTATCAACCTCTACCACTTCGACATGCCGATGTGCATGCAGGAGCGTGGCGGCTGGGAGAGC
Organism: Aeromonas sp. 603404; assembly: GCF_049171775.1. Classification (NCBI taxonomy): domain Bacteria; kingdom Pseudomonadati; phylum Pseudomonadota; class Gammaproteobacteria; order Aeromonadales; family Aeromonadaceae; genus Aeromonas; species Aeromonas sp. 603404. The sequence goes on from NZ_JAAKPE010000003.1 coordinate 280,527, forward strand.
CGGGAAGTGGTGGCCGCCTATGTGCGCTACGCCACCCGCTGCTTCGACCTGTTTGGCGGTCGCATCAAGCACTGGTTCACCTTCAACGAGCCGATTGTGCCGGTCGAGTGCGGCTACCTTGGCCACTACCACTACCCCTGCGTGGTCGATTTTGGTCGGGCGGCCACCGTCGCCTACCACACCGCGCTGGCCCATGCCGGTGCCGTGCAGGCCTATCGCGCCTGCCAGCATGATGGCGAGATCGGCATCATCCTCAACCTGAGCCCAACCTATCCCCGCTCGCAGGATCCGGCAGATCTCGCCGCCTCCCGCATCGCGGATCTGCTGCTCAACAAAAGCTTCCTCGATCCTGCCCTGAAGGGGAGCTACGACCCCGAGCTGATCGCGCTGCTAGAGCAGTACGACTTGCTGCCGCAGATCGAAGAGGGTGACAAGGCGCTGCTCGCCGCCGGCAAGGTGGATATCCTCGGCATCAACTACTACCAGCCGCGCCGGGTCAAGGCCAAAGAGGTGGCTTTGCCGGGTGTACCGCGTACGCCGGAAGATCTGTTCGACTACTACGAGATGCCGGGCCGCAAGATGAACCCCCACCGCGGCTGGGAGATTTACGAAAAAGGGATCTACGACATCCTCACTGACCTGCGAGTCAACTACGGCAACCTGCCCTGCTACATCTCGGAAAACGGCATGGGGGTCGAAGGGGAAGAGCGCTTTATCGGTCCCGAGGGACGGGTGGAGGATGACTACCGCATCCAGTTCATTCGCGAGCACCTCCAGTGGCTGCATCGCGCACTGGAAGAGGGCAGCGCCTGTCGCGGCTATCACCTGTGGACCTTTATCGACAACTGGTCGTGGCTCAACGCCTACAAGAACCGTTACGGCTTCGTCCGCCTCGATCTCAAGAGCCAGCAGCGCACCATCAAGAAAAGCGGCTACTGGTTTGCCGAGGTAGCGCGCAACCATGGTTTTAATTAACGGTTTCAATTAACGCATTTACGTAAGGAACGACACATGTTCGATCTGGACAACATCACTGAAGAGGCCACCACCAGCAACGATCTGGAAGAGGTGGTAATGGGGCTTATCATCAACTCCGGGCAGGCCCGCAGTCTCGCCTACACCGCGCTGAAAAAGGCCAAGGAGGGGGACCTGGCCGCCGCTCACCAGCTGATGGCCCAATCCCGCGAGGCGCTCAATGCCGCCCATCTGGTGCAGACCCAGCTGATCGAGGACGATCAGGGGGAAGGCAAGATCCCGGTCACCCTGGTGCTGGTCCATGCCCAGGATCACCTGATGACCTCCATGCTGGCCCGTGAGCTGATCAGCGAGCTGATCGAGCTGCACGAAAAGCTGCATAACCAATAACCTCCGGACGGGGCGAGAGGCCCCGTCATCGGCCCGCAGATCAGGAAGCGACTCATGAGCGTTAAAACAATCCGGGAAACCGAACTGTTTAACAACAAACCGTTCCACATGTTCATCTACAACAAACAGGTGAGCGGAACCGGTTTGCACCAGCATGACTACTACGAGTTCACCCTGGTACTGACCGGTCGTTACTATCAGGAGGTCAACGGCAAGCGGGTGCTGCTGGAGCGGGGGGACGTGGTGTTTATCCCGCTCGGCTCCCGCCATCAGAGCTTCTACGAGTTCGGCACCACCCGCATCTTTAACGTCGGGATCACCCGTACCTATTTTGACGAGCACTTCAAATACCTGTTGCCGGAACACTTCGTCGCCTCACAGGCCTATCCGCTCAAGAGCGAGTTCCTCAGCTACATCGAGTCGGTGCTGGTCTCGCCGGGGTTTAGGGAAGAGGCGCTGACCGAATTTCTCGAAGTGGTGACCTACGCGGTGATGAACCGGCTGCGTCACTACAAGGACACCTCCGCCAGCGATGATCTTCCGCTCTGGCTCCACGAAACCGTGGAGCGGATGCACGATCGCCCCCTCTTTGCCGAGGATGCGCTGGCCAACATGGTCTCCCTCTGTGGCAAGAGCCAGGAGTATCTGACCAGGGCCACCCGGCGTTACTACAACAAGACGCCGATGCAGATCATCAATGAGATCCGGATCAACTACGCCAAGATGCAGTTGGAGGTGACCAACAACTCGGTGGCCGATATCGCCTTCGAGACCGGCTACAACGACGTCAGCCTCTTTATCAAAAACTTCAAGAAGCTCACCTCGTTTACCCCGGGCAGTTACCGCAAATATCTCTATCCGAAATTCGAAAGTTCAGCCTGAGACCAGCGACTTGCTGACCTAAACAACCCGGTTCAAGAGAACCAATCCATTGTGACCAGCCCCTGCCACAGGCGGCTGCGGCCCCTCTCACCATGAAGACAGAGCGGCCACCATCAAACCTAGAAAGATCGATGAAGAGGGATTTATGAGCGAGAAGATCAAGGTAGTCACCATTGGCGGCGGCAGCAGCTACACCCCCGAGCTGGTCGATGGTTTCATCAAGCGCTATGCCGAGCTGCCCATCAGCGAGCTGTGGCTGGTGGATATTCCCGCTGGCGAAGAGAAACTGAACATCATCTTCGACCTGTGCCAACGGATGATCCGCCAGGCAGGCATCCCCATGACCCTGCACAAAACCCTGGATCGCCGCGAGGCACTGGTGGGCGCCCACTTCGTCACCACCCAGCTTCGAGTCGGCCAGTTGCAGGCGCGGGAGAAGGATGAGCGCATCCCCTTGAGCCACGGCATGCTGGGGCAAGAGACCAACGGCGCAGGCGGCCTGTTCAAGGGACTGCGCACCATACCGGTCATCTTCGACATCATCCGCGACGTGGAAGCGCTTTGCCCGGATGCCTGGCTGATTAACTTCACCAATCCGGCCGGCATGGTGACCGAAGCGGTGCGCCGTCATACCAACTTCCGCCGCTTTATCGGGGTGTGCAACATTCCGGTCGGCATGCAGATGTTTGTGCGCGATGCCCTCCAGCTCACCGAGCATGATCACTTCTCCATGGATTTGTTCGGCCTCAATCATCTGGTCTTTATCGGCGATGTGCTGGTCAACGGCGAATCCCGCTTTGACGAGCTGCTGGAAGGGGTCGCCGATGGCAGCCTGACCCGCGCCAGCTCGGTCAAAAACATCTTCGACTTGCCGTTCGACCCCGGTTTTATCCGCGGCTTGCGCCTGCTCCCCTGCTCCTACCTGCGTTACTACTTCAAGGAGAAAGAGATGCTGGGGATCGAGATGGGCGAGTTCTACAAGGGCGGTGCCCGGGCTCAAGTGGTGCAGCAGGTCGAGAAGAAGCTGTTCGAGCTCTACCAGAACCCCGAGCTGTGCGAAAAGCCCAAGGAGCTGGAGCTGCGTGGCGGCGCCTACTACTCCGATGCGGCCTGCGAGGTGATCAGCGCCATCTACAACGACAAGCAGAGCGAGCACTACGTCATCGTGCCCCATCAGGGCCATGTCACCAATATCCCGGCCGACTGGACGGTGGAGATGAGCTGCCTGATCGGGCGTGATGGCGCCATCCCCCACCCGCGCCTCACCCGCTTTGACGACAAGGTGAACGGGCTGGTGCACCTCATCAAGAGCTTCGAGATAGCCGCCGCCAAGGCTGCCATCAGCGGCGACTTCGATGACCTGCTGCTGGCGATGAACCTCAACCCGCTGATCCACTCCGACAACGATGCCCGCATCGTCGCCCGCGAGCTGCTGCTGGCCCACCGCGAACACCTGCCCAACTTCGCCGCCGCTATCGACGCCCTCGCCTGAGGCCAACACGCCCCGCCCGAACTGGCGGGGTGCTTAACCGCAAGGGAATCCTCATGAGCAAAAGATTGATCATCAACGCCGACGACTTCGGCCTCTGCCGCGCCCAGAACTACGGCATCGTAGAGGCGTTCGAGCACGGGGTCGTCAGCTCCACCAGCGCCATCGTCACCTCCCCCGCTATCGCACACGCCGCCTGGCTGGCCGAACGCTTCCCCGAATTGCCAGTCGGGCTGCACTTTATGCTCAGCTGGGGGAAGCCGCTCACGCCGCTCACCTCGCTGGTGAACGAGCAGGGCGAGCTCAACAAGGGGATCTGGCACAAGAGCGAGGCGGGAGAGCTGGATCTGGCCGAGATATCCGGTGAGCTGGCGAGTCAGTATCAGCGCTTTGTCGCGATTTTCGGCAAGCAGCCGACCCATATCGACAGCCACCACCATGTTCATATGTTGCCGACACTCTACCCGCTGGTGGAGGCTTTCGCCAAGGCGCATGGCCTGCCCCTTCGCATCGACCGGGGCGAAATAGCCCGCCACGGCCTGACCGTCACCCACCCGCAGAGCTGCGATCGGTTCGACGACCGCTTCTACGGCGCGCAGCTGACCCAAGCCAGCCTGCTGCAACTGCTCGATGAGGCCAGTGAACTGGGGGCCCATTCGCTCGAGATCATGTGCCACCCTTCCTTTGTCGATCTTGAAATGCAGGGCAGCTCCTACTGCCAGCCCCGCCTCAACGAACTGGCGAGCCTGACCGACCCGTCCCTGCCCGCCCTTATCGCCGAGCGCGGCTACCGCCTCGCCAGCTATCGGGAGTGGCAATAGCCGCAGGCCATCAGGTGGACCGGTAAAAACCGCAGATACAAAAAAGCCCAAGCGATTGAATCGCTTGGGCTTTCTCTTTGAATATGGCGGAGGAGGTGGGATTTGAACCCACGGATGGTCGCCCATCGCCGGTTTTCAAGACCGGTGCATTCAGCCGCTCTGCCACCCCTCCGAACGGCGTGCATACTACGCTAAGCCCTCGTTCATATGCAATACATATTTCCTGTGGGATAGTGTGCGGGAGCAAAATGGCAGGTGGCTTGAAATTGTTCCTCGTCATCCCTATTTGTTCTACATACAATGCGTAAACATGCAGTAACAAACAGCGATCACGAGGCGGCTGCTCGCCGTCTCACCCGGACATAAAGAGGACACCCAAGATGGATACCCGTTCTATCTACACTGGCACCCAAAGTGCCGTACGCGATACCAACAAGGTGCTGCGTAACACCTATATGCTGCTCTCCCTCACTCTGGGCTTCTCTGCCGTGGTGGCGGGCATCGCGACCGTAATGAACATGCCGCCGCTGCACTGGGCCATCTTCCTCATCGGCGTATACGGTCTGATGTTCCTGACCGAGAAGAATCGCAACAACGGCATGGGGCTGGTCTTCACCTTCGCCCTGACCGGTCTGCTGGGCTATAGCCTGGGCCCCATCATCAACATGTATATGAACAATGGTGGTGGCGAGATCGTGATGACCGCCCTTGGCGGCACCGCGCTCACCTTCTTCGGTCTGTCGGCCTATGCCCTGACCACCAAGCGTGACCTCTCTTTCATCGGCGGCATGCTGTTCGTCGGTTTCTGGGTACTGCTGGTGGCCATGATTGCCAACATCTTCCTGCAGATGAGCGCCCTGAGCCTGGCTCTGTCCGCCATGTTCATGCTCTTCTCCTCCGGTGCCATCCTGCTGACTACCCAGCAGATCGTGCGCGGTGGCGAGACCAACTACATCTCTGCCACCGTCACCCTGTATGTCTCCATCTACAACATCTTCCTGAGCCTGCTGAGCCTGCTTGGCGGCAACCGCAACTAATCAGAAACCCCGCTTCGGCGGGGTTTTTATTGGCGCCGATTTTTGTCAGGATAAGTTGTAAATCAAGGATATGAAGCGAAGTGGCCCTGATTTGGATCAGGGCCACTTCGCGCTTGGCGGGTTACTATCTCGCTCTCGTTTCGATCAAGGGTTTCACCTGTCTCATGCCGATGGATCTCTCTGGCCTGCTGCGCCGACTGCTGACCGATAGTCACATCTACTTCGCTCTCAAGGTGCTGCTGGCCATTCTCGGTCTGCTCGCCTTCACCCTGGCCACCGGCAATATCCAGCTCACCGTGCTGCTCTCCCTCGGGGTCGTGGCGGGTGCCATTGCCGAAACCGACGACAGCCTGTGGGGACGCCTTAAAAACCTCGCCATGACGCTCATCTGCTTCATGTTCGCGTCCCTCTGTGTGCAGTATCTCTACCCCACCCCCTGGCTGTTTGCCATCGGGCTGGCCAGCTCCACCTTTATCTTTGTGATGGTGGGGGCCCTCGGTGCCCGCTACGCCACCATCAGCTTTGGCTCGCTGCTGATCGCCATCTACACCATGCTGGGGGCCGCCAAGGCGCCGGATCTCTTCTACCAGCCGCTGGCACTCGGCGCCGGCGCCCTCTGGTACGGGCTGGTCTCGTTTATCTGGCTCTGGCTGCTGCCCTACAAGACCCTGCACGAGCAACTGGCCCAGAGCTACTTCGCCCTTGGCCGCTACCTGCTGGAAAAGTCCCGCTTCTTCCCGGCGGACGAGCACGGCGCCCAGGCCATTCGCCACAATCTGGCCCAGCTCAACATCAATCTGGTGAGCGCGCTGACCCTCACCAAGTCGGCCCTCAACGCCCGCCTGAGCCGCCGCCATCCGGCGAGCCCCGAGCTGGCCAGCCTGCTGCGCCTCTATCTTCTGGCGCTGGAGATTCACGAGCGAGCCACCTCCAGCCACTATCCCTACAGCCGGTTGGAAGCGGAGCTCAAGCAAGGCATCGTACTGGAAGGATTTCAGGAGGTGTTCCTGCAACTCTCCGAGGCATGCCAGCGGCTGGGTTACGCCATTCTGGTGCACAAGCCCTACGCCCATAACAAGCGCATCCACTGGACGCTGGAGGCCCTAGGCGATCAGCTGGAGTTCACCAATCTCAAGCAGCACTACCCGAAAACCCTGCTGACGCCGATGAAATTCCTGCGCCGCAATCTGGCCAGCATCAACCAGTTGCTGGGCAGCGCCGAAGTGCTGCAAAACCCCGAGCAGCCGGAGCAGGATCTGCCAGCGCTGGCGCGCCCCCCCCGCCTGCCGCTGCTAGCCCAGCTCAAGCAGCACCTCACCTTGCACTCCATGGTGTTTCGCCACGCGCTGCGTTTGTCGCTCGGACTGGTGATCGGCTACGGCATACTGCAAACCTTTGATATGGATAAGGGCTACTGGATTTTGCTGACCGTGCTGTTTGTCTGCCAGCCCAGCTACAGCGCCACCCGCCGCCGACTGGTGCAGCGGATGCTCGGCACCTTCGCAGGTATTCTGGTGGGTATTCCGGTGCTCTGGCTCTTCCCCGAGCTGCACGTTCAGCTGGTGGTGATGGGGCTGGCCGCCTTCCTGTTTTTCACCCAGGTGCGCAACAACTACAGCGCCGCGGTCTGCTTTATCACCCTCTACGTGCTGATGGCGTTCAATCTGCTTGATGGCATCGGCTTTGCCATTCTCGGGCCACGGCTGCTCGATACCCTGCTCGGCTGCCTGATCTCTTACGGGCTGGTGGCCTGGCTCTGGCCGGACTGGCAGTACAAGCGGCTGCCGACGCTTATCGCCAATTCGCTCTCGGCCAACGCCCGCTACCTCTCGGCGGTGCTGGCGAGCCTCAAGCAGCAGCGAGACGAGTCCATCGACTATCGGGTGGCGCGCAAGAGCGCCCATCTGGCAGACAGCGAGCTGGCCACCGCCTGGCAGAGCATGCTGGTGGAGCCGCAAAAGCGCCGCCGCTTCCTCGATCTCTGCTTTACCCTCACCTGGCGCAACCATGCCCTGCTCTCCTACATTTCGGCGCTGGGAGCCCATCGCGACAAGCTGGAGGCCATCAGCGGGCTGGATGAGGTGCGCCACCACATCTGCCACACCTTGGAGCAGGCCGCCGGACATCTGGCGGGCAACCCCTCCAGTTCCATCGGTGGTCAGTGCCCCATTCTTTGCACGGACAGCAGCGAGGAGCAGCTGATGCTGACCCAGCAGCTCAACCTGATCAGCGAGCTGGCGGATCAGCTGCTGCATCTGGCCAACGAGAGTCGGTTGCTCACCGGGGATCAAGGCGCTACCATGCCCGCCCAATCCTGATAGCCCCATTAGCGAGGAGCCCCCATGTCTGCGTCCGAAAAACATCAGCTGGAATTCAACGGCCAACTCATCGAGACCGATGCCAAGGGCTACCTGCTCAACAGCAACGACTGGAGCGAGGAGCTGGCGCTGGTACTGGCTGCGCAGGAGGGGATCACGCTTGAGGAGCCGCACTGGGAAGTGGTGCGCTTTGTGCGCGCCTTCTATCTGGAGTTCAACACCTCCCCCGCCATCCGCGCGCTGGTCAAGGCGATGGAGAAGCAGTACGGCCCCGAGAAGGGCAACAGCCGCTACCTCTACAAGCTGTTCCCGGAAGGGCCCGCCAAGCAGGCGACCAAGATTGGCGGCCTGCCCAAGCCGGTAAAGTGCATCTGATCCCATGCATCTCATCCCATAACAACGGGGGCCGCAACTGCGGCCCCCGTTGTTTTTCATGCGTCTTTCTCACGCACCGCGCATTCATGCCACGCGCACTTCCAGCCAGCCTTATCCCCGCTTGTCAGCCAGCACGACCAGCTGCTCCGCCAGCCGGTGACCGTGCAGGTAGGAGGCGATCAGCTCGCTATCCGCCTTGCCGATTTCAACCTGCTGATACCAGTGCGCCAGCATGGCGGCAAAGCCGCGCTGGGCCAGCACCGGCTGCCAGTCGTTGGGGCTAAGCATCTCGGCCTGCTTATCGCGGGCGATGATGCCGCGAGTGCAGTTCTCAAGGTGCAGGGAGAGGTTGTCGCCGTAGGCATCGATGCGCTCCTCGGTGATCCCGGCGCTGCGGTTCATGCTGCCGCTGATGGCACGATCGCCGCTCTGCCAGCTGACGCTTACCCCAGCCAGCAAGCTGTTGTCCTTCGTATCAGGTCGCAATACCGCATGAAAGTCGCCGCCCGGCACGCCGCCATAGAAGCAGAGGCTGTCGAGCACATGGATAAAGTCGTCGAACAGGAAATCCCGCGCCTTGCCCGGCAGAGCGAAGCGGTGTTTTTGCCAGTTAAGCTCGGTGAGCGGCTGGGCACGGGCAGCATCCATGGCGGGCAGATAGCGGCGGTTAAAGCCGGTAAAGAGGGCGCAATCTTGCGCAATGGCGAGGTTGGCCAGTCCCTCGGCCTCGGCCAGATTGTCGCACAGGGGCTTATCGACAAAGGTAGGGATCCCTGCCCGCAGGCACTGCTCGACCAGCTCGCGGTGAACGGCGGTAGCGGCGTGGATCATCACGGCGTCGGGGCGACTGGCCAGCATGGCCGCCACATCGGTAAAGCACTCGGCGACCCGATACTGGCGGGCCAGCTTTTCCAGCACTGCCGGATTGCGGGTGCAGAGCAGCGGGGTGACCCGCTCGTCGCTCGCCAGCAGCGGCAGATAGGCTTTCTGGGCGATATCCCCCAGACCAATCATGGCAATGCGCATCTCAACTCCTTTTCACTCGATAACGGACAAGCGGATAACTGCCCGCACCATCGCAGGATTTGTCCCGCAGATCCAGCCTGCCGTTAGCGCACTGGCTGGTGGCGGCCGCTCTGTGCAAACGGCGGCGTTATCCGGGCATGGCAAGATCGCTGACCGACTTGATCACCTCGGCCAGCCACTCGATAGCGAGATTGCCCTGGCTTTTGCGATGTCTGCCAACCACCACCTCGAACTGCTGCGGCGTTCCGGTCAGTTCCACGTTGCGAAAATCGCCGAGGGCGGCGATGGCCGACGGAAGGAATCAAATTGGGACACCCACCTTTTGGAGCGGGAGAAATTGGGACACCCATCTTTGGAGCAAGCCACTACTAGGCTACTTGCAGGCCCAATAAGAGGAGGTATCCGAACTGATGCCTGCAAAAGTTGGCTGGTGGGAGAGATTGCCAGGTTTAGAAAGCAACAGCCCCTGCACAGCCATTTATTGGACTATGTGCAATACCCGGAGCTATCAGCAGGGTGGATGCAAATCTATCACAGCCTTGGTTGATGGCATCGTCGCTGGCCACAGTGGCGGGCAAACTGCTGACATTGATCTCTGTCTCCCACCACTCTGATCCCTTGTCGCCTGAACAGCGTCACCTGCTTCAACCAGCGAACAGCATCGAGTCCCAATCGTTCCAGAATGGGTCCAAATTGGGCCGGAATATGACCCAGCTTGTCGGGCCGAATAGCACGACCAGTCCAATCAACCAGCATCAGGTAGTCGCTGAAGGCATAAGGCAGCTCTTCAGGCTTACCCTGGCGGGCAAACGGCAGCAAAAGTGGTGGCAAAACCTCAGTAGTAGCAGGCGCGTCAAGGCGCTGTTTGATACTGGTGTATTCACTCTGCTCTGGCCGATCGGTCAACGCAGCTCGTATCGGATTGAGGTCAACATACGCCATACAGGCCAACAAGGCGGATTCGGTGAGCAAAGCCTGACTCTTGAAGCGCCCCTCCCAGAAATGGCCCTTGCAACCATCTTCCTGATTGGCCTGACGGGCCAGATTTTCATTGAGTAGCCGAATAAACCAACTTATGGAGTGAAGCCGCTCCCGCCATTGGGCCAGCAATTGCTGCACGACAGCCAGCTCAGGCTCGATCAACATCTCCCCCTGATACCAGCGCCTGACCAAATGCGGCCACTGGAATAGCGCCGCCCAGCGCTCAGCCACCTCCCGCTCACTCCAGTTGGCTGCGGTATCGGGCTCCACCTTGAGCACCAGATGATAATGATTGCTCATCACCGCATAAGCACAAATGCCAATTGCAAACAGCCGCGATAGTTGCCCCAACTTGTCGACCACCCACTGACGCCGATGCTCATAACTCTGGCCAGAATGGGCATCGTCACCACACAGAAAGGCTCGCCGCACACAGCGGCTGACCACATGGTAGTAAGGCGTATCCTGCAAGCTGATTTGACGTGAACGGGCAATGGTCATGGCACATCCCTCAACGGTGACCTCTTAAGTCAAGAACAGCCCTACGCCACTGTCAAAAAGGTGGGTGTCCCGAAAAAAGGGATTCTATTGCCCTCCCTATAACCATCCTCTGCCCCTCCCCTTGCTTACTGCTTTATCAGAAGTCATCAGCCTGTCATCTGGCTGACATCCCGCGGTCATTTTCAAGCCATAGAGTTTTTCACTTATTTTTCATATGGATAGATAAGGAACATCATGACTTTCCCGCGCTCTTCTTATGTGGCTTTGGCCGTCTCGCTGGTCTTGCTTGGCGGCTGCCAGTCAGAGAACGAATCGTCTGCCGACAGCCAGGGCAAAACCGCCTACCAATACAGCACCAAAGCGGTCTACAGCCCGCAGCAGCAGGCGGAGAGCTACGAGCCAGCGCCCCGGGGGTTCAGCCCGGTCTTTACCGAGATGGTGGCGCGCCACGGCTCGCGCTCCCTCTCCAGCCCGAAATATGACGTGCTGACCAAGCTGGTATGGGAAGAGGCGCAGCGTCAGGGGGCGCTTACCACCCTCGGGCAGGGGCTGGGAGGCAAGGTCGATCTGGTGACGGCCGCCAACCAGAAACTGGGCTATGGCCTGCTCTCGGCGCTGGGCAAGGAGGAGCACGCCAATCTCGCCACCCGGCTGGCGGCGCGGCTGCCGACCCTGCTCAACAGCAGCGAGCCCCACTGCATCAAGGTGGTCACCTCGGGCAAGGACAGGGCCAACGAAAGCGCCTTCTACTTTATGGAGAGCCTCAAGCGCAACGTGAGCTATGTCAGCGACTCGGCGCAGTGCTACCTCACGCAGGATGACCCCTCGAAGATCGACAAAAAGCTGGTCAACAAATTCGAGCTCTACTTTCACAAGACCACGCCCGAGGGGGATTACGCCCGCTACCTGCCCGCCTATGAGAGCTACCAGCGCTTTATCGGCGACGAAGATGCCGGGATCGCCCCGGCCCCCGAGCTGGCCAGGGCGCGGGATCAGCTTAAAAACCTGAGCAAGACCAAAGAGATGGCTCGCAGCATGCTGGAGCGTATCTACAGCAAGGGCTTTGTCGACTATCTGGCGGGCGGCGTCGAGTTTGTCGCCGTCAACCCGGAGGATGGCGACATGACCTATGTGCGCGACGAAGTGGATGCCGCCCTGATGCTCTACAACCTCTTTATCATCGGCCCCGGCATGATCCGCGAAGCGCAGGCACAGGGCAGCGAACCCTGGGCGCTGGAACAGTTCCTGACCCCGGAGGAGTCAGCCTGGTTCTCCTACCTCTCCGATGCGGAAGATTTCTACGAGAAGGGGCCGAGCTTTGCCAACCAGAACGCCCCCTACGCCATTGCCCAGCCGCTGCTCGACGGCCTGTTTGGCGAGGTGCAGCGTCAGGTGGTGGAGGGCGAGCAGAGCCGACGGGCCACCCTGCGCTTTGCCCACGCCGAAGCCATTATCCCCCTCGCCGCCCTGATGAAGCTGGAAGGGAGCCGTCAGGGGGCCAGCCCGGATCAGCTGTTCAGCCAGCAGAACAACGAGTGGCGCGGCGGCTGGGTCTCCCCTTATACCGCCAATATTCAGTGGGATATCTACCAGAACGGGCAGCGGCAAGTGCTGGTCAAGATGCTCTACAACGAAAAGGAGATCGCCTTTAAAACGGGCTGCCAGCCCTACCGGAGCGACAGCCACTACTACGACTTCGAGGAGCTCAAGCGCTGCTACGGCTATAACGGCTAACCCCTAGCGCGCCGGATATGGCAATCACCAGGGGCGACCAGCAGGTCGTCCCAATCCACTCCCCTTCCCTGCTTGCCAAAGCGGGATATGGCTACAAAACCGCCTTCCAGTTCCATTTGCTGATCAAGCTCAAAAAACGAGACGTTTCTGATAGTTGCATCACTTTAAGGCTCGCCTCGGCAGTTTCGTTTGGCTTACCATGGCCATTCAGAACCTGTTGAGCTGCGATGGGTTACTGCCAGCGCGGGTCAAGGGAGCATATTGGAAGCTGTAATCCACGGGCGGTAGCGTGAGATTCTGTGGTCTTTCGCCTCACACAGAAAGGCGGGTGCCCCAGATTCAGATGTTGATGTTGATGTTGATGTTGATGTTGATGTTGATGTTGAAAAATATATAGTTCAAATCGTAAATATAAAGAGGGGATTATGGCACTTAGTAATGAATGGGAATACATGCACCTAACCCCATCAGGTTTGGTGCAAGGGAGTATGAAGCTAGACTTTCAAAGCGCTCAAGATATTGCAGTGCCCGAAGATGCTGTTTTGACAGCATACCGGAAAGTATACGTTGGAGCCATGGGCGCAAAACCTGAAGTTACCGAAGAAACAACAAACCTGTCTAAAGACTCAGATTTTATAAAAAAACTATTATTGAAATATGGCAAACCCCAATTTGGAGTTTAATATCAAGCAATAAATACCCCTTTAACCTATTATAAATCTTTTCCTTTATGCTTGAAAAAATGTCAGTACTCTAGAGTAAGCCACGACGGTGGCTGCTCTCTCGGGGTTATTTATATCATCAACTCAGATCATTCACTCTGGTATGAATCGATAACCTCCCCCCTCTTACACCCTCCATACATTCCTACAAACCAATATATCCTATTTGTAATAGGATAGCAGAGTGAGTGCTCCATCCTCGATAATTAAAGATCACTAAGTAAATTATAAGGATGATAAAAACAACCCCTAGATTTTATATGATAATACTTAATTGTACTCACTGAGCGGATGTGAGTATCGATTATCAATAGACCTAATCGGGTATCTCTAACAAAAGATGCTTAAATATATTACATGATTATCCCCCCCGTTTTATTTCGCTTGACCAACTATAGCAATTCAAAGCCTGTTAATGAACTATGAGATGCTGATAATGCCACAAGTCAATGACGAATATAATTAGCTATAAACCATGATAAATAGTGGATATATTGATTGGCGTTTCACCGTAAATAATAGCATGCATTAACATGTACTATTATTTCACTCAAAATTATTTTTAGCTTATACAAAAAACAGACCTTTAATATGGGTCTGTTTTGTGCTTTAAAGACTATTATTACAGAGCACTTTTTAACTTAGGTGCATTGCTGTGTGAGACTTCATCATCTTTGACACTATTTAGCTCTTTACGCAATCTACGATAATTATCAAGATATTCGCTTAACAGTTTATCTAAATCTGCTTTAGCTTTATCAAGTTCAGCCATAGCTAGTTCTGGCGTAGCTAGTTCTGGTGTAGCTAGTTCATTTTCATGATGATTGCTCACATGTTTAATAAGCAACCCCTTTAGATTTTCAAATGGATCTCTTCTTGCTTCAGGTTGAGATGTGCTTTCGCTGACCAGATCGGATCCGAGCGAAACCTTTTTTCTGCTAAGTGCCGCCTTAACCCAATAATTTTTTGTCATAGTCAACTCCAGTCCATTACCTTGTGACTTGCTATCTATATTAGTTAAATAATGTACAAGCATCAACTTTTTATGCCAAAATTTCATCATCATGAGATTACATTTCCGCAATTATTATTTGACTACTAATTAAATAGCTAACAATATGTAATTGAGGGCGTATGAATTCATAAAAAGCTTTTGCTCGGTCTTCACTGGACAGCATGTTTTTTGTTCTACTATAAACGTTTATAACCGCAATAATTTCATTGTCTCTATTATATAGAGGGATCGCAAGAAATGATCTCGTATTATCATTTTTATAATATAACCTAATGTTCTCTTTATATTTATTTGTCAGATAATCACCATGATATGAATTTTCAATTTGTTTAAAAAATTTATCTGCTACTTTTTTAGTATCTGGAACATATCGTGCCTCATGTTTCTCAATAGCTATTGGTGCACCTTCAAAATTTGGGTGGTGTTCGTGTCGTGTACCAATAATGCTATATGGAAATACCAAGGGTACCTCTTGGTTACCTTTTTCACATGTAGAAAATTGTTGTTGTGAGATTAATAATTTATCACAAAAACTTAATCGTGATTCTATGGTATCAGTAAATAAAAAGAATGGTGATTTTAAAATTGCGGCATCTAAATCTTGGTCTTTTTCATAGTCTGAAACATCAATGACACTAAATATATTCACGAAATAATCTATATTACCATGCCTCTGCCTAGTCCAATCATTTGCTATTGCAGATATACTTTCCATCACTGGTTTAATGAAACCACTGGATATTTTTAGAGCATGCGTTTTGTGCTGAACAAAGTCTGATTGGGATAAAATTAGTTTCTTATATTTTAATTCACTAATAAGGCCTGCGACTTGCTCATAGAGCTTAAGGTTATTACTATGAAGATCTGCACCCTGTGCTAAAACTTGTGTTGGTGGTAGTGATTTCTCTAGTTCTTGATTAAGTTTTTCACCACGATATCTACTTGTAAGCAGTACAATTGCAATACTATTGGCAAGTAAAAACACCCCACCAATAGCATCAATTGGTGACGTATGTGTAACTATTTGCGCCTGCAATTGTGTGTTGTAAATACTAACGCTTGATGCCCAGACCACACCAGACAAATGAAGTAATAAATTAGCTACCGAGTTGGTGCTATAAATACAGATGCTTTTTATTGATTTATAATTCAAACTACCTATTGCTATAGCCATTAAAATAATTAAAGCTGCACCTAGAATCAACGCCACGCTTTGATGAGTTGATAAATATTCCAGTACATTAAATGAGCCTTGTTCTGCGGTTTGATTCATATCTCCCCCGTGGTTTTACCGCATTATGTCATAGTTAGCATACAGTTCAAAAGTTATAACTCTATCCTGTATTTACCTTAACTAGCTATAGAAAATGGCGACCAACCGGTCGCCTTTTTATTTAAATCACTTTCCAATCAGGAAACTCACCGTGCCGGTCGCTTGGCTCCATTGCCTTTGGCCGCAGGCTTGCCGCCCTGAGTGGCGGGTTTGGTGCCCGGCTTGGCAGAGCCGGCGCGGGTCGGGGTTTTACCCTTATAGGCGGGTTTGCCGGTCGGTTTGCCCTTGCCTGCACTCTTACCAGCACTCTGACCTGCGCCTTGTGCGGCGGGCTTGCCGTTCCCCAACTTGAGCTCGGAGCCCACCGGTTTGCCATTGCTCGCCTTGCCGCCATTTCTGCTGGCTGCCGGGGCATTGCCTGCACCGGCCTCGCTGCGAGCGGCCTTGTTGCCAGCCCCATTGCCACGCTGATGAACGATATTGCTGTGACGGGTCAGGGCAGGTTTCAGGCCCTTGCTGCGGCTGCGCTCGGCCTTGGCTTCGCCACGGCCTTCCGGCGGCACCAGGCAGTCGGGGCCGTTGCCAATCAGGTGGCCCTTGCCCATGGCGAGCAGGGCTTCGCGGATCATCGGCCAGCCAGCGGGGTCGTGGTAGCGCAGCAGCGCCTTGTGCAGGCGACGGCGGCGCTCGCCCTTGGCGACAAACACATCGCCACCGGTGCGGCTCACCTTGTTTAACGGGTTTTTCTCCGTGTAATACATGGTGGTGGCGTTGGCGAGCGGCGACGGGTAGAAGTTCTGCACCTGATCGAGCTTGAAGCGGTTCTCTTTGACCCAGAGCGCCAGATTGATCATGTCTTCATCGGTAGTGCCCGGGTGGGCGGAGATAAAGTAGGGGATCAGGTACTGCTGCTTGCCCGCCTCTTTGGAGTATTTGTCGAACAGCTCCTTGAACTGGTAGTAGCTGCCCATGCCCGGCTTCATCATCTTGGAGAGGGGCCCCTCCTCGGTGTGTTCCGGCGCGATCTTGAGGTAGCCGCCGACGTGGTACTTGGCCAACTCCTTGATATAGCGGGGATCTTCCACCGCGATGTCGTAACGCACGCCGGAGGCGATGAGGATCTTCTTGATCCCCTTGAGGTCGCGCGCCTTGCGATAGAGGTTGATGGTCGGGCTGTGGTCGGTGTCCATGTGCGGGCAGATGGTGGGCCAGACACAGGAGGCGCGACGGCAGGTCTGCTCGGCCTTGGGGCTCTTGCAGCGCAGCTTGTACATGTTGGCGGTGGGGCCGCCGAGATCCGAGATGACGCCGGTAAAGCCCGGCACCTTGTCGCGGATATCTTCGATCTCTTTCAGGATCGACTCTTCCGAGCGGCTCTGGATGATGCGCCCTTCGTGCTCGGTGATGGAGCAGAAGGAGCAGCCGCCAAAGCAGCCGCGCATGATGTTGACCGAGGTCTTGATCATCTCGAACGCCGGGATCTTCTCCTTGCCATAGGCGGGATGCGGCACCCGCTGGTAGGGCAGGCCGAAGACGCCGTCCATCTCCTCGGTTTCCAGCGGGAAGGCGGGCGGGTTGACCCAGACGATGCGATCGCCGTGGGCCTGCGCCAGGGCGCGGGCACAGCCGGGGTTGGTCTCGTGGTGCAGAATGCGCGAGGCGTGGGCGTAGAGCACCTTGTCCTCTTTGACCCGCTCATAGGCGGGCAGCTTGACGTAGGTCAGCTCCCACGGCTTGGGCTTGGCCGGCTGCACCAGCACGGGTTTGGCCTCTTGCGCAGCGGGGGCCGCGTCGCTGGCATCGTCCGCGCAGGGCGCCCCTTCCATATAGGGGTTGGGGATGGGATCGATGCGGCCAATCTGGTCGAGCTTGCTCGAATCCACCCCTTTCCAACCCGGCAGCGGCTCCTTGCGGATCACGGCGGTGCCGCGAATATCCTGCATGGTCTCGATGGTCTCCCCCGCCGCGATGCGGTGGGCCACCTCCACCAGCGGCCGCTCGGCGTTGCCGTAAATCAGGATATCGGCCTTGGCATCGAGCAGGATGGAGCGGCGGATGGTCTCGGACCAGTAGTCGTAGTGGGCGATGCGGCGTAAGGAGGCCTCAATGCCGCCGATGACCACCGGCACCTCCTTGAAGGCCTCCTTGCAGCGCTGGGTATAGACCAGGGTAGCGCGATCCGGCCGCTTGCCGCCCACATCCCCCGGGGTGTAGGCGTCGTCGTGGCGCAGCTTTTTGTCGGAGGTGTAGCGGTTGATCATGGAGTCCATGTTGCCCGCGGTCACCCCGAAGAAGAGGTTCGGTTTGCCCAGACGCATAAAGTCATCCTTCGATGACCAGTCCGGCTGGGCGATGATGCCGACCCGAAAACCCTGCGCCTCCAGCATGCGGCCGATGACCGCCATGCCGAAGCTCGGGTGATCCACGTAGGCATCCCCCGTCACCAGAATGACGTCGCAGCTGTCCCAACCGAGCTTGTCCATCTCTTTGCGGGACATGGGCAGGAAGGGCGCCGTGCCGTAGCACTCGGCCCAATAGCGGGGATAGGAGAAAAGGTTGGGTACCGGCTGCATTTTAACCACCTGGAACAATTCGGGTCGCGCATTATACCGGTTGCGGCCAAGGGGAGCGATGGCTTTTTGTCCCCAGCATTCGCACGGGAAAAGGCGCTTTGCCATCCAACACCCGCATCACGCCACCACAAACAAGCACGCCCGCAGGATGAGTGCGGGCGATCTTTGACTGCAACTGCCGCACGGTGAGCCGGGCAAATGCCGAGGGCTCACCGCCTGAATGGTTACTGACTCAAATCCTTGTCGATCCAGTATTTGGAGCCGGAGATGTTGGCATCGAACAGCAATCCCTTCTCGCCGATCTGGTAGATGGCCATGCCGCCGTTGTATTTGGCGGTGAGCTCGGCGCTCTCCTTGCCAGCTACCACGCCCACTTCGGAAGTGGCCTCCCAACCCTGGGTCACGAAGGCATCGAATCTGGCTTTGTCTTCAAACAGGATCACCTGCTGATAGAACTTGCCACCGATACCGGCCGCCAGCCCCGCGCCAAACATCTTCATATAGGTGTGTTTGCCACTCTTGCGATTGATGGCCACCCCGGCGCCCTGATTGGTATGCAGCATCAGGGAGAACTTGCGCGAATCGAATACTGCGTAGCCATACGCCTTGTCAAACAGCAACTTGGCTGAAGGCTGTTCATTGAACAGGCGCACCAGTGCCGTGTCGGCCATGGTGTTGAGCGCCACCCGCGCCTCCTGCGGGGTTTTGGGCTCCAGCATCTCGTCGAGCTTCTTGTCGGCTACCTTCAGCCACTCCTTGCCAGTGGCGATGCTCTTGTCGGTCCAGACCCCGGCGGTGTTGAACGCCTCTTCACCCCAGGCAGAGATGGAGGCCCAGCTCTTTTTGGAGAAGTCGCTGACATCCTGCCATACCTCCTTGCTAGTCTCACTCACGGCGGTGCCGAGATCGGCGGCGGCAGCCTTCAGTTTCTCCCAGTCGGCATGGCTGGGTGACACCACCAACGTCAGTGACAGGGCCAGCAACCAGTTACGCTTGTTCATTTTTTCACTCCCGTATTGTCGAGTGTCTGGGTTACCCGGTGCGATCCCCTACAACGGGCTACCCGGTGAAAATCACTCCCGCATTATCGGAAGGGGAATCCGGTTAAGCAATCATTGAGTCCTGTTTATCCCGCCAAAGCGCGACAACCGTTAATAAAAAGGCTGCTCATCAGAGAGGAGCAGCCTTGTTGAACACTGTGAAACCGGACGGGCTTATTCGACCATCATCACCTTGCAGGTGTTGGTACTGCCGACGGTTTCCATCTTGTCACCGTGGGTCAGCAGTACCATGTCCCCGCTTTGCAGCAGCCCCTTCTCCTTGAGCACGGCCAGCGCGTCGCGGCACACTTCGTAGACCGGTTTGGTCTCGTCACCGTCGAACAGCACCGGGGTCACACCACGGTAGAGGTTGGCCCAGGCCAGGGTCTTGTTGTGGGGGGACATGGCGAAGATCGGCAGACCGGAGCTGATACGGGACATCAGCAGCGGAGTAGTGCCCGATTCGGTCAGCGCCACGATCGCCTTGACCCCTTCCAGGTGGTTGGCTGCGTACATGGTGGACATGGCAACCGCCTCTTCCACCGAGGTGAAGGTGTAGCTCATGCGGTGGTTGGAGACGTTCAGGCTCGGGTGCTTTTCGGCACCGACACAGACGCTCGCCATGGAGGTGACCGTCTCGATGGGGAACTGACCGGCAGCGGTTTCGGCAGAGAGCATCACCGCATCGGTACCATCCAGCACGGCGTTGGCGACGTCCATCACTTCGGCACGAGTCGGCAGCGGCGCGTTGATCATCGATTCCATCATCTGGGTAGCGGTGATCACCACACGGTTGAGACGACGGGAGTGACGGATCAGCTTCTTCTGCACGCCAACCAGCTCGGGGTCACCGATCTCGACGCCCAGATCGCCACGGGCAACCATCACGGCATCGGAACCGAGGATGATATCTTCCATCGCCTCATCGGTGGCGACTGTCTCGGCGCGCTCGACCTTGGCCACGATCTTGGCATTGGAGCCAGCTTCGCGAGCCAGTTCGCGGGCGTAACGCAGATCATCACCGCAGCGCGGGAAGGAGACGGCCAGATAATCCACGTTCATCAGCGCGGCTGTCTTGATATCTTCCTTGTCTTTCTCGGTCAGGGCTGGCGCGGAGAGACCGCCCCCTTTCTTGTTGATGCCCTTGTTGTTGGAGAGAGGGCCCGCCACGGTCACAGTGGTATGGATGCGGGTGCCTTCCACGCTCTCGACTTTCAGTTGTACACGGCCATCGTCCAGCAGCAGGATGTCACCCGGCACCACATCATTTGGCAGGCTCTTGTAGTCGATACCAACCTGCTCCTGACAGCCTTCACCCTTGCCCAGGGCTGCATCCAGCACGAACTTGTCACCGATGGCGAGATAGATCTTGCCATCCTTGAAGGTGGATACACGGATTTTCGGGCCTTGCAGGTCACCCATGATGGCAACGTGGCGGCCGAGCTTGGCAGCAATGTCACGCACCTGATTGGCGCGCTGGATATGATCTTCAGGAGTGCCGTGAGAGAAGTTCATCCGCACCATGTCGGCGCCAGCGCGGATAATCCCTTCGAGGATCCCTTCGCGGTCGGTGGCCGGACCAAGTGTGGTTACAATCTTTGTACGTCTAGGCATGAAAGACTCCAATATGAAGTTGAGATAACTTGAGATTCTGCCCCATCAAGCCGATGGCTCGATGCACCCGCTTGCAAACCATCCGGGTGGTTTTTGTTATTAAGTTACAATACCACATCAAGACTACACCAAGGAGGGTGGCATAGACAGTCGGGGGCCAAAGCCCCCGACGATTCAGGAAGAGTGTGGTGTTTCAAAGCGGGATTCGCGCAATCCCTCTTTTACCTTCTTCAGGTTTTCACGAAATTTCATCCCCCGGCGCAGGGTAAATCCGGTTGCCAGCACATCCACCAGCGCCAGCTGCGCGATGCGGGAAGCCATCGGCATGTAGACATCGGTATCTTCCGGCACATCCATGGAGAGCACCAGGTTGCACTCGCGCGCCAGTGGGGAATCCTTGGCGGTCATGCCGATGACGGTGGCGTCGTTCTCGCGCGCCAGCGCGGCGATCTCGACCAGCGCCTTGGTGCGGCCGGTATGGGAGATCAGCACCACCACATCCCCTTCGCTGCTGTTGATGCAGCTCATGCGCATCATGACGATATCGTCAAAGCTCACCACCGGGATATTGAAGCGGAAGAACTTGTTCTGGGCATCGCGGGCAACGGCTGAGGAGGCGCCAAGACCAAAGAAGCTGATCTTCTTGGACTGGGTCAGGATATCGACACAGCGGTTGATGGCCGAGATATCCAGGCTGTTCTTGGCGGCATCCAGACAAGCCATGGTGGATTCGAAGATTTTGGCCGTGTAGGTATCGGGGCCGTCTTCTGCTTCCACATGACGATTGACGTAAGGAGTGCCATTGGCCAGGCTCTGGGCCAGATGGAGTTTGAAATCGGGGAAGCCTTTGGTATCGAGGCGACGGCAAAAACGGTTGACGGTCGGTTCACTGACGTCGGCCATTTTGGCCAGGGCGGCGATGCTGGAGTGGATGGCGGTCTGGGGAGACGCCAGGATCACCTCGGCAACCTTGCGTTCTGATTTACTGAAACTTTCCAGGTTGTTCGTAATTTTATCAAGGGTATTCATCATCACCACCAGACGTTTTTGTAATTTAGCTTCAGTGTCTTTGCACTAAATCTACGGCTAAGCAGGTTTCCAATCAAGGTGATGACTATACAAGACAAGCGGTTATCGCAACTAACGCCTGCCGTACAAAGTATGACTCATCTCTAATTATTTCGTACTTTTCGTTACAAAACGTCACCTCGCTGTGAAACCGCTTACAAATGTTGCAAAGCAACAACACTGTGAGCAGGCGCACGTTTGTATCGATCCGGCGGGTGAGTGAGCCTGAGCTCGGATAGAATGGGCCGTCATAATCCAACAATAATGTCGGGACACCACAGTCGTCCCCATCCTGTAACGAAGGAGTTGTTATGCAGCATACCCATGCGCTGGTCGGCGATGTCGGCGGTACCAATGCGCGTCTGGCCCTGTGTGAGCTGGCCACCGGTACTATCTCTCAGGCAAAGACCTACTCAGGTCTGGCCCATCCCAGCCTTGAAGCCGTGGTTCGCCTCTATCTGGAGGAACACAAGGTCGAGGTGGCGGAAGCCTGCATCGCCATCGCCTGCCCCATCAATGGTGACTGGGTCGCCATGACCAACCACAGCTGGGAGTTCTCCATCAGCGAGATGCAGAGCAATCTCGGGCTGGCGCGTCTGCAAGTAATCAACGACTTTACCGCGGTCTCGATGGCGGTACCGGTATTGGCCGAATCGGATCGCATCCAGCTGGGCGGCACCGCACCGGTGGCTGGCAAACCCATCGCCATCTATGGAGCGGGCACCGGCCTTGGGGTTGCGCATCTGGTCAAGGCGGGCGATCAGTGGTTGAGCCTGCCGGGCGAAGGGGGTCATGTGGATTTTGCCGCCAACACCGAAGAGGAAGATGCGGTGCTGCAGGTGATGCGTGGCGAACTGGGCCATGTCTCGGCCGAGCGTTTCTTATCCGGCCCGGGCCTGGTCAATCTCTATCGCGGGCTGGTGAAATCCGATGGTCGTGAGCCGGAGCCGTTCGCGCCCAAAGACATCACCGAACGTGCGCTGGCGGGCGAGTGTCTGGATTGCCGCCGCACCCTGAGCCTGTTCTGCGTGCTGATGGGCCGCTTTGCCGGCAACCTGGCGCTCAATATGGGCACCTTTGGCGGCGTCTATATCGCAGGGGGCATAGTGCCGCGCTTCCAGGAGTTCTTCACCAGTTCCGGTTTCCGGGTTGCCTTTGAAGACAAGGGCCGTTTCAAATCCTACCTCAAGGATATTCCGGTATTCCTGATCACCCATGAAGGGCCTGGCCTGCTCGGCGCTGGCGCTTACCTGCGCCAGTCGATGGGGATTACCATCTGATTGGAAGGTGGAGTGAAACTGAAACATCCGTGGTTCAGCATCGATTCAGTGTGGATGGCATATAGTAGTGGCACGTAACCAAGAGGGTTGTACTTCACAAGGAGTGGAAAGCGACTCTCATCCGCTGGATACGTTTGTCACCTGACAAGCCTGAACTGTTTCAACCGGCCTTTTGGCCGGTTTTTTTTATCTCTGTGCCCCGAAATTACTGGGACAACGCCTTCAGCTGTGCCTTGTCGGGCGGGTTGTTCCAGTCGATGGGGCCGTGGGTAAAGCGGTACTGCAGCCGTGGCAGGCTGGTCTCCAGCCACTCTTCCCTAAAGTAGGCATACCCCTGATTCCAGTCAGGATCATTGGCCCAACCGGTTTGCAGGAAGTAGAGGCGAGTGCCCTGCCCTTCCGGCACAAAGCGCAGACAAACCTGAGTCTTCTGCTGACGAATATGGGGCAGACTGGGCGGAAAATTCCAACTAAAGCTGAGCAAATCATAGGGCATGACGGCCATGACCCTGCACCCTTCACTGCCCCGTTCACCCAGTGGAGCATCCGGCCTGAAGTAGATTTCGAAGGGGCCATTCGGTTCGGCTACCATCAAACACTCGGGAGCCAGAAAACTGCGCAGACCACTCTCTGTCGTCCAGGCGTGCCACACGTCATCGATATGAGCCGGAACAAAAATGTTGCCTTCAATCTGTTTATTGTCCATAAATCAACAATCCTCACGCCATCCATACAGGGGACTTCGGCAGTATAGCCCCATGACAAATGTATTGGACAGCCCTTAATCACACCCTTGTCATTTGCCCCAGATAACCTTGCCCGCGTGCAACAGGGAACAGTGACCGCCCTTGGGAGAGCATGATGATCAGGCGCATGGAAGAACGTGATATCACCCCGCTGGCCAAGCTGTTTTTACAAGGCCGCAGACAAACCTTTCACTGGGTAGACCCCTCCCTGTTTCACCTGGATGACTTTATCGAGCAGACCCGGGGAGAAGAGATATGGGTGGCTGAGCGAGGGGGGACGCTCTGCGGATTTATCGCCGTATGGCAACCCGATCACTTTGTGCATCATTTATACGTTGCGAGCGACTGGCATGGTCAGGGGATTGGGCGAGCGCTGCTCGAACATGGTCTGGCAAATAATCCCCGCACGGCATCACTCAAGGTGGCAACCCGCAATACGGCGGCCGTGGCCTTCTATCATCGGCTTGGCTGGCAGCATGGCGACGAGACCGGGTACTGCGAGCTCACCGGTCCCTGGTGCAAGCTGTGTCGTGAGTAGACAACAGCTCTCCAGACTGTCATGCATGGGCCCGTAAAGGGAAAATATCGATCCGGGATTGCATGGCAGAATATGAGAACACCACGACCCCAGTTGCGCGCGTGATCGCGACCACCGCTCGCACCGAGGATCCCCCGCAGGGCGTATGTGCTTTCTAGACCCGAAACAGCTTGAGCAGGGTATCGAGCTGACCGGAGAGCTGGCGCAAATCGCTGCTGGCTTCAGCCACTTGCACCACCCTGGCCGCGCTCTCGCTATTAAGGGTGGCAATCCGGTTCACGCTATGGCTCACCGCCTCTGCTACCGAGTGTTGCTCTTCCGAGGCTTGGGCAATATACATGTTCATCTCGCGGATCAGACTGACCTGGTTTTTAATTTTCTCCACCGATACCTGTACATCGGCGGCTTCGGCGCCCGCACGAGAGGCCTGCTCCTGGCTCAACTGCATCCCGGCACCGACATTCTGGGTCGCCTGTTGCAGCCGTTTGATGCTGGCACTGATCTCTTCGGTCGACTGACGAGTGCGCCCCGAGAGGGTTCGCACTTCATCGGCCACCACCGCAAAACCTCGCCCCTGATCCCCAGCCCTCGCCGCCTCGATGGCGGCATTGAGCGCCAGCAGATTGGTCTGCTCGGCAATACCATTGATCACTTCGATAATATTGCCGATGCTGCTGCTCTCGGTAGAGAGGGAGCGCATCAGCCCCGCCACCCGTTCCACCTCTCCCACCAGCTGATGAATCGCCTGATTGGCATGACCGGCCAGATTGTAGCCCTGCTCGACATAAAGGTTGGCCTCATCGGTCGCCGTAGCAGTCTTCACTGCATTACCTGCCACCTCCTGCACCGCCTGGCTCATCTCGGTAATGGCAGTCGCGACCTGATCCAGCTCCAGTTGCTGGGCATCACTGGCGCCCCGAGTATCCGCCGCAAGGGTGTCACAACGTTCCGCGGTCTGCAGCACGCCAGCAGAGAGCTCGTTGATTTCGGCCACCATCTCCTGAAGCTTGGCAATAAAGTGATTGATGTTGGTGGCCAGCGCGCCCATCTCATCCTGACGGAGGATCTTAAGACGCCGGGTCAGATCCCCCTCTCCCCTGGCCAAATCGAACACCGCCAGATTCATCTGATGAAGTGGTCTCAGCACATTGCGATGAATGAGTACCATCAACAAGGCAATGATACAGATATCAAGTACCAAGATCTGCCAGACAGTGGTGATCAACTGCTGGCGCAAGTTGGCCTGAATGGCCGCATCACTGGTTTCGACCAGCAATCTGGCCACGGTATTTTTCTGGCCGCTGTCGTCGTAGACCAGATCATACCCACCATAGGCCGCCGTATCGGCGGGTATGGCCGCTACAGGGGAAATAGTGCCCGCTGCATCGCGGGCAAACCCGGCCACCAGCTTCTCCTTGTTGACCACCAGCAGTGTGCTGAGCATATCGGCCGCCAGCTCGGATTTGAGCGATGCCTCGATAAAGGCCGACTCATAATTCCACAAAGGGCCAGGCAAGGAGAGCTGCAGTCGCTTGATCGCCTGCTCGACCAGCTGAGCCTGTTTGCTGTAGCTCTCTTCCCTCACCGAGCTGTAGTTATAACCACCAAACAGTACCAATAGCAGACTCACCGAGAGGGAAGTCAGTACGGCAATCCTGAACTTCAGACTTTTCCAATCCATGACTTCCTCCCGGTATTAACGGCAGCAGGAACAGTACAACTTACTGGTACTTGGCGTTGATTTTCTCGATGGTGCCGTCGGCTTTCATGGCTGCCAGAACCTCGTTGAGCTTGGTGATGAGTTCATCGGGCGTATCCTTGTTAAACGCCAAACTCATCTGGGTTTCCTTGAACACGAAGACCGGCTTGGGCGAAGCCACTTTCTCCTTGTTGGCCAAATAGGGGGCCAGATATTGGCCGGTTGCCCAGAGATCGATACGACCGGCCTCCAGTTTTTTCACGTTGGCGGTGTCATTGGCTGCCAGCTGCAACTTGGCAAATCCCTGTGCCTTGAGATACTCGGCTGCCGCATCACCGTTGTAGCCCCCCACCGAATACTGCTTGGCCTCTTCCAGTGAAGAGACTGTGATATTGGCCGTCGAGCTGGAGAAGAACACCCAGTTGTTATTGACCAGCGGCCCCACCCATTTAAACAGCGCCTCACGCTCCGGGGTACGAGTCGTGGAGTAGAGTGCGGTGTTGGGAGTGCTGAGGGTATCTTCATACGCCCGCTTCCAGGGCATCAGGGTCAGCTTGTATTCGACGCCGGCACGCTTGAGCAGCTCTTCGACCACCTCGGTCGATAGCCCGACAATCTTGCCCCCCTCCCCCTGCATGTTGAACGGAGGGTAATCCTCGGTCATCACGTTCAGTGGCGCAGCCTGAACAGCGCTTATCGCCATCATGGAAGAGACTGAAAAAATTGCACTTTTCCACAGCAGTTGATAGTTCATTGCAACCTCGCTTTGCTTGCCATTCATCCCTGAACATCCGCCGTTACCGATGGCGGTGCACATCTGACCCGCTGGGGTCATGCCGGCTTTCACGGCTCGCCGCCCACCCATGTGCAGCAGCAAACAGATCCGGATTTTGCCAGTGCGCAACGAAACACAACCGGCGGGGGAGGCTCACGACAAATCGAGGTGGAAACATGCCAGGGCAGCATGAGGGGAGTGTGGAGGGGGCGGATAAACCTCTGCCATACAACAGCGCTGTGGCGAAGCAGAAGCGCATCGTTTAATGACCAGGGTCTGGGAGAGAAATGATAGAAAACGCCAACATCCATTTTCCCATACTGCTCGAGGAGACCTCAGAGCCAAACCTGTCCTTTAGCTAAGGTCACGAAAAGAGATACGTCAAATGAGAGTGCTAACCCCCTCATCTGCTTCCAAATTAGATTCCAGATGAGCTCCGCCGAGCCGAAAAGTGGCGCTAGATAACCGAAACAGAGAAGGCCACCGCGAGGTGGCCTTCTACAAGTCAACGTGAACGTCTGGTGAAACTCAATCCTTGGCCGCGTCCATCACACCCTCTTCGGAGTGCGCAGGCAGGATCAGGTTGAGCAGGATGGCGGCAACGGAGGCCAGGCCAACACCGGCCAGCGCGAAGTCGCCAATCTTCATCTCCAGCGCACCGACACCGACAGTAAGAGTCACGGCGACGATGGCGATATTGCGTGACAGCCCCAGATCCACCTTGGATTCCACCAGCGTCTTGAGACCGATGGCAGCGATGGATCCGAACAGCAGCAGCATGATACCGCCCATCACCGGCATCGGGATGGAGGTGAGCAGCGCATTGAACTTGCCGAAGAAGGCCAGAATGATGGCAAACACCGCAGCCCAGGTCATGGTGACCGGATTGAAGTTACGAGTGATCATCACGGCACCGGTCACTTCGGCGTAGGTGGTCACGGGTGGGCCACCGATGAAACCGGCGAAGCAGACGCCGATGCCATCACCGGCCAGCGTACGGTGCAAACCCGGATCCTTGGTGTAATCCTTGCCAGTCACGCCACCAATCGCCAACACGCCACCGATATGCTCGATACAGGGGGCGATGGCTACCGGCAACATGAACAACGCAGCAGCCCAGTTGATCTCCGGGGTTTCGAAGTGGGGCAGCGCCAGCCAGGGGGCGTTCACCATGCCATCGAAACTCACCTGGCCCATGAACACCGCCGAGACATAACCGGCAATCACACCGCACAGGATGGGGATCAGCTTGATCCACCCCTTGCAGAACACAGCGGCAATCAGGGTGACCGCCAGCGAGATACCGGCCAGCGTCAGCGCAGTCCCCGCAGGAACCACCTGCTCACCACCGGCGCGGCCCATCGCCATGTTGCAGGCAACCTGAGCCACAGAAAGACCGATCACCATGATCACCGGGCCAATCACCACCGGGGGCAGCAATTTGTGCACAAAACCCATCCCTTTTGCCCGGATCAGCGCAGCCAGAATGAAATACATGAAACCGGCGGCAAACAGGCCAAACATGGTGGATGGCAATCCCCAAGTCTGGGTGGCGTAGATGATGGGAGCGATGAAGGCAAAGCTGGAACCGAGGAAAATCGGGACCTGGCGGCGGGTGCAGAGTTGGAACAACAGGGTGCCCACACCGGCGCCAAGCAGGGCCATGGAGGGGTTCAGTCCGGTGAGCAGGGGCACCAGAACCATGGCACCGAAGGCGACAAACAGGATTTGCAGCCCGGCGACACTTTGCTTGACTAAGGAAAACATGGATGTCCTTAATTTTTTGATAACTGATGGGTATATTTATCACTTTTCAGTCATCACAAGACTTTTTCAAGGCACAAAATGAACACAAATACGTCACCTGTTACCTTTTACTGCTTGGGAAGGGCATGAAACTGGCTTTTTAGGCGGGATTCGTTGCTACAAGCATCGAGTATGCGATTTTACGCATTATTGTGACGAACGCCAATCGTTTTTCCATCATGTTTATTGTGTTCATGGTCAAAGATGCCACCGCTAGGGGGCGCTCTATAATGGATCCTGTGAATCAAGATGGACAAGGAGTCCCCATGTCACAGCCCCCATTCAAGGCCAGCCAGCGCAGATTGCTTATTGGCTCGGCCATCGCACTCGCCCTGTTTGCAAACCCGTTCAGTTATGATTTCGCCCACAATGAGTGGCAAATGAATCAGGCCTATGCCAAGTCCTGCTTTATCGCCGGCACTCGCATCACGATGGCCGATGGCTCCACCCGCCCCATAGAGACGCTCCGGGTCGGTGAACGAGTGCTGGATCAACACGGCGGCAGTAACCGGATCCTGGCGGTCGAACGGGTCATACTGGGCAAACGCAGACTCTACGGGATCAATGATCTGCCCCCGTTCTTTACCGCAGAACACCCTCTGCTGACCACGCGGGGCTGGGCAGCCATCTCACCGGCCATGACACGAACCGAAAACCCGCAACTGGCAGTGCTGCCGCTATTTACCGGCATGCAGATAATGTGTCGCCCGGCACCTGTCATGGTGACGGGCAATCTGGCCCTGCAACCCCAGCCGGAATTACTGCTGGTTGAGTCACTCTGCTGGATCGAGGCATCTCCCACTACCGCACTCTTCAATCTGCTGCTCGATGGCAGCCACAGCTACATCGCCAATGAGCTGATCGTTCACAACAAAGATGGCGATGGTGGCAGTGGGGGCAGCAGTGGTGGAGGCAGCAACAGCGGCGGAGGCAGCAACAGCGGCGGAGGCAGCAACAGCGGCGGAGGCAGCGACAGCGGCGGTGGCAGCGACAGCGATGGGGGCAGCAACAGCGGCGGTGGCAGCGACAGCGGTGGGGGCAGCAACAGCGGCGGTGGCAGCGACAGCGATGGGGGCAGCGATGACAGTGGCGGCCAAGGCGAGCATGCCGGCGGAGAGCAGCATGGTGGAGGTGAACGGCATGCTGGTGGAGAAAAACATGCAGGGGGAGAACGCCATGGGGGTGGCCGCGGATTTGGCAATGGCGTTGATGACAACGGTGTGGATGCCGTCGATGCCAACGAGAACAAGCTCAGAGGTGACGGCACCATCGATGACAACGGCGTGGATGCAGTCGATGCCAATGGCAACAAGCTCAGAGGTGACGGCACAGTCGATGACAACGGCGTGGATGCCGTCGATGCCAACGGCAACAAACTCAGGGGCGATGGTACGGTCGATGATAACGGTGTGGATGCCGTCGATGCCAACGGCAACAAGCTCAGGGGCGATGGTACGGTCGATGATAACGGTGTGGATGCCGTCGATGCCAATGGCAACAAACTCAGGGGCGATGGCTCGATCGATGATCGCCAGCAAGTGCTTACCGATGAGCAGGAGCGGGTGCTGCTCAACAACGGCTTTCGCCAACAGGGGCAACCATGATGCGATATCTGTTACCACTCCTCCTGCTCGGCCTCACTGGCTGCGCCACGATCGACACCCCGCCGCTTTACCATCAGATGGATAAGGCAGATGTTCAACTGGCCAATCAGGCCCTCGCCAAGGCGCTGGAAACCCGTACCAAAGGCCAAAGCCTCACCTGGTTCAATCCAGCTAACCGTCACTCGGGTAGCGTCACCCCGCTGCGCACCTTCCGCCATACCAGCGGGGAGTGGTGTCGCGACTATCGCGAGCAACTCTATATCGGCAAGGCGAGCCAGCAGTGGCAGGATACCGCCTGTCGCAATCAGCAAGGGCGCTGGCGGCCATTGCGAACTTAGTGAATGCCACGGGATAAACGAAAGGGGGTAGCAGCGCTACCCCCTTGTCATCTTTTCCGACCCGTTATCCGGGCGGTGAATACGCGGTTATACCCGACGATAGGGCAGGTAAACCGGCTCCCACATGTGGTTGAGGATATGCTGCTGCAGATCCTGACCGATCAGCGGGTGGGAGGGATCCCGACGCACGATATCCTTGAGCACGGCGGTCGCCACATGCACCGAGATGCTGCGCAGCTCGCGAATGCGGGGATAGACGGCCCCTTTCGCCAGATCCACCTCACTCACGCACTCGGCCAGCGCAAAGGCGGCGGTAGTGAAGACATCGGGCGTGATCTCGCGGATCTGGCTGACGATGGCCGCCAGACCTACACCGGGGAAGATAAAGACGTTATTGCCCTGCCCGACCCGGAACTCCTGCCCTTCGTAGTGCACATCCTTGAACGGACTGCCGGTGGCGACGATGGCCTTGCCCTTGCTCCAGCGGTAGATATCCTCCGGCAGCGCTTCACAGTTGGCGGTCGGGTTGGAGAGCGGGAACACCATGGGGCGCTCGCAATGCTGCAGCATCAGCTGGATATGCTCTTCCTGGAAGGCACCGCCCGAGCCGCTGGTACCCAGCAGCACGGTAATGGGCACATGACGCAACACATCGGCCAGATTGGCCTTGCCGGGCACCTCGGTATCCCAACCCGCCAACAGCAGCCCAGGTTTGGCGTAGCGACGCTTGTACTCGTCGAGCCCGTCCCGGTTGTCGCACACCAGCCCCTGGGTATCCAGGATGTAGATGCGATCGCGGGCCGCCTGCGGATCCATCCCCTCGCGGATCATCCCCGCGCAGATCTGATCCGCGACACCAACCCCACCGGCGCCAGCGCCGTAGACCAGATAGTTCTGCTGGCCCAGGGTCTCCCCCTTGACCTTGACCGCGCCGATAATACCGGCCAGCACCACGGCACCGGTGCCCTGAATGTCATCGTTGAATGACGGCAGTGCCTGCTGGTAGCGGGCCAGATTGTTGAAGGCGTTGGATTTGCTGAAGTCTTCCCACTGCAGCACGGCATTGGGGAAGTGGCGCTTGACCCCCTGCACAAACTTGTCGATGAACTCCTCATACTCCTTGCCGCGAATGCGCTTGTGGGGGCGGCCAAGGTACATGGGGTCATCGAGCAGTTTCTGGTTATCGGTGCCCACATCCAGCGCGATGGGCATACAGCAGGCGGGGTGAATACCGGCCCCCAGAGTATAGAGCGCCAGCTTGCCGATGGGGATGCCCATGCCGCCAACACCCTGGTCGCCGATCCCCAAAATGCCCTGGCTGTCGGTGACGACTATGATGCGGATCGATTTGGCATCGAAGTGACGGGCCTGACTGCCCATGTCATCCACGTTGTCCGGGGTAATGTAGAGGCCGCGGGGCTTCTGGAAGCGGTGGCTGAACTCCTGACACGCCTTGCCCACGGTCGGGGTATAGATGTAGGGAGTCATCTCCTCCACATGGCGTGACAACAGGGCATAGAAGAGAGTCTCGTTGCGATCCTGCAGGGCACGCAGGTTCTGGTACTTCTCGATATCGCTGCAAGCGCTCTTGAACCCCTCATACACTCGCTCGAGCTGGGCTTCAAAAGTTTGCACCTGAGGCGGCAGCAAACCATCGAGATCAAAATCGGCCCGCTCCTGTTCGGTGAAGGCCGTGCCCTTGTTGAGGTATCGATTGTTAAGCAGATCAGTGCCGGTCAGTGCAACGGGGCGAAAATCCTGTCCCTGTGCATCTTTCCACAGCAGATATTGTCCGGTAGCCATAGTCATTCTCTTTGATTTACGTGAAATTGCCGTTCGGCAGGAGAGCAAGACTCATAATGAAATCAATCATATGACGTTTACTCGATCGGTTTTGTGAGCTTGGGCATACCCTGCGGCCAAAATAGGCGCCCGGCGACCCCGGCGAGACAAATTTCCACGGCAAGGAATGAGACTCATGTTAGCATTGCGGGCAACCCAGCCCCTTTCACCGCATCACAGCCGGGAGTGACCTGATGCCCTCGCCTCTGCCAGCCTGCGTCCCCTTCTTTCTGCCATGCGCTTGATCCCGCTGCTTGCTCTGTGGCTATTTCTGACCTGCCAGTCGGCTCTCGCCGCACCGGGCCGGGTGCTCAACATCATCGTGGGTGAATGGCCCCCTTTTGTCTCCGAGCAGTCAAAACAGCACGGGCCAGTGGCCCACCTCATCAGCGATCTGTTCAAGGAGGCGGGCTATGAGGTGAAGTTCCACTTCGCCCCCTGGGGTCGGGTCTATTCGCTGGCGGCCAACAGCCAGCTCTACGACGCCACCGCCGTCTGGATGCACAAACCGGAGCGGGAGCAGGATTTTCTGTTCAGCGAAGCGGTGCTGCAGGAGCAGTTTGTCTTCTTCTCCCTCAAATCACGGCAACTGCAAGCCGAGCGCCTTGAGCAGATCATCGGCATGCGGTTGGGGGGCGATATCGCCTATAGCTACGGGCCCGAGCTGGACAAGATGGTGGCCGATGGCAAGGTAACCCAACAGAAAGTCACCGACGTGAAACAGAATTTCGGCAAGCTGCTGCGCGGGCGGATCGACCTCTATCCGCAAGAGCTGCGAGTCGGTCTGGCCGAGTTGCAGAGCCAGCTCGATCCCGCCAGCGCGGCACTCATCACCCACAGTCAGACCCCTTTTCTGCGCAACGACAGCTTCGTGATGTTCCCGCGCAAGATGCCGGATTCAGCCAAACTGCGGGATCAGTTCAATCAGCTGTTGCAGCAGGCCATCGCCAGCGGACGTTATCAGCGCTACTTCGAGCGGCTGGCCCGGGGGGAATATTGACCTTGGCGAGGCAAAAACAGAGGGGATAAAACAACGGTGGCGGCCCTTTGTGGCCACCACCTCTGTGATGCTTGTCAGCGGCCGGCATTAGCCGCTGATGCCCACCTCCAGCTTGAACGACGTCTTGGCCTTGCTGCTCTCGGCAGCCCCCATCTGGTAGACCCGAATGGTATAAGTGCCCTTGGCAGGCAGGGTTGCCTCAAAGTTGTTCCCGTCACGCGAGCCAACAAAGATCGCCTCCCCCTTGCTGCCCGGCGGCAAAATATTGAAGTAGGGCTTGCCGGTCAGGATCACCACCATGCTCTGGCCCTTGTTGGCCGTCAGCTTGTAATCGAGGGTCTGGCTACCTTGAATAGTGCCGTTGATAGTCGCCCCTGACTCCCCCTTCTTGAACTGCACCTGCTGGGTCTTGATCCCGTCAGCCGCCTGCGCCACGCCCGCAATACCACCGAAGAGCGCAGATGCACATACCGCTGCCAGCCATGCTTTTCTCATCATTTGTCATCCCTTGTGTGAATGGAACCCCTGTTACTGTTGCTCAAGGTGGCCCAAAAAACCATCGCCGTTTGCGGCATCGTTCAATCAATTTGCCATCACCATCGACCCGCCATCAAAAGGGGCGCCGCAGCGCCCCTTCTCTTTACTCTTTGTCGACCATCAGCTTGATTTCCCCGCCTTGGGCTCATCGAGGGTGTGCTTCACCTCTTCATACCAGAGGTCGTGGTGCTCCTTGGCCCAGGTCTCGTCCACCTCGCCGGTCACCATCCCCTCCAGCGCCCCTTCCAGCTGGAACAGGCCCATGTAGATATGGAAGATAAAGCCGCAGATAAGGATCAAGGCGCCTACGATATGGATAAAACTGGCCCACTCCATCTGGCGGCGCAGCTGGCCGAAGATGGGGAAATCGAGGAACAACCCGGTCGCCACCACAATGCCGCCAAACCAGATCAGCAACCAGAAGATCGCCTTCTCGCCACCGTTGGAGAAGCCCGCCGAGGGGTGGCTTCCCTTGTGCTTGCCGAGCATGCCGCCAAACTTCATGAACCACTGCACATCCACCATGTTGACGATGTTGTGGCGGAACCACTTGATGAGCACCCCCATCAGGCAGAGGAAGAAGAGCGGCCCCACATAGTTGTGGAACACCTTGGCAAACCAGATCCAGTTCTCCCACACCCCGAGGCTCACCACCGGCTTGATGAAGTACTTGCCGTAGATGATGGCCAGCCCCGACCCGGAGAGGGTCAGGAACATGGCCGCCGTGGTCCAATGCAGCGCCCGATCCAGCCTGCTCCAGCGCTTGAGCTTGCGCCCGGTGCGCGGTTTGGAGAGCTTGGTCTGCCCCACCACCAGGTACATCAGACCGCACATGGCCAAGGAGCCGAAGATGGCGATGGCACCGAGCGGCGACACCCACTTGGTCTTCACCTCGAACCAGAGTTGGCCCGGCACCGAGATAAGTACCCCGTGCTCCGGCGAGCGGGAGGTGGTCACCCCCTCCTGCCCATCCTTCACCGCCCGCCAGTAATCGGCGCCGGCAAAGCCGACCGCCTCTTTCTCGGCATCGGCGAAACTTGCGGTACTCACCAGCAGCAGGGCAGCAAACAGGGCCATTAGCCAGGTTTTCATGCCGCCCCTCCCTGCTTGTTCAGCTTGCTGGCATCGTGGAACAGCTCATCGCCATTACCCCAAGCCGCATCCTTGGCACCACGATAGGCAACCCGCTCGCGGAAGATGTCGGAGATCACCTGCGCATCCCCTGCCAGCAGTGCCTTGGTGGAGCAAAGCTCGGCACACATGGGCAGCTTGCCCTCGGCAATGCGGTTGGCACCGTACTTCTGGCGCTCCGCCTCGCTGTGATCCTCTTCCGGGCCGCCGGCGCAGAAGGTGCACTTGTCCATCTTGCCCCGATCGCCAAAGGCGGCGGTCTTCGGGAACTGGGGCGCCCCGAACGGGCAGGCAAACAGGCAGTAGCCGCAACCGATGCAGAGATCCTTGTTGTGCAGCACTATGCCATCGTCGGTGTGATAGAAGCAGTCGGCCGGGCAGACCGCCATGCAGGGGGCATCGGTGCAATGCATGCAGGCGACCGAGATGGAGGTCTCACCCGGCAGGCCGTCGTTGAGGGTTACCACCCGGCGGCGCTGGATGCCCCACTCGAGGGCATCGTCGTTCTCGTTCTTGCACGCCGTCACACAGCCGTTGCACTCGATGCAGCGCTTGGTGTCACACATGAATTTCATTCTGGCCATGGGATCAGGCTCCTACTTTGCGAAAACGGCACAGGGTGACCTTGGTCTCCTGCATCTGGGTGACCGGGTCATAACCATAGGTGGTGACTATGTTGACCGACTCCCCCAGCACATAGGGGTCAGACCCTTCCGGATATTTGGATCGCAGATCCTTGCCCTCGAAGTGGCCGCCGAAGTGGAACGGCATAAAGGCGAGCCCCGGCTTGACCCGCGGGGTCACCAGCGCCTTCACCTTGACCCGGCCCCCTTCCGGCCCCTCGACCCACACGTCCTGACCGTCGCGCACGCCGACATCGTTGGCATCCGCCGGGTTCATCTCGACGAACATCTCCTGCTGCAGTTCAGCCAGCCAGGGGTTGGAGCGGGTCTCGTCGCCGCCCCCCTCGTACTCCACCAGACGGCCGGAGGTGAGGATGATGGGGAACTCCTTGCTGACAT
The DNA here is from genome assembly GCF_049171775.1 of Aeromonas sp. 603404. Taxonomy (NCBI): domain Bacteria; kingdom Pseudomonadati; phylum Pseudomonadota; class Gammaproteobacteria; order Aeromonadales; family Aeromonadaceae; genus Aeromonas; species Aeromonas sp. 603404. The sequence continues at coordinate 316,679 of NZ_JAAKPE010000003.1, forward strand.
CCTTCTCCTGCACCGAGGCGTACTGGGTCGGCAGGCGCCACAGGCTCTTCGAATCAGGCCAGGTGGCGTAGTCGGCCAGCAAGTCGCGGCGCGGGGTGTAGAGCGGCTCGCGGTGCTTGGGCACCTGATCCGGGAAGGTCCACACCACGCAGCGCGCCTTGGCGTTGCCGTAGGGGACGAAGCCATGCTTGATGGCGACCCGCTGGATACCGCCGGAGAGATCGGTCTTCCAGTTCTTGCCCTCGGCCTCTTTCTTCTCGGCCTCGGTCAGTTCATCCCACCAGCCAAGCTGTTTCATCAGGTCGGCAGTGATCTCGGGATAGCCATCCTCCACCTCACTCCCCTTCGGCCAGGAGTCTTCGGCGAGCAGCGAGACGCCCTGATACTCGATACCGAAGCGGGCGCGGAAACCGCCGCCCCCTTCCGACACCGGAATGCTGGTGTCGTAGAGAATGTGGCTGCCGGGATGCTTCATCTCCGGGGTGCCCCAGCAGGGCCACGGCAGACCGTACACTTCGCCACTGACCGGGCCCCCTTCAGCCTTGAGGTTGGTCTTGTGGAAGGTGTGCCAGTTCTGCTGGTGCGCCTTGAGCCGCTCCGGGCTCTGGCCGGTGTAGCCCACGCTCCACATGCCGCGGTTGTATTCGCGGGTGATGTCTTCCAGCAGTGGCTGGTTGTTCTCTACCTTGATGTGCTTGAACAGCTGGTCGGCAAAGCCGAGCTTCTTGCTCAGGAGATACATGATCTCGTGGTCGACCTTGGATTCGAACAGGGGTTCTATCACCTTGTCACGCCACTGCATGGAGCGGTTGGTGGCGGTGACGGAACCATAGGTTTCGAACTGGGTGGTGGCCGGCAGCAGGTAGACGCCGTCGGTGCGATCGTTCATCACCGAGGCAACGGTGGGATACGGGTCGACAATCACCATCATGTCGAGCTTTTGCATCGCCTTCTTCATCTCCGGGCCGCGGGTCTGGGAGTTGACCGCATGGCCCCAGTAGAACATGGCGCGGATGTTGGAGCCCTGCTCGATGAGATCGGCGTTCTCCAGCACACCGTCCACCCAGCGGGAGACCGGAATGCCGTTGTTGTTCATCGGCAGCTTGCCGTTGTAGGCCTTGTTGTCAAAACGTGCCTTGATCCACTCGTAATCGACGTCCCACACCCGGGCCCAGTGCTTCCAGGAGCCCTCTTCCAGCCCGTAGTAGCCGGGCAGGGAGTCTGAGGTGACGCCAAAGTCGGTGGCCCCCTGTACGTTGTCGTGGCCACGGAAGATGTTGGTACCCGCTCCGCTCTTGCCCACGTTGCCGAGGGCCAGTTCGAGGATGCAGTAAGCACGGGTGTTGTTGTTGCCTGTGGTGTGCTGGGTACCGCCCATACACCAGACCACGCAGCCGGGGCGGTTGTCGGCCAGCAGTTTGGCGGCGCCATAGACCTGCTGTTCGTTGAGGCCGGTCACCCGCTCCACTTCGGCCGGGGTCCAGCGCGCCACCTCTTTTTGCACCTCGTCCATGCCGTAGACGCGGGTGCGGATGAACTCCTTATCTTCCCAACCGTTCTTGAAGATGTGCCACAGCATGCCCCAGATAAAGGCGACGTCGGTGCCCGGGCGCAATGAGAGGTACATGTCCGCCTTGGCGGCGGTGCGGGTACGGCGCGGGTCAACCACCAGGATCTTGCAGCCGTTGCGCTCTTTCGCCAGCAGGATGTGCTGCATGGCGACCGGGTGGGCCTCCGCCGGGTTGGAGCCGATAAACATGATCGACTTGCTGTTGTGCATGTCGTTCAGGCTGTTGGTCATGGCACCGTAGCCCCAGGTGTTGGCTACACCCGCGACCGTGGTGGAGTGGCAGATCCGCGCCTGGTGATCCACGTTGTTGGTGCCCCAAAGCGACGCCATCTTGCGAAACAGGTAGGCCTGCTCGTTGGAGTGCTTGGCAGAGCCGAGCCAGTAGACGCTGTCGGGGCCGGACTCCTTACGCAGGCGCAGCACCTCGTTGCCCACCTCTTCGATGGCCTGATCCCAGCTGATGCGCTGCCACTTGCCACCCACCAGCTTCATCGGGTACTTGAGGCGACGCTCACCGTGGCCGTGCTCGCGCAGGGCCGCCCCCTTGGCGCAGTGACCGCCAAGGTTGAAGGGGTGATCAAACGCCGGCTCCTGACCGGTCCAGACGCCGTTTTGCACCTCGGCATAGACGCCGCAGCCCACCGAGCAGTGGGAACAGATGGTGCGCTTCACCTCGACCGGCACGTCGGCCGCCACGGTTTTGGCCTCGGCCCGCTGCATCATGGCTGGCGCCAGCCAACCGGCGGCCACGGCGCCACCGGCCACCAGACCCGAGTTGACCATAAAGGCGCGACGGGTCAGCCCCTGACCGCGAATGGCCTCATTGCCCTGCTCGCCCACTTGGGGCTGCTCGGCACGTTTTGTCAGTTTCATGAGTTCTCCTTCACTGATCCGGCTCAGTCGGTGCCGCGCAGGGTGCGATAAAAGTCGTGAACATGGGGGGTCTCCCGATAGCCCTTGTCAGGCTCGGTGTCGTGGGTCAGCACCTCTTTGCCCACCACCCGACCGGTGGCACCGGCTAGCACGCCTATGGTGGCGACCACGCCAACTCCCTTGATCAGATTGCGGCGAGACGGGTCTTTCAGCTGTTCATCGCTCATTCTTGTGACCTCTGTTGTTGTTCTTGCTGGCGCCTGCGCGCCAGCTTCGCGTCCAATGGGATATCTCGTCTGCTCGTTTTGTTATGCGCAGCTCTTGTTATGCGCTGATAAGGGCGTTCAGCCCGGCACCACGCAGGCACCAAACGGCAGGCGCAATTCGTTTTCCAGCTTGAAGAAATCTTCGGCAAGGGCGCCGACCGCCCGGTAGAAGCTGCCCCCTTTCGCCTGTTGCTGATCGCGGCAGCAGGCGAGTACCCAGGGGGCAAGGTGGCGTTCATAGAAGCGGTTGCGCTCCGGGTGCTGCTCGGCAATCAGTACCGCCATCACCTCACAGAGGGCGGCCAGATGATCTTCCGGCTCGCACACTCCGCTCTGGCGCTCGAAACCGAGGGACTGCAGATCTGCGCGCAGCACCGCCAGCGGCAGCTCCATCAATGAGCCGGTGAGATACCAGGAGGCAAACGGCACGATCTCCCCGCGCCCCAGCCCGATAAAGAGATCCTGATACTCCTCGGCAAGCTCGTTTTCGTGGTGGCTGCTGGCCGCCAGCTGCACCAGCCCGAGCCCTCTGGCAAAGGGGCCCGGCATCGGCTGCAACCCTTGCAGCCAGGCGAGCTGTTCGCCACGGGGGGCGGCGCGCCAGAGGCTTGCCAGCAGGGCGTAGAGATCGGCGCTACTCTGTTCCAGTTCGGTCATGGTCAGTTCGCCAGCCTTTTCGTTATGTTGTTCACTCATCACTGGCCCCTCATACCTTGAGCTGGGAGACGGGATCCGCCGCCAGCGCCGCAAACACATCCTTGACGCGACAGTCCTCGCACATCAGCAGCCGCTGGGCGGCCTCGTTCTGGAAGTGGGAGTGACCGGCCAGTTTTTGCTGGATGCGGCGGATCATAGAGGCGGGTGCGAACGGCTTGCCGCAGCGAATGCAGCAGGCAGCCTCTTCGGCTTTCAGGCTCTGCACGGCGCGGCGCGCCTCGGGCACAGGTTGCAGGCGAGGCACCAGTACAATGGCCTGCTCGGGGCACGCCTTTTCGCACATGCCGCACTGGATGCAATCCTGCTCGATAAAGTTAAGGCCTGGCGTGTGCCCAACCGCATGCAGGGCACGGCTCGGGCAAACCGCCACGCAGCCCATGCAGAGGGTGCAGTCTGCTTCTTTGAGTTCCACCCTACCGTATGGGGCGCCGTGGGGCACCGTCAGCGGCTCGCAGCTCCCTTCGTTGGCCTGCCAGAGGGCATCGAAGGCAGCAAACAGGTTTTCCCGTTTGTCTCCTTTCAGCGGCTTGTCCAGCAGGGCAACGGCTGGCTGGCCGGAAACAGGCTCACCAGCATCAGTGTCAAACAGAGCGATGCGATCGGCAGAGAGACCGGCGCCCGCCAACAGCACGGCGGCGCTCGCCAGTTCCCGCTCAACCAGTGCACGGACGCTTTCGGGGGCGTCATCGACCAGCGCAATACGCACCGTGCTGGCACCATAGGCAAGTGCCGCGAACCAGCTCTCGATGCCTAAGCTTGCGCTCTCCTCCACCCAGACCGGCAGCCAGTTGGCAGGCAGAGCAGTGAGTTCCGTTTCAACCCATTCGCGCTCGTTTTCACCGGCGATCAGCAGCTGCGGCGCGTCGCCACCCGCCTCCCGGTAGTGCTTGAGCAAGCGCAGCAGGTAGTCGCCGCTGGTGTTGGCATCGGGCTGGTGATAGGCAATCGCCCCGGTCGGACAGGCAGAGGCACAGCTGCCAAAGCCCTGACAGAGATGGGGATCGATCTGGATGCGACCATTGATGGGCTTGAGGGCATCGGTCGGGCAGACATCGAGGCAGCGGCTGCAACCGGGTACGCCGCGGGCGGTAAAGGCGCAGGCCTCGGGGTCGAGGCGAAAATAGCGAGGTTTGTCGAAGATACCGGTCAGCGCACAGAGCTCGGCAAGCCGCTCGGCCAAGCCAACATCATCGGCCAGATGCAGATAGCCGACCGGCGGGCGTTCCAGCGCAAACAGCGGGACGCGGCCCAGATCGGCCACCAGATCAAAGCGCGGCTCGCCATTTTCCGCAGCCTGCTGAGTAAAACAGAGCGCCGCCAGATTAACCCGCTCACCCTGACCATTGAGGCCGGTGAGCTGGAACTGCCCCAGATACCCTGTCAGGCTCGGCTCGCGCAGGGTCAGGGCCGCGAGGGATGCGGTGGCATCGAAAATGGCTTCGAGATCGGCCGCCTCGGCATCGTGGACCGCTTCGGTCACCAGCAGAGTGGGCTTCACCCCGGCGGGCAGCAGGCTGGCAGCGCGGCGAATGCAATCTTCCGGGCCGACCAGCAGCAGGCGCCCCTGACTCTGGTAAGAGACAGTGGCCGGGATCAGGTTGTCGGTCTTGACCGTATGCTGCAGGGCATAGGCGCGAGCGCGCGCGTTATGCTCGGTCGCCCCCGCCTCGCGGGCTAGATTTGGGGCCAGATTTGGGCTCAGATTTGGCAATGTTTGTTCAGTGCTCACATACGCTCCTGTGCGCGCCACCTCATGGGATGGGCGCTTGTTGGTAAGCCGAGAGAGCAAGAGGCGAGCCAACTCCCCCGGAAAAAAAGTGACTGACAGGGAGTCAGGATCCTGAGGGTTCCATTTCCCCATCTTTGGTTGGGACATTTTGTCCACCACGGGAAACCAAAATGTCCCGAACGTCGGTGTGGGTTTGAGAATGGTTATCAGCCAGCTCGTGTTGCTCGGCGGCAGGTTCGCTGGCAACCGCCACCGGTTCAGCAGACCCGCTGGCCGGATTGGCCGATTCGCTCTCCGGGGCGATCACCTGATCCACCAGCCAGTTGCGCAGCCCGGCGGTCAAGGCCGCAGGCAGCAATTCGGGCTGGCTGAAATCCTGGGTGTAGTCGTCGAGCCCATCCGGCTTGTGGCTGCGAAACATGGCCCGCAGCGCCTCCCTGTCGGGGAGTTTGGCCTTGCCCGGCTGAGCAGTTTTCAGCTGCGACTCGCCACTCTCCAGCCTCTCAACGGCAAGGGATTCACTACTCCCCTTGTCAGTGCTGACTACGGGGCTATCCAGCGATGTATCTGGAGTTTTACCTTCGCCACTGCCTTCGATGGGGGCGGCAATCGCCTCGGGGATAGCCTCTTCCCTCGGCTGCAATGCCTGATGCTTGCGAGACGACCAGCGCTTAAGGAACTCACTCATGGGCGCGATTTCCGCTGTCACTGCCACGCTCGCGGCCATCGGGGCCGGTGGCCTTGACGGCGCCACAGCTGGCTTGATCTACCGTATCGACACCCAGCTGATCCTGCGCCCGTCCCTTGCCCTTTTTGCCCTTACGACGGGCCTCCAGCAGCTCGCCGTGGCGGCCGATAAAGGCCTCCACCCAGGCTTGCAGCGCCTCGGGCAGCGGGCAGGAGAGCACCTGCCGCTCGCCATCCATATAGGCGGCAGCCACGGTCTGGCTCAGGGTCAGGCCATCGGCCACAAAGCCTGTGTCCACGCGGCTTCCGGTGACAAAAAGGCGGGGCGAGCCGGAGCTCAGATTGAAGCGATAATCCCCCCGCTCGTCACGAAACAGGGTAAGGGGCAAGGCACCGGCTGCCTCAGGTTCGGCGGGGTGGAGCGCCGCAATCTCGAAACGGCGGCTCTGCCAGCGGCCAACCTGGCTGTCGATGGCCTTTAACTCCAGTTGCAGCCAGCGCTGCGGGGGCAAGGTATTGGTTGTCTCTTGCACTGTCACGGCTCCCATCAGAAGGTCTCTGCCGGGCCGCCCTCCTCCATGCTCCACCCCGTTCGGAGCGGTTCACAGCAGAACATTCAGGGCGGCCACGGCCAACAATGGGATAAGACATAGCAAGAGTGGGGCCAAGGCGGGATGGATTGTTCCATCTAGGCGTAGGCGGGCAAGATAAACAACAATTCAAATACGCGACCGTTCGAATATGCTTCGCTATTCTAACCTACGTTTCTATTTACCCCTTAGTGTGATAACTGCTTGAATTACACCCACAATCATCAATCCAACTGTTAACCATTTCATTGCCTTAGCCTGTGCAACATTTTCTCTATGTTTCCTCTGTTCCTCTTCATAATTAGATATTGTAACTAATGCTTGTGGTGACAATTTAAACCCATTATTACAGCGTTCCAAATCACCACTTAATAAAAGAGATTTAAGAAGCAGATCATTGTATCTTAACTGACGACTTTTATCTGGATGAAAAACCCAGCGTGCTGTATATAACAACGTAGATAAATTAATAGCACTTGTACAATAACCATGGCTATTATTATCTAGCTCTTTTTCAAGAAGTAGCTTCAGTACTTCGACTCTCTCAGAACGAATCAGTTCTTTTTTATTAAAAAGGAACTGATGCCCTTTTCCTATTAAAATCTTTATCTTGTCAACTGGTATGAGCCCTTCATAAAAATATTGAAAAATTGATTCATATCGTAAATCATAGGGGCCATAAAAATATGTTATATCTAATTCATATTCACCAAGAAGATAAAATGGAATTGATATAACTCCAAACTCCATATTTTTTTCCCAATACATTCCTGTGACGCCACCATGGCATACTTCATGACAGAGCAATGTCCATGAGTTATCACGTGATCTAAAGTAGACTACATAGCAGTCAACTTTTTTGGCATCATCCCCACTTCTTGGTATTCGCTCCGGCGCTGGTTTTTTTAGCAAACGACCAAGAATAAATCGCTCAATTGAATTCAATATACCCTCCATCTATAATCATTCTAAACACATATATCATCATCCATAGAGCATACTTAAAAATGTCTAATTAATAAAGTTTTGCAGCACTGCAAAAATAAACTTAAAAATATACATCAATAACATCTCTTAAATTTAAAACATATTATTCTTCAGTCAGAAATCTGGAACAAAACTTGCTGTATCCCTCCCCTTAGATCCCGGCAACCGGTCGCGAGGGGCCCATGACACCGACCTTTATCAAAAGCAATGCCGCCGCCCAGCTCACCATGGCCGTCGAGGTGATGGATGAGCAGGGCACAATGAACACCCGCCAAATCGCCTGTGAGCGGCCACTGACGGTCTACCTCAACTGGAAGGAGATAGTAACCCTGATGACACTGGGGGCCCGCCCCGAGGCGCTGGTACTGGGTTATCTGAAAAATCAGGGCTTTATCGAGGATATTGCGGCCATCGAGTCGGTGATTGTCGACTGGGAGAGCGAGGCCGCCGCCGTGGTGAGCAGCCAGCAGGCCGCCGATCTCGACAAGTCTCTGGAGAAGAAGACGGTCACCTCCGGCTGCGGTCAGGGCACCATGTATGGCAGCGTGATGAAGAAGCTGGAAGGGGTGGTCTTGGCGGCGCCCGAGCTTAAACAGAGCACCCTCTATGCCCTGCTCAAGGCGCTGTCGGCCCATAACGAAACCTACAAGATGGCGGGTGCAGTCCATGGCTGCGCCATCTGTCGGGGCAGCGAAATCCTCTCCTTTGTCGAGGATGTGGGGCGCCACAATGCGGTGGATACCCTGGCGGGCGAGCTCTGGATGCGCGGCGAGGCTGGCCACGACAAGATCTTCTACACCACCGGGCGGCTTACCTCGGAGATGGTGATCAAGGTGGCGCAGATGGGCATTCCAGTGCTGCTGTCGCGCTCCGGCGTCACCCAGATGGGACTGGATCTCGCCCGCCAGCTCGGCATCACCATGATTGCCCGCGCCAAGGGGCGCCATTTCGAGGTATTCAGCGGCCACGACCATATGGTGCTGGACGAGAAGCCGCCGGTGCTGGCGCCCAGTCCGGCTAGTCGCGGGATGCGGGATTAAGCCATGAATGAGTTTATGAACGTGAAGCAGGTGGCGGAATACCTCGATCTCAACGAGAAGAAGGTCTACCAGCTCGCCAACGAGGCGCGCATCCCCGCCACCAAGGCGACCGGCAAGTGGCTGTTTCCCCGCTCCCTGCTCGATCGCTGGCTGCTCGGCAGCTGCCACGAGGGGGTGATGAACGACCGGCTGCTGCTGGCAGGTTCAGACGACGTGCTGCTGCACTACGCCAGCAGCCGCTTGGCCCAGCAGCTCGGCACCCAGGCACTGGTGGGCTACACCCCGTGCGGCACCCGTCAGGGGCTAGCGATGCTGGCCCGCGGCCATGTGGATCTCTGCGCCATCCACTGGGGGCAGGCCGAGGAGGCGCACCTGCGCCACCCGGCGCTGGTGCAGCAGTATCAGGGCCACCGGCAATGGGTGATCGTTCATGGATTCAGGCGGGTGCAGGGGCTGGTGCTGCGCCAGGGGCTGCAACCCAAGGAGGCGAAAGAGGCGCTCGACTGGCGCTGGGCCATGCGTCAGGAGGGGGCTGGCAGCCAGCGCGCCCTGCAGGAGTGGCTGCAAACCCAAGGCGAGTCGCTGACCCGGCTGGAGCGCACCATTGAGGTCAACAGCGAGCGGGAGCTGGCCGCCGCCATCAGCCGTGGCGATGCGGATGTCGGGCCCGGCGCCCAGAGCACCGCCACCGAGTTTGGCCTCGGCTTTATGCCCTTGTCGCAGGAATGTTTCGATCTGGTGATGCCGCAGGGGGTATTCTTTCGCACCCTGCTGCAACAGCTGATCGGCTGGCTGCAATCCCCAGAGGGGCGCGAGCTGGCGGCCCGCCTCGGCGGCTATGACCTGACCCAGAGCGGCAAGCTGGTGTGGAGCCCGCAGTAAATAACCACTCACCCACCGACAAAACAGCCCGCCAACCATGTTGACGGGCTGTTTTTATAACGGGCCTTTTTATAACAGCATCAATCGCTTGTCTCACGCCCCTCGGCATTGAGGGCGATGCGCCACCCTTCCAGTTTCGCGGGCTCGCTGCCGCTGGGCAGCAGGGCGTGGCTGCGCAGCCGCACGGTAAAGCAGCTCCCCTGCCCCGGGGTGGAGTCCACCAAGAGCTCCCCACCCCAGCGACTGATGATGCGGTGACTCAGAGCCAGCCCCAGCCCGGTGCCGGTGGCGCGGGTGGTGAAGAAGGGGTCGAAGATCTTGTCCATGATGGCCGCCTCGATGCCGCTGCCGTTGTCGATCACCCGTACTTCTGCCCCGCGCAGCTGACCCAGTTCATCGACCCAGTCGCGGCTCTCGACCCGGATCTCCCCCAGCTCCCCCAGCGCGTGGCTGGCATTGACCAAGAGGTTTATCAGCACCTGCAATAGCTGCTGGCGGTCCGCCTCGATGGGCTGCTGGGCCCTGAGATCGGCCACCAGCTCCACCTGCTGCTGGCGCAGGGCGGAGCGCACCAGCGTCAGGCTCTCCTCGATGATGGGGTTGAGGTGCTGCCACACCGGTGCCGTCTCGTAGTCGCCGGGGCGCGAATATTGCAGCAGGCTGCGGGTGATGGCACGAATGCGCTCAATCTGGGCCAGCACCAGCGCCAGCTCCTCGCTGACCGGCTCGGCCGCCTCCCCCAGCTCCAGCTTCATCAGCTCCACGTTGCCGAGGATCACCGCCAAGGGGTTGTTGATCTCGTGGGCCACCCCGGCCGAGAGCTCGCCAAGGGCCGCCAGCTTCTCGCTGATGAGCAGCTGCTGGCGCGCCTCGGTCAGCATATGGATATGATCTTCCAGCTCGGCAGTCTTGAGCTCGAGGCTTTGGGTACGCTCGGCCACCTTCTGCTCCAGTTCGTCGGCGCTGCGAGCCATCTGCTGCTGGTGCGCTTCTTGCCTGTCCAGCATGGCGTCAAACTGGCGACCGAGTTGGGCCAGCTCGTGATCGGGGTCGAGGGCCAGCGGGCCGATGCGGGCCGACTCCCCGGCCTGCACCTGCCGCACCACCTTGTGCATCCGCTCGATGGGGGTGAAGAGATCCCGCGCGCCGCGATAGACCAGCAGGCCGGAGAGCAGCAACAGCAGCACCACGCCGGAGCCCAGCTCCACCAGATTGGTGAGGTAGGTGCGGATGATGGGCCACTCGAGAAAGCCGACATAGAGCATGCCGAGCCGTTCGCCCCTGGCCCCCAGCAGCGGCTCGTAGCCGGAGACATACCAGGCGTCGTGGACGAAAGCGCGGTCTATCCAGATATCCCCCTGCCCCAGCACCTGTTCGCGCACCGGGGGCGAGACCCGGGTGCCCACCGCCCGGCCAACCTGACGGCTGCTGCTGACCGGCACATTGGTGCTCACCCGCAGATCATCGAGAAACAGGGTGACCGTACCTATGCTCCCCTCTGGCAGGGTGTTTTTGGCAAACACCTGACCCTTGATCTCATCCACCAGCCGGGTACTGCCGTTAATCAGCTCCCCCCCCTCCAGCACGGCCCAAAGGGATCCGTCGCGCCCCATCACAGGCGTCAATGACAGACTGATCAGCCCCCGGCTCTCCACCGCTTTGGTGCCATCCCGCTGCCACAGCACGGCTCGCTTGGCCAGTTGCGGGGAGAGGGCGAGCATCTCCTGCTGCGACCAGACCACGAAGTGACTGACGCTGCGTCCGGCACTCAGGGTCGTCAGCTCCTGCGCCGTCAGAGCCTGAAGCTCGGCGCCGCTACGCAGGCGCAGAAAATCGAGACCATAGTTGGCCGCCAGCGGCATCACCCACTCGTCCAGCCGGGTTGGTGACTCACGCAGCCGCAGCTGAAAAGCCCAGGCATCCCGAAGATGTTCGAGGTGCTCGGCCTGACGCTGCTGCTGCACGCTGACCGCATGATGGGCGACGCCAAGGTCGCTGCGCACCGTGGTGAGCAGGTTCTGCCAGCTGTAGGTGAGGGTCCAGTAGAGGGTGAGCCCTATCATGCCCGCCAGGGTGAGCATGATGGGTACCGAGGTGAGCAACAGCAGGCGCCAGCGCACCTTGGTGCGCACGCAACGGGGCAACAGGGCGCGCATGCAGCGGGAGAGCAGGGTCAGTTTCATCGCCACCCCATCCGATCAGCCTTCCTCATTCGATGGCCCACTCCTTGAATTTGCGATCCAGCGTCTTGCGCGCCACCCCGAGCACCCGGGAAGCGGCCGACTTGTTGCCATCATGGCTCGCCACCACTTGCAGAATATGAGCCTTCTCCACCTCCGCCAATGGCCACTCCAGCGGGTAGCCCGCCTCGCTCCCGCCGGCTTCGGCAGGCTTGACGCTCTGCCAATATTCAGCGGGCGGCTTGCCCAGCAGCAGGCAGCGCTCAATGAGGTTGCGCAGCTCGCGCACGTTGCCGGGCCAGGGATAGGCCTGCATCGCCACCACATCCTCGTGGGTCCAGCTCAAGGAGCCCATCCCCATCTCGGCGGTGAGCTGGCGGGTAAAGTGATGTACCAGCGCGGGGATGTCGTCAATGCGATCCCGCAAGGGTGCAACCGGCAGCGCCACCACGTTGAGGCGATAGAAGAGGTCCTCGCGAAAGCGGCCCGCCTCCACCTCGGCCTTGAGGTTGCGATTGGTGGCTGCGACGATGCGCACATCCACCGACAATTCGCGCTCGGCCCCCACCGGGCGGATGGCCTTCTGCTCCAGCGCCCGCAGCAGGGAAGCCTGCATGGCAAGGGGCATCTCGCCGATCTCGTCCAAGAAGAGCGTCCCCTGATGAGCGACCCGGAACAGGCCGTCACGCCCCTTGCGGGCGCCGGTAAAGGCCCCCTGCACATGGCCAAACAGCTCGCTTTCCAGAAGCTCCGGGGCGATAGAGGCGCAGTTGAGGGGCACAAAGGCCCCCACCCGGCCGGAGAGCTGATGCAGGGCGCGGGCCACCAGCTCCTTGCCGGTGCCGGATTCCCCCTCCACCAATACGGCGGCGTTGGAGGGGGCCACTCTGGCGATCAGGGTCTTGAGCTCGCGGGTCTTGGCGCTGTCGCCGATCAGAGTGGGCGGGAACAGCTTGCTCACCTCCCGACGCAACAGCAGGTTCTCCCGCTCCATCTGACGGCGCTCGATGACCCTGTCCACCGCTTGCACCATCTGCTCCAGGTTGAAAGGCTTGAGGATAAAGTCGCAGGCTCCCAGACGCAGCGCCTTGAGGGCGGTCTCCATATCACCAAAACCGGTCATGAAGATGATGTCGCTGCGACGGGTGCCGGGCTCGATAGCCTCGTGCCACTCGATACCGGAGCGTCCCGGCATCCGGATATCGGCGATGATGAGATCGAAGTGAAGGCGGCAGCGCAAGGCTTCCGCCTCCTCCACACTGGCGGCTGTCTCTATCTGGGCGAAACGCTTGGCCAGCGCCTTGGCCAGAAAACTGCGCATGCCGGGCTCATCGTCAACGATAAGCAGGGAGAGGGCAGACCAGAGACCGGGAGAGGCTGTCATGGAAAAAAGTACCTCGAATACAGGTAAGGTCGAAGAATGTCCCGATAACCGGAACCTTTGTGGGACATTTTGTCCTTCCCGCAGCAAAATCACCAACACCAATTATTAAAAGCGATAACCGGCTCACCTAATTGCCACCATTAAATAACTGTTTTTTAAGGGCAAAGAGCTAATCTCTGTTATCAGAATCAGTTTGGCACCCCGCTTGCTTGGTCGTTTCCTCTCTCACCGACCCTGAAAGTTGCATCACGATGACGATTAAAACCAGCCTCAAACGTTTTGCCCTCTCCCTCGCCGCCAGCCTGCTGATCGCCGGTGCGGCCCACGCCGAAGCGGATACTAATGCCACAAAAGCGCCGATCCGCCTCGCCACCACCACCAGCACCGAGCAGTCCGGTCTGCTGGGCTGGCTGCTGCCCCAGTTCACCAAAGAGACCGGTTATCCGGTGCAGGTGATGGCGGCCGGTACCGGCCAGAGCCTGAAGATGGGCGAAAACGGCGACGCGGATCTGGTGATGACCCACGCCCCCTCTGCCGAGAAGAAGTTCGTTGATGCGGGCTTTGGCATCGAGCCGGTACACCTGATGTACAACGACTTCGTTATCGTCGGCCCGGCGAAAGACCCGGCGGGTCTGGCTAAATTGCACGACGCGGCCAAGGGGCTGCAAGCCATCAAGGAACAGGGCCAGACCTTTATCTCCCGCGGTGACGAGTCCGGCACCCACATCAAGGAGAAGACCCTGTGGCAAGCCGCAGACGTTAAACCCGAGTTTGCCGGTTACAAATCCATCGGCCAGGGGATGGGCCCGACCCTGACCATGGCCTCGGAGCTCGGTGCCTACACCCTGACCGACCGCGGCACCTGGCTCGCCTACCAGAGCAAGCTGGATCTCGCCGTGCTGCTGGAGGGTGACAAGCGCCTGTTCAACCCCTATCAGGTGATCCTGGTCAACCCCAAGCGCTACCCGGACCTCAACACCGAAGGGGCGCGCACCCTGAAGAACTGGCTGGTCTCCGAGCATGGCCAGAAGTTGATCGGCGACTTCAAGGTAGCCGGTCAAGCGCTGTTTGTGGCGGATGCCAACGGGAAATAATGGCAACCCCGACCCCTGCGATGACCTTGATGGCCCTCACCCGGTTCGCTGAGGGAGGCGCCTGATGCCGACATTGATCGACACGACATTAGCGGCCCTCACCCTGCTGTTCAGTGGTGACACCGAACTGTGGCAGGTGGTGGGGGTCTCCTTCTCCGTCTCCTGCATCGCCCTGCTGCTGGTGTTGCTGCCCGCCTTGCTGCTGGGCTTTGCCCTGGCCTATCTGCCGCTGCCCGGCCGCTGGCTCTGGCTCTCCTGCATCAATACCCTGCAATCGGTGCCGACCGTGGTGATTGGCCTCTTGCTCTACATGCTGCTGTCGCGGGCCGGCCCCTTTGGCGACTGGAAGCTGCTCTTTACCCAGCAGGCGATGGTAGTGGGGCAGATGCTGATCGCCTTCCCGGTGATCGCCACCATGGCTCACGCGGCGTTTGTCCAGAGCGACCGGCGCGCCTGGGAGACCGCCCTGACCCTGGGGGTCTCCTGGCCCAAGGCGCTGATCGGCCTGATGCACGAGTGCCGCTTTGGCCTGCTGGCCGCCATCATCGGCGCCTTCAGCCGTATCGTCACAGAGGTGGGCTGCTCCATGATGGTGGGGGGCAATATCCTGCACTTTACCCGCAATATCCCCACCGCCATCGCGCTGGAAACCCAGAAAGGGGCCTTCACCCAGGGGGTGGCCCTCGGCATAGTGCTGCTCACCCTCGCCCTCTTGCTCAACCTGCTGCTGACGGCGTGTCGCGGCCACAGCTATCTGAAGAACTGACCATGCCCCCACTGTGTATCAACAGGAGTACCCCATGGCCCTGACCGCCCACCAGCTGACGATGCGCTTTGGCGAGCGCCAGCTGTTCGAGATTGACCGGCTCGCCATCGCACCGGGGGATGCCATCTGGCTGCATGGAGCCAACGGGGTGGGCAAGACCACTCTGCTCAAAATCCTGGCGGGGCTGCTGGCCCCTACCCGCGGCCACACCAATCTGCCGGGGCGCTGGCAGCAGCGGCTCAATCGGCTGCTCAAGCGGGATCTGGGGCCGGGCCGGGTCACCTATCTGCACCAGACCCCCTATCTGTTCGATCGCACGGTGCACGACAACGTGGCCTGGGCGCTGGATAAACAGCTAGGCAGCGAGATCCGGGTGTTCGAGGCGCTGCGCCGGGTCGAGCTGGAGGGGCTGGCGCGGGAGCACATCAGCATTTTGTCCGGTGGCGAACGGCAACGGCTGGCGATGGCCCGTGCCTGGGCACTGCAACCTGCCTTTCTGCTGATGGATGAGCCCACCGCCAATCTGGACATACATTCGGTTGCCCTGATGGCCGCATTGGCGCAAGATCTGCGGGAACATGGCAGCGGCCTGGTCGTCATCAGCCACCAGAGCAACGCCCTGACCGACCTGTGCGAGCGGCAATGGACCCTCGCCCGTGGCCAGCTGCAAGAGACGACCCCTTTAAAAATCATCGAGCGACATGACTTCAAAAAGCGACAGCCACTCTGATCCCGTTGCCGTATCAGCAGTGATCCTGGCAGGAGGCCGCGCCACCCGCATGGGGGGCGAAGACAAGGGATGGGTAGCACTGGCGGGACGCCCTCTTATCGACCATGTTTTGGCGCGCCTGCGCCCCCAGGTGGATGAGGTGCTGATCAATGCCAACCGCAGTCAGGCCCGCTATCAGGCGCTGGCCCCGGTCATCAGCGATGACAACAACGACTATCTCGGCCCGCTGGCGGGCATGCAGGCTGGCCTTGCCGCCGCCCGTCATGACTGGGTGCTGTTCGTTCCCTGCGATGGCCCCGCCCTGCCGCTGGATCTGATGAGCCGCTTTCGCGCCGCCCTGACCCCACAGACCGAGCTGGTAGTGGCCCACGACGGCGACTGGTTGCAACCCGTGGTGGCCCTGCTGCACAAATCCCTGCACCCCTCCCTCACCGCTGCGTTGGCAGAGGGAGAGCGCAAAATCGATATCTGGTTTGCCCGCCACCATATGGCGGTGGTGAGCTTTGCCGATCAGCCGGATGCCTTTATCAATCTCAACAGCCCTGCCGAGCTGGCCGCCTACGAGGCCCGTCTGCTTGCCCCGGCTATCGACCCCCAACAAGGAGTCACCTCATGACCCCGGCCCCCACCCTTCCCCTGCTCGGCTTCGCCGCCTGGAGCGGCACCGGCAAGACCACCTTGCTGGAGCAGTTGATCCCCCTGCTGGTGGATCGCGGCCTGCGCATCGGGGTGCTCAAGCACGCCCACCACGACTTTGATATCGACCAGCCGGGCAAAGACAGCTATCGCCTGCGCAAGGCGGGTGCCCGACAGATGATGGTTGCCTCCCGCCGTCGTCATGCCCGTATCATTGAGACGGAACTGGCCGAAGCCGATTTTCGCCAGCTGCTGGCCAGCTTCGATCAGACAGAGCTCGATCTGCTGCTGGTCGAGGGGTTCAAGCACGAACACTTCCCGAAAATCGAGCTGCACCGCGCCGAGATTGGCAAGCCGCTGCTCTTCCCCGAAGACAGCGACATCATCGCGCTGGCCAGCGATCAGCCCCAACAGAGTGGCGAACAACAGCAGACAAGCCTGCCCCGACTCGATATCAACGATCTGGCGGCTATCGCCGACTTCGTTTGCCGCTGGCTTGACGGCTGCCAGAGCAAGGAGCCGGAGGCGGGCAAGGGCTTTCTCTCGGTCGAGGCGGCCCGCAACGCCATTCTGGCGGCCCTCACCCCGAGCACGGCCTGCTCCGAAAAACCACTGGCCCAGTGCCACGGCGCCGTGCTGGCCGCAGATCTGATAAGCCCCATCAATGTGCCGCCCCATGCCAACTCGGCGATGGATGGCATCGGCCTTCGCAGCGACGATCTCGCCGCCGGTCGCTGGCAACTGGTGGGGGAAGTGCTGGCGGGCCAGCAGCGCCACGAGCCTGTGCTGGCCGGTCAGGCGGTGCAGATCATGACCGGCGCTCCGCTGCCCCCCGGGGTAGATACTGTGGTGATGCGGGAAGAGACGCTGATTGAAGGTGAGTGGGTCACGGTCACCTCACCGATCCGCGCAGGGCAGAATGTGCGCCTCGCCGGGGAAGATCTCGCCAAAGGTGCGGTCGCCATCCCGGCCGGTACCTGGCTTGGCGCCCCCCAGCTGGGGCTGGCGGCATCACTCGGTCAGGCATCGCTCTGCGTGCGCACCCCGCTGAAAGTGGCGCTGTTCAGTACCGGTGACGAGGTGCAGGCGCCGGGCGAGCAGCTCGCCCCCGGCCATATCTTCGACAGCAACCGCTTCACCCTGATGGCCCTTATCCGCGCCGCCGGTTGTGAGGTGATGGACCTTGGCATCATTCCCGATGACAAAACCATCCTGCGCCAGCAGCTGGAGCAGGCCGCCGCCAGCGCCGATCTGGTGCTGAGCTCGGGCGGGGTCTCGGTAGGCAACGCCGACTTTATCAAGCTGGTGCTGGCAGAGCTCGGCCAGATCGATTTCTGGCGCATCCAGATGCGCCCGGGCCGCCCGCTCGCCTTTGGCAAGCTGGGGCAGACCCCCTTCTTCGGCCTGCCGGGCAATCCGGTGGCGGCGATGATCTGCGTACTGCAATTTGTCGAGCCTGCCATCGCCCGCCTACAGGGCAAGCGGTGGCAGCCGCTGCGCCTCTCGGCACTGGCGGACGAGAAGATGAAGAGCCGCCCGGGGCGCACCGAGTTTCTGCGCGGCATCTTCCATCAGGACCGTAACGGCCAGCTGAGGGTGTGCACCACAGGGCCACAGGGCTCCGGCATTCTCAGCTCCATGGCCGATGCCAACTGCCTGATTGAAATCGTACCGGATCAACCCGGGATCGCCGTTGGCGAGCGGGTCTGGATCCACCCCCTGCAGGGACGACTGGCCTAAATCCCGACGGGGCGTTGGCCGGATGCACGGCGCCCCGTCCCCCACCTGACAGGAGGCAGACCGTGCGTCTTGATGCCCCCCTCTCCCGACTCGATCTGCTGGTCTATGGCCGCTACCGGATCGTCCATGGCCTGCGCATTGCGCTCGCCTTTATGCTCACCTTTCTGCTGACCCGCGAGCTGAAACTGCCGGAGAGCACCTGGCCGCTGATAACCTTGGTGGTGGTGATGGGCCCCATCTCGTTCTGGGGCAATGTGCTCTCCCGCGCCCTGCAGCGGGTGGTGGGCACCATCTTCGGCGCCAGTTGCGGGGTGGTGGCGCTCTATCTCGAGATCTACTCGCTACCGCTTACCCTGATCTGGTGCGGGTGCATCATGTTTCTCTGCGGCTATCTGGCCCTCGGCAAGCGCCCCTATGTGGGGCTGCTGATCGGCATCACCCTGGGAGTCACCATGGGGGCCATGCCGGGGGATATAGAGACGGCGCTGTGGCGCAGTGCCGACGTGATACTGGGCTCCCTGCTGGCACTGCTCTTTTGCAGCATCTACCCCCAGCGGGCCTACAGCCACTGGCGGCTGCAACTGCACCAGATCCTGCAGCAGTCGGGGCGGCTCTATCACACTCACCTCTCCCCCAATGTGCTGGAGCGCCCGCGCCTCAAGCACAATCTCTCCCAGCTGTTGGCACAGACCGGCAAACTGCGGGCCCTGCTGGCCCCGGCGGCCAAGGAGACGCGCCACAGCGTCGCCCTGTTTGATGCGGTGCAGGTCACCATGCGCAACACCCTCTGCACTCTTGAGATGCTGGCCAACACCTACTGGAACGATCGGGAGAGCCACTTCCTGATGCAGAGCACGGCTGCGCTGCAAGCCTGCCATCTGGCCACCGAGGAGGCGATCAACCAGCTTGCCCTGATGATGCAAACCGGTGACGGGCGTGGCGCGGATGCCGCCATCGTCCGCCTGCACGAGGTAGCAACCCAGGTATCGCTCCCCCCCAATACCGAGGCGGCCATCAATGGCTACCTCTGGCTCAACGTGCAACTGACCGAGCAGCTCACCCACCTGCGCCGCCTGCTGGGGCTGATCCTCACCCCGCCCCATCGCAAGCAGCCCGACTAGGCCCAATGCAAAACGCCCCGCAGTTGCGGGGCGTTTTGCTATCTGACTGGCCGCTTGGACCATGAAGGCAGCAAATCTTAACTGGCATTGGCCAGCGGTTGCTCGGTGGTGAGGTAGAGGGAGAAATCCTGAATACCTGCCTGCAGGGCGGCAAAACAGTCGGGGTCTATCGCGGTGCCCAGATTCTCCGCCATCATCTCCAGCGCCTGCGGCACAGGGATGGCGCCGCGATAGGGGCGCTTGGCGGTGATGGCATCGAAGATGTCGGCTGTGGTGATGATGCGCGTCTCAAGGGTAATCTCGTCCCCTTTCAGCCCCTTGGGGTAGCCTTTGCCATCGAGCCGCTCATGGTGGGCGCCCGCCACTTTCGCCAGCTCCTCGAAGACACCGATACGGCTCAGGATCTCCTCGGTGTAGGCGGCATGCATCTGCACCGCCGCCCACTCCTGTGCATCGAGTTTGCCCGGCTTGTCGAGAATGGCGTTGCTCACCCCGAGCTTGCCCACGTCATGGAGCAAGGCGCCCCGCTTGAGCCAGCGTCGACGCGACTCGGACAACCCCATCTGGGTGGCAAGAATATCGGTATAGAGCGCCACCCTGCCGCTGTGACCCGCAGTGTAGGGACTTTTGGAGTCCACCACCTGCCCGAAGGCAGCCGCGATTTCGTCCAGATAATCTTCATCCAGCGCTACCTCCCCCTGTCCGGCCGGTTGGACCAGCACCCACTCGGTCAACCGGGGATCGGCCAGCCCTTGCCAGAACTCCTCGTCGGCCAGCGCTTCAAATTCGCGAACCAGTGCCGGATCAAACCAGCTGCCGCTGCGCTCGCGCAGCTCCTTGAGCGCCGCATCCGGGCCTGCGGCTGCGTGAAACACATCCACCACCTGACAGAGCAGGGCAATGCGCGAGAAGAGCGGGATCGCCTCGCCAGCCAGTTGCAGGGGCCGACCTTTGCCATTCCAGTGTTCATCAAGGGAGAGGATGCCATCGGCCACCTCGTCACTGAAACGCAGCTGGCGAGCAATATCCGCCCCCCGATGACAGCGGGTCTGGATCAGTTCGTTGGCAATCTGGTCACCGTTGCGAAAGATATGAAACAGGCTGCGAAAACGTCCCAGCAGATCCGCCTGCAAGCCGGTGTGGCCCAGCACAAAGTTGACTACCTCGGAGAGGGAGCCATCCACCAGTTTGAAATCGCGTTTGAAGTGAAGATCGTCGGTGAGATAGAGCTCGCAGATGCGGGCAGCATTGCTGCTGCACCCAAGATCCTTGAGCAGGAGCGTGTAGTAGAGATCATGGCGCAGCCGGGCATCCAGTCCCAGCCGCTCCCCCAGACGGGAACCTATCCAGCAGCAGCGAATGCAATGCCCTCTTGGTTGCCCCTCGGTCATGTCGAGTGCATGACTGAGGGAACCAATCAACTCCGCCAATCGCAATCCATTCACCGTCATAGTCTACTCCCTTAGACATCATGGCGATTTTGCCAGCTGCTTATGTATACCCTATCTGGTGCCGGATAGATCTGGATTCAGTTGAATTTAGGCAGCAGCCTTGCCCTGATTCACCCGCTCTTCCAGCTCAGCACGGCTCAGGGTAGAGACGAAGCGACCGTCGAAGTAGATATCCATCAGCTCGCCGCGCTTCTCGCCACGCATCATGCTGCTGCGACCATCCAGATAGTGCACCTCCATCTGGGCGGTATGCTCGTCGGGATAGCTGATCTCTACCTCACGCACCCCTTGCGGCAGCATGGCCAGCGGCACTTTGTGAAGAGAAGGGTCGAGGTGCTGGTTCACCTTGATTACCGGATCGGCTTTCATGTCCACCACAGCCGGAGATTTGCCGGTGATGGGGTTCTTGCCAGACCAGAACTCGATGGTATTGAAGACGAACAGGTCAGCGGTCGCGGCCAGACCGTAGACAGGGGAGAGCAGCATAAAGACCCCGGCACGAGCGTAGCGGTTATCCACCACGCTCAGGTTGCCCTTGGTGACCATGCCGGAAAGCCCCATCTGCCCCATACAGCCGCCCAGCCCCATGCTCGCGACCATAACCAGCAGGGCCATTGCCCGCCCCTTCTGTTGTAATGCCATCTTGTTCTGTTCCTGCTCTGAAATAAATGAGGCGGCAAGCCTAATCAAGGGGCCAGAAGAGGACAATTCACAATGGCGGGACGATACAGGAGGGGTTCAGATTGGCGTACCAAGTGAGCAATAAATAAGCACCGATGGAATAATCATCCATTCGGTGCCTCGTTCAACAACCAATAACCGTCAGGAGCCGATGGCCAGATTGGAGACTGTCTCGGTCACATTGATGGCGCCCTGCTCGATCTGTGACATCACGCCACTCACCTCGCCGATCTGCTCCTTGCCACGCTGGGCACTGGTGGCCACCTCATTGATGTTGCCGGTGATCTGGGCCGTCAGTTCGCGGTTTTTCTGAACCACGCTGGCGATCTCGCCGGTCGAGAGGGAGGTGCGCGCAGCCAGCTGACGTACTTCGTCGGCCACCACCGCAAAACCGCGCCCCTGATCGCCGGCCCGGGCTGCCTCAATGGCGGCGTTAAGGGCCAGCAGATTGGTCTGCTCGGCAATACTGCTGATGGTAGATACGATGGCTTCAATGCTTTTCGACTGCTCATTGAGCTGGCCAATCAGACCGGAAGTGCGGCTCACCTGTTCGGAAATGGCGCTGGAGATGGCAACCGATGCCGCCAGCAGTTCAGACCCGGTTTCGGCAAAGCGGGTGGTCTCCTGCGAAATGGTCTGGGCTATGTTGGCCGCCTCGCTCACTGCCTGGGAGCGCTTGATCCGCTCTGTCACCTCACTGGCAAACTTGATCACCTTGACCACCTTGCCGCTCTCATCCTTGATGGGGTTGTAGGTAGCCTCCAGCCAGATCTCGTTGCCGTGGCTGTCACGACGACTGAACAGCCCCGACTTGAGCTGGCCGTGGGCCAGATCGTCCCAGAAGTGAGGTTGCTCGTGATAGAAGCTCTCATCGCAAAACAGCCTGTGATGCTGCCCCTTGAGCTGCGACAGGGAGTAACCGACGCAGGAGAGGAAATTCTGATTGGCCGTCACAATCTCCCCCTTGGGGGTGAACTCGATAATGGCGAGTGCCCGATCGAGTGCCGAGATGATCGCTTTCTGACGACTCAACTGCTGATAACTCTCGGTGATATCGGAGGCTATCTTGACGACCCTGACCACCTTGCCCTCAACCTTGACCGGGAAGTAGGTAGCCTCCAGCCACAACTCCCTGCCATGTTTGTCAATGCGCTGGTAGATGCCACTGTGGGAATGCCCCTGACGCAACTGTTCCCAAAACTGGGCATAGGAGGATGACTGGGCGTAGTGGGCATCACAAAAGATCCGGTGGTGTTTACCAATCACCTCCTGCTCGCTATAGCCCACCACACTCAGAAACAGCGGGTTCGCCTCGAGGATCTCGCCACTTGGTGTGAAACTGATGGTAGCGACACCGACTTTTACTGCATCAATAAATGCCTGGGCCTGGGCCAACTGCATTTGACACGCTTGTAATTCCGCTTTGAGTTTGAAGTTGAACATCTTGCCCTGCCCCTCTGTTACCTGTTTACAACTACATCACATCTGCATGAACTTTAGCCGAGAAAGCAGAGGGATAACGGGGTCCCATCGATTAAGGTGCCAGATCCCACTCCAGATAGGCCGGATTGGCGACAAAGCCGATCCGCTCATAGAGTGGACGCCCCTGCTCGCTGGCATGGAGCCACACCTTTCCCAGCTGACGCGATCTGGCAAAGGCCGTTATGGCATCGAGCAGCGCCGTGGCGATCCCCTGCTGGCGCCATTGTGGCCGCGTATACATGTTGAGCAGATACCCCTCCATCCCCGCCAGATTGCCGGGATAGGGCGGCCGTTCAAACAATGCCAGCGTCCCTGCCGCCACGATCTGTTTGCCGCCCTCCTGCGTATCGGCCTCAGCCAGCCAGGATAGAGCCCTCTCTTCACTCATCGCCCGGGTAAAGTAGTCAAGGGTGGCCTGCCACAAGGCCGGGTCTGCCTGCGGCGTCACCAACTCACCGACCTCACAAAACAGCTCCATGCGCAGCGCCACCAGTGTGGGAATATCTGCGGCCCTTGCCTGACGAATGATCATTGGCTGCTCCTTTTCTCTCATGGGAAATTTCGCCGGCCGTCATTATGACAAAGAGCGCCTTGTGGCGCTCTTTGTCATTGGGGAAATCACTGATAAATCAATGGCTGCGACGTGTCAGCCAGTGATCCAGGCTCAGCACACCGCCGCCCCAGATGATAAGGATCAGCAGCATCCAGCCCCACAGCTGGTGATCGTAAAAGCCACCCGCCCAGAGGGTCGGGTAGGAGATCACCGCCATGATATTGAAGCCAAACAGCAGCAAGGCGGCCGGGCGAGTAAAAAGCCCCGCCAGCAGGAAGAGCGGCAACAGCAGCTCGGTCGCCGTACCCAGATAAGCAGCCCACAACCAGGGCAGCAGGGGCACCTGATACTCGGATTCAAACAGATAGAGGGTGGAATCCCACGCCGTCAGCTTGAGCCAGCCTGAAGTGATAAAAACCGAGGCGACCCAAAGCCGCGCCAACAACAGCACACCAGCACTGCTCCAGCGCGGCAAATCACCACTCGAGCTGGCCAGCGCCAGCCATTTGTTTGCCATCATGGCATTACCTCCATATCCACCAGCAGACCAAGGGTTATCAGGCGAGTGAGATGTTCACTGGCCGCAGGGTCGGCCGCAAGCAGATCGACCAGCGCCGTACCAGCGAGACAATCCTGTAGCAGCGCCCACTCACCCGCCGTCAGGGGCAAGGGGGCAACCCGGCAATCCGGCTGTTTCTTCAGTGCCAACCAGACGGGGGCATCAAGCACCTCCACCGCTTCACCACAGTGCAGCGCCATCTGCCACAGGGCCAGCACCGGATAATCGCTGGCAACCAGCAGCAGATCCGTGGCTGGCAACAGCCGCAGCCGCTCCCATTGTTGCGGCGATAATGCGGCCAGACGCTCGGCTGGCCAGCAGCGTGATTCCAGCGGCAGCAGACTGGCACGCTCAAGCTGCCATTCGAACTGAGCCAGCGCCTCCAGCCAGGGCAGCCCGGTTGTAGTCGGCAAGCGGGCCAACCATTGGCCAAATCCGGCGCCATAATGCATGACGCTCCCTTCCCTGAGCGGCTCGGCCAATACGAAGCCACGGGCCGCCGCTGCAAAAAAGTCATCCCCGACCATAGCCTTGACGGCGGGATAACTGCTCGCCAGCACCTCGCCAAGGCTCAGGATGAAGTGGTTGCGATAGACCTGCAGCACAGATTCGGCAGAAAAGAGCCGGGAGCTGATGTGAGGGGAAATGGCGTCAGGCGCCCCCAGCAGACCATCGGCAAAGTGCTGTTGCAGCTGTGCCAGTTCAGCCATGGGCCACCTCCCGTGGTGCACTCATGGCACGCGCCTCATCCAGAATGGCGCCGGCCTGCGCCGCCTCTGCCAGCAAGACCGACAGCGGCGGGATCTCGAGGTCCCACTCAATCAGGGTGGGAATGGCCTGCTTGCGGCAGATCTGGCGATAGAGTTCCCAGACCGGCTCCACTACAGGGACGCTGTGGGTATCGATATAGAGGGAGCCTTCCGGCAGCTGTTTCTCGGTATAACCGGCCAGATGGATCTCCCCGACGGTGGCGAGATCGATCGCCGCCAGATACTCATCGCAAGAGAAACCGTGATTGAAGGCACTGACATAGAGATTGTTGAGGTCGAGCAGGATGCCACATTCGCTGCGCTGCTGCAGCTCGGCCAGAAATTCCCACTCGCTCATCTCCCCGGGCAGTTGCAGATAGGAGGAGGGATTTTCAATCAACATGCGGCAACCCAGGGTCTGTTGTACCTGCTGGATCTTGTCGCTCATGTTGCGCAGGGAGGCTCGGGTATAGGGCACCGGTAGCAGATCGTTGAAGTAACGCCCGCCAATGCTGCCCCAGCTGAGATGTTCGGAGATCCGTACCGGTTTGATCGCCGCGGCCAGTGTCGACAACTGCTGCAGATGGTGCGGATCGAGCGGGTCGGCAGAACCGAGGGACATGCCAACGCCGTGAAGACTGACGGGGTAGTGTTGCGCCAGTTCGGCGAGCACCTGAAAACCCTGGCTGTGCCGTTCGAAGTAATTTTCACTGTGCACCTCCAGCCAACCGACTGCCGGCAGGGTTTGCCGGATCTCATCGTAATGGGGAGTGCGTAATCCGATACCAATCAAAGGGTTCATCGCAAGACTCGCTTTCGCCAATCAGAGAAGATGCAGGGGGCGACCCATTGGCCATCCCCTGCCCGATGTCTCTTACTTGGGTTGCAGCGAACCGCCGACCAGCTTCTCGCACAGCCCTTTGGGCATCACCACAAAGGCATCACCCTGAGCATCTTCCTTGGCGGTACCGGCGCAGGAGCTGCTCTTGGTCGCACAGTCATTCTTGCTGGCCTTGACCACGCCGTAGCACTTCTCCTTTTCATCGGCAGCCATTGCTGGTGCCGCGATAAATTGGGCGCCCAGCGCCAGCAGACCGGTCATGGCGGAGGCGATAGCAGTGCTTTTTTTAACATTCATGTTCATGTTCCTTTTGATGTCGTTGGATGTTGCTGATATCCCCGATTTGTCGCAACCGGGTACCTGCAATAGAACCGGCAAACGGGATATTCCCTTTCAAAAAAACACAAAAAGAGTTAAAAAACCCAAAGGCAAATATTCAATCAATTGATTTTAAACAGCTATTTCATCATTGAAAATGTCTCGACGACCACCCATTAATGAACGGGAAAAGTGCCATATGGTG
Organism: Aeromonas sp. 603404; assembly: GCF_049171775.1. NCBI lineage: Bacteria > Pseudomonadati > Pseudomonadota > Gammaproteobacteria > Aeromonadales > Aeromonadaceae > Aeromonas > Aeromonas sp. 603404. The sequence goes on from NZ_JAAKPE010000003.1 coordinate 342,510, forward strand.
CTTTCATCCCGTTAATCTTCTTCACTGCTTCCATCAAAAGAGATGCGTCAGACATAAAAAAGCCCCGCCAACAGGCAGGGCTGGATGCAACTTGCAAGAAACAAACAACAAACAAATGGGGACCAGGAGTTGCGGCAAGCAGATAAAAAAAGAGACAGCTTTGGCTGTCTCTTTTTGCACATGGTGCGAATGGGGTTTAGTAGAAGATCCGCTCGCCACGCTCGCTCATTTTGAGCCACACCGGTTTGGTGCTGGTTTTGTTCCAGATCCGGTGCAGATAGCTGTAGAAGCGGGCACGATCGCTGCGAAACAGCATCACGGGGAAAGCCAGAATGCCCACCAGCAATACATAAATGCGACGAAGAATAATCTGAGTCAGGGAAAAGGGATGAAACATGATGTAACTCCTTACTGGTAAGACCACTGAGCAAAGATTACCCCACTCCATGTAGGATTACTACATCACCAACGCATTTTTTTTATAAAAAATGGTGAAAAACGGGAAATACTGAAAACGGGTTACGTCATTAACCAACAGTTAACAAACTTGCGAAAATCGTGCGCTTTGCCACAGTTATCAGGGGAAAAACATGCAGTAGGGAGACACGCATGAAACTGCCGGAAGTGGCACTGCTGGTGCTGATGGTTGCCCTGACACGAGCACAACTGGAGGAGTGGCAACTGAATCGGGAAGATGCCATCGTGCTGGCCGAACGGGGCGTGCCCACCGTCAGCCTGTGGCAATGCGGCACACTGAAGCAACGGATTGCGGATCTCAACCAGCACAGTGCCGAGGTGCAGTTTCAATATCGGGGGCAAAACATGGCGGATGTGAGCCACTATCTCGAGCGCGAGTGGAAACAGGCTGGCTGCGAACAGTTACTGGTACAGCAAGGATACTGACCAAAGCTCAGACTCGAAGAGTGATGATTGAGATAAACAGAGAAAATATGGAGGCACGTTCCGGAGTCGAACCGGACTAAACGGATTTGCAATCCGCTGCATAACCGCTTTGCTAACGCGCCATGCTGACAAGACTGATTGTCTTGAAAGTGAGTTCCATCGTTGGTGCGATGGAAAATTGGAGCGGGAAACGAGACTCGAACTCGCGACCCCGACCTTGGCAAGGTCGTGCTCTACCAACTGAGCTATTCCCGCGTTACTGCTTTCGTGCCAGTTGCCTGACAACGAGGCGCATTATACGTACCACGAGCGCCAGCACAACCCCTTTTTCGCAATTTAAGCCCTGATGCAGACTGTTTGCTCAGGGTTTAAACGCCTTGCTGCATTTTTCTCCAGCCAGCTGTGACCCACCAAGCGAATTTGGGATAAAGTCGTTGAAATGATTACGCTTTCGTTCGAGACTTGAGCGGCTTAATAACCGGATTCTCAATTGAAAATCACAAGATGAAATGGATCTTCACGCTTCGTGGGCTCAGGCCGCAGTTAATGCTGGCTTTTTTCATGTTGGGCATGGTGCCCTTTTTGGTCATCACCCTCTTCTTCCTATACAGCCACGGCAAGGATCTCACCACCCAGACCTCCAACCATCTGGTCTCCGTTCGTAATATCAAGAAGAGTCAGCTCGAGGATTACTTCAACAACCTCAAAGAGCAGATCATCAACTTCTCCCAGCAGGATTTTGCCGGCAACAGTATCGGCCGTTTCTATGGCTTTACCGGCGCCTTCGAGAAGTTGGGCACCACACCGCAGGAGGCCCGCAGCCGTGCTCAGGCCCGCTATCTGCCAGGCTCCTGGGATCAACTGCGCAAACCGGACAGTCAGGTGGAGATCGAACCCTCCATCACGGCGCTTATCCTCGCCGACGAGATGTATGGCCGGGTGCACCAGCGCTTTCATCGCGGCTATGCCGACATGGTGCGCAAGTCCAACTACAGCGACATCTTTCTGGTGGACCTCAACGGTGATGTGGTCTATTCGGTCACCAAGCACCCTAACTTTGCCACCAATCTGCTCTCCGGCCCCTATCAGGGCAGTGGCTTGGGCCAGACCTTTGCCAAGATCAAACGCCGCCTTGATGGCGGCCAGAAGCCGCAGCAGATCTTCGAATTCACCGATTTTGGCCGCAACGAGCTGACCGGGCAGGTGGTCGCCTACATGGCCGCCCCCGTGATGCAGTACGACTATGTGCGCGGTGTGGTGATTTTCGAGCTGCTGCCGGACAAGCTCAACCAGATCATGGCGGAGCGGGAGGGGCTGGGCGAGACCGGCGAGACCATCCTGATCGGCCCTGACAAGCGGATGCGCGCCGATGCCTGGCTGGCACCGGAGTTCAGCGTAGAGAACAGCTTCAGCCCCAACTTCCGTCCACTGCAAACGCCCCTCATCACCAAGACGCTCTCCGGCGAGCAGGGGGTCGGGCTGTTCCACTCCTATCAGGATGACGAGGTGCTGGCCGCCTACACCCAGGTGAAGGTGTTCGATACCGAGTGGGCCTTTATCGCCGAGATCTCCACCCGGGAAGCCTATGCCCCGATCCGCCAGCTGGAAACTCTGGTAATTGTGCTGGGGGCGGGCTCGGTACTACTGCTGATCCTCTTCTCCCGCTGGCTCTCCCACTCCATCACGGCGCCGCTGCGCTCCCTGACCGAAGCGGCCGAGCAGGTGGCCGACGGCGCGCTGGATCACCCCATCGCCATCGAGCGCACCGGCGATGATATCGACCGGCTGGCCGAGGCGTTTCGCCATATGCAGCGCTCGGTGAAGGACAAGATCGAACTGATCGAACAGCAGACCCAGGAGCTGCAACAGCAGGTCAAGCTGACCCACAAGCAGAACCTCAGCCTGCAGCAAGCGGACAAGCTCAAGGATGAACTGCTGGCCAACACCTCCCACGAGCTGCGTACCCCCATTCACGGCATCAAGGGGATGGCCGAGTCGATGCTCGCCAGCCAGCAGGATTTGACCGAAGGGCAGCAAAAGCAGCTCGGCCTCATCATCAAGAGCGCCGACGGTCTGGCCCGTCTGGTGGACGATCTGCTGGACTACCACCAGATGCGCTACGGCCAGCTGGAGATCCACTCCCAGCCCGTCTCATCCAAGGGGGTTATCCGGCTGGTGCTGGATCTCTGCCAGCATCTGGTGCAGGCCAAACCCCTCACCCTGGTGGATATCAGCCCGGCCGAACTGCCGCCGGTACTGGCCGATGAGCAGCGGCTCGAACAGGTGCTCTACAACCTGGTGGGCAACGCCATCAAGTACACGCCGCAGGGCAAGGTGGTGCTCAGTACCATCGTCGAGAACAACTTCCTGCGCATCAAGGTCACGGATACCGGCATCGGCATCGCCCCCGACCATCTGGAACATATCTTCGAGCCGCTGGTGCAGATGAGCCCGGAGGTAAGCAAGCAGGGGGCCGGCCTTGGCCTCTCCATCACCCGCCAGCTGGTGCACCTGATGGGGGGCGAGCTGTTTGTCGAGAGCGAGCCGAGCGTTGGCTCTACCTTCGCCTTTACCCTGCCCCTTGCCACCGGCAAAGCGGCCAATCTGACTCTCGACAGCCGCCAGATCGAGCATCAGCTGGTGCGCCAGCAACCGCTGATCCTGCCTGACTGGGAGAGCGACGATCTGCCCCCTCCCCCCGAGGATGCGCCGCTCATTCTGGTGGTGGATGACGAGCCCATCAACCTGCACATCCTGCGCCATCTGTTGCAACCCTGCGGCTACCGCATCCTGCCCAGCAGTGACGGCCACGATGCGCTGGCCAAGCTGGCCGAGGAGCAGGTGGACCTCATCCTGCTCGATGTGATGATGCCGACCCTTTCCGGTTTTGACGTCTGCCGTCGCCTGCGCCAGCAACACCCGAAAGATATGCTGCCGGTGCTGCTGCTCACCGCCCTCAACCAGCCCAAGGATATCGAGGAGGGCTTCGGGGCCGGTGCCAACGACTATCTGGTCAAACCCTTCTGCAAGGAAGAGCTGTTTGCCCGGGTCAAGGCACTGCTGGAAGCCAAGGCCGGACGCGCCTCGCTGGTAGAGAACCGGCTATTGAAGCAGGAGATCGAACATCGCCTCACCCTGCAGGATCGACTGCATCAGGATCAGCAGCGGCTGCTGGCCCTGCTCGGCGAAGGGGCCGACCCCATGATCTTTATCGACGAGCAGGGCACTGTGCTGTTTGCCTCCCGGGTGCTGGCACGCCTGCTGGGACAGGAGCCGGAAGCCATGGAGGGTCAGCCCCTCAATGAGTGGCTCGCCACCCCGCTGCAACAGCAGTGGCCCGACCTTGCCAGCGAGCGGGAACACAATCTGGAGTTTCTGGTAGCCGGGCAAAAAGATGTGCTCAACGCCCGTGCCCTGCCTATCGCGCTCGGAGGACAGGCCGCCTTCGCCCTCACTCTGAGTACCGAACAGCGTCAGGATGAGAACCGTATAATGGCGCTGGAGAACGCCCTCAAGAACCTCTCGCGGCAAGCCATCATCGAAGATGAACAGCTACTGGGCGAGCTGAGCCGCCTGGGTGGCGAGTTCCGTTCGCTGGCCGACGACCTCATTCGCCAGCAGGATGACGAGCCGCTGCGCCGGGCGCTGGTAGAGACTATGCAGCTCACCCTGGATGCCTGGCAGCAGGGGACCGGCAAGGGCAAAATCGTGCTGGCGGAGAAGAGCAAGCTGTGGCGGGTCTATATGGACAGATCCAGCCCGCAGACCCGCACCCTCGACAAATACCTGAGTCTGGACACCCTGCCCAAGTCGCCACGCTGGAAGACGGTCGTGGCCACCACCGAGTATGTGCTGGGCCACTGCCCGCTCAATGACCACCAGCGCCAGCAGTTGCAGCACAGCGCCCAGACCCTGCGTCAACTCGCCAACCGCAAGCCGTGACACGGCGCCCTAAACGGGCGCCGGATCACAATTGGCAATCTGGTTTCTTTTTGCGCAAAACAAAGCCCCGCACAACTCCGAAACCGAGAGCAGATCCAATTCACAAATTTGTCATATACGCCATTTTCACAGCCACTTTCTACGCGAGAGCAAATAACGCAAACAAATGATTTTAAACAGATAAAAATCGATTTTGACGAGATTGACGTAACACCGTTAATTTTTACGAAAACAACGAAATCAATAGTTGTTGTTTTCCTGTTAATTCTGGTTTGCTTAGGGCGTTGGAAAACAGAACGACAAAGGTTAGACACCTGACCAACACAGAGGGCCGATTTCATCAGCATGCGAAACCGGTGCTCACACAAAACAAGGCGAACCCTCGGGAATGCCAAAGAATAAGAAAGGAAAACATATGCTTGCCAAAGTATCCAAAATCTCTACCGCTGTAATGCTGGGAACCATGATGCTTGCCGGTGCCGCCGGTAACGCCATGGCCGCAGAAAACAAAACCGTGCTGACCATGGTCGCACAGCAGGAAACCGCTTGGGTCAAGAACTTCAACCCCTTCCTGCAAGCGGGCTTGCTGCACACCACCCGTCACTTCATCTATGAACCGCTGGTGATCTTCAACGATATGCAAGGGGGCAAACCCGTCTATCGTCTGGCCACCAACTATGCGTTCAGCGATGACCTGAAATCCGTCACCTTCGATCTGCGTGACGGCGTGAAGTGGTCTGACGGCGAAGCCTTTGATGCCGATGACATCATCTTCTCCTTCAATCTGGTCAAGGCCAACAAGGCGCTGGATGAGCGCTCAATCTGGACCCAGATCAAGAGCGTCGAGAAGCTGGCCCCGAACAAGGTCAAATTCGACCTGACCGAGGTCAACACCAACGTGGTGAACGATCTGGTGCTGGTACCTATCGTGCCGGAGCACCAGTGGAAATCGGTGAAAGATCCGGTTGCCTTCACCAACGACAAGCCGGTTGGTACTGGCCCCTTCACCGAAGTGGACAACTTCTCCGCCCAGCTCTATACCCAGTGCCGCAACCCGCACTACTGGGATAACGCCAACCTCGCTATCGACTGTATCCGCATGCCGCAGATGGCCACCAACGACCAGGTGCTGGCTGCTGTCATGAAAGGTGACATCGACTGGTTCGGCTCCTTCGTGCCGGATATCGAGCGCCTCTACGTCGGCAACGATCCGAAGAACAACAAATACTGGTTCCCGGCCTCCGGTACCGTGGCGTTCAACGTCAACTTCCAGACCAAGAACCCGGGCAACCACGAAGCCTTCAACGACATCAACTTCCGTCGCGCCTTCTCCATGGCGATGGACCGCCAGTCCATGGTGGATATCGCGGGCTACGGCTACCCCACCGTCAACGAGTACCCGTCAGGTCTGGGCAAAGCCTTTGACTCCTGGAACAACCCGGAAGTGGACAAGAAGTACGGCAAGTACAACAAGTTCGATCTGGAAGGGGCCAAGGCCCTGCTGAAAGAGGCAGGCTACAAGGATTGTGACGGCGACAAGTTCCTCGACACCCCGAGCTGCAAAAAGATCGAGTTCAAGGTACTGGTGCCGAACGGCTGGACCGACTGGGTCAACACAGTACAGATCGGTGTAGAAGGGCTGCAGGCACTGGGCCTGAACGCCAAGACCGCCACCCCGGAAGCAACCGTCTGGACCGAGAACCTGATCACCGGTGACTTCGATGTCGCCCTGCAGGGTTACTTTGCCGGTGCCAACCCGCACAAGTACTTCGAGACTGCATTCCACTCCCGCAACATGGGTGAGCGCGGCAACCGCTTCGCCGCACCCCGTTACAAGGATCCCGAGCTCGACAAGCTGATCGATGACTTCACCCAGACCGCCGATGCGGCCAAGCAGAAGGAGATCATGTTCGCCATCCAGGATCGTGTTGGTGCCAACCAGACCATCATTCCGGTCTTCAACAACCCGACCTGGTACGAGTACAGCACCAAGCGCTTCAACGGCTGGTTCAGTGCTGATAACCCGGTAGCCAAACCTCAGCTCCACCCGGACACCCCTGAGCGTCTGCTGCACGTGTTGTCCCTCAAGCCAAACAGCTAAACAATCCCGGCCCCCTGCGGGGGGCCATCTTCCCCGTTAATCCCCTTCTTGCCCGACTTTGCCGGGGTTGGGGTAGCTATACCCGACGCGGGGCAGACTTGCAGTAAAAGGTACTATCATGGGATTCATACTGAGACGCTTTTCCTTCTATCTGGTTGCCTTTCTGGTAGCCGCCACCATCAACTTCCTGTTACCCCGTGCCATGCCAGGGGATCCTGTCTCCGTGATGTTTGCCCGCGCTGGCGCCATGATGGAACCCGCCGCTCTGGAAGCCCTCAAAGCCACCTTCGGCTTTGTCGACGGCCCCATCGGCACCCAGTTTCTTACCTATGTGAAGAGTGTCTTCACCTGGGATCTCGGCACCTCGGTGCGCTTCTACCCGCAGCAGGTCTCTGACGTGCTGGGCCGTGCCATCGGCTGGACCCTGTTTCTGGTCGGCACCTCCACCATCCTGAGCTTCTCCATCGGTTCCATCGTCGGCATCTTCGCCGCCTGGTATCGCGGCGGCCGGATGGACAGCATTCTCTCCCCGCTCACCCTGGTGATGCAGGCGATTCCGCCGGTGGTGGTCTCCCTGCTCGCCCTGTTCCTGTTCGGGGTCAGCCTCGAATGGCTGCCCATCGGCTACGCCTACAGCCCGGAGATCAAGGCTGACTGGGGCTGGGAGCACATCAAGAGCATCATGACCCACGCCATCATGCCGGTGCTGACCCTGGCCGTGGTACAGGTGGGGGGCTTTCTCATCACCATGCGCAACAACATGATCAACCTGCTCGGTGAGGATTACATCACCATGGCCAAGGCCAAGGGGCTCTCCAGCAACCGGGTGATCTTCAACTACGGCGCCCGCAACGCCATTCTGCCCAGCGTCACCGCCCTCTCCATGGCGCTCGGCTTCGTCATCGGTGGCTCTCTCATCACCGAAGTTATCTTCAACTATCCCGGCTTGGGCCTGACCCTCTATCAGGGCATTCTGGCCCGCGACTACCCGCTCATTCAGGGGCAGCTGCTCATCATGACCATCACCATGCTCAGCTTCAACTTCCTGGCCGACGTGCTCTACGTCTTCCTGGATCCCCGTCTGCGTACAGGAGGCAAATAAGATGCGTATGCCGACCATTCTCAAAATCCTGCTGGGCAACAAGAAGGCTGCCTGTGGCCTCGCCATCGTGGTTGCCTTCGTACTGATGGCCCTCTTTGCCCCCATTCTGGCCAGCAACGAGCCGACCAAACGGGTGGCTCGCCCGCACCAGCCGCCCAGTGCCGAGTTCGTGATGGGTTCCACCCGCATGGGCCACGACATCTGGGCCCAGTTCACCAACGGCGCCCGTATTTCGCTGCTGGTGGGCTTCAGCGCAGGCCTGCTGGTTTGCACCCTGGCCGTCGCCATCGGCATCACCGCCGGTTACTTCGGTGGTCTGGTGGACGAGTGCCTCACCTTCCTGATGAACGTGGTGCTGGTGATACCCAACCTCCCCTTGCTACTGGTGCTGGCGAGCTTTATCGGGGAGGCGTCACCGGCGGTGATTGCCGTGATAATAGGGTTGACCTCGTGGGCCTATGGCGCGCGGGTCATCCGGGCCCAGACCCTGGCGCTGCGCGAGAAGGAGTTCGTCATCGCCGCCGAAGTGCTGGGGGAGCCGGCCTGGCGCATCATTCTGGTGGAGATCCTGCCCAACCTCATCTCCATCATCGGGGTGAGCTTTATCGGTTCCATCATCTACGCCATCGTCACCGAAGCGACCCTGGAGTTCCTGGGGCTTGGCGACCCGACCGTGGTGAGCTGGGGCATCATGCTCTACAACGCCCAGACCTCCAGCGCCATTCTGGTCGGCGCCTGGTGGGAGATCCTGGCTCCCTGCTTTGCCATCGCCACCCTGGGTGCCGGTCTGGCTCTGCTCAACTTCGCCATCGACGAGATTGCCAACCCGCAGCTGCGCTCCCACAAAGGGTTGAGCCGCTGGAAGAAACTTGCCACCCCGGTCGCAACACCACTCTCTGCCGCACAGGAGAAGACAGCATGAACAAGCATCCCCTGCTGTCAGTACGCAATCTTTGCGTTGACTACATCACCGAAAATGGCGACGTGCGCGCCGTCAACTCGGTGAGCTTCGATATCAGACAGGGTGAGATCTTCGGTCTCGCCGGCGAGTCTGGCTGCGGCAAATCCACCGTCGCCTTCTCGGTGGCCCGGCTGCACAAGCCGCCCGCCTACATCAGCGGTGGCGAAATCCTGTTCAAGGGGGAGAATATCCTCCATTACAACGACGAGCGGCTGCGCTCCTATCGCTGGCAACAGGTGTCGGTGGTGTTCCAGTCCGCCATGAACGCCCTGAACCCGGTGCTGCGGATGGAGGAGCAGTTCTGCGACGTGCTGCTGGCCCACAACCCCGGCATGACCCGCTACGAGGCGATCAAGCGCGCCCAGGAGCTGCTCACCATCGTCGATATCCACCCGAGCCGGCTCAAGGATTACCCGCACCAGTTCTCCGGCGGCATGCGCCAGCGGCTGGTGATCGCCATCGCCATGGCGCTCAACCCCGAGCTGCTCATCATGGATGAGCCGACCACGGCGCTCGATGTGGTGGTACAGCGGGAGATCCTGCAGAAGGTCTATGCCCTGAAAGAGAAGTTCAACTTCTCCATTCTGTTCATCACCCACGACCTCTCCCTGATGGTGGAGTTCTGCGATCGCATCGGCATCATGTATGCCGGTGAACTGGTGGAAGTCGCTCCCTCCAAGGCGATCCTGACCGCGCCGCTGCACCCCTATACCAAGGGGCTCGGCAACTCCTTCCCGCCTCTGCACGGGCCAAAAAAGGTGCTGGAGGGGATCCCGGGCACCCCGCTCAACCTGCTGGAGGTGCCGGTCGGCTGCCGCTTTCAGGCCCGCTGCGGCAAGGTGCACGATCGCTGCCGTCAGGAGTACACCAGATTGGCCGAGATCCGCCCCGGGCAACAGACCGCCTGCCATCTCTATGACGTGCAGGATGAACAACAAGATCCCCTGATCTATCTGGACAAGGCCGCTGGCTGTTAAGGATGTCTGTCATGCAAATCGCCAAAACCGATGCACCCATCATCGAAGTCCAGCATCTCTACAAGGACTTCCCCGTCAACTCCAATGCCATCAAGAGTGGCAAGATGCGGGCGCTCTCCGACATCACCTTCAACCTGCACCGGGGCCGCGCCCTGGCGGTGGTCGGGGAGTCGGGCTCCGGCAAGAGCACCATCGCCAAGATCATCGCCAAGATGTACAAGCTCAGTGCCGGGCGCATTCTCTATCGCGGTCACGATCTGGAGGAGTTCAACAAGGGCACCGCCCTGCTCGACTATCGCCAGAGCGTGCAGATGGTGTGGCAAGATCCGTTCGGTTCGCTCAACCCGACCCACACCATCTACCACCACATCGCCCGCCCCCTGCTGCTGCACAGCAAGGTGATCGACAAGAGAGATCTGCCCGACATGGTCTACGCCCTGTTGGAGAAGGTCGGCCTGACCCCCGCCAAGGCGACTGCGGCCAAATATCCGCACCAGCTCTCCGGCGGCCAGCGCCAGCGGGTCAACATCGCCCGCAATCTGGCAGTGGAGGCGGAAGTGGTATTGGCGGACGAACCCACCTCCATGCTCGACGTCTCCATTCGCATCGGCATCCTCAACCTGATGGAGCAGATGAAGGATGAGCTTGGCGTCTCCATGCTCTACATCACCCACGACATCGCCACCGCTCGCTATGTGGCGGAAGATCTGGCGGTGATGTACGTAGGCCACATGGTGGAGTGGGGCGAGGTGGACGAGATCCTGCACCACCCGCAGCACCCCTATACCCAGCTGCTCATCTCGGCGGTGCCCGACCCCGAGAAGAGCATCCACGCCGAGCTGGAGGGCGGACGAAAAGGGGAGATCCCGCTCTGGACGCCGGAATCCTGCGGTTGCCCCTTTGCCGGGCGCTGCAATCAGGCGATGCCCCGCTGCAAGGAGAGTCTGCCTGCCATCACCAAGCTTGCTGATAACCACTTCGTGCGTTGCTACCTCTACGAATGATGGTAAGCCTTAGACCGGCCGGACTGCACAGTCCGGCCATGCCTCGATACGGGGCGGCCACGGCCCCGTGATGTGCCTCACCGTCAGTCGGTGAACCACAGGAGTAATACCTTGATGGAACTCTTGATCAATCAGGTGGGCTACGAGTGCGACGGGCACAAGGTCGCCCTGCTGCAAGCCTCCCCCGCTCATGATCTCGGCGGCTACGTCAGGCTGCAACGCCTCGATGATGGCCAGATCCTGTTTGAAACCCCGTTGCAAGCGGATGGCAGCGTCCCCGGCTGGCAGGGGCGTGCTTACTGGCACGCCGACTTCTCCGCCTTCAAAGAGCCCGGCGACTATCGGCTGGAGGCGATCACTGCCCAAGGCATTGTCCGCTCGACCCGTTTTGCCATCGGCCAGGATCTGCTGGCCAGCCGCTGCCTCTCCGATGTCATTCACTACTTCAAGGGGCAGCGCGCCAGCGGCACCTTCGATCGGGCTGACCGCAGCGCCCGCCTGTTTGGCACCGACCAGCACAGAGATGTGCACGGCGGCTGGTTCGATGCCAGCGGCGACATGAGCAAATACCTGAGCCACCTCTCCTACGCCAACTACCTCAACCCCCAGCAGACCCCCATGGTGGTGTGGTCCCTGCTCAAGTGCCGGGAACTGCTGGCCCCGCGCCACGATATCGACGGGGTCAACCTCTGCAAGCGGCTCAATGACGAGGCGCTGCACGGCGCCGATTTTCTCAGCCGGATGCAGGATGAGTCGGGCTTCTTCTTCATGACCCTGTTCGACAAGTGGAGCAAGGATCCCGCCCAGCGCGAGCTGTGCGCCTATGCCACCCAGCAGGGGATCAAATCCGCCAACTGGCAGGCAGGTTTTCGCCAAGGGGGCGGTATGGCCATTGCCGCACTGGCCCGCGCTGCCCGCGAGCACATCGGCGGTGACTTCGATACCAACCATTACGCCGAGGCGGCCAAACGCGGCTACCTGCATCTGCGTGAGCACAACCTTGCCTATCTGGACGACGGGGTCGAAAACATCATCGACGACTACTGCGCCCTGCTGGCGGCGGTGGAGCTGACCCGCACCTTCGGCGCCGAATGGCTGGCCGAGGCGAGAGCCCGCGCCAGCAAGCTCTGCGCCCGTCAGCGCATTCATCCGGAGTTGGGTCACTACTGGTCGGCCAACGAGGATGGCTCGCGCCCCTACTATCACGCCGCCGAGGCGGGGCTGCCGGTGCTGGCGCTGCTGGAATATCTGGGCGTAGAGCCGGATCAGGGGCACCAGGCCCGGGTACAAACCGTGGTGGAGCAGGCGCTGGCCGCCGAGCTGGCACTCTGCGCACGGGCGGGTAACCCCTTCTCCCTCGCCCGCCAATATGTCAAAGGTGTGGATGAAGCGCCGCGCGTCAGCTTCTTTATGCCCCACCACAACGAGTCCGGTTACTGGTGGCAGGGGGAGAACGCTCGCCTGGCCTCGCTGGCCGCCATGGCCTTTGCCGCCGCGGCACAGTTGCCCCAGCAGAGCAGGTTGCTGCGCACTTTCGGTCAGCACCAGCTCGACTGGATCCTCGGGCAAAACCCCTTCAACGCCTGCATGCTGGCCGGTCACGGCATCAACAATCCCGCCTACACCGCCGGTTATCCCAATGCTCAGGGGGGCATCTGCAACGGCATCACCTCAGGGTTTGATGACGAAAATGAGGTGGCCTTTATTCCGGAGGAGTACAGGGAACGGCTGGATCAGAACTGGCGCTGGGGCGAGCAGTGGATCCCCCACGCTGCCTGGTTTGCCCTGGCCATCACCTGGCTGAATGCGCAGGGAAATGGAGGTCGCCATGATTGAGTTCTGGGTCGGCGTCGATGGTGGGGGCACCCACACCCGCGCCCGCATTCGAGATCGGGCGGGCAAGCTGCTCGGAGAGGGGCGCGCAGCCGGATCCAATCTGGAGCTGGGCATCCCCCATGCCCACGCCAATGTGCTGGCTGCCATCGCCAGCGCCCGCCTTGCCGCCGGGATCGCTATCGAGAGTGAACAGCAGATGGGGGTCGGGCTGGCGCTCGCCTCCGCCGAGCTGGCCGACTGCTATCACGCCCTGCTCGAGATGCCCTTCCCCTTTGCCAGCGTCAGGCTCACCTCCGATGCCTTCGGTGCCTGCCTCGGCGCCTTTGGCGGCGAGGAGGGGGCCATTCTGATCGCAGGTACCGGCTCGGTGGGGCTGGTCTATCAGGAGGGGCAGATCCGCACCTGCTCCGGCCGCGGCTTCCCCATTTCAGACATAGGCAGCGGCGCCTGGCTGGGGCTGCGCGCCATCCAGCAATCCCTGCTCTGCCACGATGGCATTCTGCCCCCCAGCACCCTCGCCATCCGCTTGATGGACCGCTTCAAGCGGGATCAGGCCGAGGTGGTACGCTGGGCCGCCCGCGCCATTCCGGCGGACTATGGCCACTTCGCCCCCTGGGTATTTGATGCAGCCAGCGATGGCGACGAGCTAGCCAATCAGCTGCTGGACGAAACTTGCGAACAACTGCGGATCCTGCTGGAGGGAATGACCCAGCTGGGTGCCAGACAGATCGCCCTGCTGGGTGGGATTGGCACCCGCCTCGCTCCCCGTCTCGGCCAGCTCAACCTGATCCCCCCCCAGGCAGATGCGCTCGATGGCGCCATCCTGTTTGCCCAATCAGAGGATTTTCCATGTCTACACCCCTGATCCACACCCAGGTAGCCCGACGTGACGGCGAGGATGTCTGGTTCACTTTCACCCTCTCCCGCATGCCTGATACCAAGTGGAAGCTGCACTTCTGTCTGGCTCGCCATATCGACCCCGACTCCTTGCAAGGGGGGGAGCTGGAGCGCCAAAGCGGCAGCTACAAGGTTATTGTCCCGAACGCTGGCAGCTGCGAGCTGCGCTTTTGCTGCCGCCAGACCCCCATCAAGAAGCTCTCCGACATGCCGCAGGGCTTTTTCCTCAGCTTGCCGGAGGCGACCACGGGTGCCCAGCTGCTACCGGTGACGCTGGCCGCTCAGGATCTCGGACTGGAAAACCCGCCGGTAACCCGCCCCGACCTGCCGGATGTCGAGTCCCTGCCCGGCATAGTGCCGCAACCGGCCCATCTGGTGCTGCTGGAGGGGAACTTCCGGCTGGCCGAGCGGGCTCATGTCAGCGCCCCCCGCGATGTGCCGAAATTGCTGGCCCACTTCAACGAGCTGACGTCGCTGGCACTGGAGCAGGATCACGACGCTGAAATCCGGCTGACCGAGGACAAACTGGCCCCCGAAGCCTATCAACTCACCATCACGCCGCAGGAGGTGGTGATTGCCGCCGCCGACGAAGCTGGTTGGCGTCATGGGCTGGTGACTCTGGCCCAGTGGTATCTGCAACATGGGGAGAGCCTGCCCTGCGTCACGCTGGAGGATGCCCCGCGCTTTGGCTTTCGCGGCATTTTTCTCGACTGCGCCCGCCACTTCCACACTCCGGCAACCATCAAGCGCCTGCTCAAGCTGATGAGCCTCTACAAGTTCAACCGCTTCCACTGGCATCTGACCGATGACGAGGGGTGGCGACTCGAGATCAAGGCCTTCCCGGCATTGACCGACGTGGGTGCCTGGCGCGGCCATAATCTGGCGATCGACCCCCAGCTCAGCGGCGGCGCCGAGCCCTATGGCGGCTACTACACCCAGAGCGAGGTGAAGGAGCTGGTGAGCTATGCCAGTGAGCTCGGCATCACCGTCATTCCCGAGATCGACATTCCGGGCCACTGCCACGCCGCCATCAAGGCGCTGCCCGAGTTGCTGATCGAAACGGCGGATCACTCCCGCTACCGCTCGGTTCAGCATTTCGATGACAACGTGCTCAACCCCGCCCTGCCCGGCACCTACCGCTTCCTGGAGGCGGTGCTGGACGAGGTATGCGAGCTCTTTCCCGGCCCGCAGATCCACATGGGGGGTGACGAGGTGCCGACCGGGGTCTGGACCGACAGCCCCGCCTGCCAGCAGCTGATGGTCGAGCAGGGCTACGCCGACTGCCGCGAGCTGCAGGGCCATCTGCTGCGCCACTGCCAGCGCTATCTGGCCGCCAGAGGCAAACAGATGATCGGCTGGGAGGAGATCCTGCATGGCGACAAGGTGAGCCGCAAAGCGGCCATCTGTGCCTGGACCAGCTTTCAGGCGGGGCTGGACGCAGCCGCAGCCGGTTATCCGGTGGTGATGGCGCCCGCCCAGTTCCTCTATCTGGATCTCGCCTGGAGCGCCGATATTCATGAACCCGGCCTCTACTGGGCGGGGACCCTCAATCTGGAGCAGGTTTATGCTTGCGATCCTGCCCCAGCCGATTTCCATGCCAACGATAACATCCTCGGGGTGCTGAGCCCCTTGTGGTCAGAATTGATCACCAGCCGTGATCGTCTCGACTACATGTTGTTCCCGCGTATGCTGGCCACGGCCGAGGTGGCCTGGAGCGATCCCGCCCACAAGGGCTGGGAGCACTTCGCCGCCCGCCTGCCGGGTCAGCTGCAGATCCTCGATCAGTTGCAGGTGCGCTACCGGATGCCACAGAGGTAATGTTGTCTCTACTTTGGCGGCCAATCGGCCGCCTTTTTTACGATTAGCCAACAAAACATCAACTTCCCCCTACCATTCATCCGCCATTATTGGCAAAATCCAGCCCCCAATGAAGCTGGTCTGCCTCCTGCTGGCGCGAGCCTGCGGCCACCTCCAGATCTGCCACAATAACAACGACAACATTATCAACAAGAACATCGGAGCGTATTCCTATGGCCCGCAGAGATGTCCATACCCTGGATAGCGAAGTGGAGTTTCCTGCCGACGTACAACTGGTCTCCACCACTGACCTGCGCGGGGTGATCACTTATGCCAATCCGGCTTTTTGCACCATCGCCGGCTATAGCGCCGACGAGCTGGTCGGTCACAACCACAATCTGGTACGCCACCCCGACATGCCCAAGGCCGCCTTCGCCGATCTCTGGGCCCGTCTCAAGGAGGGCAAACCCTGGCGCGGCATCGTCAAAAATCGCTGCAAGGATGGTCGTTACTACTGGGTAGATGCCTACGTCACCCCCATCTACGAAGGCAACAGGATCAGCGGCTACCAGTCGGTACGCTGCAAGCCCGAGCCCCAATTCAAGCGCATCGCCGCTCAGACCTACCAAGCCCTGCTCAAGGCCGAGCGAGGCAACAGCAGCAACCTTCCCTCTCTTGCCAGAGTGCGCACCCCGGCCATTACCCTGCTGCTGCTCGGCCTGATGGGCTGGACCTTCGCCAGCCAAGGGGCCATGACCGTCCTGCTGATGCTGCTGCCCCTGTTGCTTATTGGCGGAGCCTACTGGCGCGAGCTCTTTGCCCTACCCCACTATCTGCAGCAGCTGGGCCGCGAATATGACAGTCTGACCCGGCTGGTCTACTCCGGTGACAACCCCGGCGCCATTGCCGATTTTCATATCAAGATGCTGCAGGCTCGCATCCGAACCGTTTTGGGGCGGATCAACGATGCCACGGCACCTCTGCAAACCTTGGCCATCAATCTGAAGCAGGCCTCTCATCAGGCCTGTCTCGATATCAACGAGCAAGATGCCCAGACCCAGCAGATGGCTACGGCTATGACTCAAATGGCCAACACAGCTCACGAAATCGCCCGCAACATTCAGGACTCCAACGGTCAGGTCAACGAAGCTCGCAATCGTTGTGAACAAACCAACCAGCAGTTGAACCAGACCGAGCAACAGATCGAACAGCTCGCCAAACAGGCAGAGCTGGCGTTCAACTCGGCAGTGGAGCTCGCCAGCGAATCCGAACGGATTGGCAGTGTAATGGGCGAGATCCAGGGCATCGCCGAGCAGACTAACCTGCTGGCCCTCAACGCCGCCATCGAAGCGGCTCGCGCCGGGGAGCAGGGCCGTGGTTTTGCAGTGGTCGCAGACGAGGTGCGAACTCTATCGACCCGCACCCACAAGGCGACCGAGCAGATCCAGGGCAGCATCAAGCAGATCCAGCACACTCTGGGACGCTGGAAGGGGATGATGCAAGAGAACCTGCAACAGACCCGCGCATGTGCCGAGATGACCCGCCAGGGCGCCAGCAGCCTCCATACCGTGCTGGCAGAGATAGAGCTGGTCACCGAACACTCCACCCAGATCGCCACCGCTGCTGAGCAGCAACAAGCGGTCGTGGAGGAGATCAGCCGCAGCATCCACCAGATCTCCGAGTACTCCCACGCCAACAGTCAGAAGATGCTGGATGTCGATCACTCCAGTCAGGCTCTGCTGGAACGGGCCAAGCAACTGAAGGGGCTTAGCCAGACCTTCGGCTGAATCATTGCCAGCCCCATGACAGAAGCGCCACAATGGCGCTTCTGTTGTTTTTGACGAATCGGGTCTATGAGCATTGAACCAAGTCCATCCCCATTGAACAAAACGGCCCGTATCGAAGCGATCATCGCCCTGATCCCGGCAAGCCGGGTGGTCAGCTATGGTCAGGTGGCCGATCTGGCCGGGTTGCCCGGACGGGCAAGACTGGTGGGCAAGGTGCTGCGGGAAACCGACAAGGTACTGCCCTGGCATCGGGTGCTGGGCGCAGCGGGCACCATCTCGTTACCGAAAGGGTCGCCAGGCTTTGCCGAACAGACGGGACGCCTGCAGCAGGAGGGGGTCGTGGTGATCGGGGGGAGGGTCAGAATGAAGGAGTGGCAATGGCAGCCCGATCTGGCCGAGCTGCTTTTTCTACTGCCGTTTTGAGGGGATCACAGCCGGATCACTCCAGCGGCGCCAGGATCTCGTCGCTGCGCACCTGCACCGGTATGGTCTCGTCCGCGCGCTGAAGCAGCACCAGCAGACTCTGCCGGTCAACCTCCAGCACATAGGCCGCCCCTTCCCGGGTCATGCAGCTCATGCCCGGCCGGATCTCGTTAATCTCCATCTCAACCTCCTTGTCTACTTCGCGATTGACGACAGCTGCACTCCTTGCAGCTGTCTCAGTATACCGCTATCCATAAGCAAAGAGGCCCCTTGTCGGGGCCTCTTTTCATCAGGCTTTTTTAGCCTTTGGCAAACTCTCTTGCCAGGTACCGTTGTCGTAGTGAGCGGTCCAACCGGTCGCCTTGCCGTTGACCTCGCTCATCACGTACTGCTCCTTGGTCTTGCGACTGAAGCGCACGATGGCGGGGTTGCCGTCCGGATCGGTGAGCGGGGCTCCCGCCAGATACTTGTGCTTGGCGGAGATGCGATCCTTGAAGCGCTTGAGCTCTTCCACCAGCGGCGCGCGGGTCTCGCGGGATTTGGGGAAGTTGCTGGCCGCCAGGAACAGACCGGCAGCCCCGTCACGCAGCACAAAGTGAGCATCGGACTGGGTGCACTTGAGCTCCGGCAGCGGCACCGGATCCTCCTTCGGTGGCGCGATGTCGCCGTTTTTCAGGATCTTGCGGGTGTTCTTGCAGGTCTCGTTGGTACAACCCATGTACTTGCCGAAACGGCCATTCTTGAGCTGCATCTCGGCTCCGCAACGGTCGCACTCGATGCTCGGCCCTTCGTAACCCTTGAGCTTGAACTGGCCCTTCTCGATCTCGTAGCCATCGCAGTCCGGGTTGCGACCACAGACGTGCAGCTTGCGGCTGTCATCGATGATGTAGGCATCCATCGCAGTGCCACAGACACCGCAGCGGTGCTTGGCGCGCAGCGCTTCGGTTTCCGCCTCTTCGCCGTCAGTGGCGGAGACAAACTCATCGGCAGAGACCAGGTTGATGGTCTTCTTGCAGCGCTCTTTCGGCGGCAAAGCATAGCCGGAGCAACCGAGGAACACGCCGGTGGTGGCGGTACGAATACCCATCTTGCGGCCGCAATCCGGGCAGTCGATGTCGGTCATCACCATCTGGTTGGCACGCATGCCGCCCTCTTCGGGCGCCTTGTCAGCCTTCTCCAGCTCCTGGGTAAACTCGGCGTAGAAGGCGTCCAGCACCTTCTTCCACTCAAGGCTCCCTTCGGCGATGCCATCGAGCTTGTCTTCCATCTTGGCGGTGAACTCGTAGTTCATCAGCTCGACGAAGTTCTCCACCAGACGATCGGTGACAATCTCGCCCATCTTCTCGGCGAAGAAACGGCGGCTTTCGACCCGCACATAACCGCGATCAACGATGGTGGAGATGATGGAGGCGTAGGTAGAGGGACGGCCGATGCCGCGTTTTTCCAGCTCGCGCACCAGCGCGGCTTCGGTGAAACGGGCCGGCGGCTTGGTGAAGTGCTGGCGCGGATCCAGCTTGACCAGTTTCAGCACCTCGCCAACGGTCACCGCCGGCAGCTGACTATCTTCGCCCTTGCGACCCATCGGCGGCAGTGCCTTGGTCCAACCGGCGAAGCGCAGGGTACGACCACGGGCCTTGAGCTCGAACTCACCCGCCTTGACGGTCAGGGTGGAGGAGTCGTACTGAGCCGGGGTCATCTGGCAGGCGACAAACTGACGCCAGATGAGATCGTACAGACGCATGGCATCCGGCTCCATCCCTTCCAGCATCTCGGCAGTCACCTGTACGTTGGAGGGACGGATCGCCTCGTGCGCTTCCTGGGCATTGGCCTTGGCACCATACAGATTCGGCTCGGCTGGCAGATAGGCAGCGCCATACTGCTCTCCGATATATTCACGCACCGCTTCAACCGCCTCTTTGCTGAGGTTGGTGGAGTCGGTTCGCATATAGGTGATGTAACCCGCTTCATAGAGACGCTGGGCCATCATCATGGTCTTCTTGACCCCAAAGCTCAGACGGGTAGAGGCCGCCTGCTGCAGGGTGGAGGTGATAAACGGTGCGGACGGTTTGGAGCCGGTCGGCTTGTCTTCCCGGTTCACCACCTTGTAGTCGACCCCTTCCAGGGCTGCGACAGCGGCAAAGGTCTCGGTCTGGGTCACCGGCTTGAAGTCGGCACCATTGCGGCTGACCACTTCCATCCGCAGATCGCTCTTGTCAGCGGTCAGCAGGTCGGCATTGAGATCCCAGAACTCGACCGGTACGAACGCCTTGATTTCGCGCTCTTTATCGACGATGAGACGCACCGCAACGGACTGCACTCGACCGGCGGAGAGACCGCGGGCCAGCTTTTTCCACAGCAGCGGGGAAACCATGTAACCCACCACGCGGTCGAGGAAACGACGGGCCTGCTGGGCATTGACGCGGTCAATATTGAGTTCGGACGGCTGGGCAAACGCCTCCTTGATGGCGCTCTTGGTGATCTCGTTGAACACCACGCGCTTGTAGCGGCTGTCGTCGCCACCGATGATCTCGCGCAGGTGCCAGGCGATCGCTTCCCCTTCTCTATCCAAGTCGGTTGCGAGATAGATGGTGTCGGCTTTCTCGGCCAGACTTTGCAACTCGCTGACCACCTTCTCCTTGCCGGGCAAAATCTGGTAGTTAGCCTGCCAGCCAGCGGTCGGATTGATACCCATCCGGGCAAACAGGGCCTTGCGATCCTTGGCAGCCTTCTCGGATTCGCTCAACTTGATGCCGCGAATGACAGGTTTCTTGGGCTCGGTGCTGGCACTGCCGCTGGTGGGCAGATCGCGAACATGACCAACGCTGGATTTCACCACGTAGTCCTTGCCCAGATATTTGTTGATCGTCTTGGCCTTGGCCGGAGACTCCACTATGACCAGTGATTTGCCCATGCTGTAACTATTATCCTCATTGCACCCGACGGGGTTGGTGTGCGGTTTTGTGGGGCTGTATAAGAGATTTGGCGCGAAAAAGCAATCTTGTGAGCAAATTTGCCTGACCAGCCCGCACCACACGGCTTCTTTTATTGCTTCTTTATTTATTAATGCGAAGGCAACAGGCCGGACGCAACCGCTTTTTCAATTTTCTGCCATACCGCCCCTCTTTTTATATCTGAAACGACATAAAAACGTCTGCCGGTTACCGGCTTGTTACAAAAAAATAAAATCTCTTTATAATGGCCCAACCCCGACGCATTGTGCGCGGAAGGAACCGCTACCCATCATAAAAATCGAAAGGATGTACTCAATGAAGCACTTCGAGGTCAATTTCGACGGTCTGGTCGGCCCGACTCATAACTATGCCGGCCTCTCCTACGGCAACGTTGCCTCCCAGAGCAATGCCCAGGAGGCTTCCAATCCGAAAGAGGCCGCCAAACAGGGGCTGCGCAAGATGAAGGCGCTGACCGAGCTTGGCATGACCCAGGGGGTACTGGCGCCACAAGAGCGTCCCGATCTCGCGACCCTGCGCCGCCTCGGCTTCACCGGCAACGATGCCCGGGTGCTGGAACAGGCCGCCAAACAGGCTCCTGCCGTACTGGCTGCCTGCTATTCAGCCTCCAGCATGTGGACTGCCAACGCCGCCACCGTCTCCCCCAGTGCCGATACCCAGGATGGCCGCATTCACTTC
The DNA here is from genome assembly GCF_049171775.1 of Aeromonas sp. 603404. Classification (NCBI taxonomy): domain Bacteria; kingdom Pseudomonadati; phylum Pseudomonadota; class Gammaproteobacteria; order Aeromonadales; family Aeromonadaceae; genus Aeromonas; species Aeromonas sp. 603404. Next base: position 363,887 of record NZ_JAAKPE010000003.1, read on the forward strand.
ACCCCCGCCAACCTGACCAACAAGTTTCACCGCTCCCTGGAGCCGGACGTCACGGGCCGTATCCTGCGCGCCGTGTTCAACAATGATCGCCACTTCAGCCACCACCTCCATCTGCCGGAAAATGACCACTTCGGCGACGAGGGGGCAGCCAACCACACCCGGCTCTGCCGCGCCTATGGCGAGGCGGGGGTCGAGCTGTTTGTCTATGGCCGCAGTGCCTTTGACTACTCCCACCCGGCTCCGAAGCGCTATCCGGCCCGCCAGACCCTGGAGGCAAGCCAGGCCATCGCCCGCCTGCATGGCCTCGGCGAGGAGAGCGTGGTGTTTATCCAGCAAAACCCGGAGGTGATCGATCAGGGGGTGTTCCACAACGACGTGATCGCGGTGGGTAACCAGAACGTGCTCTTCTTCCACCAGCAAGCGTTCCTCAATACCGAGGCGGTACTGACCGAGATCCGCGGCAAGTTTGGCGAGGGGGATTTGCACTTTATCGAAGTGCCGACTGCCGAGGTATCCGTGCTGGATGCGGTGAAATCCTACCTGTTCAATACCCAGATCCTCACCCTGCCGAGCGGCGAGATGGCCATCATCGCCCCCACCGAGTGCCGCGACAATCCGGCGGTGTCGGCGTACCTGAACAAGCTGCTGACCATGAACACGCCTATCAAGGCCGTTCATTATATGGACGTGAAGCAGAGCATGCGCAATGGCGGCGGCCCGGCCTGCCTGCGGCTGCGGGTTGCCATGAACGATCAGGAACTCGCTGCGGTCAATCCGGCCTGCCTTATCAACGACAGCCAGTTTGCCCGCCTCGATGGCTGGGTCGATAGCCACTACCGCGACCGCCTGACCCTCGACGATCTGAGGGATCCGGCACTGGTGCAGGAGTCCCGCAGCGCACTGGACGAGCTGACCCAGATCCTGAAACTGGGTTCGGTCTACCCGTTCCAGCGCTAGATGTGATGCCCGGGAAGACCGCCGACGCTGGCGGTCTTCTGCTATTTCCCTTCTCTTCAGCGCGATCGCCAACTTGCACGGATGCTGTTTTGTGCAGAAAAGCAGCGCACAACTTGCTGATAAGCTTGAATTTTGAGCTGGATGTATCAAAAAATCGACGAACAGTCATTTTTTACTGCCAGATGCCTCATCAAGGGGTTCACAAAGCCTCTGGATCTGATAGTATGCGCCTCGCACTTGGGGAGGGGTTCCCGAGCGGCCAAAGGGATCAGACTGTAAATCTGACGGCTCTGCCTTCGAAGGTTCGAATCCTTCTCC
>NZ_JAAKPE010000004.1:0-315180 GCF_049171775.1 Aeromonas sp. 603404
GTTGCGGGGGCCGGATTTGAACCGACGACCTTCGGGTTATGAGCCCGACGAGCTACCGAGCTGCTCCACCCCGCGTCCGAATTGTCACCCTCAAGCCGAGCAGTAGCTTGATGGCGTTTGTCTGCTTTCGACTGTTTACACAATCGCAGGCTGACGAAAAGTTGGTTGCGGGGGCCGGATTTGAACCGACGACCTTCGGGTTATGAGCCCGACGAGCTACCGAGCTGCTCCACCCCGCGTCTGAGGTCGCCAATAATAGGCGCCAGCGCACAGATTGCAAGTAAATATCTCAAAAAAAGTTTATTCGTAGATTAATCAGACAGAGAGTGAGGACATTAGCAGCATCATGCTGTTTTTTCAGGCAATAGAGTCAAAGCCACATACCAGGCACTACACTCAGTGAGATGAACACTCCTCATTTTGGGTAGGTATGATATGCGCATCTCCGCCGGTCACTGCCGTCAGTTGGGGGCGACACCCGACAACCGCGGCGTCAACTTCGCCATCTGGGCCCGCTTGGCCAGCCGGGTAGAGCTGCTGCTTTTCTCCAGTGCCGAAGATGATAGTCCCGAGGTAATTCCCCTCTCCCCCCGTTTCAACCGAACTGCCTACTACTGGCATATCCATATTGAAGGACTCCCCATCGGGCAACGCTACGCCTACCGTATCCAGGGACCATGGCGTCCCTATTGTGGCACCCGCTTTGATGGTGACAAGGTTCTGCTCGATCCCTATGGGCGCAGTATTGAACTGGGCCCCAACTATGACCGATGGGCGGCTGCACGCCCCGGCAGCAATATGGCTTGCTGCGCCAAAAATCGGGTAGTCGATACCCGCCACTACAACTGGGAAGGAGACAAACTGCCTGCTCACTCTCTCTCCCGCTCGGTGATTTACGAACTCCATCTGGGGGGGTTTACCAACTCCCCGAGCTCCGGGGTTGATCCTGCATTGCGGGGCACCTATCTTGGATTGATTGAGAAGATCCCCTATCTGCAATCTCTCGGGGTCACCGCCGTTGAACTGCTGCCGGTGTTTCAGTTCGACCCTCAGGATGCTCCCAGGGGGCTATCCAACTACTGGGGATACAGCCCCATGTCCTTTTTCGCCCCCCATGCCCAGTACGCCTGTGGCGATGATCCGCTGACCGAATTTCGCGATATGGTCAAGGCGTTGCACAGGGCCAATATCGAGGTGATCCTGGATGTGGTCTACAACCACACCGCCGAGGGGGGAGATGATGGCCCCACCTTCTCGTTTCGCGGCATCGACAACGAGGCCTACTACATCCTCGACAACAACCAGAAGGACACTAACTACTCGGGCTGTGGCAACACCTTCAACGGCGCACACCCGGTGGTACTGCGGATGATCATGGACAGCCTGCACTTCTGGCGCCAGGAGATGCACGTCGATGGCTTCCGGTTTGATCTGGCTGCCATTTTGTCGCGGGATGAATCGGGCCAGCCACAGGCCAATGCCCCGACCCTGCGCACCATAGATACCGATCCCAAGATCGCCGATATCAAGCTGATCGCCGAGGCCTGGGATGCAGGGGGGCTCTATCAGGTGGGATCACTGGCCGGCGCCCGCTGGCGTGAGTGGAACGGCCAGTTCAGGGACGACGTACGCCGGTTTCTGCGCGGGGATGACAACAGCGTCACCGCCTTTGTCGAACGGTTGTGCGGTAGCCCCGATATCTATCACTATCACCATGCAGATCCCGAGAAGAGCATCAATTTCGTCACCTGCCACGACGGCTTTACCCTGTGGGACTGGGCCAGCTACAACAACAAGCATAACGAGGCCAATGGCGAGCAGAACCGTGATGGCTGTGATCACAACTTCAGCTGGAACCACGGCCATGAAGGGGTAACGGACGATCCCCAGATCAATGCCCTGCGCACGCGCCAAGCCAAGAACATGATGGTGGCAACCCTGTTATCGGTGGGATCCCCGATGCTGTTGATGGGGGATGAACTGCTGCGCACCCAGCACGGCAACAACAACGGTTACTGTCAGGACAACGCGACCTGCTGGATGGATTGGCAACCAACTCCCCGCAGCCAGGAGATGTTCCGCTTCATGAAGGAGCTGATCCAATATCGCAAACATCTGTTCCAGCGCCCGGAGCAGGAGAGCATGCCACTGTCGCTCACCGAAATCCTGCGGCACAGCGAGATCTGCTGGCACGGAGTCAATGCCATGCAGCCAGACTTCAGTCCCCACTCCCATGCCATCGCCATGTCGGCCCTGTCAAGCGAAACCCGACTGGCCCTTTACGTACTGTTTAACGCCTACTGGGAGCCCCTCACCTTCAACCTGCCCAGCCCGCCCAAGGGAGTTGGCGGCTACTGGCGGCGGATCCTCGATACCGCCCTCCCCTCACCGCAAGATATCTGCACTTTCGGCATGCCACTGGAAGGGTTGACCAGAGAGTATCTGGCCCAGCCACGCAGCAGTTGCCTGTTTATCTGCGGGGCCGATGACTTCTATTGATTCTCGAGAGTCAGATATGAAAAAGCCCCGGGCCTTGGCTCGGGGCTTGCTCTTTTCAGTACCAGTGTCAGATCAGCTGGTACAGCACGCTGGTAGCGGCGATCTGGGCGATAAGCAGGCCACACAGGGAAGTGGAAACCACCACAGGCGCGGTATCACGCTGCAAGTAGAGCGGGCTGAACCAGAGCAGCAGGGAAGCCACCAACAAGGCAGCCTGTGTCACCACCGCCGGGATCAGATCATCGAGATTGGCTTCAGCCCCTTGCCAGCCCACCAGCACGGCCAGCCAGATAAGGCTGGCCATGGCGCCCGCCAGCGCAGCCAGCGGCAGAAGAGTATTAAACGCCTTGAGGCGGTGACGGGCTCGCAACAGCATCAGGTGAGCAAAGGCCGCTCCCAGCATCACCATCTGCAATAAACCGCTCACCCAGCCCTGCAGCTGCAGCAGCCCGAAGCCATAAACAGCGAGTGGCAACGCCGGTAGCCAGAGCAGCGTTGAGGGGACTGCACGCTTGCCCTCCAGCCGTGACTGGGCCAGCGACAAGCCGACCCCGAGCACCAGTGCGGCACCACCACTCCAGATCAGCCAACTGGCCGCCTTGGCCTCTACCGCCAGCATCAAGGAGAGCGCGGTAATGACCCAGATGGAGAAGAGCTGCTGAGTGATGCGTGAGCGCTGGCCGGGGCAGATATCACCGCGCCATAACACGATACCGAGGGCAATGAGGGCACCAAGTGCCATCAAGCCGGTAAGGGGAAAGAGCCAAAGTGGGAGTTGGACGAACATGACGCCTCCAGCAGCAAGAATTCGGGAGCGCCACCGGGGCGCCAGAGAAGAGTGGGCGAGTATACCCAAACCTGCGGCTATCCCCAATCACGACAAACAGACCGGCAAAAAATGAGCAGATGCCCCGAAGGTCATGATGCAGCCGACAGGCCCATTATCACACCGACTTCACACCTGACCGCGAGCCAGTGCCACTACCCGCGCAAACATCTGACGCAGCACGGGAGGAATATGCTCGGCACCAAGCCGCTCGGCTTCTTCCACCACCGCCAGTGCCATCCCCGGCTTGCTGCGGTGATGAATCGCCTTATTGATGATATGACTGGCACTCCACATGGCTCGTCCGCCCACCCCTGCTTCCCGCCGGAACACGGCTTCAAAACCATTGTGATAGAGGTAATGTTCAATGTCAGAGGCTGGCAACTGAGTCAACCGATCCCGTTCCCGCTCCCCTTTGAGTTGGCCCCGGGCCGAAGCAGCATACTTGAGCCCCGCCTCGTCGCCATCGGTCAACAGGTGCCACTCGATACCAAAATCCCGCGCCACCTTGATCAGCGGTGACTGGCCGCACTGGGCAAACTCGATAATCCGCACCCCTTCGGCCCGCAAACTGTAACCACAGATCTGGGCCAGCTCGGAGAGCAGCCAGATCTCGGTCTCCCCCTCCACCAGCAGCCAGCAACGGGCAAACAGCGACATGGGGCGGTTGATCCGCACGTGGAAGGCGATCTTGCGCAGATCGTCGCTGCTGTAACGCTCGCCCCCCAGCTGGTGACAGAGGATATCCTGCTGACGGCGCACCAGTCGTCGCACCTGATTGAGCGGCAGGGAAGAGAGCAGATCTCCCGAGTTGGTGGTGAGCAGCTTCTGGCCCGGCAGTTGTTCCAGCAGCCCCCACGCCAGCGCCAGCATGGTCGGGTGCAGCCGGCTCTCAGGATCCTCTAGGATCATGATGGGACGGGCCCCCTCCTCCAGCTCGCGATTGCCTCGCGCCTGCAGCAGGGTCGCCGCCATCCCGGCCATCGCCAGTTGCAGGGTGCGGTTATCGGCATGGCGCAGCAGGGTGTGCAGGTTGCCAGGATTGCGCAACGTCATGGGACGATTGATGATGTCACGCTGGCTGCGCGGTTTGTTCTTGATGGGGGCCAGAGCGTTGAAATAGTGATCCATCAGCTGGCGCACTGCTTGCAGCGCCTCCTTCAACTCCGGCTCCCCGATGCGCTGGGGCTCATCGATCAGCTTGTCGGCCAGTTCACTGAGTCTGTGCTCCGAGAGATCTCCCCACTGCAGGGTTTCCACCCCGTTGCGGGCACTGCGAGCGTCCCGCAGCCGGAACACCGGGTTCATGGTGATGAGCATGCAGACCAGCTCGTGGGTATTGGCGATGGGCAAGCTCTTGCCTACCCCGTCGAGAAAGTCGTGAATGGTGAGCACAGAGCCATCCGCCTGCAGCTCGGCGCTGGCGCGATAGTGAATGCGGTGGAATTTGTCCTTGTGCAGCACCCAGGAGGGGCAAAGACGGGCCAGCCGACGGGAGTGCTGACACATCTGGGGTCTGTGCTCACTGAAGGTGAGCACCAGTTGCAGATGACGCGAAGGGGCCAGCTCGGGATCTTCCGGTTGGTGAAAATCATCGGCGGTGAACTGATAGGGCTCGGCATTTTGCCCCAGCAGACACCAGAGCGCGCGCAACAGGCTCGACTTGCCCCAGGTATTCTCGCCAATCAGCACTGTGGTGTGATCCAACCCGAGCGAAAGACGATTTATACCGCGAAAACCTTTTACTTCAATACGTTCCAGAAACATCCTGCAATGTCCACGTCACTCAGATTGAGCAATAGTGGCAAAGTTAACTGGAAAATCCTATCGGCAGCCGGGCTTTTTCAACGTGAACTGTGAGGCACTGCAGGTTCGGGAGGGGTGACGACAGCGGTGCGATCTTGCGGGGCATTCCAGTGGCTGAACCAAAGGTGACGGGTACGGATTTGACGTTTGCGATAATTCAATGGGAATTCCTTTCAATGGATAAGTGGTAGAGAGTACACCTCTTTTGCCCAAAGTCTCAGGCTTATCTGTGACGGGAAGATGACAATTGCGCCCGCCACTGCCCCGGCGTCAAACCAAACGCCTCGCGAAAACGATTGCCGAAATGGGCCTGCGAAGAGAAGCCACACTGACTGGCGATGCTGGCCAGCGGCTCGGGGCCAGTCAACAGCTGCTTGGCCCGTTTGAGCCGCAGCCCCAGCAGGTAACGGTGGGGCGGGCAGCCGAGACTCTGGCCGAACATGCGGGCAAAGTGATACTCGCTCAGCCCCGCCTGCTGGGCCAGCTCTGCCAGCGTGACCGAATCGGCCAGATGGGCCTGCAGATACTCCTGCACCCGCTTGATCACCACGGGCGCCAGCCCGCCGCGCAGAGGCGGCAGACCGGGAGCCTCCTCGGTGTGGTGGCGATAGGCGTGGAGGATCAACATCCAGGCGCCGTGGGAGAGTGCCAACCGATCGACCCCTTGCTGCCACTGAAGCTGCATCAACTGGCGCTGCACCAGCGAAGCCGCCTGCGGATCGTCGATAAAGGTCTTGTCCACCAGTTGCAGGTGGCGCCCCTCCTTGTCACACACCTCCTCGGCGATACGGGTGAGGTGAGCCGGGGTGAAGTAGAGATGAAAGAAGCGAAACTCTTCGCGCACCAGCCACTCGGATCTGTGGTGATCCGGCATGATGCACACCTTGCCGGTGCCGCCGTGGCCACCCGGCCCATCGAGTCGCTCGGTCTGCTCGCCTCCTTGCAGATAGACGCTCAGGGTGTGGTGGCCCGGCTTGTGATAGCGGGTCTGGTCATAGCAGTTGCGCCAACTGGCGACGCCAAGCCCGGGTTCGAGCCAGCAAGCGTCGTCCAGCCGGGCGCCGGTGCTGACCAGAGCATCAAATACCCCTGCTGTTTTCATTCGCCCCTGCCGCCTGTTCCGGTGTAAGTGTTATGTCGCTGCCACCCATCTTACCGACCGCGCCCGCAGATGACAGCGTAGGGCGATGAAAAACCGCAAGATGGTGCAATCCAGCCATCAGGGCTTGCCCCATAGTGGGTCATCTCTCCCTGACTCACCGGAACAGTGATGAACCTGATGCTCTATCTTGCCACCGTGCTTATCTGGGGCAGCACCTGGATTGCCATCGCCTGGCAACTTGGCCCCATCCCCATCGAGGTGTCGGTGCTCTACCGCTTCCTGCTGGCTGCGGTGGCACTGTTTGCCCTGCTCACCGCCAGCGGCCGCTTTCCGCGCCTGCCGTGGCATGGCCAGCGCTATGCGGCGCTGCTCGGTGCCCTGCTCTTTTCCACCAATTTTCTCTGTTTCTACCACGCCACCCGCTATATCCCGAGCGGCATGTCGGCGGTGATCTTTGCCAGTGCCAGCATCTTCAACGGCCTCAACCTCTGGCTGTTCGAGAACAAGCGCCCCACCCTGCGCTGGCTGCAAGGCTCCTTGCTGGGGCTCTTTGGCACCCTGCTGCTGTTCTGGCCGGTGCTGGCGGATGCGCAACTGGGTGCAAACGGCTGGAAGGGGCTGCTGCTCGCCTGCGGCGGCACCCTCTGCTTTTCGCTGGGCAATCTGGTCTCGGCACGGGGCCAACGCCATGGCTACCACGTACTGCAACTGGTGCCCTGGGGCATGGTTTACGGCGTGGTGCTGTTGCTGGGCTGGGTCATATTGCTAGGCCAACAGCTGGTGGTGCCGACCGATGGCCACTATCTGGTGGCCATGGTCTACCTCGCCCTGTTTGGCTCGGTGATCGCCTTTACCGCCTATCTGACGCTGGTGGGGCGCATCGGTGCCAGCAAGGCCTCCTACGCCACCGTGCTCTTTCCATTGGTGGCGCTTACCCTCTCCACCTTCTATGAAGGCTTTGTCTGGCAGCCGGTCTCGGTGGCCGGAGTGGTGATCAGCCTGATCGGCAATCTGGTGATCTTCGCGCCGCCCTTGAGCGAATGGCGCATTCGACCGGCCAAGGCAGCAAACGACCCTTGCTCCTGAGCCAGTCAGCCCCTAAGGTAGCGCTGATCAATCTGTGACGATCCTGATGGCGATAAACAAGGGGGCGAGATGTTACTGGAAGGGCTGGAGACGCTGAGCCTACTGGCAAGTGAAGGAACCATGGCCAAGGTGGCCAGTCGCCTCTATATCAGCCAGTCGGCGGTGAGCAAGCGGATTGCCCAGCTGGAGCAGCGCCTCGGCAAGAAGCTGATCGAGCCGGAGGGGCGCCAGATCCGCCTCACCCCGCAGGCCAAGGAGCTGCTTGAGCGAGTGGCCCCGAGTCTGGCCGAAATGAAAGGGGTGCTTGCCGATAGTCAGGATCTGGCGGATCAGAGTCCTCTCCCCATCGCCTGCTCCGAAACCCTGCTGGCGGGTTATCTCGCCCACTTCATGCGCGACTATCTGGAGCACGATCCCCACCTTGCCCTCTCTACCCACCACACGCCGGTCATTCTGGCGCGGGTGCGCAGCGGTGATGCCCTGCTCGGCATCTGCGCCGGTCGGCTCCCACCCGGCCATGGCCTCGGCGCCGATCTGCTACTGGAAGAGCCCTTTTATCTGGTTGGCGAGGCGCAGCAGAGCCTGCCGCCAGCCAGCGCAGAAAGCAGGCGCAAGATCCTCACCATGGATCTGGAGAACCCCTCCAACCGCTACCTGCGCGAACCGCTGGCAGATATGGGATTGGAGCCCACCATGGAGCTCGACTCCTATCTAGCGCTCATCGAACTCGCCAAGGCAGGCATTGGCCCTGTGCTGCTCCCCGCTGGCCTGCTGGGGCTGGTGGGAGAACAGGGGGAGATGGCGCGCCCACTGCCCGGGCTGGGCCGCCCCCTCCATCTGGTCTACCGACCAAACAGCCTAAAGCGCGAGCGCATTGCCCAGCTGGTGAGCACCCTGCACCAACACTTTAGCCACCGCAGCGACACGCCGAGCTAGCGCTGTAAAACACCAGATGTGACAACGGGGCCCTTGGGCCCCGTTAACAATTGCGATGCGGCAAGCAAGGCGCACATCAGATCCAGGCAAACAGCTCCGGATACTGGCTCCAGACCAGCTTGGCAGACATCAGCAGGGAGACGGTCACCAGCAGCGGCTTGATCAGCTTCACCCCTTTTTTCAGCACCATCTTGGAGCCGAAGCGGGCGCCGATAAACTGCCCCAGCGCCATGCAGAAGCCGACACTCCACACCACCTTGCCACCGAGCGCAAAGAACAGCAGGGAGGCGATATTCGAGGTGAAGTTGAGCAGCTTGGTATGGGCGGTGGCGCGCGCCATGCCAAAGCCCGCCAGCGCCACGAAACCGATGGCAAAAAACGAACCTGTGCCCGGCCCGAAGAAGCCGTCATAAAAGCCGACACCGCCCCCCACCAGCAGCGCAAACAGCATGGGAGTCAGACGGCGGGAGCTCTCGGCATCGCTTACCCGCGGCGAGAAGTAGAAGTAGCAGGCAAAGGCCATCAGCAGGAAAGGGAGCAGGCGCTCGAGAATGGCGGCGTCTATGGTCTGCACCGCCAGCGTGCCGATAGCCGCACCGATAAAAGTGCAGATCACCGCAGGCCAGATCATGGCCCACTCCAGCAGCCCCTTGCGGGCATAGAACCAGGTGGCGGAGAAGGAGCCAAAACTGCTCTGCAGCTTGTTGGTGCCGAGCACCAGCGCGGGCGGCATGCCGGTGGCGAGCAACGCTGGCACCGTCAGCAGACCGCCGCCACCGGCGATGGCATCGATAAAGCCGGCGACAAGCGCTACACCGAACAGGGCAAACAGGGTAACCAGTTCCAATTCCATCCATAGACCTCACGAGAGTGGGTTGCCCTAAGGGGTTGGGCAACCGGAGAACACCAAAACGACGTTGTGCGGGGAGCACAGGCTGTCCGCTATCCTAGCGGGCCACTGACCATGAATCTAACGAAACAGTGGCAGCCAATTGATTCCTGATTTTCATTAATTTGAGCGGCCACGCCCCTGCCCCAACCCTCAGAGGGCCCGTTACAGCGCGGGTGACGGGACTTCCGCTTCCTTGATGGCCGCCAGCGCCTCACATAGATGATCCTCATCGGCACCGGGGAAACGGCTGACCCGACCGGCCATGTAGCGTCTGCTGAACAGATTGAACCAGTGCTGCAATGCCTGCCCCGCCTTGAGCTCCCCCGCCACTTCCAGCACGCAGGCCGCCACTTCGGCGGTGCAGAGGTGCTCGTCGCAGTTGGCCACCCGCATCCCATAGGTCGAGAGCGCATCGGGCTTGATGGCCAGCACCGGAAATCCGTCGAGATAGGGGCTCTTGTTGAACATCTTGCGCGCCTCCGGCCAGGTGCCATCGAGCAGGATAAAGAGCGGTTTTTTACCCGGTGCCAGCGTCACCTCGCCGGTCAGGCGGGCAGGCTCCTTCTCGCAAGCGGGAAAGACCACATAGGGCTGCCAGGCTGGATCGGCCAGCAGGGCCAGCAGCTCGGGATGGGGCTGGGTACGTGACCAGAGAAACGCCCAGGTAGTGTCCGGCAACACATCGGCAATGAGGCGACCGGTGTTGGAGGGTTTCATCGGCTCACTGTCATACATCAGCAGGCAGAAACCTGCCTCTGCTTTGAGTTCGGGGCGCCACTCGCAGGCACACCAATCCTCGCGCAGCTGACAGGCCGGACAGCGGGCCAGAGTGCCGCCACGGGCAAGAAACGGTCGGGTAGAGATACTCTTGCGCCAGGCCCGCAGGCGGTTGACGGCGTGATCAGGAACAGGCTTCATCTAGGTTCACAACTGGAGTCAAAACAGGAACGGCAGCGGTGCCAACATGTCACGGCGCCACAGGGCGCGATAACAGGGGGACTGCCGGAAAAGCGCAAGATTGTACCGAGTTACGCGCTGGCGGAACAGCAATCCCTGCCCTTTTCGCCAGACACTGCGCCAACTCCTCTTGTCTTACGACTCCTGACAGCTGCGCAGCAGCTCCAGCAACAGGCTGCCATCGCGCAGCGCCTTGTGCACCTGCACCGAGGTGGGCTTGGTGGGATCTTCGTAGAAGTGGGTGGATTCAATCTGCAGCCGAACCAGATATTCGGCGGGCAACTGGCTGGCCAGCGACTGGTGCAGCATGGGGAACAGCAGCCGATCGGCACGGGTGATCTCGCCCCCCAGCAGCAGCTTGCCCGGATTAAGCAGGCAGATGAGATTGGAGAGTACCTTGGAGAGGCGGCCCGCCGCCTGATGGAGAATATCCTGACAGAGGCCGTTGCCCGCCAGCGCCAGCTCGCACAGCTCGCGGATGGTGACGCTCTCGGGCAAGTCGTGCTCCTGCATCCGTTCGCGCAGATCCCGGTATTGCGCCTCCAGCGCCTGATTGGTCACTAGGGTGCAGGCACAACCAAAGCCGCCGCAGTAGCAGCGCTGGCCATAGGGCTCGAGCTGCAGGTGGCTGAGATCCCCGAGCAGCGCATTCTCGCTCTCGATGAGCTGGCCATTGACCACCATGCCAACCCCGATGTCGTTGTGGACAAACACCAGCACCGCATCGGCGCAATTTTTGGCGGCCCCCCACTCCCGCTCTGCCTGGATCCAGGTGCGCACATCACCACTCACCAGCACAGGTACCGAGAACACCTCCTGCAAGGTCGGCCCAAGCGGCCAGTTGCGCAGATCATAGAAGGGGAAATGTTTGACCATGCCGGAGTGGCGCTCCACCTGACCCGGCAGGCAGAGGGCGATGCAGGCCAGACTGAGGGACTTTCTCGGCAAGAACCCCTGGATCGCATGTACTAAGCTGCCCAGCAGGTCGTTACGCTCAAGCTCGGTAAAGAGGTGGCGATGGCGGGCCAGGGAGCGGCCTGAAAAGTCGAACAGCGCCATATCCACGTAACCACGACCAAGACGCATGGAGAGAAACTGGAAGCGGCGCTCGTTGATGCGCAGCAGGGTCTGACGACGACCGCGCCCCACCGAACTTTCGCCACAGGTCACCACCAGACCACCATCGAGCAGTTCACGAGTGATCTTGGTGATGCTGGCAGGCGAGAGGCCGGTCAGGCGGGAGAGATCGGTGCGCGACAGCTCCTTGTGCTCCTCCAGACTGGCATAGACCAGGCCGTAGTTGAGCTGACGGATCAAATCGATACTGCCTTTCACGATCTCATTCATAGGGTATGGATTAAGGGCTGAAACTGGGGCCACCGATTTTCACACATTATTGCTCGATCCCCAAATAAAGCGCGGTCTGAACCGGGGTTCAGACCGCATTGTTGAGTGAATATCACCGAGATGGTCGGGCTCAATAACGGAACTGGGAGACCAGTTTGCGCAATTTGTCACCGGTATTGGCCAGATCGCGGGTGGTGCTATTGGACTCCATGGCTGCGTCGGTCAGCTCGCTGACTATCTGCTGAATGGCTACCAGGTTCTTGTTGATCTCCTCGGAGACCGCGTGCTGCTCTTCGGCAGCGGTAGCGATCTGAATATTCATGTCGTTGATGGTACTGACCGCCATCACCATGCTGTCGAGGGAGCTGGCAATATGGCTCGCCTCCTGCACTGTCTCCTGACTGCGATCCTCGCTCGCCTGCATCACATCCACCGCCTGCTTCACCCCCCCTTGCAAGCGCTGGAGCATCTCATTGATCTCCTTGGTGCTCTGCTGGGTACGACCGGCCAGCGAACGCACCTCGTCCGCCACCACCGCAAAACCGCGGCCCTGCTCGCCCGCCCGGGCAGCCTCGATCGCCGCATTCAGCGCCAACAGGTTGGTCTGTTCGGCAATGCCGCGAATAACCTCGACCACAGAACCAATCTTGGCGGTCTCTTGGGCCAACTGTGCGATGACGCCAGCCGCGGTATGCACCTCCCCCACCAGTCGGTTGATGCTGTTGATAGCCGTGCTGACCACACCACGAGCGGCGTCCGATTCACGGGCTGCATCACTGGTTGCCGTCGCCGCGTTGGAGGCACTGGCCGCCACCTCCTGGGCAGTGGAGCTCATCTCGGTCACCGCAGTCACCACCTGATCGGTTTCCCGGCTATGGCCATGCATCTGCTGGTCATAGTGCTCGCTCAGATGGTGCAGCTTGTCAACAGCGGTGAAGAGATGGTTACTGGTCTCGCCAACCTGACTCACCACCGACTGGATCCGCTCGACAAAGCGGTTGAAGGCGCTGGCCAGCTGGCCAATTTCATCGTCGCTCTGCACCTTGAGGCGCTGGGTGAGATCCCCGTCACCATTGGCAATATCGTTCAATGCCAGCACGGCATCAGCCAGCGGCTTGGTAACCCGATTCCCCACGATCACGGTCGCCGCCAGGGTGACACCCAGGATCAGCAAGATCACCAGCACACTGCTCTGCAGCGACTCGTGCATATTGCTTTCGCGCTCGGCGCGCAGGGCCGCCAGCTCGTTGTCGATGTCATCGATATAGAAACCGGTACCGATAACCCACTGGTATTTGTCGAGCGCAATGTTGTAGGCGAGCTTGGGAGCATCACGACCAATGGAAGGTTTGGCCGTCCAGTACTCGGCAAAGCCATCCCCCTGACGGGCCACCTTGATAATGTCCTGGATCAGCAACTTGCCCTTGGCATCCTTGTCGTTCCAGCGATTTTTTCCCTCCAGCTCGGCACGGGTAGGCAGCAATATAGTGTTGCCCTCAAAGTCATAGACAAAGAAATAGCCATCGCTGCCGTAACGCAACGGCCTGAGCAGCTCTTTGACCTTCTGACGATTTTCCGGAGAATCCGGCTGTGCATAAACGGCATCGACGGCGGTTTTGGCCATCATGATGTAACTGCTGAGCAGCGCTTTACGCTCCTTGATGGCATTCTCCCTCGCCACCACCAGCTCAGACTCTAGGTCGCTCTTGGAGACCATGTAGTTACTGAGATTGACCACCAGGGCCATCAGCAGCACGGGTACTGCACCCAATAACAGGATTTTCTGTTTTAGCGTCATCTTTCACATCCTTGCAGCTGTTTTTATTGGAATTCCTTGCTTACCCATCAGTATAGGTGCTGGCAGGGCGAGCCCAGCTTTCGTTACAATTCCCTTAAACAAATCGGCCAGAACGTGAAAATCATGAATCTTTGTCCTTGCGGCTCAACCCTTTCTCTCGAATTGTGCTGTGGCTTACGTCACAGTGGCGCGGTGGCTGACACCCCGGAGCAGCTGATGCGCTCGCGCTACAGTGCTTTTGTGCTTGGTCTGGGGGAGTATCTGGTCCATAGCTGGCACCCGGCCCACCTTGGCGGCCTCACCGCCAAAGAGCTCTCTCGCATCGACACCCGCTGGGACGGTCTCGAGATCATCGCCAGCCAGGGCGGCCCGGAGGATGAAACCGGGATGGTGGAGTTCAAAGCCTGGTTTCTGGAAGGGAATGAGCGTCACTGCCTCCATGAGCGCTCTCGCTTCGTGCGTTATCAGGGCCGCTGGGTCTACACCGAGGGAGAGCAGGATCCGGCGCCCCTCAAGGCGGGGCGCAACGATCCCTGCCCCTGTGGCAGCGGCAAAAAACACAAAAAGTGCTGCGGCTGACCCCTAACACACCCACCAGACTCGTCAAACAGTGACAAGGGGCATCCGATGCCCCTTTTTTGTGCCTGTTATTCGCCACCAGCCCACAAACCGATGCGATAACAAGCGTGACAAATGTCACATAATGCTCATTAACGCGCGAGCAAATGAGCGTTTGCGAGCGCAAATTTGGCCCATATCAAACATTTCCACTCAGAAGTAGGCCACACTGGCCTCATCTGGAAGAGATGAGACGGGCAACAATGAAAAGAATAACTACACAAGTCGTCATCATAGGCGGCGGTGCCACAGGGGCCGGCATCATGCGCGATTGCGCACTGCGCGGCATCGACTGCATCCTGCTCGAGCGCGATGATATCGCCGCCGGCACCACCGGCCGCAACCACGGCCTGCTCCATTCCGGTGCCCGCTACGCGGTGACGGATCAGGAGTCCGCCCGCGAATGCATCCAGGAAAACCGCATCCTCAAGCGGATTGCCAGCCACTGTGTCGAAGACACGGGCGGCCTCTTCCTCACCCTGCCGGAAGATGACATCAATTTCCAAACCACCTTTATGGATGCCTGCGCCCTGGCCGGTATCGAAACCCGCCAGCTCGATCCCGGTGAAGCCCTGCGCATGGAGCCCAACGCCAACCCGGCGATGATCGGCGCCATCCATGTGCCGGACGGCACGGTCGACCCGTTCCGCCTCGCCGCCGCCAACGTGTTGGACGCTAAAGAGCAAGGCGCGCGCATCTTCACCCACTGCAAGGTGCTGGGACTCTTGCGCACACAAGATAGGGTACACGGGGTCAAGGCGATCAACACCCGCACCGGCGAAGCGTTCGAGGTGGAGTGTCAGGAGGTGATCAACGCCGCCGGCATCTGGGGCCAGCAAATTTGCGAATACGCCGATCTCGGCATCCGCATGTTCCCTGCCAAGGGATCCCTGCTCATTATGGATTACCGCATCAACCAGCTGGTGCTCAACCGCGCCCGCAAACCGGCGGATGCGGACATTCTGGTGCCGGGCGATACCATCTCCCTCATCGGCACCACCTCCAGTCGCATCGATTACAACAAGATTGACCAGCTCACCGTCGAACCCGAAGAGGTGGAGGTGCTGCTGCGCGAGGGGATCAAGCTTGCCCCCATCATGGCCCGCACCCGCCTGCTGCGCGCCTACGCGGGCGTTCGCCCGCTGGTGGCGGTGGACGGTGACGACACCGGCCGCAACATCAGCCGCGGCATAGTGCTGCTGGATCACGCCGAGCGCGACGGTCTCAAGGGCTTTAACACCATCACCGGCGGCAAGCTGATGACCTACCGCCTGATGGCCGAATGGGCCACCGATCTGCTGGCCAAAAAGCTTGGCAACAGCAAGCCCTGCCGCACCGCCGAGCTCAATCTGCCCGGCTCGCGGGATCCGGAGAAGGTCTCCGCCCCGGGGCTCTCGGTGCCTGCCGAAGGGTCGGCCCAATACCGCCACGGCGAGCGGGTCATCGCCTTCTTCCGTGACAATCCGAAAGCGAACGCCCTCATCTGCGAGTGCGAAATGGTCACCGCGGGAGAGATCGAATACGCCCTGCGCGAGCTCGATGTGGACAACCTCATCGATCTGCGTCGTCGAACCCGCCTAGGCATGGGCCCCTGTCAGGGCGAGCTCTGCGCCTACCGCGCCGCCGGCCTGATGCAGGAGTACGGCAAGGCCGATGGCCGTCAGGCCTGCGTCATGCTGCGCCAGTTCCTTGAGGAGCGTTACAAGGGAACCCGCCCCGTTCTGTGGGGCGATGCCCTGCGCGAGGCCGAGTTCACCTACTGGATCTACGAAGGGCTGTTTGGCCTGGGGGAATGGACGGCGCCACAGCTGGTCGCCGATACCCCACGCGACCCAACCAGCGAGACCACTCACAAGGAGAGCCGTCATGAAGTTTGACAATATCGTTATCGGCGGTGGCATGGCGGGACTCTCGGCCGCCCTGCGGCTGGTAGAGGCGGGCCAGAAGACCCTGCTGATGGCCTCCGGCCAGAGTGCCCTGCACTTCTCCTCCGGCTCGGTCGATCTGCTCGAAAGCGAGGGAGATCCCCGCGCCGCCCTGCCCGCCTTTATGGCTGCCCATCCGGATCACCCCTACAGCAAAGTCGGAATGCAAAATATCGAGGCAAGTCTGGCCGATCTTCAGCGCCACTGCGCCGAACAGGGATTGCCGCTGGTTCGCCACGAGACCAATCACCAGCGTCTGACCCCCATCGGTACCCTCAAGCGCACCTGGCTCTCCCCCGATACCTGCGCCTGTGTCACCGATGCACCGATCCCGGACGTGCTACTGCTGGCCACCCTCGAGGGCTTTCGCGACTTTCATCCGGCACTGGCTGCCGCCAATCTGGCGACCCATCCGCGTTTTGCCCACTGCCGCATTCTGACCGGCGAAATCCGCCCGCCCCAGCTGGCGGAATTCAGCCGCAATCCCCACGAGTTTCGCTCAGCCGATATCGCGCGCCTGTGTGACAAGCACCATCTGGTGGCCGATCTGGCCCGCGAGATCAGCCGCATGGTGCAGGAGAGCGGTGTACCCGGTTGCCGCCATATCGTGCTGCCCGCCTGTCTTTCGCTGGGGCTGGTAGGCCCGCGTCTGACGGAGCTGGAGCAGCGTACCGGCTGCACCATCAAGGAGGTGGCCACCATGCCGCCATCACTGATCGGGATGCGGATGCAGGAGGCGCTCAAGCGCCGCTTTATGGCCCTTGGTGGCACCTTCCTCACCAGCGAGCGGGTGCTGGGCGCCCGTTACGACGGTGACCGGGTGGTCGGCGTACATACCCAGAATGGCGATGATCAGCTGTTTGAAGCGGACAACTTCGTGCTTGCCTCCGGCAGCTTCTTCAGCCGTGGGCTGGAATCCCGTCTGCGTGGCATTCGCGAACCCATCTTCGATGCCGATGTGTTGAGTCTGGAGGAACGTGATGCCTGGGCCGGTCGTCGGCTGTTCGACCACCACCCTTTCATGGGCTTCGGGGTCAAGACCGACGACAAACTCAGAGTGCTGCGTGGCGGCAAGCCGCTCACCAACCTCTATGGCGCGGGCAGTGTCTTGGCCCATTACGACCCAATTCGTGAAGGTTCCGGCTCCGGCGTTGCCGTTGCCACCGGCTGGCAGGCTGCCGGCCATATTCTGGGCGCGGCCCAATGATTACTACGTCCCATATCCCGTGTCTTCATCATCGCCGGGAGGAGAACTGACATGCTACTGGATCACGCCAACCAAACTTTCGATCAGTGCATCAAATGCACCGTCTGTACCGCCTACTGCCCGGTGGCCAAGGCCAACCCCGCCTACCCCGGCCCGAAACAGGCGGGCCCGGATGGCGAGCGGCTGCGCATCAAGAGCCCCGAGCTGTTTGACAGCGCCCTCAAGCACTGCACCAACTGCAAACGCTGCGAAGTAGCCTGCCCGAGCGGGGTGCGCATCGGCGACATCATCGCCAAGGCCAAACACCAGTACAGCGGTTTCAAACCGGGGATCCGCGAGTTCGTGCTCTCTCACACCGATATGATGGGCAGCATGTCTACCCTGATGGCCCCGGTGGTCAACTTCACCACCGGCCTCAAGCCGATGAAGCTGGTGCTGGACAAGGCGCTGGGGGTCTCCTCCCACCGCGACCTGCCCAAATACTCCCAGGGCACCTTCCGCGGCTGGTACAAGAAGCAAAAAGAATCTCAGTCCCGCTTTGCGCGGCAGATCGCCTACTTCCACGGCTGCTACGTCAACTACAACCACCCGCAGCTTGGCAAGGAGCTGGTGCAGGTGCTCAACGCCATGAACATCGGTGTGCAGCTGCTGGAGCGAGAGAAGTGCTGCGGCGTGCCGCTGATTGCCAACGGCTTCATGGACAAGGCCAAGCAACAGGCGGCCTTCAACATCAAGCAGATGGAGAACTCCCTGCTGGGTAACGAGATGCCACTGCTGGCTACCTCCTCCACCTGCGGCTTTACCCTGCGCGATGAATATCCCCACCTGCTGGAGCAGGACAACCATAAGGTGCGGGATCGCATCTCGCTGGTGACCCGCTTCCTGTGGAACGAGTTCTACAAGGGCAACAAACCGGCGATGAAGCCGCTCAATCTGCACATCGCCTACCACACCCCCTGCCACATGGAAAAAATGGGGGGCGTCATCTACACCCTCGAATTGCTGCGCGCCATTCCCGGGGTCAAGGTGACGGTACTGGAGTCCCAGTGCTGCGGTATCGCCGGCACCTACGGCTTCAAGTCGGAGAACTACCAGACCAGCCAGACCATCGGCGAGGGGCTGTTTGATCAGATCAACCGCCTCTCCCCCGATCTGGTGATCACCGATTGCGAGACCTGCAAATGGCAGATCGAGATGAGCACCAGCTTCCGCTGCGAGCATCCCATTCATCTGCTGGCCCAGGCTCTGGCATAAGATGAGCGTGACCATATCCGCTGGTGTAAACCCCGAAGCCGGGGTATTCGTTGGTTCACCACCATGCCTTTGGGGCTGCAACCCAAACAGTATCTGATCACGATAAGACCTGAGAGGAGCCGGCATTGCCGGCTTCTCTCATTGATGTTGCCGACCATCTCGCCCATCGGCGGAACGCCCGGCCCGTACAGACTGTAACCGACAGCCCTCTCAAAAAAGAATATTTATTCATTTATTATTTTTATACCCATAAATAGATAATTGATATGACAGATAACCCTACATGCCTTGCCAAATAACACAGGCATACCTCAGGTGTCGCTCCGTCCCGCCACAGAGACTCATTACACTTCCAATATTCTGACTTTCTTAATAATTTAACCGGGATCTCATTTCTGTCTGTTGGTGCTCTCGGTAATTGATCTAGCGCAAGCCCCCCTCTGATAAATCATCATTCTTTTTACCCATTTGGTAATATCCAACTCGAGCAATCGCATAAAAACATGGGTTTTATTCACTAATAACAATGAAGCGGCCTGCCTGCTCCTGCTTGGCGGGGGCGAACCAATGCCCACATCCAGGATGGAACTGTCAGGTCTGGCAATGAGATCGATTAGGGAGTGATGATCGTGAGTTCACGCAACAGACAGATCAAGCTGGGCCTCGCCGCCCTGCTGCTGACTACCAGCCTTGGCACCAGCGGCTGGGCACAGGCAGCCGATGACACGCAACCCAAAGGCAAGATCGAGGCGCGCAGCGAGCTGTTCGCCAAGGATCACGCCGATCAGTTCACCAGCTGGCAAGCCACCAGCGAAAGCAAGGAACGCACCGATGCGCTGGCGGAAGATCCCAACATGGTGGTGCTGTGGGGCGGTTACCCCTTCGCCAAGGATTACAACAAGCCACGCGGTCACTTCTATGCCCTGACCGACGTGCGGGAAACCCTGCGCACCGGCGCCCCCAAGACCGCCGAAGATGGTCCGCTGCCGATGGCCTGCTGGAGCTGCAAAGGCCCGGATGTGGCCCGCGTCATCGACGAGCAGGGTGAGGATGGCTACTTCAAAGGGATGTGGGCCAAGGGTGGGCCGGAAGTAGTCAACACCATCGGCTGCGCCGACTGCCACGACACCGCCTCGAAGGAGTTCAAGGAGGGTAAACCGGCCCTGCACCTCTCCCGTCCCTATGCCGATCGGGCCATGACCGCCATCGGCAAGCCGTTCAAGGAGCAGGGGCGCTTTGATCAGCAGTCCCAGGTGTGCGGCCAGTGCCACGTGGAGTATTACTTCAGCGGCCCCACCAAGGCGGTCAAATTCCCCTGGGACAAGGGCACCACTGTGGAGCAGATGGAGGCCTATTACGATGAAATCGGCTTTGCCGACTGGACCCATGCCCTCTCCAAAACCCCCATGCTGAAAGCCCAGCACCCCGAGTACGAAACCTGGCGCGCCGGCATTCACGGCCAGAACAACGTCGCCTGTGTCGATTGCCACATGCCCAAGGTGCAGAACGAGCAGGGCAAGGTCTACACCGATCACAAGGTGGGTAACCCCTTCGATCGCTTCGAGCAGACCTGCCGCAACTGCCACACCCAGAGCAAGGAGATGCTGCAAGGGATTGTCAAACAGCGCAAAGAGGCGGTGATCGAAACCAAGCTGAAGGTCGAGAAGCAGCTGGTACACGCCCACTTTGAAGCCAAGGCGGCCTGGGATGCCGGCGCCACCGAGGCAGAGATGAAGGATATTCTGCAGGACATCCGTCACGCCCAGTGGCGCTGGGACTACGCCATCGCCTCCCACGGGGTGCAGATGCACGCCCCCGAAGTGGCCCTCAAGGTACTTGGCAGCGCGCTGGATAAAGCCGCTGACGCCCGCACCAAGCTGGCGCGCCTGTTGGCCAGCAAGGGGATCAGCCACGAGATCGCCATCCCCGACATCTCCACCAAGGAGAAAGCGCAAGCCGCCCTTGGCATGGATATGAAGCAGTTCAACAGCGACAAGGCCCAGTTCCTCAAGACCACGGTCCCCGCCTGGGATGCCGAGGCCAAAGCGGCCGGACGGCTGGCACAGTAACGGCGCCTGCGGGCCCGGCCAGACCAGGCCCGCAGCGGATGGAGGCTTCCTATGGGTGATTTAACGATGGATTTTTTACGACTGATGCTGATGGCAGCCATGCTGCTCACCAGCCTGCAGGGTCAGGCGGCCGAGCCGGCAGCAGCCCCTGTTCCAGCTACACATGAGGTGGAATTTTTACGCAATCCCGACAAGGCTTGCACCGACTGTCACAAGGAGCAGAGCGAAGGGATGCACGGCAAGCATGGTCAGGCGACCAATCCCAACAACCTGGCACCTGTCACCTGCACCAACTGCCACGGCCAGCCCTCCCCCCAGCACCGGGAAGGGGTCAAGGATGTGATGCGCTTCAGCCACAGCCTGAAGGATAAAGAGAGCATCAAGCTTTATCCCATCAGCGAGCAGAATGGAGTCTGCATGAGCTGCCACGAGCCTAAAGAGCTGCGCGAGGCGCTCTGGGCCCACGACGTGCACGCCACCAAGCTCACCTGCACCAGCTGCCACCAGCTGCATCCGGTCAAGGAGCCCATGGTGGCGATCCCGGAAAAATCCCGCATCAAGCTCTGCGTCGACTGCCACAGCAAGCAACATGAGGCCAGCAAGGCCCGGCAGGAGCAGTCCAAACCGGCTACCGGCAAGGAGGCATCATGAGCTGCTCTCGCCGTGACTTTATGGCGGGCATGGGCGCGGGGGCCCTTATCATGATGACGGGGCCGACTCGTTCCCTTGCTACCCCCCTCGCCCACAGCCAGACCATCGACGGGATCCGCTATGGCATGATCCACGACGAGACGGCCTGCATCGGCTGCACCGCCTGCATGGACGCCTGCCGGGAGGTCAACAAGGTGCCGGAAGGGGTCTCGCGCCTCGAGATCATCCGCTCCGGCCCCATCGGCACCTTCCCCGATGCCGAGTACCACTTCTTTCGCAAGTCCTGCCAGCACTGTGACAACGCCCCCTGCGTGCACGTCTGCCCGACCGGCGCCTCCCATATTCGCAAGGAGGATGGCATCGTCGATGTCGACGCGGATCTCTGCGTCGGCTGCATGTATTGCCTCGCCGCCTGCCCCTATCAGGTGCGCTTTATCAACCCGGTCACCCGAGTGGCGGACAAATGCGACTTTTGCCGCAAGACCAACCTGGCGGCGGGCAAGGAGCCGGCGTGCGTGGAATCCTGCCCCACCAAGGCGCTGGTGTTCGGCAATCTGGATGATCCGGACAGCCCCATCGCCCAACGGCTGGTGAAGGAGACCACCTATCGCTACAAGCAGGCGCTCGGCACCTCGCCCAAGATGTACCGCGTGCCCAAAGGGGAGATAAAGTCATGACGATGCAAGAGGCGTTTCACTTCCCTTCCCTCGTGTGGGAATTTGTCCGATCGCCATCTACCGCAGTAACAGAAGGAGGAATGGATCATGTTGCATGACGCATTTCACTTCCCTTCACTGGTGTGGGACTGGCCCATCGCCATCTATCTCTTTCTGCTCGGCATCTCCGCCGGGGCCACCACCCTTTCGGTGCTGCTGCGCCGCAAGGGGGCCGGCAGCGAGAGCGGCATCATCAAGGCGACCGCCATTCTGGCGCCAGCGAGCGTGATATTGGGGCTGCTGATCCTTATCTTCCATCTGGCCCGCCCCTGGACCTTCTGGAAGCTGATGTTCCACTACCAGTTCGACTCCGTGATGTCGATGGGGGTCATGCTGTTTCAGCTCTATATGGCGGTGCTGTTCGTCTGGCTGGCGGTGGTGTTTCGCGCCGAGATTGAGACCTTGCGTCGTCACCTGCTGCAAGAGAAGTTCGCTTTTGTGGATGGGCTGATTGGCTGGCTTGCCCGCATCGAGCGGCTGCTGGCCCCGCTGTTGTTGCTGCTCGCCGTGCTGCTGGGGGCCTACACCGGCTTTCTGCTCTCGGCGCTCAAGACTTATCCGCTTTTGAACAACCCTGTGTTGCCGGTGTTGTTTCTGGTCTCGGGCATCAGCTCCGGCATCGCCTCCACCATCTTGCTGGCGGTGACAATCTTCAAGGAGAACCATCACAGCCAGGGGGTGAGCTTTGTGCATCGTTTCGAGCGGCCGGTGCTGGCGGTGGAGGTGCTGCTGCTGGTCTGCTTCTTTACCGGCCTCTACTTCGGTGGCGGCCAGAAAGAGGCTGCCATGTGGGCGGCCATCGGCAGCGGTTTCTGGGCTCAGGTGTTCTGGCTCGGGGTGGTGGGCATCGGCATGCTGCTGCCCCAGCTGCTGGCTCTGCTGACCCCGGCGCCCCTGCGGGTGCGAAACGGCCATCTGGTGCTGGTCTGCAGCCTGACCCTGGTGGGGATCCTGCTGCTCCGCTACTTCGTGCTCTATGCCGGTCAAATGACAGTCGTATAACGGTATGATCACCAGCGCCAGCCACCCTCGGGTGACTGGCGCTAGTTTGTTGCTGGCCCAATGAATTTCTGGTGATGCCACACCCGTTGCTTGGCAATATTCCCCGCCAAAGCGAGACGACGCTGCGTGTGTGCCATGACATGAATGACATCAAAGATTGACTGGAGGTTGTGTGCTGGCGGAGCTCGGCTATCTCTCACTGTTGCTGGCGGCGGCACTCTCCTTGCTGCAGGGCACCCTGCCCTGGCTGGGATTGCGGCTCGCCTCCCCGACCCTGCTGCGCTGCGCCACGCCGCTGGCGCTGATCAATGCCATCCTGCTGGGGGCCGCCCTCCTGCTGCTCGCCAGCTGCTTTGGCCAGGATGATTTCACCGTCAGCTATGTGGCCCAGCACGCCAACAGCGCCCTGCCCCTGGGCTTCAAGCTGGCTGCGGTATGGGGGGGCCACGAGGGCTCCATGCTGTTCTTCGTGTTTGCGCTGGGGCTGTGGGGCGCCCTGGTGGCCCTTTGCTCCAGGCGGGTCGATCCGCTTATTACAACCCGGGTATTGGCCATCATGGGGCTGATCGTCGGCCTGTTCGGCCTCTATACCCTGATCTTCTCCAGCCCGTTTGACCGCCAATTCCCGGGACCACTGGAGGGGCGCGACCTCAACCCCATGCTGCAGGATATCGGCCTTATCATCCACCCGCCCCTGCTCTATCTCGGTTACGTCGGCTTTGCGGTCAACTTCGCTTTCGCCATGGCGGCGCTGCACTCGGGTCGGCTCGATGGCGCCGTGGCTCACTGGAGCCGCCCCTGGGCGATCGGCTCTTGGGTATTTCTCACCGCCGGCATAGTGCTGGGCTCCTGGTGGGCCTATTACGAGCTCGGCTGGGGCGGCTGGTGGTTCTGGGATCCGGTAGAAAACGCCTCCCTCTTGCCCTGGCTGCTCGGCACTGCCCTGCTGCACGCCCTGATTGTCTGCGAGAAGCGCGGCGCCTACGGCCACGCCGTGCTGTTACTCTCCATCTTCACCTTCGCCTTGAGCCTGCTCGGCACCTTCGTGGTGCGCTCCGGGGTACTCACCTCGGTGCACGCCTTTGCGGTGGACCCCAGCCGCGGCCTCACCCTCTTGTTGCTGCTCGGTTTGCTATTGACCTGCGCCCTCACCCTGTTTGCCCTGCGCGCAGACATTCGCGCTCCCTATGCCCGCTTTGGCTTGCTGTCAAAAGAGGGGCTGCTCGGCGCCGCCATCCTGCTGCTCTGCGTGGCCTGCGCCAGCGTGCTGCTCGGCACCTTCTACCCCATGGTGTTCCAGTCGCTTCATCTGGGTTCGCTCTCGGTGGGCGCCCCCTATTTCAATACCATCTTCGTGCCGCTGGCCCTCTGCCTGATGACGCTGATGACCCAGCTGCCGCGCCTGCGCTGGCAGCAGCTTGCGGCACATTCCCGACTCAACGCGCTGTTACCGCCGCTGTTTGGCCTGCTTGGCGGCGGGCTGCTTAGCCTTGCCTATCTGGAACAGGGATCGTTTTCCGGTAGCTGGATTGGCATCCTCGCCAATATGGTGAGCCTCTGGCTGATGGCCAGTCTGTTGCTCCCGCTCTTGCAACTGACGTCGCGGCGTGAGCTCACCCTCAATCGGTTCGGCAGCCTGCTGGCCCATCTCGGGGTGGCGGTGTGCGCCCTTGGCATCGCGCAGGTGAGTCACCACAGTCAGGAGGGGGGCACTGTGTTAAGTGCCAACCAACCCTACCAGCTCGGCGCGTTCGAGTTTCGCTATGAGGGGCGCGAGCCGGTGATCGGCCCCAACTACACCGCCGAGCGCATCACGCTTAGCGTGCACAAGAACGGTAAAGAGGTGGCGCGGCTGACGCCGGAGCGGCGCCACTACAGCGTTCGCACCATGAACATGAACGAACCCGGCATCGCGTGGGGAATGTTCGGCGATCTCTACGTGGTACTGGGTGAGAAGATGGGACCAGATGCCTATGCCATGCGGCTGCACTACAAGCCGCTGGTGCGCTGGATCTGGTTCGGCGGCCTGTTGATGATGGCGGGCGGCACCCTGCGCCTGCTCGCCCGTCACCCCTTGCTCGCCTCCCGCCCCGTTGTGGTTGGCGCCTCCCATCCCCGGCTCGAACAGGAGGCGTTATGAGATCCCGCCTGCGCCTCTTTCTTCCACTGCTCCTTACCCTGAGCCTCGGCATCCTGCTCTGGCTCGGCCTTGGCAACAATCCCTACAGCCAGGATGAGGCGACGCTCGGCCGTACCCTGCCTGCGTGGCAAAGCAACAATCTGCTGGATGGGAGTCCGATCCAGACTGCCAGCCTCAAGGGCGAGCCCTTTGTCCTTAACGTCTGGGCCAGCTGGTGCGCCAACTGCCGCGCCGAGCATCCGCTGCTCAGCGAGCTCGCGGGCACCGTGCCCCTCTACGGTCTCAACTACCGGGACAAGGGGGATGCGGCCCGCGCCTGGCTTATCCAGGCGGGCAACCCCTATCGCGCCGTACTGGCCGACCCTAACGGCAAATTGGCTCTTGAGCTCGGCGTCTACGGCACGCCAGAGACCTATCTGTTTGATGCCGATGGTGCCCTGCTCGCCCGCCACACCGGCGAACTCACCAAAGGGATCTGGCAACGCCAGTTTGCCCCCCTGCTCGACAAGGCGCGAGCGGATGCGCAGATAAAGGCCGCCACAATGGCACCCGCGATTGCGCCATCTATTGCGCCGTCTATTGCAACATCAGCTCGGGAGACACAGCCATGATGTGCCGTTCTCTTGCTTGCGCCCTGCTGGCCCTCGGCATGCTGCTGAGTGCAACTGCATATTCCAGCGGGGTCGATACCTATCAGTTTCGCCACCCCGAGCTGCAAAATCGGGCGCAAGAGCTGGCCCGCGCCCTGCGCTGCCCCCAGTGCCAAAACCAGAATCTGGTAGAGTCCAACTCCCCCATCGCCCGAGATCTGCGGCTAGAGCTCTACCGCTGGGTGGACGAGGGACAGAGCGATGAGCAGGTGATCGCCCGGATGACGGAGCGCTTCGGCGATTTCGTCCGCTACGCTCCCCCCTTAAAGGCCAGCACGGCGCTGCTGTGGGGCGGTCCCCTGCTGCTGTTGGGGCTGGCGCTGTTGACCCTGTTTCGCCGCCTGACGCGCACAAAGGCGCAACCCATCCCTGTCGTTAAAGCAACTGTTGAGGCAATCCATCAACCCGCCGCCGATCCGCGCAGCGAATTGAATTTGCTGATCATGCACGGGGAACAAGCAGACCTCTCCCCAGACCAATCACTCTACAGGGAGCTGAGCGCCGCCCGCCTAGCCAACGCCATCCCGGCAGCTGAGCTGACCCTGCGTGCGCAACTGGCCAGCCTGCGTGACAATCGCGGCCGCAATAACCGGCACGGGCGGGCCTTGTTGCTGCTTGGCATCATGGCCATCGCGGCCGTTGCCACTGTGTATTTCAGCAGCGGCCGTTATCAGGCATGGCAGGATTATGCATCCCGTCCCGATCCGCTGGCGGGGTTGAGCCCGCGGGATCTGCAGGACAAGGAGCTGGGGAGTCTGCATCAGAAGCTTCAGCGCAACCCCGCCGATCTCGACAGCTGGGCGGCGCTCGGCCAGCTCTATCTCTATCGGGGCGAATATGACAACGCCCTGCTCGCCTACCAGCGTCTCGCTCTGCTGGAGGGGGGCGCCAGCGCAGCGACTCAAGCCGCGCAGGCCACCGTGCTCTACTATCAGGCGGGCCAGCAGCTCACCCCGGAGGCACTGCACCTGCTCGATAGCGCCCTCAAGCAGGACGCGGGGGAAGTGAGCGCCCTGATGCTGCTCGCCTCCGATCACTTCCTGCATGGTCGCTACAGCCAGGCCATTGCGCTGTGGCAGCAACTGCTCGATGAAGAGCGCCCCCGCATCAACCGGGCCGCGCTGATCGAGGCGATCCAGACGGCAAGCATAATGGGGGGCTGACCGCCTCCTGTCACTTTGGCCCCCCCCTCGTCGGCACAGACCAGTGCCGACCGTAAAATCACTTGCCACTCTGACTCGTCCGCCAAACAATACGGCTCTCTTTGGCCAACCTCTGGAGTCACATCATGATCCCCATTCGCTGCAAGGCCGTCTCTGGTGTTGCCCTTACCACTGTCGATGGCGAAACCAGATTGCTGGTGATGAAACGGGTCAAGGGGGGCTTCTGGTGCCATGTGGCGGGCACGGTGGAGGCGGGTGAAACCGGCTGGCAGACCATTATTCGGGAGTTTGGCGAAGAGACGGGGATCCGGGTCACCGAGCTCTACAACGGCCAGTATCTGGAGCAGTTTTACGATGCCGCCTTGAATACGGTGGAGGTGGTGCCGGTTTTTGTGGTCTATTGCCCGGCCAATCAGGCGGTGACCCTCAACGATGAGCACACAGACTATCGCTGGTGTTCCCTGGCCGAAGCCAAGGCGCTGGTGAGTTTCCCCGGCCAGAAGGCGCTCTACGACCATATCTGGCACCACTTTGTCGACAACGCCCCCTCTCCCCTGATGCGGGTCGATATCCGCTGACCGCACACGGCTTCACCCTGTAAATGCAACACGCCCCCGGATGGGGGCGTGTTGTATCTAAAGCCCGTCAAGCGCTTTTGTTAGACCAAGCAGATGGCCTCTGGCCGCTCGCCAGCGGCCAGACGGCGGTTGATATCGGCGATAACCGGGGCGATGTCGGCCAGGGTATCAATCACATAGTGTGCCCCCGCCGCCCGCAGTTTGGCCTCGGCCGGTGCGCGCCGGGCGGCGCTCTCCGCCTCGCTCATGGCGACAAACTCTTCCCAGGTGGCGCCAAACTCGTTGCCGGAAACCGACAGCCCCACAGTCCACATGCCCGCGTTCAACCCTTCGCTGATACCCGGCACGGCGTCATCCACCTTGATGCAGCGATGCACCGCGCTTACTCCCAGCTCAATTACGTTGGCCAGCGCCATCCAGGGACCGGGGCGACCACCAGCCTTGAGATCGTCGGTGGCGACCCAGTGATCCGGGCGGTAGCCGTGATCGGCCGCAGCAGGTACCAGCGCCTCCATCACCGGACGGGGATAACCGGAGCAAGAGCCGATTTTCATCCCCTGCACCCGCAGAGCATCCAGCACCGGCAGCACACCGGGGATGGGGGTGGCAAAGCGGGTCACCGCGGCAATCTGCAGCGGCATAAAGGTGTGATAAATGTGGTCCACCTCGGCGTGGCTCATAGGATGGCCGAAGCGGGCCTGCCAGCGCGCATCCACCGAGGGCAAACGGCCCAGCGCGGCGATATGATCCCACTTGCCAAGGCCCATGGGCTGGCGTGCTTCGTCCAGGGTCACAGCAAAGTCATAGGCGCGGGCGAAGGCCTCGACGAAGATGGAGGTGGGGGCGAAGGAGCCGAAATCAACGACGGTGCCGGCCCAGTCGAGGATCAGCGCCTCCACGTCGATGGTCGGGTCTACAGCAATCTGCAAGTCAGTCATGGTGGTGTTCCTGTTTCGGTGAAAGTGCGATCTCGCCAAGGGCGCGATCGAGAATGGTGATGGCGCGCACCAGATCGGCGCGGGCGATATTGAGCGGCGGCGAGAGCTGGATGACGTTCCCTTGGGAGACCTTGAAGCTGAGCCCCAGCTCCAGACAGCGGTAGAGCAGCCGCTCGGCGGCCTGGCTGTTGCGGGTGCGACTCTGATGATCGACCACCAGATCGAGTGCCCAGAGCAAACCGATACCCCGCACTTGCCCGATCAGCGGGTGACGCTCGGCAAGCGCCGCGAGCTCGGCCGCCATAAAACGGCCATCCTCCTGCGCTTTTGCCAGCAATCCAGCTTCGCGGATTGTCTCTATAGTGGCGAGGGCCGCCGCGCAGCCGATAGGGCTCTTCTCGTGGGTGTAGTGACCGAGCGAAATAACTGCGGCCTGATTGAAACGGTCGCGGGTAATGAGCGCGGCAAACGGTACCACCCCGCCCCCCAACCCCTTGCCCAGACAGATGATGTCAGGCTCGATGCCAAACTCTTCAAAGCTGAACCAGTGGCCAGTGCGCCCCAGGGCGTTGGGGATCTCGTCGACGATCAGCAGCACCTTGTGGCGATCGCAGATCTCGCGCACCCGCTGCCAGTAGGCCTTCGAGGGCACCTGCACATCGGTGTTGCGGATAGGTTCGGCGATAAAGGCGCCGATCCCTCCCTCCTTCTGGATGACGTACTCCAGATAATCGGCGTAGTGCTGGTCATCCCCCTCCCCGCGATACCAGACACCGCGATAGCGGGTGGGCGGCGGGATGCGCTCCACTCCGGCCATCAAGGGGCCCATGCCGGCGCGAAAACAGGCTTCACCGCCGACCGAGATGGCATCGAGAGAGGCGCCGTGAAAGGCATCCCAGAGGGACACCACCTTGCTGTTGCCGGTGATGAAACGGGCAAGCTTCAGGGCAATCCCCACCACCTCGCTGCCGCCGGGGGCGAACAGCACCCGGTTGAGATCGCCGGGGGCCAGTTCAGCCAGGGTGCGGGCGCAGTCGATGGCAACCTGATGGGTGTAGCGGCGGGGTGC
Source organism: Aeromonas sp. 603404 (assembly GCF_049171775.1). Lineage (NCBI taxonomy): Bacteria > Pseudomonadati > Pseudomonadota > Gammaproteobacteria > Aeromonadales > Aeromonadaceae > Aeromonas > Aeromonas sp. 603404. The sequence goes on from NZ_JAAKPE010000004.1 coordinate 29,230, forward strand.
AAACGGCAGATTGGCGAGTTGCTGCTGCACCGCGGCCACCACCCTGGGGTGGCCGTGGCCCAGCTGATGGACGCTGTTGCCGTGAAAATCGAGGTAACGCTTGCCCGATACGCTGGTCAACCAGCTCCCCTGCGCCCCCTCGATCAAATCCAGACAGGGGGTGGAGAGTGCCTGATGGAGAAAGTAGCGGCTATCCTCCGCCAATCCCGCCTGCACCGCCTCGCTCTGGTCAGCCCACCAGCGCGCCCGCCCCTCGCCAAGGTTGATATCCCCTTCGCTATCGGCGCGGCCGCTGCCGTGCAGCTTATGGTCATGCAAATCGCGGCCACGCAGATCACGACCCTGAGCCAGCATGCTGGTCATCGCGCGCCCCCTTGCCAGTAGCAGGCGCTGGCCATGGCGGCGAGCAGAGCGCGCACCCGCTCTGGGGTCACATCACCGATATTGCCGATACGGAAGCAATCGGCCTGGGAGACCTTGCCCGGGTAGATAACAAAACCCTGTGCCTTGAGCCGCTGGTAGAAGTCGGCGAAGCGGTAGTCAGGGTGGGTCGGAGAGTAGAAGGCGGTGATGATGGGAGATTGCCACTGTTCTGGCAGCAGTGGCGCAAAGCCGAGGGCAGCCATCCCCGCCACCAGCGTGCGCTGATTTTCATTGTAACGCTGATGGCGGGCGGCGATGCCCCCCTCCTCGTCCAGCTCGCGCAGCGCCTGGGCAAAGGCAAGCACGGTATGGGTGGGCGAGGTAAAGCGCCACTTGCCCCCTTGCTGCTCCATGGTCTGCCACTGGGCGTGCAGGTCGAGGGAGACCGAGCGGGCACGACCGGCGCAGGCCGCCAGCGCAGCGCGGCGGGCGATGACGAAGCCAAAGCCAGGCACCCCTTGAATGCACTTATTGGCGGAACTGATCAGAAACTCGATGCCAAGGCGGCCCATGTCGATGGGGATGCCGCCAAAGCTGCTCATGGCATCAACGATCAGGCGGATGCCGCGGCGCAGGCAGAGCGCAGCCACCTCATCGAGCGGATTGAGCATGCCGGTGGTGGTCTCACAGTGCACCATGGCCAAGTGGGTGATCTCGGGGTGGCGCGCCAGCATCGCCTCAATGGCGGCGGGTTCCGGGCGGGTGGTCTCGCCGCAGTCCAGCTCATGGTGGCGCAGGCCAAGGCAGCGGGCCATCTCCCCCATGCGGGCACCGTAGGCGCCGTTGTTGATGATCAGCAGGCACTCATCGACGCCTATCGCCGAGCCCAGCACGCTCTCCACCACATAGCTACCACTCCCTTGCAGCAGCACGACGCTGTAGTCACTTTCATATTCAGGGCCAGTTGCAAGCCGCACCAGCTCGCGGCGGATGGGCTCCACCACACCCTGGTTGTAGTCCGCATCCCAGGTACAGCTGTCTTGCAGCATGGCGGCGCGCACCGTCGCGGTGGTCGAGAGGGGGCCCGGGGTCAGCAGCAGGTAATCGACGGCGGCGGGGGCCGCAGGAATATGGGTCATGACTTCGCTCCTTTTTGGTATATACCAGAATGAGCGCATTGTGGGTAACTGCCCCGCCAAGGTCAAAGGGGTGGCGCTACGTGCAACAAAAAATTCATTTTCAGCGCCAGGATCGCGATAATCTAGGAAGCCTGAACAGCAGGGGCGATGCTGGTATCTACCAACTTGTTTTTATTTCGTCGTTTAACGGTCGGGCTGATGACCAGCCCTGCGCCCAGCCCATTGCCCAACTTATTGCAAAACCAGGGATTTTCATGAGCAAACCGCAATACCTGCAGATCAAGGATGCCCTCGCCAACCAGATCCTGGCGGGGGGTCTGGCCCCCAACGACAAGCTCCCCTCCGAGCGGCTGCTGGGGGAACTCTATGGCACCACAAGGGTCACCATTCGCGAGGCACTGGTGCAGCTGGAGGCGAACGGCCTTATCTATCGGGAGGATCGCCGCGGCTGGTTTGTCACCCCGCCGCGCTTTCGCTTGAACCCCAGACGCACCTCCAACTTTCACCAGATAGTGCGGGAGCAAGGGGGCGAGCCGCGCACCGAGCTGCTGGAGAAAAGCCGCCAGGCGGTGCCGCCTGCGTTGATGGCGCAACTGCAGCTCAAGCCGTTCGACAGCCTGTTTCTGCTCAAACGGCTGCGCTACGCCAACGGGCGCGCCATCTGCTACTGCGAGAACCACTGCCTGCCAGAGCGGGTGCCCGGCCTGCTGGAACTGGATCTCAACGGCAGTCTGACCGAGATCTACCAGGCCCATTACGATCTCCACTACGCCCGCATGCAGGTACGTTTCTTCCCCACCGCCCTGCCGGACGAGGTGGCCAAGGCGCTGGGGGCCACCGCCGGTCTGCCCGCCCTGCGCCTCGAGCGACTCAACTTCGATCAGCACGGCCGGGTGCTCGACTTCGATCTGGAGTACTGGCGCCACGACAGTCTGGAGATCGAGGTGGATACCCAGGATTAGTCACGAACAAATCAGGAACAGCAAAACGTCACGGGGCTGTCACGGTCACGTCATAAAGATCCCCTAGCCTCTCTCTCGACCAATCTGGTTTATACCAAGCCAACTTATATGGAGAAGAGGATGAAACAGGGAACCCATCTGCTGGCCGCCGCCGTGCTGGCTGCCATGACCACCCCGGTACTGGCCGCAACCGATCTCACCGTCTATACCGCCTTCGAACCGGAGCAGCTCAGCGAGCTGAAAACCGCGTTCGAGCGCCAGCATCCGGATATCAACATCAAGTGGGTGCGTGACTCCACCGGCGTGGTCACCGCCCGCTTGCTGGCAGAAAAAGCCCAGCCCAAAGCGGATGTGGTATGGGGGCTGGCGGCGACCAGCCTGATGCAGCTCGATCAGCAGCAGATGCTCAATGCCTATGCACCGAAAGGGCTGGATAAGCTCGACAGCCGCTTTCGCGACAGCAAGGCCGAGCCGCACTGGATCGGTCTGGACGCCTTCTTCAGTGCCATCTGCTTCAACAAGGTAGAGGCCGAGAAACAGGGGATCCCGGCCCCCACCAGCTGGGCCGACCTCACCAAGCCCATCTACAAGGGCAAGGTGATCATGCCCAACCCCAGCTCCTCCGGCACCGGTTACCTGAGCGTCGCTGGCTGGCTGCAGACCATGGGTGAGAAGCAGGGATGGCAATTTATGAACGGCCTGCACCAGAACATCGACCGTTACACCCACTCGGGCTCCGCCCCCTGCAAGCTGGCCGCCAGCGGCGAGACGGTGATCGGTATCTCCTTTGACTTCCCGGCCACCAGCCTCAAGGCCAAGGGTGCCCCCATCGAGGTGGTGTTCCCGAAAGAGGGTTCGGGCTGGGATATGGAAGCTGCCGCCATCATCAAGGGCACCCCCAAGCTGGATGCCGCCAAGCAGTTGCTCGACTTTGCCGCCACCGAACAGGCCAACGCCCTCTACAACAAGTCGTTCGCAGTGGTCGCCATCCCGGATGTGGCCAAGCCCAGAGCCGGCTATCCCGCCAATATCAAAGGCCAGATGATCGACAACGACTTTGGCTGGGCTGCCCGCGAGCGCAACACCATCCTGGCCCAGTGGAGCGCCAGTTTCGACGGCAAGACCGAAGCCAAGCAGTAAGCGTGAAGGGCTGCGGTTTGTTCACGCCCCACACACAGCCACCAATAAACTGCCAGTCGAAGGCCAACAGGTGTTGGCCTTCGCTTTTTGGTTTTAACTTCCCGAGTTTGTATTGCCTTCAATTAGCGACGCTTCGCCCATCCACACAGGGCCCAACCACTTGCTGGCGACCCGATGTCATTTGACTGTCATCAAGCTGTCATCCCCCGATCACCTGACCGTCACACTTCACCCGCAAACTGGTATATACCAAATCAGTAGCGAGTCGAACCATGACCCAGCCCTATCTGGACATTCAACATCTCAACAAGCAGTTCGGTGCTTTTCAGGCCCTCAAGGGGATCTCTCTGACCATTGAGCCGGGGGAGTTTATCTGCTTTCTCGGCCCCTCCGGCTGCGGCAAAACCACCCTGCTCAGAGCCATCGCCGGGCTGGATCTGCCGGACAGCGGCGAGATCTGGCAAGGGGGGCGCAACATCTCCCAACTGCCGCCCCAGCAGCGCGACTTTGGCATCGTGTTTCAATCCTATGCCCTCTTCCCCAACCTGACGGTGGCCCAGAACATCGCCTTCGGCCTTGAAAATCAGGGGCTGGCACGGGATCTCATCAAGGAGCGGGTCGATCACTGGCTGGGACTGGTGGATCTCACAGCCCAGTCCCACAAATACCCGAGCCAGATCTCCGGCGGCCAGCAGCAGCGGGTGGCGCTGGCCCGGGCGCTCGCCCTCTCCCCCGGCCTGTTGTTGCTGGACGAACCGCTCAGCGCGCTGGATGCACTGGTACGCACCCATCTTCGCAGCGAGATCCGCGCCCTGCAGCAGCGCCTTGGCATTACCACCATCATGGTGACCCACGATCAGGAAGAGGCGCTGACCATGGCCGATCGCATTGTGGTGATGGAGGGTGGCCGCATCGTGCAGGTAGGCTCCCCGCAGGAGATCTACCACCAGCCTGCCAGCCGTTTCGTGGCAAGCTTCGTCGGCACCATGAACTTCCTCGACACCCTGGTGCTCGGCCCCACTCAGGTGCGCCTCAACGAACAACCGCTGACACTTGCCAACCGGGCCGCGGCCGGCAGCAAATTGCAGGTGGCGATCCGCCCCGAGGCGATCACCCTGAGTGCGCCGAGCGAGCCGTATCTTGGGCAACATGGCATTGAAGCAACCATCGATCAGGTGGAGTTTCTCGGCGCCGCTCAGCGCCTGATCTGCACCGCCGACACCTATCTGGGCCCGCAGCAGATCCTGGTGGAGCGCCCGACCCACGAGCTGCCCCGCCACGAACAGGGTGGCTGGCGCAGCGGCATGCGCTGCTTGCTGCACTGGCCCGCCGGGGCGATTCAGCTGTTTGAAGGAGATCGCCCATGACAGCCCCCCTTGCGACCTCCTCCCTGTTGCCGCCAGCGACAGCCCGGCCAGACGGCCGCTGGCAGCGACTTTGTCGCGGCTGGAGCCGGGATCAGCTGCTGCAACTGTTCCTGCTTGCGCTCGGCATCGCCCTGCTCACCGGCGGTCTGCTGCTGCCACTGCTCACCATGCTGCAAAAGAGCCTGCAGGATGAGAACGGCCTCTGGGTGGGCCTTGCCAACTTCAGCGCCTACTTCGACTCCCCTCATCTGGGGCGCACCATCGGCAATACCCTCTGGCTCGGAGTGCTGATCACCGCGCTGGTGGTGACCATCGCCTTTGGCTACGCCTATGCCCTCACCCGCACCTGCATGCCGGGCAAGAGTCTGTTTCGCCTTATCGGCCTTATTCCGCTGTTGATGCCCTCCCTGTTGCCCGCCATCAGTCTGGTCTACTGGTTTGGCAATCAGGGGATCGCCAAGGGGCTGCTCGGCGGGGAGAGCATCTACGGCCCCATCGGTATCGTCATTGGTCTTGGCTTCTGGTGCTTCCCTCACGCCCTGATGATCCTTATCACGGCGCTCGGTCAGAGCGACGCCCGCCTCTATGAAGCCTCCCGGGTGCTGGGCAGCAGCGGCTGGCGCACCTTTGTCACCGTCACCCTGCCTACCGCCCGTTATGGCCTGCTCAGCGCCGCCATCGCCGTCTTCACCCTCACCATCTGCGACTTCGGGGTGGCCAAGGTGATTGGCGGCCAGTACAGCATGCTGGCCACCGATATCTACCGGCAGGTGATCGGGATGCAGAACTTCTCGCTGGGCGCCGTTGCCAGCGTCACCCTGCTGCTGCCGGCACTGTTGAGCTTTGCCCTGGAGCACAGAGTGCGCAGCAAGATGCAGGAGCAGAGCAGCACCAAGGCGGTGCCCTATCGGCCCAAACCCCATCGGCTGCGGGATCTGCTGGCGCTCGGCTGGTGCACGCTCTGGGCCCTGCTGTTTCTGGCGCTGGTGGGCATGGCGGTTTACGGCTCGCTGGTACAGTTCTGGCCTTACAACCTCGCTCTGACGCTGGATCACTACGCCTTTGACAGCAACAGTGTCTATGGCTGGCAGCCCTTTACCAACACCTTGCAGCTGGGCCTCTATACCGCACTTATCGGCACCGTGCTGGTGATGGTGCTGGCCTGGGCGCAGGAGAAGGGACGCCACTTCGCGCCGCTGCGCCAACTGCTGCATCTGCTCGCCATGCTGTCGCTGGCGGTACCCGGCATGGTGCTGGGGCTGGGTTACATCTTCTTTTTCAACGGCAATCCGCTCTTTGGCGGCCTCTACGGCACCCTGCCACTGATGGTGCTCTCTTGCGTCATCCACTACTACACCGTGGGCCATATGACGGCGCTAACCAGCCTCAAGCAACTGCCCAAAGAGCTGGAGCTGGTGGCCATCTCATTGCGCATTCCGCTCTGGAAGGCGTTCTGGCGGGTCACCCTGCCCGCCTCCCTGCCAGCGCTCTTGGAGATCTTTATCTATCTGTTCGTCAACGCCATGACCACCACCTCGGCGGTGATCTTCCTCTATTCGAGCGACAGCGTGCTCGCCTCCATCGCCGTGCTGAACATGGAGGATTCCGGCGATACCGCTGCCGCCGCCGCCATGGCCACCCTGATCCTGCTGGCCGCCGCCACCGTCAAGCTGCTCCAGCTCTTTTTGAGCCGCGCCTTGCTGGATCGCACCCAGCGCTGGCGCCACCCATAACCTTATCGAGGAGTCATCATGTCCACTCTCCCCTTCTGGCTGGCCGAAGCACTCGCCGCCGAACAGCCCGCGCCCCCCACGCCACTTCACGGCCACCACGAGGCCGATGTCTGCATCGTCGGTGGCGGCTTTACCGGGCTGTGGAGCGCCATCGCCCTTAAACAGGCCGAGCCACACTTGCGCATCATGGTGCTGGAAAAAGATCGCTGCGGCAGCGGCGCCTCCGGGCGCAACGGCGGCTGTTTGCTCACCTGGTCGGCCAAATACCTGACGTTAAAGCGCCTCTTTGGCGAGCAGCAGGCCGCTTGGCTGGTGCAAAGGTCCGAACAGGCAGTGCACGAGATCGCCCGCGTCTGCGAAACGCACAACATTGAGGCGGAGCTGAGGGTCGAGGGCACCTGCTACACCGCCACCAGCGAGGCACAGCGCGGCCTGATGGAGCCGGTATTACGGGAGCTACAGCGAGCCGACCTTAACCAGTGGCAGGCGATTGCGGAGGGTGAACTGGCGAGCCAGAGCGGCTCCCATGTCCATCTGGAGGGGCTTTACAGCCCCCACGCCGGTTCGGTGCAGCCGGCACTGCTGGTGCGCGGCCTGCTGCGGGTGGCGCGGGAGCTGGGGGTCGAGGTCTATGAACACTCCCCCATGCAGCGCCTTGAGGCGGGCCAGCCAGCGCGGGTGCAAACGCCGCAGGGTGAGGTGCGTGCCCGCAAGGTGGTGCTGGCCCTCAACAGCGCCATGGTGCAGCACTTTCGCGAGTTTCGCCGCAGTATCGTGCTGGTCTCCTCCGATATGGTGATAACCGACCCCGCGCCGGATGCACTGGCCGCCCAGCAGCTTGCGCACGGCCGCTCCGTGGTGGATGGCCGCACCTTTGTCCATTACTACCGCTCCACCCCGCAAGGGCGGCTGATGCTGGGCAAGGGGGGCAACACCTTCGCCTTTGCCAACCGCCATCTGGCCGAGTTTGATGCCCCCAGCCGTTATCTTGCTCCCCTCACCCGCACCCTGCGCCGCTTCTTTCCGGCGCTCAAAGAGGTGCCCATCGCCGCCAGCTGGTGCGGCGCCTCCGACCGCTCGGTGGATGGCCTCCCCTTCTTCGGCCACTGGCGAGGGCAGCCCAATATCGTCTATGGCCTCGGTTATTCCGGCAACGGAGTGGCGCAGAGCTGGATGGGCGGTCAAGTACTGGCGGCCCTGGTGCGCGATGAGGTGCGGGAAGCGGACAAGCCGTGGCGCGACTGCGCGCTGGTCAGCGGCCCGCGCGGCTATTTTCCGCCCGAACCCTTTCGCTGGCTGGGCGCCATGGCGGTGCGCAACGCCATCAGGCGCAAGGAGCGGGCGGAAGATGAGAACCGTCCGGTGGCCTGGTATGACAAACAGCTGGCCAAACTTGCCGATGCGGCGGGCAAGGCGGATAAATAATCGCGCTGACATCGCTCTTGCACGGTTCAGCCACGTCTGGCTACAACAAGCAAAGCGCCGACCCGCACACCTTGCGGCGCCTGTTATGGCGCCGCCTTTGCCTGCACTTCCGTGCCCATAAGCAGGGCTGGCCTTGCCTGCCACACCCGTGCCGGGTCGGACTCGGCAATAGCGGCAGCGATCAGCTGCTCGCTCCAGCGACGATGCAGCAACCACATCCTCTGGCCCGCCTCCCCATCACCACGGGTGCACTGCTTGGTCACATCGGCGGTGCGATAGAAGTAGCGCACCAGACTCGTGAGCTCGGCCTCCGGCCAGCGGCAGCCAAAGTCGCGCAGCAGGGATGACCAGAAGTCAATCTGGCGCCGCTCGTGCTCCTGCTCGACCACGTGCAGTTCGGGGATGAGATCCATGGCGTGCCACAAGGCACCATAGCCGACAAAGCGACGATCAAGCTCTTCAAGCGCCAGATCCAGCAGCACCAGCACGTGCGGCCAACTGGTCGCCTGGGTTCGGATCTGCTCTTGCGCCTCACAGATAGCTGCCAGCCACCCCATAGCGAGACGGCAAATGATCGCCTCCTTGTTGGGATAGAGGTGGTAGAGCGATTTGATCCCGACACCGGCCCGATCAGCAATGGCATTGGTGTTGAGGGCGGCAAAACCTCGCTCCTGCAGCAACAGCAGGGTGGCCTGTTCAATGCGACTCGCCACCTCCTGACTGCGCTGCTGCCGGGGCTGACGCCGCATATGCAGGGCGGCAGGCACTCGTTGTTCTGACATCTTCTCTCCTTCGAACCACTGAGGTCCCCTCTTTGCCCGGGTCACGACCGGTAGTGGCTCATTGACATCCATGAGACAAGGTAAACAAAAAGTTAAACAAATGCAGTAATTACTGGATTTTTTCAGAATAGCTGCAATAAACATATCTGCTCAGATCTGCAGTAATTACTGCATTTAACCCAAGGAGAGCAGTGCAATGGATAGCAAACATACCTCAACCCGATTTGGCATCACCCTCCTGTTGGCCGCAGGCCTGCTCGGTGGCTGCCGAAGTGACACCAATGATACGAATGGGGCAACGACCCTCTATCTCAACGGCAAGATCCACACCCAGGATGGGCAGCGTCAGGTAGCCGAGGCCATGATGGTCAGTGACGGCCAGTTTATCTATGTGGGCAACCAGGAGGGGGCCGAAGCGCTCAAGCACCCCACCACCCGGGTGGTGGATCTGCAAGGCCGAATGGTACTGCCCGGCCTGCATGACAACCATATCCATCTGCTCGGTACGGTGGCGCTGGACATGTGCGATCTCGATGGCAAACCCGTCACTCTGGATCAGCTGGCCGCCAAGATCAGCACATGCCTGCCCCGCTATGCGGCCAAACCGGGGGAGTGGCTGGTAGTCAACCAGTGGTCTCCCTACGAGGGCAATACGGCAACCGCCAGCCATGCCACCCTGCTGGCAGCCCTCGATGCCGCCGCCCCCGACAATCCGGTGGTGCTGGCCGGGGTCGATGGCCATGCCAGTGCCTACAACTCCCGCGCCCTTGCCATGGCGCAGGATAACGACGGCAACACAATCGGCTTCAATGGAACTACGCTGGCCCCCGGCGGGGTCTTCGAGCCCTTTATCCCCTATGTCGACCTGACCAGCGGAGTGGTGCGTGACACGGCCCGCAGCGCCATTCCAGTGCCCGATAGCGGCGTTCTGAGCGCCAGTGATGAGCAGGCAGCCAGCCAATACGACCAGATCCTGCCCGCCATTGCCGAGCTGATGGCCTCTCGCGGTATCACCAGCATTCAGGATGCCTGCGCCACCGACTTTATCCGCCAGCGACTACTCACCATGCAGTCACGGGACCTGCTGCATATGCGTGTCACGGCCGCCACCTGCTTTAGCGATGATGATTATCAGGGCAAACTCGATATAGAGGGGCATCTTGCCAAGGCCAGCCAGGTGAGAGAATCCTTTGCCAACAACCCGCTGATTAAGGCCGATGCGGTCAAGATCTTCCTCGACGGTGTGCTGGAAGGGGATCCCTTCACAACCCCCCCCTTCCTGCCCAATGCCGGCATGCTGGCAAACTACCACACCCCCCATCTGGCCAGAGACCCGGCTACCGATGAAGTGACCATCACAGCCGACAGCGAGGAGTCCGGCAGCAACGGGATCGTCAACTACCGGGAGGCCGATCTCACCCGCTATATAGGAGCGCTGGACAAGGCAGGCTTCAGCATCCATATGCACAGTATCGGTGATCGCACCACCCGCATGGCCCTCGATGCGCTGGAGGCGGCCCGCGCCAGCAACGGCGATCACGGCACTCCCCACACCCTGGCCCATCTGCAGGTGGTGCATCCGGACGATCAGCAGCGGCTCGGCCAGCTTGGCCTCTACCTCACCTTCACCTACGCCTGGACCAACCCCCAGCCCGAATACGACATGCTGGTCACCCCCTTTATCCAGCCGACCCGCAAGGGGCAATCCCTGCACGAGGCGATGTACGATCCCAAGGGGTATCTCAAGCAGGCGCTCTATCCGGTGGCCAGCTCGCGCAAGGCGGGGGCCATTCTGGTGGCCGGCAGCGATGCGCCGGTCGATAGCCGCGATCCGCGCCCCTTCGCCAATATGGCCGCCGGGGTCAACCATGCTCCCCAGAGCGGCGATGACTATCGCGCCAGCCAGCGCATTACCCTGGACGAAATGCTGGCGGCCTACACCATCAATGGCGCGCGCGCGGTGCGCCAGCAGGCCGTCAGCGGATCCATCGAAGCGGGCAAATCGGCCGACTTTATCGTGCTGGATCGGGATCTCTACCAGCTGGTCGCCGCCGGCAAACCGGAGCAGATCGCCGACACCAAAGTCACCCGCACCGTCTTTCGCGGGCAGACGGTCTTTAGCCAATAGGCTCAAGCACAATGGCGAGTGTGAGCATCTGGTCAGCGGCGATCTGAGCATATGCCACAAGCACAGCGCCTTTTAAAAGCAACATGCCGACCTTTTGGTCGGCATTTTTATGGCGCGGTATTATTACTAGAACAAACTTATTCACTTAGTTATTGCATTTGCTCTTTCCAAGAGCGATTTAACTCTTTTGCACTCCATTTTGAAGATGCATTCATACGCACACTGTAATCAAAAGCATCAGAGCCAAGCACCAGCTTTGTCTTATGTTTATTCTCTATGCTAGGCCCCTTCCCACTTTCGCGAGTCCAATATATCCATGTGTCAAAATAGGGACGCTCACGGTCTTCCGTAATATCTGGTCGAAGTCTAATAATTTCATTCGGCAAAGGATGGTTAGTCACAGATGCATCCTTAGGTATTTGATTATTTAAATTCTCTAAAAAATCTTTTGGCATTAATTTATTTCCAGTACTAGCACCTGTATTTAGCAAATTAGCTAGTTCTGCATAAAAACCATCAAAGAATGGGTCGATCCAATATCCTCGTTTCACTTGGAATAAAAAGAATTTTGGATTTAGACCCCGTGAAGTTAAAGATAATGTGTAATTTGGTCTGTCTCGTGTTGAAAACAAACAATCAAAACCAATTGCACCTGATGAAACTTGAAACTGCTGCATATCAGAACCAATAGAAATCATGCTTCTATGTAGCTCTTGTAATGACGTCATCTTCATCTTTCCACCACCTTAACTCTACATGAAATTAAAAATTTGTAATATCAATTTTGAACATTACAATGCACACCAATAGTTCGATACCTCCAGCATCAACATATTATCAACTCCAATCTTTACAATGCCACTATAGAGATTTGTTTTTGTTAAATTTCATGGCGGTGATATATGCTATAAATGCCTTTCCATTAGCCGTTATTGAATATTCACCACCTACATTAGTTACCAATTCCCAGCTAATTAAAAATTCAATATAATCAGAGAAAAACTTTCCTAAGAAAGCTTCAGGATAAGACTTTTTTGCATTTTCAAAAAATGGAACAATTTCCTGAAGACTCGCTTCCCCTTTAGGCTTAATTATGAGAAACTCTAAAAGCTGTATCTGTGAACCAAATATACTGTAATATATTTTATCAAAATAACCATATATCTGCTGCTGCGCTAAATTTTTGATTAGTATATTTATCTTTTCCTTTTCGTCTTTTATGGACTCTAATTGTGATTTGATTTTATCTTCCAGCCCATCTCTTATTCCGGTAGGGTCAACAGGAATTAGGTGTTTAAGATCTTGCTTCAACTCTGTGTTAACTTGATTATTTTGCCGGCTTTCGAAAAACTGTACTTCAGCATCTCCTAGTTTCGCAGACTTGACTCCACCACTAAATAATGAATCTAGTTTATCCTTAACAAAAAAGACTGCTAATATTGTTACCAAAGGCCAAGCCATATGCTTAACTATTTCAACCAAAAACTGTTTATCATCCAAATGACGTCTCCTATAAATTCATCTTTTTTATATTGATGTTCCATCCTGCACTGAGACCTGATTGAGGTCAAGTTGTATATAAAAGTCATTATTTAGCTGTCACCTCCAATATGCGACTATAAAAAAAGCCGCCCATTGGGCGGCTTTTTTTATTAGAGATAACGGGCTAACAGGAATTACCAGCCGGTTACTTCGCGCAGGGCCTTGCCGATATCGGCCAAGGAGCGGACGGTTTTCACGCCAGCATCTTCCAGCGCGGCAAACTTCTCGGCGGCGGTACCCTTGCCACCGGAGATGATGGCGCCAGCGTGGCCCATCCGCTTGCCGGGAGGGGCAGTAACACCGGCGATATAGGAGACCACCGGCTTGGTGACGTGGGCCTTGATATAGGCGGCAGCGTCTTCCTCGGCGTTGCCGCCGATCTCGCCGATCATCACGATCGCTTCGGTCTGCGGGTCGTTCTGGAACATCTCCAGAATGTCGATAAAGTTGGAGCCCGGGATGGGGTCGCCACCGATACCGACGCAGGTGGACTGGCCAAAGCCCTCGTCAGTGGTCTGCTTGACCGCTTCGTAGGTCAGAGTGCCGGAGCGGGAGACGATGCCAACCTTGCCCGGCTTGTGAATGTGGCCCGGCATGATGCCGATCTTGCACTCACCCGGAGTGATCACGCCCGGGCAGTTGGGGCCGATCATCCGCACGCCGGTCTCTTGCAGCTTCACTTTGACGTCCAGCATATCCAGCGTCGGGATGCCTTCGGTGATGGTCACAATCAGCTTGATGCCCGCGTCGATCGCTTCCAGGATGGCATCCTTGCAGAACGGCGCCGGCACATAGATGACGGAGGCGGTGGCGCCGGTCGCTTCGACCGCGTCACGGACGGTGTTGAACACCGGCAGGCCCAGATGGGTGGTGCCACCCTTGCCCGGGGAGACGCCGCCCACCAGCTGGGTGCCGTAAGAGAGCGCCTGCTCGGAGTGGAAAGTACCCTGACCGCCGGTAAAGCCCTGGCAGATGACTCGGGTGTCCTTGTTGATCAGTACGCTCATCAGTTGGCCTCCGCTGCTTTGACGACTTGCTGCGCGGCATCGGTCAGACTCTTGGCCGCAATGATGTTGAGGCCGCTCTCGGCCAGCTTGATACCGCCCAGCTCGGCGTTGTTGCCTTCCAGACGGACCACGACGGGCACCTTGACCCCCACTTCCTTGACCGCACCTATGATGCCTTCCGCGATCATGTCGCAGCGCACGATGCCGCCAAAGATGTTGACCAGCACCGCTTTGACGTTGCTGTCGGAGAGGATGATCTTGAACGCCTCGGTTACGCGCTCCTTGGTGGCGCCGCCGCCGACGTCAAGGAAGTTGGCCGGCTTGCCGCCGTGCAGGTTGACGATGTCCATGGTGCCCATGGCCAGACCCGCGCCGTTCACCATGCAGCCGATGTTGCCATCGAGGGCCACATAGTTCAGCTCCCACTGGGCGGCGTGCGCTTCGCGGGGGTCATCCTGTGACGGGTCGTGCATTTCGCGCAGCTTGGGCTGACGGTACAGGGCGTTGGCGTCGATGTTGATCTTGCCGTCCAGGCAGTGCAGGTTGCCCTGCGCGGTGATCACCAGCGGGTTGATCTCCAGCAGCGCGAAGTCGCAATCCAGGAACATCTGGCCCAGACCCATGAAGATCTTGGTGAACTGTTTGATCTGATCGCCGACCAGACCCAGTTTGAAGGCCAGCTCGCGGGCCTGATAGGGCTGCGGGCCAACCAGCGGGTCCAGGGTGGCCTTGTGGATCAGATGGGGGGTTTCGTGGGCGATCTTCTCGATGTCCACGCCACCTTCGGTCGAGGCCATGAAGACCACGCGGCGCGAACCACGGTCAACCACGGCGCCCAGGTAGAGCTCTTTGGCGATGTCGGTGCAAGATTCCACCAGGATCTTGGTGACCGGCTGGCCGTTGGCGTCGGTCTGGTAGGTCACCAGATTTTTGCCAAGCCAGTTTTGGGCAAAAGCACGGATCTCATCCTTGCTCTTGGCCACTTTCACGCCGCCCGCTTTACCGCGGCCACCGGCGTGTACCTGGCATTTGACGACCCAGGTATTGCCGCCAATCTTGTCGGCCGCTTCGGCCGCTTCTTGTGGGGTAGCACAGGCATAACCTTCGGAGACCGGCAGGCCATACTCGGCAAACAGCTGTTTTGCCTGATATTCATGCAGATTCATAGATGCTCTATCCGTGTTGTAGGTATTTCCGTCCGGGGCTGGTGTTTCTCAATCCCCTGTGAATGGGGGCCTAGGCGGCCCCTCGTTATCTTTCAATCGCTCGGGTATTACTCAAACGTCCAGCAGCACATCCGGCTCGGGGCGCAAACCCCTTGCCCGGGTGCCACAGGCTTAGACGTCCAGCAACAGACGGGTCGGGTCTTCCAGCAGCTCCTTGACGGAGACCAGGAAGCCTACCGATTCGCGTCCGTCGATGAGACGGTGATCGTAGGAGAGCGCCAGATACATCATCGGCAGGATCTCGACCTTGCCGTCAACGGCCATCGGGCGATCCTGGATCTTGTGCATCCCCAGAATGGCGCTCTGGGGCGGGTTGATGATCGGGGTAGACATCAGGGAGCCGAACACGCCACCATTGGTGATGGTGAAGTTGCCGCCAGTCAGTTCATCCACGGTCAGCTTGCCGTCACGGCCCTTGCCCGCCAGATCCTTGATGGCCTTCTCGATGTCCGCCAGGCTCATGTTGTCGCAGTCGCGCAGCACCGGCGTCACCAGACCACGGGGGGTAGAGACGGCGATACTGACGTCAAAGTAGTTGTGGTAAACCACGTCATCACCATCGAGCGCCGCGTTCACTTCCGGATAGCGCTTGAGGGACTCCACCACCGCCTTCACGTAGAAGGACATAAAGCCGAGCTTGATGCCGTGCTTCTTCTCGAAGATCTCGCCGTACTGCTTGCGCAGATCCATGATGGGCTTCATGTTGACCTCGTTGAAGGTGGTCAGCATGGCGGTGGTGTTTTTCGCTTCCAGCAGACGCTCGGCAATGCGCTTGCGCAGACGGGTCATCGGCACCCGCTTCTCGCTGCGACCGGCCAGTGCGGCAACCGGTGCGACCGGCGCAGCAGCCACCGGCGCGGCTGCGGCAGGCTTGCTCAGCGCCTTGATGTAGGCTTCCACATCATCCTTGGTGATGCGACCGCCCTTGCCGGTGCCAGTCAGCTTGGCCACGTCGATGTCGTGCTCGCCAATCAGACGACGCACAGAGGGGCTCAGGCCATCGGCGCCATCATCGGCAACCGCTTCGGCCGGCTTCTCTTTGGTCTCTTCACCGGCTACGGCAGCCGCCTTGATGGTGGCGATCAGCTGGCGGGAGAGGACGGTTGCCCCCTCTGCCTGCAGGATGTCGCCCAGCACGCCAGCTTGCGGTGCCGGCACTTCCAGCACCACCTTGTCGGTTTCGATGTCGACCAGCACTTCATCACGGGCAACCAGATCACCCGGCTTCTTGTGCCAGGTGGCAATGGTGGCATCCGCCACTGATTCCGGCAGGTCCGGTACCTTGATCTCGATAGTCATCTAATCAGTTCCTTGTTACTTCTTGTTCAGGGCTTAGGCCAGAGTAAGGGCATCTTCCACCAAGGCTTTCTGCTGCTTGGCGTGGACGGACATGTAACCAACCGCCGGCGAGGCGGACGCCGGACGACCGGCATAACGCAGGGTGGCTCCGGTCGGCAGCACGTCATCGTAGTTGTGACGGGTGCAGTACCAGGCGCCCTGGTTTTGCGGCTCTTCCTGACACCAGACAAAATCGGTGACGTGGCTGTAATCGGCCAGAATGGCGCGCACTTCCTCTTCCGGGAAGGGGTAGAGCTGTTCGATACGCACGATCGCCACATCCTTCTGCTCCGCCTTGCGACGGGCTTCGAGCAGGTCGTAGTAAACCTTGCCGGAGCAGAAGACCACCCGCTTGACCGCTTTCGGATCCAGCGCGTCGATCTCGCCAATGGCGTTCTGGAAGGTGCCTTCCGCCAGCTCTTCGAGCTTGCTCACCGCCAGCGGGTGGCGCAGCAGGGATTTGGGCGTCATGACGATCAGCGGACGGCGCATCGGGCGCACTACCTGACGACGCAGCATATGGAACACCTGCGCCGGGGTTGAGGGCACGCACACCTGCATGTTGTGCTGGGCGCACATCTGCAGATAACGCTCCAGACGGGCGGAAGAGTGCTCCGGCCCCTGCCCCTCGTAACCGTGCGGCAGCAGCATGGTCAGGCCGCACATCCGGCCCCACTTCTGCTCGCCGGAGGAGAGGAACTGGTCGACCACGACCTGGGCGCAGTTGGCGAAGTCACCGAACTGGGCTTCCCAGATGGTGAGGCCAGCCGGCTCGGCGCTGGCGTAACCATATTCAAAGGCCAGTACCGCGTTCTCGGTCAGCACAGAGTCATACACCTCGAACGGACCCTGCTCGTCGTGCAGGTTGCACAGCGGGGTGTAGGTGCTGGCATCGGTCTGGCTGTGCAGCACGGCGTGGCGGTGGAAGAAGGTGCCACGGCCGGAATCTTCACCGGTAAAGCGGATGCGGGACCCCTTGTCCACCAGAGTGGCGTAGGCCAGGGTTTCGGCAAAGCCCCAATCCACCAGCTTCTCACCCGCGGCCATCAGACGGCGGTCTTCATAAATTTTCTCGACCTGACGCTGCAGCACGTGGGTCGCCGGATACTGGCTCACCCGCTCGCCGAGGCTCTTGAGGTGATCCATCGGCACGGCACTCTCATAGGCCATGTTCCAGTCGTGGCCCAGATAAGGGGTCCAGTCGACGGAGTGCAGCTCCATCGGCCGCCACTCCTTGCTCACCCGCTCGCCGCGATCCAGCGCTTCACGATACTCGTTGACCAGTTCGGTCGCCCGCTCCTGAGCGAGGCTCCCCTCGGCCACCAGCTGATCGGCGTAGATCTTGCGCGGGGTCGGGTGCTGCTTGATCTTCTGGTACATCAAAGGCTGGGTCGCGCTCGGCTCATCCGCTTCGTTGTGGCCGTGACGACGGTAGCAGACCAGCTCGATCACCACGTCGCGTTTGAAGGTATTGCGGTAATCCAGCGCAATCTGGGTCACCAGCACCACGGCTTCCGGATCATCCCCGTTGACATGCAGCACCGGCGCCTGCACCGCCTTGGCGATGTCGGTGCAATATTCGGTGGAGCGCAGGTCACGGATATAGGAGGTGGTGAAACCAACCTGGTTGTTGATGACGATGCGCACCGTCCCGCCGACACCATAGGCGCGGGTCTGGGACATGTTGAAGGTCTCGGCCACCACGCCCTGACCGGCCATGGCCGAGTCACCGTGAATGGTGATGGGCAACACGCTGGAGCCATCCTTGTCACCGCGACGATCCATACGGGCACGGACCGAGCCGATGACCACAGGGTTGACGATTTCGAGGTGAGAGGGGTTGAAGGCGAGCGCCAGGTGGACGTTGCCGCCCGGGGTGGCGAAGTCGGAAGAGAAGCCCATGTGGTACTTCACATCACCGGTACCCCAGGATTCGCCGTGCTTGCCGGCAAACTCGTCGAACAGATCCTGCGCACGTTTACCGAGCACGTTGATCAGCACGTTGAGACGACCGCGGTGTGCCATACCGATAACGGCCTCTTTGCAGCCCTGCTCACCGGCGCGACGGATCAGCTCCTTGAGCATGGGGATCATGGCGTCGCCACCTTCCAGCGAGAAGCGCTTGGCTCCCGGGAACTTGGCGCCAAGATATTTCTCCAGCCCTTCGGCGGCGGTCAGGCTCTCGAGGAAACGGGTCTTCTCTTCGAGGGTGTAGCTCCCCTTCCCTTCAATGGATTCGAGACGCTGTTGCAGCCAGCGCTTCTCTTCCGTGGAGGTGAGGTGCATGTAGTCGGCGCCTATGCTGCCGCAATAGGTCTTCTTCAGCGAGGCGTAGAGGTCGGAGAGCACCATGGTCTCGCGACCGATGGCGTAGGAGCCCACATTGAAGGTGGCCTCCATATCTGCGCCCTGCAGGTTGTGAAACGCAGGATCCAGTTCGGCAACGGTTTCACGCTGCCACAGGCCCAGCGGGTCCAGATTGGCATTCTGGTGACCACGGAAACGGAAGGCGTTGATCAGCTGCAATACCCGCACCTGCTTGGCATCCACTTGCGGATCGGAGACGGGGGCACTGTAGCGAGAGGGATCCTTGGCCAGACGACGGAAATAATCGCGGACCTGGGAGTGGGGTTGTTCAACCGCATGGCCATTGACCTGGGGCAGCTCGCTAAACAGGCTGCGCCACTCGTCGGACACGGAGTCAGGATTTTCCAGGAAGGATTCGTACAAATCCTCGATATAGCTTGCATTCGCACCAGCCAGGTGAGATGACTCCAACCAGGCCTTCATCACGCCGTTATGCATTTCTATCCCTTGTACTTCTTGTTACTGCTACGCAGCTTGTAGGGTTCAAACAGCCATCCTGCCACGGGTGGGATGGCTATCCGGAAGTCGGGCCAGCACAGGGCCGGCCCAAATACTAAACAGCCCGATTGAGCAACATCGACTTGATCTGGCCAATCGCCTTGGTCGGGTTCAAGCCTTTCGGACAGACGTTCACGCAGTTCATGATGCCGTGGCAGCGGAACACGCTGAAGGCGTCGTCCAGATTACCCAGCCGTTCGGTGGTCGCGGTGTCGCGGCTGTCAGCCAGCCAGCGGTAGGCGGCAAGCAGCCCGGCCGGACCGATGAACTTGTCGGGGTTCCACCAGAAGGAGGGGCAAGAGGTGGAGCAGCAGGCACAAAGAATACACTCGTACAGGCCATCCAGCTTGGCACGCTCTTCGGGGGATTGCAGGTGCTCACGCACCGGCGGCAACTTGTCTTCATTGATGAGGAAGGGTTTGACCTTCTCCCACTGGGCGTAGAACTGGGTCATGTCGATCACCAGATCACGGATCACCGGCAGGCCGGGCAAGGGGCGGATAACGACCTTGTTGCCCTTCTTCAGCAAATCGGAGAGCGGGGTGATGCAGGCAAGACCGTTCTTGCCATTCATGTTGAGACCGTCAGATCCACAAACCCCTTCGCGGCAGGAGCGGCGGAAGGCAAGCGTGGGATCCAGCTCTTTCAACTGGATCAGTGCATCGAGCACCATCATGTCGGAACCTTCAGGAATATCAAGATGATAATCCTTCATATGGGGGACGTTATCAACATCCGGATTGTATCTGTAGACAGAGAATGTGACGTTCATAGGGCTGGCTCCGCAATCAGTAAGTCCGAACCTTGGGCGGGAACGCCTCACGGGTCTTGGGTGACATGTTGACAGCACGACGGGTCATGGACTCGGTGTCCGGATGATAGAGGCTGTGGCACAGCCAGTTCTCATCGTCGCGATCCGGGAAGTCGAAGCGGCAGTGAGCACCGCGACTCTCGGTACGGAAGTTGGCGGCAACCGCCGTGGCAAACGCCGTCTCCATCAGGTTGTCCAGCTCCAGGCACTCGATGCGCTGGGTGTTGAACTCTTTGGAGGTGTCATCCAGACGGGCTGACTTGAGGCGCTCGCGGATAACCTTGAGCTCGGCCAGCCCCTCTGCCATCGCAGCCCCTTCGCGGAACACGGAGAAGTTGTTCTGCATGCAGCGCTGCAGGTCTTTGCGGATCTGCACCGGGTCTTCCCCGTCACGGCAATTTTCCCAGCGGTTGAAGCGGGCCAGTGCGGCATCCAGATCCGACTCAGAGGCATCGCGACCATGTTCCATCTCGCCCAGAGTGTTGACCAGATGCATGCCGGCCGCGCGGCCGAACACCACCAGATCCAGCAGGGAGTTGCCACCCAGACGGTTGGCGCCGTGCACCGAGACGCAGGCAATCTCGCCCACCGCAAACAGACCGACTACCGGCACATCGTTGCCGTTCTTGTCCTGGGTCAGGCACTGGCCATTCACGTTGGTCGGCACGCCGCCCATCATGTAGTGGCAGGTCGGGATGATCGGGATCGGCTCTTTGACCGGATCCACGTGGGCGAAGGTGCGAGAGAGCTCGCAGATGCCCGGCAGACGGGATTCCAGCACCTCTTTGCCGAGGTGATCCAGCTTCAGCTTGATGTGCGGGCCCCAGGGGCCGTCGCAGCCACGGCCTTCACGGATCTCGATCATGATGGAGCGGGCCACCACGTCGCGACCCGCCAAGTCCTTGGCGTTCGGGGCGTAACGCTCCATGAAGCGCTCGCCATCTTTATTGAGCAGATAGCCGCCTTCACCACGGCAGCCTTCGGTTACCAGCACCCCTGCCCCGGCGATGCCAGTCGGGTGGAACTGCCACATCTCCATGTCCTGCACGCCGACGCCGGCACGCAGCGCCATACCGACGCCGTCACCTGTGTTGATGTGGGCGTTGGTGGTGGACTGGTAGATACGACCGGCACCGCCAGTCGCCAGCACGGTGGCCTTGGCCTTGAAGTAGACCACTTCACCGCTCTCCATGTCGATGGCGGTACAACCCACCACGTGGCCATCCTGGTTTTTCACCAGATCCAGCGCATACCACTCGGAGAAGACGGTGGTCTTGTTCTTGACGTTCTGTTGGTAAAGGGTGTGCAGCAGGGCGTGACCGGTACGGTCGGCGGCCGCTGCGGTACGAGCAGCCTGCTCGCCACCGAAATTCTTGGACTGACCACCAAACGGACGCTGGTAGACAGACCCGTTATCGAAACGGGAGAAGGGCAAGCCCATGTTCTCCAGCTCATAGATAGCCTCGGGGCCGGTTTTGCACATGTACTCGATGGCCTCCTGATCACCAATGTAATCGGAGCCTTTTACGGTGTCATACATGTGCCACTGCCAGTTGTCATCGTGGGCATTGCCCAGCGCAACCGTGATACCGCCCTGAGCGGAAACAGTGTGAGAACGGGTTGGAAAAACCTTGGACAACAGAGCGCAGCTCTTGCCGGACTGGGCAATCTGCAACGCGGCGCGCATACCGGCACCACCGGCACCAATCACCACAGCATCAAACTCACGAGTTGGAATAGTCACCTTACACACCCCACAGCACGACGAAACCCGTCATCAGATAGACAAACAGCACCACGACCAGGGCAAATTGCAGCGCCCCGCGTAGCCATACCGGCTTGATATAGTCGGTCAACACCTGCCACAGACCGATCCAGGCATGGATCAGTACGCACAGCAGGGCCAACAGGGTGAATACCTTGGTGAAGGTATTGGCGAAGAAACCTGTCCACACCTCAAAGGTGATGTCGTTGAACGCGACAAAACTCACCAGATAGAGGACATAGCAGGTCATGATGAGGGCGGTGGCGCGGATCAGGATGTAATCATGAACGCCGCTACGCCCGAATGTTGCAGAATTGGTTACCATACAAGCACTCCCGCCAATACGGCCAGGATCGCGGTGATCACGAAGGCCACACGGGCACTCTGATTACCGGATTCCAGCTCTTCCCAATAGCCCATGTCCATGACCAGATGACGCAAACCGCCCACAATGTGGTAAGCCAGCGCAGTCAGGATCCCCCACAGCACGAATTTGACCAGGAAGTTGTCCATGATGGACACCACTGTCTCAAATCCTTCGGGAGAGGCGAGTGAAGTGCCAAGCATCCACAGCAAGATGCCCAGTGCCACAAAGGTAATGACCCCTGAAACACGGTGCAGGATGGAGGCGATGGCAGTGACAGGAAAGCTGATCGTTTGTAGGTCGAGGTTGACCGGTCTCTGTTTGTTTTTCACGCTTGCCCACTCAGCTCTATTGAGCACGTTAGTTATTGTTTTAACTCACACTTGAGGGCACGGGATGGTGATTGTTGGCTATTTGTTACCAAAACACTCTGAAAAAGCCAAAACGCGAATTTTTGGTTTCACATCAGGCTTTGCCAAAGCGTTTCAAACACCAGCAGCCATGACCCACGTGGCGCAGTATATCCACGCCCTTAAACGAAGACAATCAAACAGCTACAAAGAAAACACAAAACCGCAAACTTGATCGCATATTTAATTTAACATTCCATTAATGCCGTTAATGCCGCCCCAGCAAAATTGACATTGATAGGGAACTCTGTTTCAAATAGGGCGCTCCAGCCACCTCGGTATGGGTAACAACCTTTGCCAGCGTCATAAAAGTCGTAATAGAGTAGGACTGGAACCAAATTATAAAGAGCAAAGGAGACGTGCTATGGCTGATAAGATAGCCACCCTACACCTGCCCGGGAAAGATCCGGTTGAACTGCCGATCCTCTCTGGAACCGTTGGACCTGATGTTGTCGATGTTAGAAAGCTGGGTGGGCAAGGGTATTTCACCTTTGACCCGGGCTTTATGGCGACCGGTTCTTGCAAATCTGCCATCACCTACATTGACGGGGATCAGGGTGTCTTGCTGCACCGTGGTTACCCCATCGCCCAGTTGGCCAAAGAGTCCAACTATCTCGAAGTCTGCTATATCCTGCTCTACGGCGAGGCGCCGACCAAGGCACAGTTTGCCGATTTCCAGCGTACCGTGACCCGCCATACCATGGTGCACGAGCAGATTGCCTTCTTCTTCCGTGGTTTCCGTCGTGACTCCCACCCCATGGCCATCATGTGTGGTGTGGTGGGCGCACTCTCTGCCTTCTATCACGACGCCCTCGACATCAACAACGAACAGCACCGCGAGATCTGCGCCTTCCGCCTCATCTCCAAGATGCCGACCCTGGCGGCCATGTGTTACAAGTACTCTATCGGCCAGCCGTTCATGCATCCGCGCAACGCCCTCTCCTATGCAGGCAACTTCCTGCATATGATGTTTGCGGTACCGACCGAGGAGTACAAGGTCAATCCGGTGGTCGAGCGCGCCATGGACCGCATCTTCACCCTGCACGCTGATCACGAGCAGAACGCCTCCACCTCCACCGTCCGTCTGGCTGGCTCCTCCGGTGCCAACCCGTTTGCCTGTATCGCCGCAGGTATCGCCTCCCTGTGGGGTCCGGCCCATGGTGGTGCCAACGAAGCCTGCCTGCGCATGCTGGAGGAAGTAGGCTCGGTGGATCGCATCCCCGAGTACATCGCCAAGGCCAAGGACAAGAACGATCCGTTCCGTCTGATGGGCTTCGGTCACCGTGTCTACAAGAACCATGACCCTCGTGCCACTGTGATGCGCGAAACCTGCCACGAAGTACTGACCGAGCTGCAGATCAAGGATCCGCTGCTGGACGTGGCCATGGAGCTGGAGCGCATCGCGCTCTCCGACCCCTACTTCATCGAGAAGAAACTCTACCCGAACGTGGACTTCTACTCCGGTATCATCATGAAGGCGATCGGTATCCCGATGAACATGTTCACCGTGATCTTCGCCATCTCCCGTACCATCGGCTGGATTGCCCACTGGAACGAGTTCCACTCCGATCCGGATAGCAAGATCGGCCGCCCGCGCCAGCTCTACGTGGGCCACCCGCAACGGGACTTCACGCCGCTTGATCAACGCTAATGAACTGAATCAACATGGTTTGTTACAAAGGCGGTCATTGACCGCCTTTTTGTTTGCCGCTTTAATGCCCTTTTAAGCTCAAGGAGCCCTTATGAAACCTCTGCTTGCCAGCGCCGTCCTGCTGCTCACCGCCTGTCAGGGCACCACGGTCCAACAGGGTGAGACCCTCTATATCAACAGCCAGCTGGTCGATTGCGTCGGGGTTGGCCCGATGCAGTGCATGCAGGTTCGCAGCGACGAGCAGCAGCCCTGGACGCTGTTCTACCAGCAGATAGAGGGCTTCCAGTTCGAGCCGGGCTACCGGTATCAGCTCACAGTCAGCAAGGAGCAGCTCACCGATGTACCAGCCGATGCCCCCTCCCTGCGCTATCAGCTGATCAAGGTGGTGAACAAGGTCGCCAGCAAGTAACAAACACTATCAAAAAACGGGGGATGGCTGATGCCATCCCCCGTTGGTTTATGGGTACTGCGCCTCATCAGGCACGATCAGGTCGGCGCCAGCGCCATATGTAGCAGCGGATAGGGCTTGCCCTGACCATCCAGCGGCGAGCGACCCGTCACGGTGAATCCCATCTTCAGATAGAAGCCCACCGCCTGTTCGTTCTGCTCGTTGACGTCAACCAGCGTCGCGCCGCACTGGCTGATGGCATGTGCCACCAGCAAACGCCCCACGCCACTGCCGCGCACCGCCGGTGCCACAAACAGCATCTCTATCTTGCCATCGCATAGCCCGCAAAAACCGGCAATACGCCCCTCTTCTGTGCGGGCACAGTGCAGTGTCACCGCATCGAAGTAGTGCTCCAGAATAAGCGGCTTGAGCGCGAGGATCTCGGCCTCGGGCAGGAAGTGGTGGGACGCCCGCACCGAGGCCTCCCACAGCGCGATCAGGGCCGGATAATCGGCCCGCGTTGCAGTATCAATCTTCATCAATGACTCTTTGTTGCAGCCCGCAGGATGACTGTGGCCTCCCCGCGAGCCAACCTGATTAGCGCGCCTGTACCGCTTGCAGCAGCACCGACATATCAGCATCAAAGTGGCGGCTGCGGATCGCTTCGCGAATATCCGCTTCGCTATAACGGCTGCCCGGGTAGACCACCACGCAGGAGGTGTCGCCCGGTTTGAGGAAGTGGGTCTCGCCAAACGGGGTATAGCGGGTGGCACCGATACTGATGAGCGCATGGGGAGGATGTCCCGCCTGCGCCAGCAGCCCCTGAATGTGCTCCGCCGGACCTTCATCCTGTTGATGGTTGAACTTGTCGATGGCCCAGTCGAGCAGCTTGCCGTGGAAGTAGCTGTAGTCGATGGTGGCGCTGTCTACCCCGTAGGCGTGCAGCTCGCCATCGCGCTCCAGATAGCAAGCGATGCGATAGTCATCGAGCTCGCAACCGGCGGCAAAACCGGAAAGCGGCAGCAGGTTGGCCGCCAACCCCTTGCTCTCTTCGCCCCAGTTCTTCTTCTCGCTGATCTTCTTGGCGTTGGGGCGACGGATGGAGCAGTCGTTATAGGCACCAAAGGCACGGGGATGGATCGCCACCACCTGCTTGTCGGCATACTCCAGCTCGCACCAGAGGGCCACTTCCGGCTCGATCTGCACCTTCTCGTCACCACTGACCGCCGCCTCCGGCAGGAAGATAGCCTTGTCGCTCAACGGGAATACCCCGAGCTGACCCGGATGACCGGGCACGAAGAAGGGGAACAACGCCTTGGGCGCCGTGGTGTCGCGCACCACAACCGCCACGAAATCCGACGCTTCACCCGCCTGCTCCAGATGACCGGCGAAATTGCCCGCTACCCCGAGTCCGATAAACTTGCTCTCTGCTGCTATCTGCATCTTGCTCACCTGCATCTTGCCCACGCAAGGTAGCAGGCCCGTCGCCCACTACCGCTAAAGTGGCAAGATTAAACCACAAGGGCCCCGCCTTCGCCCAGTCCGGCCCTGTCGTGGTGTGCGCCAGTCTACTTTTTTAGGGACGAGAAGGCTGTGGCGAACCAGCTAGTGCGCACTCTTCCAGCTACGCGGTCACCGCGCTGGAAACAGTGCGTTTCCGGCCTCTCCCCTCTTTCTTCTTGGGACTCAACTTCATCTTTGTTAGGCTGCCTGCATGCAAAACAGCGGTGCGCTTGAGTGCGCCCGGCTCATCACGGCAACCCCATCGGAGAGAAAACGGATGATCGACAAACTCGCCTGGCTCACCTTTAAAGATCAGCAACTGCTCTGCGCCCGCTCCCACGGCAAGGACATCTATTACATCCCCGGCGGCAAACGGGAACCGGGTGAGAGCGACGAGGCGGCCCTGATCCGCGAGATTGAGGAGGAGCTGGCCGTCACCCTGCTGCACGACACCCTACGCTTTGCCTGCGAGTTCAGCGCCCAGGCCGATGGCAAGCCGGCAGGAGTCGAGGTGCGCCTGCGCTGCTACACCGGCGAAGCGAGCGGCACCCCCATCGCTTCGGCCGAAATTGCCGAGCTGCGCTGGCTAGACAGCACTCACCTCGATGAGCTCTCCCCCGTCTCCCGTCTGCTGTTTGCCTGGCTGGCTGAACAGGGGTTGATCCGCTGACCCCATAACCGGGAGCGATACAAACAAAAGAGGTGAGCCAATGGCTCACCTCTTTTGCTTCAGACATGGCAGCAATCAGGGCAGTATCACCGCTCGCACCTCCACCTTCGGCGAATCAAACGCATCTTGCGCGGCGATCAGCTGCAACTCGTAAGCCTGCTGGCGCCAAGTCTCTTGCAGCACCGCATCCACCGAGGCGTTGGTGCGCTCGAACGCGCTGACCGCATCGTGGCCGGCCAGCAAATTCGCCAGCATCAGGGCGCTGATAAGATCGCCAACCCCCACCGGCTGGCGGGCAAAGTCATAAAGCGGACGGGCAATCAGGTAATCCCCTTGCGGGGTGGCCAGCAGCATCTCGAAGCGGCTGGAGTCCTGCGCCGCACGACCGAGATGCTTGACCAGCACCAGCTTGACGCCGCGGGCCAGCAGCTGATGGGCAGCCGCGCGGGTCTGATCCAGATCAGCCAGATGGGTATCACAGAGGGTCTCCAGCTCCAGCAGGTTGGGGGCCATCATGTCGGCCACCGGCAGCGCCTGCTCGGTCAGGAAACGGGTGACGCCGGGAGCAACGATACACCCCTTCTCCGGGTGCCCCATCACGGGGTCGCAGAAGTAGATGGCATCGGGGTTGGCCGCCTTGACGGCGTTGACCACGGTCAGGATCTCGTCCCCCTGTTCGGCGGAGCCAAGGTAACCGCTCAGCACGGCGTCACACTGGCTCAACACCTCGATATTGCCCAATCCTTTCACCAGCGCACTGATATGACCCGCAGGCATCGCCATCCCCTGCCACCCCTGGGCATATTGGGTGTGGTTGGAAAACTGCACCGTGTTGATGGGCCATACATCCATACCGAGGCGGCGCATGGGGAAGACGGCCGCGCTGTTGCCGGCACAACCAAAGACCACGTGGGACTGAATAGAGAGAACGGATTTCATCGGGAATACCACAGCAAAGGATCAGCAAGGTGGGCAATATATCGGATGAAGATAACGATGCGCCACCTTGGCGCGGGATGAACAGGCAATTTCCTGACTAAAGACAGGTTTTTTGCGCCATTTGGCCCGCGTCCACAGGGTGAGCGGCGCCATGATGTGCCGCGTCCCCGTTGTCACATGCCGCTGTGCTCTACAGCATGACGGGCAAAGTGATAGACCCATCCCTCATCACAAGGCATGTCACTGGGTGGCGAAATCAGCTCAGGCAATACCGTCACCTTGCCACCAGCGGCATATTGCAGCGCCATCAGGGCGCAGAGCGCCGCATCGTAGCGATCGGTGCCGACCAGCACGTCCGCAGGCAGTAAGGCCGCCAGCTCGGGCCGTGCCGGGGAGGCCTTGCCGCCCACTTTGGCCAATGCCGGATAGACCTCCAGCACGGCGCGACTGGTCTTCGGGGCAACGGTCGGCACCAGTTGCAGATCCGAGAGCCGCGGCAGCATGGAGAGCGCCAGGGTGGCATTGTTGCCAAGCCGGTCGAAGGTGGCCGACAGCGGCTTCTTGCCGTACTGCTGATACAGCCAACGCTCGCAGTCGCGATAGGCGTAGGGGTTGTCTATCTCCCGCTCGGGAGCGGCGCAGCTGTGTGGCTGGCCATTAAGCAGATCCCGCAAGGCGCGGGGAAAAGCGAGTGGCGCATCGATACCGAGCGCCAGTTGCGGGCAGGCTTCTACCTGCATCAGGGTCAGCTCGTTTTGCAGGGCGGGACGCAGCAGGGCGGCCAGATCCGGCGCCACCCGCGAGCTCAGACGAAACAGCGGCGACACCCCGAGCCAGTGCAGGCGGTTGGATTCGGACTGCCAGCCCACCACGGCCACCGCCTGGGCACTGCCCTGCCAGCCACGCACATCCCAGCCGATCCCGATTGCACTCATCTGCCCTGCCGTCATCAATTACCTCTGTTCGCCTGTCACAAGTTGCAAGAGGCACAGGGTAATCAGCAGAGGCCCTTAACGCAAAGCGAACCGCCCACTCAGAACGATTTCTGGAAGTTCACCAGCGGCAGAATGGGGAAAACGCCGTTGGCGGCATAGTTGGCCAGCCCGATCTGCAAGCCATCAAGGTGCTTGGTCGCATTGATAAAGCCAATCTGGAAGGTGGTACGCTCGGCATAATTGACAAAGCCAACGTTGGCCAGCGCATTGCCCTTGGCGATATTGACCGCCCCCCAGTTGAGCCCTTGTACATTGTTGGTCAGGTTGACCAGCCCGAGATTGACGCCGGTATCCTGCCCTTCGTGCCAGTTGATGGCGTTGATGGCGACCCCGCCAAACTGGTGACGCACCCGACCGGCACCAAGGAAGATCCCGAGTTGCAGGCCGCTGAACTGATCCACATCAGAGAGGGCGAAGATCGGCAGATCAATGCCCTTCACCTGACCAGTTCGGCCATAGAGCAGCGAGGCACGAGCCCCTTCCACCTGATGGGATGCGGGCAGGTTGACGCCGGGCAGCGAAACCTGCACCGGAGTACTGGCCTGCGCGATACCACACAGAGTCAGGGCGCTGCACGCCAGCAGCAGTCGGGAGAGTGTCATGGGAAGTTCCTTGGGCCATTGAGAGTGGCCCGATCCTAACAGTCAGGGGAGAGTGTGGGCACACCAGCATGGACGAGGTGCGTCACGATACGTCACGGGTGGCCCTCTCACCTCTCCATCAGGACTTGCGAAAGCGCCACCTCAAGAACAATCGGCCACTTTTTCACAGCGAGTAGTCCCTCTTCCTTTCTTTGCCTGAGCGAACTGCCTAAAATAGTCGCCCTGCTGTATCCGGCATTCATCCATCTAGAGGATTTCCCATGGAGACGTTTCTGCTCGAAGGTCACCCCTTCGTTGCCTTGTGTGACCTTATCAAACATCAGGGGTGGGCCGATTGTGGCGGCGCCGCCAAAGCCCTCGTTGCCGAAGGGCTAGTCGAGGTGGACGGTCAGGTCGAGACCCGCAAGCGCTGCAAGATCGTGGCCGAACAGGTGGTCAACTTCAACGGCATGAAGGTCGTGGTGAAAGAGGGCGTCAGCCCGGAGATTGGCTAACCCCGTTTCGGGGAGCCACTCTCCGGCAACCCGCTAGCTGGCCTTGATCGACAGGGTCAGCACAAAACGCGCCATCGCCTCATCCCCGTTCAATGACGGGCAGGTGGCCACCACCCGGATGGGGCGATTGATGCGCTGACCGCTTGCCAGCGACTCGTCGATCATGGCGTCAATCTCCTCCCCCGCTGCGCAGTCGAACTGCACATCCCCCTCCGGTCGTTTCAAAAACTCCCCCTGCACATCCTTGAAGGCGAAGTGCACCTTCTTGCGCCGCTGCCGCCCCTTCTCCATCACCAGCAGACCGCCTACCAGATCGGCGCCGGTCGCCAGCGCGCCAAAATACATGCTGCCCAGGTGGTTGCGGGTACGCCAGCCAAGGGGAATGCGAATGCGCAGCGCCTTGGCGTTCATCTCTTCGATGATCGGGGCACAAAACCCGATGACGGGAATGTAGCGCCAGGCAAACAGCCGAAGCGCCAGATTGGCTTTGAAGCGTTGCAAATCCATATGCGAACTGATCCGATGAGTTAATGTAAACAACATGTTGCCTGCATCTGCGCCATTCGACAAGCACAGGGATCACGGTTACGACCTTTTGCCCAACCCAAAAAAACAGAGGGAACCGCACCGGTTCCCTCTTTTCGTTCATGTCGCTGTTACAGCAAATGTGCCGCTCAGGCGCGCTTCTCTTCGAGCCAGGCCCCCTGACTCTGCATCTCGAACAGCTGGGCATAGTGACCGCCGAGGGCCATCAACTCACCATGGGTACCCCGCTCGCTCACCTGACCGCGGGAGAGCAGCAGGATCTCGTCCGCATCGACGATGGTCGAGAGGCGGTGGGCGATGGCGATGGTGGTGCGGCCACGACGGGCAGCAGAGATCGCCTGCGACAGCGCCAACTCGGTCTGGGAGTCCACGCTGGCCGTCGCCTCATCCAGAATGAGGATACGCGGATCTCCCACCAGTGCACGGGCAAAGGAGAGCAGTTGCCGCTGACCGGCGGAGAGGTTCTTGCCTCCCTCCTCCATCAGGGTGTTGATCCCCTGTGGCAGGCTGCGCACAAACTCGGCCAGCTGCACCTCGCTCAGCGCCTGCCAGAGCCGCGCTTCGTCTATTCCGGCGCGACCGAGACGCAGGTTTTCCGCCAGAGTGCCGACGAAGATAAAGGGATCTTGCTGCACCAGCCCGATGCTACGGCGTACCGCTGCCAGCGACAGGGTATCCAGTGCGTGATCATCGAAGCGGATCTGCCCCTGACCCAGCGGATAGAAGCCCATCAGCAAGCTGATAATGGTGGACTTGCCGCTGCCGGTATGGCCCACCAGCGCCAGCATCTGGCCCGGTTTTGCGGCAAAACTGACCTCCCGCAGCACCTGCTGCTCACCATCGTAGGAGAAGCTCACCCGCTCGAAACTGACCCGCCCTTCCAGCGGGATCATCTCGCCCTCGGTGCTTTCGCGGGTTTCATCGAGCAGGGCAAAGACCCGCTCCCCCGCCACCATCGCCTGCTGCAACTGGTTAAGCTGGTTGGTCATCTCGATGAGCGGCTCGATCATCCGGCCCAGATAGCTGATAAAGGCGTAGAGCACCCCTACCTGGATAGCACCCGCGTGGCTCCCCCCCTCATGGGCAAACAGCGCCAACAGGCCGATCAGCACCATCATGTAGAAGAGATCGATTAGCGGACGCAGCAAAATGCCGTTGATCTTGAGGCTCTTGATCCGTGCCGACCAGTGTTGCTGGTTCACCTCGGCAAAGGCGTTGGCAAAGTGGCGCTCCTGCACCATCGCCTGAATAACCGGCATCCCCTGCAGCGACTCGTTGAGGCGGCTGTTGATGTCGGAGAGCAGACTGCGGGTCGCTCGCACCACTGGCACGCTCAGTTTCTGGTAGAGCCACATCACCCCGCCCACTGCGGGCAGCAACAGGGAGCAGACCAGCATCAGCCGCAGATCCAGCAGCGCCATGGAGATGAGGATGCCGCACAACAGCACCACTTTTTGCACCAGCAAGCCGATCACCTGCACATAGAGGTTCATGATCGCTTCGGTGTCGTTGGTGATGCGGGAAATCAGCGAGCCGGATCGATGCTTGTCAAAGTAGCGGGCCGGCAAGCGGATGGCGGTAGCAAATACCTGCTCGCGCAAAGTTTGCACCACCGCCTGAGCGATGCGATTGAAGCGCAGGGATTGCAAATAGAAACCCGCCGCCGAAAGCACCTGCAAACCCAGATAGCCCGCTGCAATCAAAGCAATGGTGGGCAGCACGATATTGCGTGGCGCCAGATAGTCATCGATAAAAAGCTTGATCAGCAGCGGCCCGGCCACTTCGGCGCCGGTGGCAAGCAGCAGGCAAATCCCCGCCTGGATCAGCCAGCGAGGATAGCGGGCGCAGTAGGCGAGCAGTCTTTTAATGGTCGGATTCACAGGCTCTCCTCCACCGCTTCTTCGAGTCGCTGATAACGCACCATATCTGCATACCAACCATTGTGCGCCATCAGGGCACCGTGATGACCCCGCTCGCTGACGGCCCCCTGCTCCAGCACCAGGATCTCGTCGGCCTGCTCCACCGCCGTCATGCGATGGCTGACCAGGATCAGGGTGCGACGATGGGCCTTGAGGGAATGCAGAATTTGCTGCTCGGTGTGGGCATCCACCGCCGAGAGCGCATCATCGAGCACCAGAATGGGTGCATCCAGCAGCAGGGCGCGGGCAATGGCCAGCCGCTGTTTCTGGCCGCCGGAGAGGGTCACCCCTTTCTCCCCGACCTCGGTCTCATAACCCTTGGGGAAACGCACGATATCATCGTGGACACAGGCAATGCGTGCCACCCGTTCGACCTCCTCGCGGCTCGCATCGGGTTTGCCGAGGGCAATGTTGGCAGCGATGGTGGTGGAAAACAGGAATGGCTCCTGCGGTACATAGGCAAACTGGCTGCGCAGTGTGGCGAGCGGCAACTGGTCAATCGGAACGCCACCCATGACAATCGAACCGTGAGTCGGATTGGCAAGGCGCATCAACAGCTTGAGCAGGGAGCTCTTGCCTGCCCCGGTGCGCCCCACCGCCCCGAGCATCCCCCCTTGCTTGAGGGTAACGTCGATATCCGCAAGCAGGGTGCGCTGCTCAAGTTGATAGCTCACCCCTTTGATCTGCAAAGGAAAGGCAGAGGTAAACGCGGCCGGCTGGGCGAGCTCTTCGATATCGCTGCGCTCCCCCAGCAGGCTTTCGATACGGGAGTAGGCGGCGCTGCCCCGCTCGATGATGTTGAACAGCCAGGCGATGGCAAACATCGGCCAGATGAGCTGGCCGAGGTACATGGTGAAGCTGGTGAGCTCACCCAGAGTCAGCTCATCGCGCAGCACCAGCACACTGCCCCCCGCCACCGCGAGGAAGTAGGAGCAACCGATACAGAGGTAGATGACCGGATCGAACTTGGCATCGATGCGGGCCACCGCCATATTGCGCTCCCCCGCCTGTTTGGTCAGCTCGGCAAAGCCTTCATCTTCCAGCGATTCAACCGCATAGGATTTCAACACCCGCACGCCGGAAAGAGCCTCCTGGGTCTTGTTGTTGAGCCTGGAGAAGGCCCCTTGCGCCGCCTTGAACTGGGTGTAGATCTGGGTGCCGAAGCGGTTCATGAAATAGGCCATCACCGGCAGCGGCAGCAAGGAGACCAGCGTCAACTGCCAAGAGTACTGGCTGCACATGATGGAGAGCACCAATACCCCGACCATGATGGAGTCCACCAGAGTCAGTACCCCTTCGCCAGCGGTCATCTCCACAGCCTGAATGTCATTGGTGGCATGGGCCATCAAATCGCCGGTACGGTGGCGCTGATAAAAATCGGGGCTCATCCGGGTGAAATGGCTGAAAAGGCGATTGCGCAACACATAGGCCAGACGGTAAGAGGCACCGAACAGCATCACCCGCCAGACGTAGCGCAGCAGATAAATCAGCACACCCAGACCAAACAGCCCCGCCAGATAGCGCATCAGGGTACCATTGTCGAGACCGCCCTTGGTGATGCCATCAACCACCCAGCCCACCACTTTGGGCGGAAGAACGGTCAACAGGGCCACCATCAGCAGCAGGGAGATGGCAGCCAGATAACGGGGCCACTGCTCCTTGAAAAACCAGCTCAATCGTAGAAATACGCTCACACCACCAACCTTTAGCGCTCTCTGCCCGTGACCGCTCCAAGGAGCGGCCATCAGAGAAGCCACGCAGAAATAGAACAATGAAAACAATCGCCTCCGGCTGGAGGCGATTTGAACGAAAGCTCATCATATCCCGAACCGGGATGGTTGAGAATAATTACTATTTAATTCACTGTGACATGCGATCATCCCCTGATGAATAGGGATTATACGAATTTTCATGCTGCTCACCGGTCAACAGGAAGTGTGACACCTCTTCCCGGGTCTGGCTGAAGACCTGTTGCAACTGCTCCAGATCCGCCTCGCTCAGCACCTCGTTTTGCCGCAGGCGCCACTCCAGCTCGCCAGCCACCAATTGCAGACGGGCCGCCGAGATATTGGCAGACACCCCCTTGAGGGTGTGCAGTAGCTTGCTGGCCACCTCGGGCTGCTGACGGCGCAAGGCGGAACGGATCTCCCACAGATCGTCCTTGTGCTCCGACATAAACAGCTTGAACAGGATCTGCAATGCCTCCTTGTCCTGCTCCAGCCGCTTGAGGGCATCCTGCAGATCGAGGATCCCCATCATATCCGGCGGTTTCACCTCCATGATCCCCGCCTGCTCCACCCCTTGCGGCTTCACCCACTGCAGCAGGTTGTTGTAAAGATCCAGCTTGCTCACCGGCTTGGTGACGTAACCATTCATCCCCACCCCCAGGCAGCGCTCCTTGTCTCCATGCATGGCGCTGGCAGTGAGGGCTATGATGGGCACATCGTGCTTGTCGACCATTTTGCGGATCTGGCGGGTGGCATCGAGTCCGTCCAGCACCGGCATCTGCAGGTCCATCAGGATCACGTCAAAAGGCTGCTCGGCAACCCGCTCCACCGCCTCGCGACCATTGTTAACCACGCACACTACCGCATCGACCCGACGTAGATATTCGATGATGAGCTGCTGATTGACCCGGTTGTCTTCGGCCAACAGCACTCGGGTACCCTGCAACAGGGATTTGAAGTGCTGCTGATCCCCCTGAGCCTCTGCCTTGCGCAGATTGAGTTCATAAGAGCTGCCATTGAGCAACTCGTCCACCTTGGCCAGCAGGGCATTCTCGGTCATCGGCTTGGGCAGAAAATGGGTCAGCCCCATGCTGTCCATCCGGGCGTGCAGCCCCTCTCTGGCCCAGGCGCTGATCATCAGGATGGGTATCCGCCGCCACTGGCTGTGCTGATACATCTCCAGCGCCAGATCGAGTCCATCCTCCTGCCCCATGCGCCAGTCGAGGATTGCCAACCGCAGATTGGGCCCCTCTTCACGCAATAATTGACGGGCACGGGAAAGGGAGTTGACCGGCAGCACTCGCACACCCGCCCGAGTCAGGATGTCCCGAGCCAGATCCAGCACCAGTTCGTTGTCATCCATCACCATCACCAGCGGCTGGTTTTCGAAGAAAACTTTCCGTCCAGCCACACCGTAGACCGCCTGCGCCATCGGGATATCGAACTTGAACAGAGAGCCGACGCCAGGCTTGCTCTCTACGGTGATCCGCCCCCCCATCAGCTCCACCAGCCGCTGGGAAATATTGAGCCCAAGACCCGAGCCGCCATATTTGCGGGTATTGCCCGCCTCCAGCTGGGTAAACGCCTGAAACAGTTGGGTCTGCTTCTCTTCGGCAATGCCGATGCCGGTATCGCGCACACTGAAGCGGATCCGCATTGGATGGGAGTTGGCCAGATCGATGGAGACTTCGACCTCACCACGTTCGGTGAATTTGATGGCATTGTTCACCAGATTGACCAGAACCTGCCCCAGCCGCAGAGGATCCCCACGCAAGAAGACAGGCACCTCCGGCGATTTGCGAATGATCACCTCCACATGTTTGCGCTCCGCCAGATCGGCAAACATGCCCGCCAGCGAGTCGAGCTGCTCGCTGAGATCGAAGTCGATCTCCTCCAACGTCAGCTTGCCGGACTCCACCTTGGTCAGATCGAGAATGTCGTTGATAAGCAGCAGCAAGGTATCTGATGAAGACTTTATCTTGCCCAGATAGTCCCGTTGTTGCTGATCCAGCTCGGTCTGCAGTGCCAGTGAGCTGAAACCGATGATGGCATTCATGGGGGTGCGGATCTCGTGGCTCATATTGGCCAGAAAATCGCTTTTGGCCTGTGCCAGCAAGGCCGTCTGACGGGACAACTCGCTCAACTTCTGATTACGACGCCATAGGGTATAGGCCACCAGCACAAAACTGATCAAGGCACCGCCAAGCACCATTAAATAGAAGCGGTTCAGCAATGATGAAGCCCGCTCCAGCTTATCCATCTTCCAGCGCACCAGGTTATCGCTCACCTGCATATCGATGAGACGATGGCGCAGGGTATGATAAGCCATCACCTGACGACTCAAATCCTTGCTCAGGTTAACCAAGGTGATCACCTCGGGTTGCGAGCCGTAATGGGAAGCAAGAGCACGCTGCAACAAGCTCAGCTGTTGCTGATACTGGTTATCGGCGCTGTGTTGCAAAAAATGGCTGAGTTGGGCCAACTCATTGAGATCACGATGCAAGAGGCTCTCTGCCGGCGTGATAGCGCGTACCTTCTCAAGCTGATGCTGAAAGGGTTGCACGATATATTCCACCGCCTTTTCCATGCTGTACAGTCTGGCCAGCTCCATCTGGTAGAGATCCAAATCCTGCAGCAACCTCTGTGAAAGAGGCGTTTGCTCAACCTCAGCATCACTACGAACCCTGTGAACAAAGCTATCGAGGATACCGGATAACTGGACGAGCCGTTGCTGAACATTGCTATCATTGGCACTCTCACGACCAAGCAGGTAAACACTGTCGGTGTTGATCCGGTTCAGCACTGCCTCCGCTGCCTGATTCAGGCTGTATGCACGCTGCTGTTGACTAAGCAGTTGCCAGCAAAGAACCAAGAAGCCGAGCAACAAGGCAGCAACAAGCAGCAGTACCACAGGGCTCTTCCGTGATCCTTTATTCATCCCGTTTTGACTCTCTACTTATAATGGCCGCTGAATTGTCCGGCTTGAGCAGAGCTCGGAGTGGAAGTGTCCACCCCAGCCGAGCGCTGTGTTAACGTTATTTCACTATTTTAACTCTGGCACTATTTTCATCACAGCCACCAGAACCGATCTTCAAGGAGACTATTATGTCATTTATCACTACTTATTGTAGCCACTGCTTTACAAGAAACCGCCTGCCCTCCACCCATGTAACCCACTCCGCCAAATGTGGGCACTGCAAGGCGTCCCTGTTCAGCCAAACCCCTTGCCTCGGGAAGGCGGATAACTTCGATACCCTGATCAACTCCGATATTCCGGTCGTTGTCGATTTTTGGGCCAGCTGGTGCGGCCCTTGCCAGCAGTTTGCTCCAGTATTTCATGATGTTGCCCATGAACTCGAACCACGGATGCGCTTTGTCAAAGTCGATACCGAGCAGCAGAGCACCATTGCCGCCCGTTACGCCATTCGCAGCATCCCCACCCTAATGGTCTTCAAACAGGGTAAAGTGGTGAACCAGATAAATGGATCCCTGCCCAAGAACATGTTCAAGCAGTGGCTGGAACAGTTCATGGATGTTTAATTTATGTTTCAGAAATGTTTGATTTATGTATTTATTTCCTCATTTTTATCAATGAGTGTGTGAGTAGAGACTGATTTTCAATATGTGAGCCTGTTTCAAACAAGTGAATGGATGTAATCTCGGCAACACAAAAACAACCATAAATTAACCGAGAGAACGATATGCACACATCGGCTGTACCCGCTACTCCATCTCGTTGGCTGGATATCAAGACCGGGATCGTGATCCTGGATCTGCTCCTGCTATGCATCATGCTCGCTTGGCTCCCTTTTGATCCTATGGTCAACAAGGGGCTGGGCATTCTGGTCTTTATAGCTATTCTCTGGCTGACCGAAGCGGTCAACATCACTATCACCGCGATCTCCATCCCGGTACTTGCCACCCTGCTCGGGGTGTTTGATATGAGCAAGTCGTTGACCGACTTCGCAAACCCGGTGTTGTTCCTCTTCTTTGGCGGTTTTGCCCTGGCGGCAGCGCTATCCAAACAGGGGCTAGACACCCAGATTGCCGGTAAGGTGATGCAGCTCGCCAAGGGACACCTCGGCTGGGCTGCCATCGTACTCTTCAGTATTACTGCGGCACTCTCCATGTGGATCAGCAATACCGCTACCGCCGCCATGATGATGCCGCTGGCCCTTGGCATGCTCAAAGGTCTCGACATTCACAAGGAGCGCCGCACACTGGTCTTCGTATTGCTTGGTGTTGCCTACAGCGCCAGTATTGGCGGCATCGGCACCCTGGTAGGCAGCCCGCCCAATGCCATTGCGGCCGCCCAGATGGGGCTGGGCTTCACTGACTGGCTGAAATTTGGCATTCCTGTTGTCCTCATCTTCATGCCAGTAGGCATCGGGCTGCTCTATCTGGTAACCCGCCCCAACCTCTCACATCAGGTCAGCACCGAGCGAGTGACCATAGAGTGGACCGGCCAACGCAAGGTGACCATGCTGATATTTCTGACCACAGTGCTGTTGTGGATTGGCTCCCAGCCTATTGCCCAGGCGCTGGGAGGAATACCTCAATTTGATACACTGATCGCCATGGGAGCCATCATCGCCATCGCCGTCAGCCGGGTGGCCAGCTGGGATGACATCAACCAGAACACCGACTGGGGAGTACTGATGCTGTTTGGTGGCGGCTTGACCCTGAGCGCCATCCTTAAGCAGACCGGGGCCAACGCCTTCCTGGCGGAGCACCTATCCAACGGTCTGGCCACCATGCCGATCTTCGTCATCCTGCTCTGTCTTGCCACCTTCGTGGTGTTCCTGACCGAGCTGGTATCCAACACCGCTACCGCCGCTCTGCTGGTTCCACTGTTTGCCGGAGTCGCAGAGGCACTGGGAGTCTCTCCCATTGTCGTATCCGTGCTGATCGCTGTCGGTGCCTCCTGCGCTTTCATGCTGCCAGTGGCTACCCCGCCCAACGCCATTGTCTTCGCCAGCGGCCATATCCAGCAGCGTGAAATGATGCGGGCCGGCCTGGTGCTGAACCTGGTCTTCACCGTCATTTTGACCCTGCTTGCCTATTTTATGGGCGACATACTGCATTGATGGCTGGTGGCTCGCTCGCCGGGCTCCTCAATCAACACCAGGTTCCAACAAAGCCCCGTATCATCGGGGCTTTCTCTTTTCCTGCACCCCAACGGCCATCTGTCACATCCCTGACCATCGTCAGCTTGTGCCATGCGACAGCAGCGAGAGTACACATGATGATGACTTCAGACTTATGAGCGATACGGGTGCCATGAGATGAGGTGTTCCCGGGAAAGGCTGGTAATAACGACATTAAAATAATATGTGATGCCCTGTACATCTATCACAGATGATCAAGCTTTTTGCAAATGGTGTACAAATATTTACGAATCCAAGCAGCTATAAAAAAACCCCGCATAGCGGGGTTCTCATATTAAGAGGTGATCAACCGATGTTGCAGGGTTTCAGCTTCCAGATACGATCCACATAGTCCTGGATGGAACGGTCTGAGTTGAACTTACCCATGGTGGCCGAGTTGATGATAGCCTTCTTCGCCCACAGTGCCGGATCCCGATACCAGGTATCGATCAGCTTGTGTGCATCCGAGTAGGACTGGAAGTCCGCCAAGGTCAGGTAAGGGTCTCCCCCTTCCAGCAAAGAGCGCTTGATGGAGGCCAGCTCACCCGGACGACCCGGCGTGAAGTAGTCGGTATCAAACCAGTCCAGCACGGCCTTGAGCTCGGAGTTGGCATAGTAGAAGTCGTACGGATTATAACCGCGCGCCTTCAGCGACTTCACTTCGTCCACGTTCAGACCGAAGATGGCACAGTTTTCGGCCCCCGCCTCTTCGGCGATCTCGATGTTGGCTCCATCCAGCGTCCCGATGGTGATTGCACCGTTGAGTGCCATCTTCATGTTGCCGGTACCGGATGCTTCGTAACCAGCAGTAGAGATCTGCTCGGAGACATCTGCCGCCGGGATCAACTTCTCGGCCAGACTCACGCGGTAGTTCGGCATGAACACCACTTTCAGCTTGCCCTGGATACGAGCA
The DNA here is from genome assembly GCF_049171775.1 of Aeromonas sp. 603404. Lineage (NCBI taxonomy): Bacteria > Pseudomonadati > Pseudomonadota > Gammaproteobacteria > Aeromonadales > Aeromonadaceae > Aeromonas > Aeromonas sp. 603404. The sequence continues at coordinate 69,091 of NZ_JAAKPE010000004.1, forward strand.
TCGTTGTTGACCCGATCCGCCAGCTTGTTGATGGCATAGATGATGTCTTTGGCCAGCTTGTAACCGGGCGCCGCTTTGGAGCCGAAGATAAACACACGCGGATGCATGTCATAGTCCGGGTTGGCCAGCAGACGACGATAGAGTGCCATGATGTGAATAAGGTTCAGTTGCTGGCGCTTGTACTCGTGCAGACGCTTGATCTGAACGTCAAAGATCGCCTCGGCACTGACATCGATACCGGTTTCGTCTTTGATGACCTTGACCAGCTTCTCTTTGTTATGACGTTTGATGGTCATGAACTGCTGCTGGAACGCCTTGTCGTCGGCAAATTTCACCACGCCACGCAGTTTGTCCAGTTGCAGCGGCCACTCCTTGCCCACCACTTCGTTGTAGAGACCCGCCAGCTCCGGGTTGCAGGCCAGCAGCCAGCGACGCGGGGTTACCCCGTTGGTCACGTTGCACATTTTTTCCGGCCACAGCTCGGCATACTCGGGGAAGAGATCTTCCTTCACCAGCTTGGAGTGGATCTCGGCCACACCGTTCACCTTGGACGAACCGATCACGCACAGGTTGCCCATGCGAACCTTGCGCACGGCCCCCTCTTCGATGATGGAGAGCTTGGCCTTGATGGCGTCGTTGCCCGGCCACTTGGGCTCCACCAACTCGTTCAGGAAGCGGGCGTTGATCTCGTAAATCACCTCCAGATGGCGAGGCAGTACTTTCTCGAACAGGCTGACCGACCACTTCTCCAGCGCTTCCGGCAGCAGAGTGTGGTTGGTATAAGAGAAGACCTGATAGCAGATGGCCCAAGCGGCATCCCAGTTCAGATCTTCCTCGTCAACCAGTACCCGCATCAGTTCCGGGATGGCGACAGTCGGGTGAGTATCGTTGAGCTGAATGGCAATTTGCGCGGCAAAGTTGCTGAAGTCGGCGCCATGCACCCGCTTGTAGCGGCGCATGATGTCCTTGATGGAGCAAGCACAGAAGAAGTACTGCTGGATCAGACGCAGCTCTTTACCGGCATCGGTCTCATCGTTCGGATAGAGTACCTTGGATATGGTCTCGGCCTGGGCTTTCTCAGCCTGGGAGTCGATGTAACCACCGGCGTTGAATACGTCCCAGTCGAAAAACTCGGAGGCGCGGGATTCCCACAAACGCAGGATGTTGACGGTGTGACCGCCAAAACCGACCACCGGAATATCCCAAGGCACCCCTTTAATCTTGCGACCGGCGTGCCACACCTTCTTCAGGCCGCCATTGTCACCAAACACGGTCTCGACGTAGCCATAGAGCGGCACTTCTTGCACCGACTCGGGACGGCAGATCTCCCAGGGGTTGCCATATTCACGCCAGGAGTCTGGGCGCTCAATCTGGCGACCATCCTGAATTTCCTGACGGAACAGACCGTGTTCGTAGTGGATACCGTAACCAACCGCCGGATAGTTCAGGGTGGCCAGCGAGTCGATAAAGCAGGCAGCCAGACGACCCAGGCCGCCGTTGCCAAGTGCCATATCCGGCTCTTGTTCGCACAGGTCGGTCAGTTCCAGGCCGAGTTCGCCCAGCGCCTCTTCGCAAGTCTTGTAGAGGGAGAGGTTGTGCAGGTTGTTGGAGGTCAATCTTCCCATCAGGAATTCAGCAGAGAGGTAGTGAATCGCACGAGTATCTTTCTTGAAATGAGTCTGCTGAGTGCGGGTCAGGCGCTCGTACACCTGTTCATTGACGGCCGCCGCAGTGGCTTTCCACCACGCTTCGGGAGAGGCTTTCTGTTCGCTTGTTCCCAAGGTAGAACGCAGGTGACGCACGATACTCGCCTTGAGCTGATCTTTATCCAGTTGGAGATCCTGGTCTGTCTTCTTCTTGGTAGCCATAAACCATATTCCTTCGTTACAAATAAAATTGTTATCCCGCTTGCGGGACCGGCGCTGTTGTTATCTCAAAATATGTACCGGCGTGAGAATACTAACTAAAGCGGCAGAATTAAAAGTTAACGCAAGTCACACTTTAACCGATAAAAACAGCCTGAAAAGCTTGAAAACCCTTTCCTTAAATTGATCGCACAAAAACAAACATTCCCTTTATTATCATAAGCTTAATGAAAAAATAAAAATATTCTGGCATGAATAGGTTTTCAGAGATTGCCAAGCCTTGAAAATCCCTGAAAATAGGCAGCAAGACGGCACATTGAAACCGGTTTCAATGTGCCTGAAAAATTACCGTATAAATATGAAGCAATCATTGCATCCTTAAAGATGTGCTTTGAACTGATTGCTCAATGGATCGTAATGGTACCCAATCTGATCCAGACGCCCTGCCAACTGCTCTTCACTCATATCGTAATAGGCCAGCAACTCCTCCAACCCGTCACACTCAAGCCTTAGCTTCTCATTGATGATGCCCAGCAAGATGTTGGCATCAAGACGTTGCAAGGTACTGATATCCATGGCGGCACCTCCTGTAAATGACCTGTATAACCATGGGCGGTTACGCAAGGTTTGTCCATAGTACGAAAAACACCCAGCCAGTTTTATATTAAATAACTTTTAAAAACATAGTCTTACTAACGTCACATGCTAACACCATCACATTTTTCAGCAAAAACACCTTGTCACTGCCACAGGATATAACTACTGTATGCACATACAGCTTGGATATTCATACAGGAATCCCATATATGAACCAGCCCCTGCACTCACTGCCCTTTGCGATGAATCGTGTCATGAGCAAGCCCTGGCCAACCAGAACCGCCTGCAAAGCGGAGTTGGCTCATGATGGTGTGACTATCCAGTCTGATGATCAGTTTCTGAGCGAACTGAGCAAGTTAGGTGACTCTCATACCGGCTGGATCTTGTTGATCGCCCCGCCGGGACGCCCCACAGTCAGCCGTCTGGAAGAGCGAGGTATCGATCCCAAGAGAGTGCTGGTGGTACATAGCCCCAAAATCAAGAACTGGCAGCAAACCCTGGAGCGCAGTCTGGGCAATGGTCACTGCGCCGCCGTATTTACCTGGCTACCCGAGCAGATCGAGCTGGATCACGTCAAGCTGCAGCGACTGGGACAGCAATCTGGCGTACTCACCCGCTTCTTTGGCGCAAAACGGACTAACCTCGGCACACCTCTGCTGGCTTATTCAGAGCAAGATATCTATCTCAATCATTAAGACAAAAAACGAACGCCTACGCAGGCTCTCCCGCGGGTCGCAGTGACAGAAGGGCGCAAACAATATGTGACCAGCGGCTTTATTTGAAAGACAAGCTTGCAACAGCCTGACGGTAGGCATCGGAGATCATTTGACCCTGCTTGCTGCAAGCAGACAAACATCAAAAGATGTAACGGATAAAGAAGCAGAAAATAAAACCTGAACTGGACAATCATGCAGCCCAAGTATTCAAACCTGCGGGACTTCCTGCCCACCAGCGAAGCCGTTTGAGCAATATGATGAGGCTGAAAGTCATTGCATTCATTTGAGCTGATCACGACAATTTGCCCACCGGAGTGACCCTCTCCTTGAAATACCGGGTAACAAGGGGTATAACCACGCGTTTTATCAGGTGTAATAAGTGAGCGGTATGATGCAAGCCCCCTTTTGGCAGACCAAGAGTCTGCAGCAGATGACTGAATCCGAATGGGAATCCCTCTGCGATGGTTGCGGAAAATGCTGCCTCAACAAGCTGATCGATGAAGATACCGACGAACTGGTTTTCACCAATGTCGCCTGCAATTTGCTTAACACCAAGACCTGTCAGTGCTCTGATTACGCCAATCGTTTCAAAAAAGAGCCTGACTGTCTGCAGATCACCCATGACAAGATCACCGAATATGACTGGCTCCCCTCAACCTGCGCATATCGCCTGCTGTCTGAAGGTGACGCTCTTCCAGAATGGCATCCTCTGCTGACCGGCAGTCGTTCCGCGATGCATCAGGCTGGTCAATCCGTCCGTGGCAAAGTCATTCACGAGGATCAGGCGGGTGAATGGATCGATCACATCATCACCTGGGCCAGCTGACACGCTCAACCCGCTATTCTCCAAAGACAAGGGCTGCACAATGTGCAGCCCTTGTTGTTTCTGCAAGCAGGGTTTGTAGCTTCACACATATCTGGCTGGCTAAACCAGACCACCTCCAAGCTGCGCATTGAGAGAGATAGAGGCAGAGGCAGAGGCAGAGGCAGAGGCAGAGGCAGAGGCAGAGGCAGAGGCAGAGGCAGAGAATGATTCCATAGTCACAGGCTTATGGGTATTGCTTGATACCCGCGATGGCGCCTCTGTTCACCCCTTAAACCTGATCAGCTGTTCCACGAGCCATAGCAACACTGATGCAATGGCAGGCAGAGCAACCGCCTATCCCCTTAGAGCGCGAATAAAGCATAATCGCATTACAGACGGGGCCCAGGTCAATCCTGGTGAGCCCCTCCCCTTGATCCTTTTCAAATCCCCAGTAACAACTGTTGTGGTTGCGATGGAACTGGGGGGCGATTCACAGGGGATGATTACTCCCCCTGAATCGCACGCATAAAAAAACCGGCGCCTTGGCGCCGGTTTTTGCTCACTATGTCTCGATTACAGAGAAGCAGTGAAGGTACGGGTGATGACGTCTTGCTGTTGCTCTTTGGTCAAAGAGTTGAAGCGAACGGCATAACCGGATACGCGGATGGTCAACTGCGGATATTTCTCCGGGTTTTCCATGGCGTCCAGCAGCATTTCACGGTTCATCACGTTAACGTTCAGGTGCTGACCACCCTCTACGTTGGATTCGTGGTGGAAGTAACCGTCCATCAGGCCAGCCAGGTTGGCTTTCTGGGCTTCCATATCTTTACCCAGTGCGTTCGGAACGATGGAGAAGGTATAGGAGATACCATCTTTAGCGTAAGCGAACGGCAGCTTGGCTACGGAAGTCAGGGAAGCAACAGCACCCTTCTGGTCACGACCGTGCATCGGGTTGGCACCCGGGCCGAACGGAGCACCAGCACGACGGCCATCCGGGGTGTTACCGGTCTTCTTGCCATATACCACGTTGGAGGTGATGGTCAGAACAGACTGGGTAGCAACAGCACCACGGTAGGTGTTCAGCTTCTGAATCTTCTTCATGAAGCGCTCAACCAGGTCACAGGCGATATCATCGACGCGAGCGTCGTTGTTACCGAACTGCGGGTATTCGCCTTCGATTTCGAAGTCGATGGCAACGCCATCTTCGTCACGAATCGGCTTGACCTTGGCGTACTTGATGGCAGACAGGGAGTCAGCGGCTACAGACAGACCAGCGATACCACACGCCATGGTGCGATATACGTCACGGTCGTGCAGCGCCATCAGAGAGGCTTCGTAGCTGTACTTGTCGTGCATGTAGTGGATGATGTTCAGCGCAGCAACGTATTGCTTGGCCAGCCAATCCATGAAGTGGTCCAGACGATCCATTACGTCGTTGTAGTCGAGGTACTCGGACTTGACCATCTCGGTTTTCGGACCGACCTGGATCTTGAGCTTCTCGTCCATACCACCGTTGATTGCATACAGCATGGTCTTGGCCAGGTTGGCACGAGCACCGAAGAACTGCATCTGCTTGCCAACGATCATCGGGGATACACAGCAAGCGATGGCGTAGTCATCGTTGTTGAAATCCGGACGCATCAGATCGTCGTTCTCGTACTGAACGGAAGAGGTCTCGATGGATACCTTGGCACAGTACTTCTTGAAACCGACCGGCAGCTTCTCGGACCACAGGATGGTCAGGTTCGGCTCAGGGGACGGGCCCATGGTGTACAGGGTGTTCAGCATACGGAAGCTGTTCTTGGTGACCAGGGTACGGCCATCAACGCCCATACCAGCCAGGGTCTCGGTAGCCCACATCGGGTCGCCGGAGAACAGTGAATCGTATTCCGGGGTACGCAGGAAGCGAACCATACGCAGCTTCATGACCATGTGGTCCATCAGCTCTTGGGCTTCTTGCTCGGTGATCAGGCCTTTTTGCAGGTCACGCTCGATGTAGATGTCCAGGAAGCTGGAGGTACGACCGAAGGACATGGCTGCACCGTTCTGGGACTTGACTGCCGCCAGGTAGGCGAAGTAGGTCCACTGTACGGCTTCTTTGGCGTTCTTGGCCGGTACGGAGATATCGCAACCGTACTTGGCAGCCATCACCTTCATCTGTGCCAGGGCACGGTGCTGCTCGGAGATCTCTTCGCGCAGACGGATGGTAGCTTCCAGGTTGACACCGTTTTCCAGGTCAGCTTGTAGGGACTTGAACTGGGCCAGTTTGTCGGCCATCAGGAAGTCAACACCGTACAGAGCAACACGACGGTAGTCACCGATGATACGGCCACGGCCGTAGGCATCCGGCAGACCGGTGATAACACCAGACTTACGGCAGTTCAGGATGTCTTTGGTGTAAACGTCAAACACACCCTGGTTGTGAGTCTTGCGGTACTCGGTGAAGATCTTCTCGACCATCGGGTCCAGTTGACGACCGTACACTTCGCAAGAAGTTTTAACCATCTTGATACCGCCGTTGGCGATGATGGCGCGCTTCAGCGGCTTGTCAGTCTGCAGACCAACGATCTGCTCCAGGCTCTGATCGATATAACCTGCATCGTGTGCGGTAATGGTGGAGGGCAGGTCAGTATCAAAATCAACCGGCGCATGAGTGCGGTTCTCGATTTTGATCCCTTCCATGACCTTGTCCCACAGCTTGGTGGTCGCTTCGGTCGCGCCAGCCAGGAAGGACTCGTCACCTTCATACGGGGTGTAGTTCTTCTGGATGAAGTCACGGGTGTTGACAGAGGTCTGCCATTCACCGGCCGCGAAGCCTTCCCATGCTTTTTGGAACTGTTCGTTAAGTTCTGCCATTTTTCATTACCTCACACGGTATTGATGTAGTATCCCGCAATCATCCTTAATGATGACGACGGAAGATAAACCAGTAAGTCAGACCAACCATCACGCCACCACCGATGATATTGCCGATGGTCACGGGGATGAGGTTGTGTAGGACGAAGTTGGATACGGTCAGGTCAGCAAAGGTTGCCGGATCCTGGCCGATGGCCTGCCAAAATTCCGGACTAGCCACGCTGTGGATAGCGATACCAACCGGAATCATAAACATGTTTGCGATGCTGTGCTCGAAACCTGATGCAACGAACATGGCAACCGGCAGCAGCATAACTACTACCTTGTCAGTCGCGCTGCGGGCACCAAAGGCCATCCAGGCAGCAAGACATACCATCAGGTTACAGAGGATACCCAGCGCCACCGCTTCGAAGAAGGTGTGGTGAATTTTGTGTTGGGCCACTTTGAGGGCGTTAAGGCCCCACTGCCCGTCTGCTGCCGTGTACTCTGCAGAAACGATGATCAGCGCCACCATCAACAGACCACCAATCAGGTTGCCGAAGTAGACCAGCCCCCAGTTCTTGAGCAGCTGAGCCCAGCTGATGCGATTGGCAGCCTTGGCCACCAGCGTCAGGGTGGTGGAGGTGAACAGCTCGGCACCGAGCAGCACACAGAGAATAAGTCCGAGAGAGAAGCAGAGACCGCCCACCAGCTTGGCCATACCCCAAGGCATGGAGCCGGTTCCGGTCGTCACTGTGATGTAGAAGATAAATGCGATGGCGATGAAAGCGCCTGCGGTAATGGCCAGTGGAATGACCTTGTATGCCGGCTTGGTAGCCTTGGCATAGGTGATGTCTTCAGCCAGTGCAGCGATGGCTTCGGGCTTGAGACAATCGAATGGAGATTCAGCTTTCAATTATTTTCTACCTGAATGTTTTGCCTGTTGAAATCATAACAAAGGGCCAAATAGCCAAAATTGACATTGATCAAGTTTATCAGAGTGCGAATGTAATTTTACTACAAATATTTTAGTGCGATGGCTACGCCACTTTACACCAGGTATCAGCTGAAACAGAAATATCACATTTTTAATGCAATGATTTTAAAGAATTTATTCTAGAGCATGGAAATGTGGTATTGGCAAGATATCTTTGCAGTTCAACAGCACATCCCCTGCCCTGCCATCAACCCCCTTAGGGGTATTTTTTGTTTTTTATTTCATCTTTGAATAACAATCCCTTGCCTTGCCGCACCATAAACAGAAGGGGCCACACGGCCCCTTCCTTTACAACAACGATCACGCCCAGTGATGGGCTCGCTTGGCCTTCTGCAGCTTATCGTAAGCCGCCAGCAGCTTCTGGTGCAGCGGGAACTGGGAGAGCGACAGGTCGGCCGCTTCCAGACCGTGGAAGCGTGCTTCGCCACTGGCGTTGGCCCATGCCTGTGCCAGCGTCTCTTCACCATACATGCGAGTGAAGACGGCGCGATACTGCTCGGGGTCGCGCTCCTCGTCGAGGAACAACTCGACGCAGGCACGCAGGGCGCGGTAGTAGCTGGCACGCTCGGCAGTAAACACCGACTGGTTGAACTCCATGGTCCAGTCGATGAGATCCAGTGCGGTCTCCAGCTCACCGGCGGCCAGCGCCAGCATGGCTTTCAGCTCGCCAACGCGCAGGGTGTGCAGCGCGGTACCCTTGGCAGCGGCGATGCCCAGCAGCTCGCGTACACGGGTGCGCTCGTCGTGCCCCTCTTCATCCAGTTGATCAAACAACGCCATGTACTGCTCGGCATCCCAATCCAGTGATGGCAGCGCCAGGATCACTTCGCGCAGGTTGGCGCCCATGTTGTTGTTGGCCAGCAGCAGATCTTCGGCCGGATAGATGTCGGACATGCCGGGCACCAGAATGCGGCAGGCGTAGACACCCAGATGCTCGTAGTCGGCGATATAGACCGGCTGCTCCAGCTCATGGAAGATGCCGATCAGGTGGTCGAACTCCTCCTGCGAGGTGCCACGGAAGTCCCAATCGGCAAACTCGAAGTCCGCATCCTGCTTGAACAGGTCCCAGCTGATAAGGCCCGAGGAGTCGATGAAGTGAGTCTCGAGGTTGTGGTGATCCGCCACCTGCTCGTTATCGAATGACGGCGGCACGAATACGTCGAGATCCTTGAGACCGCGGCCCTGCAGCAGCTCGGTGACGGTCCGCTCGAAAGCCACTTCGAAGCGTGGGTGGGCGCCGAAGGAGGCAAAGCAGGTGCCGTTGCTCGGGTTGAGCAGCACCACGCAGATGACCGGATAACGGCCACCCAGAGAGGCATCGAAGCTGTAAATGGGGAAGCCTTCCGCTTCGAGCGCCGCGATGGAGGCGGCAATCCCCGGATAACGGGCAATCACCTCGTCCGGGATCAGCGGCAAGCTGATGGCCTCGGCGATGATCTTGTTCTTCACGTGGCGCTCGAACACCTCGGAGAGCGCCTGGGTGCGCGCTTCGGTCTTGGTGTTGCCAGCGCTCATGCCGTTGGAGACATAGAGGTTGCCAATGATGTTCATCGGGATGTAGACGGTCTCGTGATCGGACTGACGCTCGAACGGCAGGGCGACGATACCGCGCTCTTCGTTGTTTGACTGCAGATCCACCAGCATGTCGGCGGTCACTTCACCGTCCGGGTTGTAGAACTTGCGAGTGAAGCTGTCGAGCAGACCGGCCGGGAACTGGTCACCCTCGATGGGGAACCACTTCTCGTTCGGGTAGTGAACGAAATCGCCGTTGGCGACCTGCTCGCCCAGATAGAAGTCGGCGAAGAAGTAGTTGGTGGAGAGACGCTCGAAATATTCGCCAAGGGCAGACGCGAGGGCCGCCTTCTTGCTGGCACCCTTGCCGTTGGTAAAGCAGAGGGCGCACTCTTTGTCGCGAATATGCACCGACCAGACGTTCGGCACGGGGTTGAGCCAGGAGGCCTCTTCGATATCAAACCCTAAGGCTTGCAGCTTGGTCTGGAAGCGTTCGATGGAGTCTTCCAGCGCCGCGTCCTTGCCGGGAATAAAAGTGTGGTCAGTCATCACGATATCCTGATTTTTATTGGCTCATGTTCGGCCGCAGATAATAGCAGGGGTCGGCAGCTTTGGCAGGACAAAAATCAGCAAACAGGGGTGAGTCGCACGGTGAGAAACCGGCTTGCCCCCTCTCCCCCGCCACAAACAGCGCGGGCCCGGGGATTGCCCGGGCCCGCTGGTTACGCGACGCGATAAACCGTCAGAGCTGCTTGCCCTGGCTCGCAATCACCTGGCTGTACCAGTGGAAGCTCGCTTTCTTGATCCGGCGAAGGGAGCCCCCCTGCTCGTCACGCTCCACATAGACGAAGCCGTAGCGCTTCTGATAGCCGTTGAGCCAGCTCAGGATGTCGGTGAACGACCAGGCGCAGTAGCCGAGCAATTCCACCCCATCCTGCATCGCCTCCTGGCACGCCTTGACGTGGCTGCGCAGGTAATCGATGCGGTACTCATCGTTCACCTTGTCGCCCGCCTCCAGCTTGTCGAACTCGCCAAGGCCGTTCTCGGTGATCATCAGCGGCAGGCCATAACGGGAAGAGAGGCGACGCAGGGCGATGCGCATACCGGTCGGGTCGATGGCCCAGTCCCAGTTGCTGGTCTCAAGGTGCGGATTGGGCGCCGTCTTGTAGAGGCCCGGAATGCCGCTGGACGGTGTAGTGCCCTTCTTGCCGGTGGTGTTGATCCGCTGCAGGGTCTGACCACCCAAGGGGTTATCGGTGTAGGTCAGGGTGTAGTAGTAGTTGACGCCGATGTAGTCGGGCGTCCCCTCGCGCAGCAACTCCATATCGCCCGGCAGGATCTCCGGCGCCTCGCCGTTTTCTCGCAAGTAAGCGAGCGCCGCCTGCGGATAGCGGCCAAAGCAGTAGGCATCCAGCCACCAGAGGTTGTTGAACTCCTCGGCGTTCTCATAGGCCAGCATATCTTTCGGGTCGCACGACGCCGGATAGGCAGGGGAGTAGGCAAAGCTCGGGCCGATGAGGCCATTTGGCACATGCTGTCGAAACGCCTTGATCACCCGGGCGTTGGCCAGAAACGCGATATGGTTGGCGGCAAAGAAGCGCTTGCGATCCTGCACTGCGGGCGGATGGGTGCCGAGCTGATAGGCATTGGTCAGGTTGTAATTCTGCTCGTTGAGAGAGACCCAGTACTTCACCTTGCCGGCAAAACGCTGATAGAGAGTCACGCAGTAGCGCTCGAAATCCTCGATAATGCGTCGGTCTTCCCAGCCGCCGTACTCATCCTGCAGCGCCTGCGGCAGATCCCAGTGATAAAGGGTCAGTACCGGCTCGATCTGGTGGGCCAGGAGGGTGTCGATCAGCTTCTCGTAGAAGGCCAGTCCCGCCTCGTTCACCTCCCCCCGACCGGTGGGGTAGATGCGCGGCCAGCTCACCGAGAAGCGGTAGGCCTTGAGCCCCATCTCGGCCATCAGCGCCACGTCCTCTTCCATGCGGTGGTAGTGATCCACCGCCACATCGCCGTTGCTCCCCTCAAAGGTCTTGCCCGGCAGTTTGGTGAAGAGATCCCACACCGAGGGCCCCTTGCCATCAGCATTCCAGCCCCCCTCAACCTGATAGGCGGCGGAGGCGGCGCCCCACAGAAAATCGCTCGGGAAGTCGTTGAACTTGTGGTGATGCATCTGGTGTTGCTCCTTCTGCGCTGATGGTGTCGGCCATCTCTGATAACTCGGCGCCCCCTGTCGGGGCGCCCGAAATGAATTGGCATAAGCATCCATCACTTCTAAAATTCCGTCCAATGACAAATATGACCACTCAACATTCCCAAAAGGAATGAAAGGAGCACTGATGGAGCTACGGGATCTGAAAGCCTTCGTCACTCTGGGGGAGGTGCTGCACTTCGGCCAGGCGGCGGTACGTCAGCACGTTACCCAGTCGGCCCTGAGCAAACAGATAAGGCGGCTGGAGGAGGAGCTGGGCGGCGAGCTGTTCGAGCGCAACGCCAGTACCACTCGCCTCACCGGACTGGGCAGGGCGCTGTATGAGGATGCCCGCGCTGTGGTCATCCAGAGCGAACAGCTCTCGCGCACCGCCCGCGACGTGCTGGCGGGCAATGTCGGCACCCTGCGCATCGGCTTTGGCGTGGCCACCAAGATCCTGGTGCCCGCCGCCATCGCCCGCTTTCGCGCCGAGCGGCCGCAGGTGACCATCGAGCTCAACGATCTCTCTACCCACCACCAGCTGCTGGCCCTCAGTGAAGGCAAGCTGGATCTCGGTTTTTGCCGCCTGCCCGCCCCCAAGGGGTGGCACGCCCTGCCGGTGGTCGAAGCCCACTTTGTCGCCGTACTGCCCGCCAGCTACCGCGATGTGAGGGAGTTGGCGGATCTGGTGGACAAACCGCTGGCGATCCTGCGTCGTGACAAGGCGCCGTCGTTTTACGATCACCTGATGAACTATCTGGCCCAGAGCGGGCTGCGTTTTCGCGATATCCAGTACGTCAACGACTTCGCCGCTGGCGTCGCCACCGCGGCAGCCGAGATCACCTGGACCCTGGTCCCCTCCTCCACCACCATAGAGCACCCGGATGTGCTCACCCTGCCCCTTAGAGATGGGGAAGCCTGCTGGACCATTGGCCTTATCCGTCCGCCCCACAACAAGGGGCCCTTGATCGATGCCTTCTGGGCAACCATCGCCGATATGACGCCAAGATAGACACGCCGTTGGCAAACCGCAGATGGCGGCCGCGCATCAACGATAGCGTTCGACGATACGCGCCAACTCGCCGCTTTGTCGCAGCTGTTGCAGGGCACGGTTGAACTCGGTTATCCGGGTATTAAAGCGAGAGTGCTTGCCGATGCAGAGATTGAACGGGGTAGAGGCAAGCTGCAGCGGCACCTCGACCACCTGCCCGGACAATCCCAGCTGGTTGAGTTTGAAACGTGCCACCAGTGGGTCGGTCACCATCAGGTCCCCCCGACCCGCCGCCAGCATTTTGAAAACATTATCGACATTGATGGTGTGATGAACGGTGAAGCCCGCCAGGTTCTCCTTGCCCCAACCGTTACCGAAATAGTCGAGAAAGGTAAGCGATTTGAAGTCGCTCAAGCGGCTGGCACGCTGAAATTCCACCATTCGGGGATGGGCACGCTGGGTAAAAATGGTTAGCACAGTTGTAGTGACCGGCTCTTCCACAACCAGGGTATAGCTGCGCCGCTCGCGGGTGGCGATGGTGACAAAGCCATCGGCCTGCGCCATCCGCACCAGTTTTTGCGCCCGTTGCCATGGATAACCTTCGTGGTGCACCCGCAGCCCCATCTGCGCAGCCACCCGATCCATCACGTCGATCATCAGCCCGCGCATCTTGCCCTGTTCGTCACGCCACGAATATGGGGCAAAGTCGTCAAAATAGACCAGCTTCAACTCGGCCGCTGGCGCCGGCCATGCACTCTGCCACATCAGCAATCCCCACAGGATTGCGATCCTCATACCTACACCCATGGCCGCGACTCCATCCACTCCTGCCACCTCTGAGCCTAGTGCAAAGCGGGCTGTGGCAAGGCTCAGGATCCAGTGGAAAAAGTGGCCAACGAAAAAGAGAGAGGAAGCAGTGGCTTCCCCTCTCTTGTTCGTTTGTCAGCACGCCACCTTACCGATGGCTGTCACGGCTTGCCGGTTACGCCAGCTCGGCCCGCAGCGCCTTGGTGGCATCGACCATCACCTTGAGGGCGGCCTCAGTCTCTTCCCAGCCGCGGGTCTTGAGGCCGCAATCCGGGTTGACCCAGAGCCGTTCGGCCGGGATCTGCTTGGCCGCCTTGCGCAGCAACCCCTCAATCCAGCTCTGGCTCGGCACGTTCGGCGAGTGAATGTCGTAGACGCCCGGGCCAATCTCGTTGGGGTAGTTGAAGCGTTCGAACGCTTCGAGCAACTGCATCTGGCTGCGGCTGGTCTCGATGGTGATCACATCCGCATCCAGCGCTGCCACCGCCTCGATGATGAGGTTGAAGTCGCTGTAACACATGTGGGTGTGGATCTGGGTGCTGTCCGCCACCGGGCTTGCGCTCAGACGGAAGGCGCGCACCGCCCAGTCGAGATAGGCCTGATGATCTTGCTTGCGCAGGGGCAAGCCTTCGCGGATCGCCGGTTCGTCGATCTGGATGATCTTGATGCCGGCGGCTTCCAGATCTGCCACCTCGTCGCGAATAGCCAGCCCGATTTGCAGGGCCGATTGCTCGCGGCTCACATCTTCCCGCGGGAAGGACCAGCAGAGGATGGTCACAGGACCGGTCAGCATCCCCTTGACCGGCTTGTCGGTCAGGCTCTGGGCAAATCGGGTCCATTCGAGCGTCATGGGGGTCGGGCGGTCAATATCGCGGGTGATCACCGGCGGCTTGACGCAGCGTGAGCCATAGCTCTGTACCCAACCGAAGCGGGTGATGGCAAAGCCATCCAGCAGTTCACCGAAATACTCCACCATGTCATTGCGCTCGGCCTCACCATGAACCAGCACGTCCAACCCGATGGCCTCCTGACGCGCGATGGCATCGCGGATCTCGGCCTTAATGCCAGCCTCGTAGGTACTGTCATCGATGCGACCGGCGCGCCAATCCTGCCGCAATACCCGGATCTGGGAGGTCTGCGGGAAGGAGCCTATGGTGGTGGTGGGCAGCAGCGGCAGTTTGAGATCCGAGCGCTGCAGCTCGGCCCTGACCGGATAGGGGCTGTGGCGATCAAAATCGCTGTTGGTGAGGCTGGCGAGCCGTGACTGCACCGCTTTTTTGTGCACCCGGCTGTCGGACTCCCGATCGACGATGGGCTGGCTGTAGGCGGTGATTTTGTCGAGCTCGCCCCCATCCAGATACTCTCTGAGCAGCCCCAGCTCGAAACATTTTTGCAAGGCGAAAGCGAACCAGCTGCGGGTCTGGGGATCCAGCTCCTGCTCCAGGGTCAAATCCACCGGGCTGTGCAGCAATGAGCAGGATGAGGCCACCCAGAGCCGCTCGCCGAGTTTGGCTTTCAGTGCCTTCAGAGTCGGCGCCAGCTTGGCCAGATTGGCACGCCAGACGTTGCGGCCGTTGATCACCCCGGCTGAGATGACCCACTGGGCGGGCAGATGCGGCACCAGGGTTTCCAGCTGCTCGGGGGCGGCCACCAGATCCAGATGCAGGCCATCTACCTTGAGGCTGGTGATAATGTCGCGCTGATGGGCCACCGAACCGAAATAGGTGGTGAGCAGCAGCTTGCAAGGGCCCGCAAGGCGCTCGTAAGCGTTGAGGTAGGCCAGCCGCCACTCGTCCGGCAAGTCCAGCGTCAGCGCCGGTTCGTCGATCTGTACCCACTCCACCCCTTGGGCGGCCAACTTGGCCAGGATCTCCTGATAGACAATCAGCAGGCGATCGAGCAGTTCAAGGCGAGAGAAGCCGCTCTCTTTCTCCTTGCCGAGCCAGAGGTAGGAGACCGGTCCCAGCAGCACCGCCTTGACCGGCAGCCCCAGCGCTTTGGCCTCTTCCACCTCGTCAAACAGCTGGCTCCAGCCCAGCTTGAAGCGCTGTTCACGGCTGAACTCCGGCACCAGATAGTGATAGTTGGTGTTGAACCATTTCGTCATCTCGGCGGCGGCCGCCGCCGGGCCGGTCGGCGCACGGCCGCGGGCGACCCGGAACAGGGTGTCGAGATCGGTCTCGCCATGGCGGTGGCGGGCAGGCACCGCATCTACCAGCAGGCTGGTGCCGAGCACCTGATCGTACCAGGCAAAGTCGCCCACCGGCAGCAGATTGACCCCGGCGCCGAGCTGGGCCTGCCAGTGGCGCTCACGCAGCGTCTTGCCCACGGCAACGAGTTCGGCCTGAGTGGTCTCGCCACGCCAGTAGGATTCGAGGGCAAATTTCAGCTCGCGCTTTGCGCCGATACGGGGGAAGCCCAGGGTGTGTGCTCGTGTCATAGGTTCATTTCCTTATGCTCATTCATCTGATGGGAAACTGGATGATTTAGCCATCCAGATGTTTACACATCCAAAATGACAAGATAAGGTGACGCTGGCTATTGAATCCTCTTCAAGTGGCTCTCAAATAATCCTCAACTGACCGCCAGTCAGGTTCACCGCGAGGATACAGAGGCCGTTTTTTACAGGTGCAAGAGGTGCCGGAGTCAAGAAGCGCAGCAGGTCACCGCCGACCGCAACCTCAGCGCCATACGCAATCTCACAAGGAGCCATCTTATGGCAGTGCCAAGCAATGCAGGGATAGAGATCAAACACTTGAAAACATTGACCGCGCTGGCCGAGCAGGGCTCGCTGGCCGGTGCGGCGCTGACCCTCAACCTCACCCAGTCCGCCCTCTCCCACCAGCTCAAAGAGCTGGAGACCCGCCTCAATCTGGAGCTTTACCTGCGCAAAAGCCGCCCGCTGGTGCTGACCGCGGCAGGCAGCCAGCTGCTCGCCTTTGCCCGTCAGGTACTGCCCGCCCTGGCCCAAACCGAGAAACAGCTGCAGGCCTTGCAGAGCGGCGATGCGGGAAGGCTGCATTTGGCGCTCGATTGCCACAGTTGCATCCAGTGGCTGCTGCCGCTGTTGCCCGATTTTCGCCGCCAGTGGCCCGGGGTAGATCTGGAGGTGGAGTCAGTGCCGGGCTTTGATGCCATCAATGCCCTGCTCGGCGGCCAACTCGACCTGCTGCTCACCTCCGATGTGCAGGCCCGGGGCGATCTCCACTTCGAGCCGCTGTTTGCCTTTGATCTGACTCTGGTGATGGCGCCGGATCACCCCCTCTGCCACCGGAGCCACATCGAGCCGGGCGATCTGGGGGCGGAGGTGCTGCTGGTCTATCCGGTGGAGCGCAGCCGCATGGATATCTTCAACCGCTTTTTGCAACCCGCCGGGGTGGAGCCCGCCCGCTGCAAGCCGGTGGACAACACCTCGGTGATGCTGCAGATGGCCGCCGCCGGCCTCGGGGTCGCCGCCCTGCCGCGCTGGGCCAGCAACGAGTTTGTCAGACAGGGGATGCTCTGCGCCCGCCCCCTCGGCAGCGGTATTCGTCGCCATATGTACGGCGCGGTGCGGGCCGCCGATCGGGATCAAGCCTGCCTGCAGAGCCTGTTCGAGCGCATTCGCCGCAAGATGGAGGGATAGCCCTCCTCAGCGTGGCCGACCGACCTCTGCCAGCAGTGCAGGCAACTGCACCTTGATAAAGTCGATGAGGGCCCTGACCGCTGGTGACAGACCGCGCCGCGCGGGATAGAGCATCACCAGCTTGCCATCTTTGGGGCGCCACTCGGGCAGCAGTTGTTGCAGCCGCCCATCCGCCAACTCACTCACGCAGGCGTAAAGTGGCAAGCCCACCATCCCGAGCCCCGCCAGCGCCGCCTGTTTGAGGGTTTGCACATTGTCGCTGCGCAGCAGCACATTGACCGCCACCTCCTCACTCTCCCCGCTATCGTGCCGCAGCCGCAACAGATCGGCCTGACGCTCCAGCGAGCTGAAAAGCAGGGCATCCTCTCCTTCCAGCTGGCGTGGATGCGCCAGCGCATTGTGGCGCGAGAGCCACGCCGGGGTCGCCAGCACGCCCCACTGCACCGTGCAGAGCGGCACCTGCACCAGACTGGAGGGGGGCTGCTCGAAGGCCACCCCGCGGATCACCACATCCAGCCCCTCCTCCAGCAGATCCACCTGCCGGTTGCTGGCTTGCACGGCGAGTCTCACCTTGGGGTATTGCGCCATAAAAGCGGGCAGCAAGCGGGCGAGCAGCGCATCGGCGATGGTAATGGGCACGCTGATCCGCACCAGACCGCTCGGCTCCTGCTGCCGTTGCCGCACCGCCGCCTCTCCGGCCTGCGCCTCAGCCAGCATCGCCTGACAGTGGCGATAGAGCACCTCACCGGCATCGGTCAGGCTGAGCTGGCGCGAGGTACGTTGCAGCAGCCGGGTATCCAGCCGCTCCTCCAGCAGCCGGATCCGGCGCGAGATCCGCGACTTGGGCACGCCAAGCGCCCGCGCGGCGGCAGTGAATCCCTGCCGTTGCACCACATGGGTGAAGAGATAGAGATCATTCAAATCAAGTTCCAGTGGTGTCATCGGGCAGCCTTGGTCAGGGTGAGGATCATTCACATCGTTCCACCAATGGAACGATAAGAACCTATTTCACCAGATTGTCGCCATTTTTGCAGCCATCATAATGGCCCTGTCCCCATCAGACGGTTGCTGCGCGGGCAATCCGCCCCACCAGCAAGGGCCGTTTGACTGTTCCGATATCACAAGGAGTTCACCATGAAACTGCGACAAATCTGCTCTGCCACCCTGCTCGGTCTGGCGACCCTGACCGCCACCCTGGCCACCACAGCGACACCGGCCATGGCCGCCGAGGCTGCCAGACATCCGACCGTATCACCGAACCGCTATCTGGAGATGCTCTCCCGAGACAATGCGGTACTGCTGCTGGTCGACCATCAGGTCGGCTTGCTGAGCGGCGTGCGCGACACCACGGTGGGCGAGCTCAAGCACAACGTGGTGGCGCTGGCCAACGCCGCCCGCGCCCTCGGCGTGCCGGTGATCGTGACCGCTACCATGCCCGATGGCATGTGGGGCCCCACCATGCCTGAACTGACCAGTGCCCTGCCGGATGTGAAGGTGATCAACCGCACCGTCATCAACGCCTGGGACGATCCTGCCGTGCGCGCAGCCATTGAGAAGACCGGCCGCAAACAGCTGATCATCGCCGGGGTATCCCTCGAGATCTGCGCCAGCTTCCCGGCCCTCTCTGCCAAGGCTGCCGGCTATGATGCCCGAGTGGTGCTTGATGCTTCCGGCACCTTCAACGAAGCCAAGCGCACCACTGGGCTGCAACGCTTGCTGGGGGCCGGTATCCCGGTCACCGACTACGCCTCCGCCGCGGTCGAGATGCTGCGCAGCAACGTCGATCCCAAGGCACACGATGTCTACAGCGCCCTCGACATGCCTTTCGCTACCCTGGTGTGGCAGATGCAAGAAGGTGCCAAGAAGTCGTAACTCGCCCGCCTTCGGTCAGATGACCGAAGGCATCTTTTATCTTCAAGAGGTTATATCGATGACCAGACGCCTGACTCTCTCCGCCCCCGTCAAGGGCCAACCGCTGCGCATTGGCAGCGGCTTTGAAGCCAGCCATTTTGGCGAACACTTTTTCAACGGTCTGATAGACCCCGTGGTGATGGTGGATCACTTCCAGATGACCGCTCCCACCTTCGAGCCCCATCCCCATGCCGGGATCTCTGCCGTCACCTATCTGTTCGAGGATTCGACGAGCCCCCACGTCAACTACGACTCCCTCGGCAATCAGGGCCCCATCGAACCGGGCGCGCTCCACTGGCTGGCGGCCGGGCGCGGTGCCGTACATACCGAGCAGCCGGAAGGGGCATCGCCCTATGTCCACGCCCTGCAAATCTTCGTCAACCTGCCTGCCCGTCAGAAGATGGCGTCGCCTTTTGCCATCCACGCAGCCGCTGCCACTATCCCCGAGTTTCATGGCGAAGGGGTGCGAGTACGAGTGGTCGCAGGCCACAGCAACGGGATAACGGCACCACACTCGGCAGAACTCCCCCAACCCTTTACCCTGCTCGATGGCCATTGCGCGCCCGGCAGCCGCTTCACCCATCTGCTGGCGGCAGGCTGGAATGCCATGGTCTATTCCCTGACCGGATCGCTGACCCTGCAGGCGGAGGGAGAGCGGCACCTCATCCCGGCAGGTCACGGGATGGGTGTCAGCCTCTCTGCCGATGGCGGCGAGGCTGTGGCTCTGCAGCTTGAGGCCACCGAGCCCTGCCACTTCGTGCTGCTCTCAGGCCAGGCGCTCAATGAACCCCTGGTCAAACATGGCCCCTTCGTCATGAACAGCCACGACGCCATTGCAGATCGGCTGCATGCCTATCAGCGCGGCGAATTTGGTCAGCTCAACGATGAGTGGCTGCGCAACGGCCAATATCGGCCATGAGCACGCTCGCTGGCCACCAGCCACAAAGCACGCGCTGGCCTCTGGTCTTCCTCGCCATTTTTGCCGGTGCCAGCGGCGCCCTCTGCCTTGGCAAAGTGCCCGCCGTACTCGGCATACTGCGCAGCGAGCTGGGGCTGACACTGGTCGAAGCCAGCTATCTCGCCTCAGCTTTCAATACGCTGGCGATCCTCTGCAGTCTCTTTCTCGGCCTGCTGCTGACCCGCTGGAGTGGGCGGCAAACCGGGGTTGTCGGGCTTTTGGTTATCGTCACAGGCGGGGCGTTGGCACTGCCCGCCACCGGGCTGGCCATGATGCTGCTGTCGCGCATTGTCGAGGGGATTGGCTTTTTGCTGGTCTCGGTGGCCATGCCCGCCTTTATCGTGGCGGTAACCCGGGAGGAGGACAAACGGCTGGCCTTGAGCCTGTGGGCGGTCAACCTGCCCCTCGGTGCGGCGGCGGGTATGCTGATCACCCCCTGGCTCACGGCGCAAGGGGGCTGGCGACTGGCCTGGCTGCTCCTGATGATCCCGCAACTCTCTGCCCTGCTGCTTCTGCTCGCCAGTCGCTCGGCAGATGGGCTGCGGGTCGGGGGGCCCCAAAGCGCGGCTAACGCAGGCCGCCCACTGCGCCAGCTCACGGTGCTCCGGCAGAAGGCACTCTGGCGCTACGGGTTGGCGTTCACGCTCTACAGCCTGATGCTCTGGGCGCTCTTTGTCTGGCTGCCAACCATGTTGCAAGGCAGCCCCGGGATTGGCCAAAGCCAGATCGCCCTGCTTTCGGCACTGGCGGTGGTCGCCAATATTCCCGGCAACCTGATGGGGGCATGGCTGCTGCGCCGGGGCGTAGCGCGAGACCGGCTCATCAGCTGGGCACTGGGTCTGATGGCGCTGTGCGGCATGCTCGCCTTCTGGCCCGGCCTGTCGCCGTGGTGGGCCTATGGATTGTGCCTCGTCCTCTCCCTTTCGGGTGGCATGGCGCCGCCAGCGATCCTCTCGTCAGCGCAGGGAGTGAGTCAGGGGCCGGTGCAACTGGCCATCGTGCAGGGCTTTTTTGTCCAGCTCGCCAACCTCGGTCAGCTGCTGGGGCCCTTGCTGCTGGCGGCCCTGATGACGGACAGCGGCCATTGGGGAAGCGCTCGCTGGCTCTTTCTGGGCGGCTTGCTGCTGGTCGCGCTACTCTATGCCGCGGGCCACCTGCCGGGCTCAAGCATGGCGGCAAAACAGGCTCGATCGCATTCGCGGCAAGATGAAAGGTGACGAATAGAGAGGGAAACATCACAGTTATCGCAGGGAATACTGGCCGGACAAGAGGCTGTTCAGTATGTTAACTGTTTAATCTTGCTTAACGGTAGCCACCATGTCTCAAGTAGATCTCAATCTCTTTCGCGTCCTCGATGCGGTGATCCGCTATGGTGGTGTCACCACGGCCGCCGAGATGATGGAGATGACCCCCTCGGCCATCAGCCAGGCCATCAGCCGCCTGACCACCCTGGTGGGCGAGCCGCTGTTTGTCCGCCAGGGACGCGGCATCACCCCCACGGCGCGAGCGCTCAGTCTGCACCACGAGATCATGGTGCCGCTGCACGACATGGAGCGCAGCCTGCAGCGCACCGATCTCTTTGATCCCCAGACCAGTCGGCGCACCTTTCGCATAGCGGGGGTGCCCGATATCGATATCTTCTTCCTGCCGGAGCTCAACAACCTGCTGCAGACCCAAGCCCCCAACTGTCAGCTGGAGTGGAACACCCAGGTGCAGGACGAAGCCCTGCGCCAGAACAGCCTCTATCTGCACAGCGTGGATCTGGTGCTGGCCACCAAGCCGATGGCGGAGCAGGGGATCGAAAACGAGCAGATCATGTCCCAGGCCCTGCGCATCGCCTGCCGCAAGGATCACCCCAGGATCCGCCAGGCCCCCGACATGGCCACCTTCTTCAACGAAAAGCACGTGGTATTGCAAACCAGGCGGCTCGACAGCTTGCTGCTTAACACCCTGACCAAGGCGCCGCTGCCGCCGCGCCAGATTGCCTACGAGAGCGACTCCCTGCTCACCGCCCTTCATCTGGTGAGTCGTACCGACTGGCTCTGCGTCGCCAGCCAGTGGCACATGGAGAAGCTGGGGCAAGCGCTGGATCTGGCCAGCTATCCCCTCCCCTGGCTCTCGGAGGATTGCCCCGTCTACATGAGTTGGCACAAGAGCTCCGGTCAGGATACCGGGCTTAATTGGCTCAAAGATCAGGTGCGGGCCGTCAGTTCGTTTTAAGTATGCTTAACAGTCAAGCATGCCCATCTTCTCATCCGGGCTATCGCTCTTCTCGACAAACCGCCTTATGGATAATCCCCCTTCAGGATAATCGGGCGCCTTTTCTCAACCATTAAGGCGCAGCTCATGACGACATCGTCGTGCCGAAATAGCTGCGCAGCGCCTCCACCACCCGCCGCACCTTCTCCGGGATCTCCCGCTGCGGCGTGATGGCGTGGATCTCCATCGGTGCCACCCGAAAACCGGGCAACAGTTCGAGCAGACGCCCCTGCGTCAGATCCTCGCCAATTTCTCCCTCCGGTTGCAGCGAGATCCCCTGCCCCGCCAGCGCAAACTGGCGCAGGGGCAACACGTTATTGCAGAGCACCTTGGCCTTGAACCTCACCCTGTGCTCGCCCCCCTTCTCGTCAAGCAGCAGCAAACCGTTGCCCAGCATGTCGCCGCAGAGCCAGTCGTGGGTGGCCAGATCGGCGGGCATGCGCGGCGTCCCCTTGCGCGCCAGATAGGCGGGAGCGGCGCAGAGCAGCATCCGGGTCTGCCCCAGTTTGCGGGCCACCAGGGTCGAGTCAGGCAAGGTGCCGACCCGCAGCGCCACGTCGATCCGCTCGGCAATCAGATCCCGCTTCTCGTCGTCGGCGATGATCTGGATGGTGAGGCCGGGATGGGCCTGCAACAGCGGCGAGAGGGCCAGAGCCAGCGGCTGGCCCGCCATCCCCACCGGGGCGGTGATCCGCACTTCCCCGAGCAGGGCGTCGCGCACCTCCGAGAGGCGCAGCTCGGTCTCGCTCAGAGTCTGCTGCAACGCCCGACACCCTTGCCACACCACCTCTCCCGCCTCGGTCAGACTGAGACGACGGGTGGAGCGATGGAGCAGGGGCAGTCCGAGCAGGCTCTCCAGCTGACTGATATGCTGACTGACGGCGGAGGGGGTCATGCCAAGGGATTTGGCCGCCCCTGTCATGCTGCCCGCTTCCACCACGGCGGCGAAGATGGCGTAACGTCTGAGCTGTTCCATTATTAAATCCAGCTTATAAGTGAATGCATTTTTGAGGTGATTATTAAATCATAAATGGCAGCGTAGGATAGCCCCATTCCAACAGTGAAGGAGAGTTCCCCATGAAGATTGCCCTGATCGGTGCCAGCGGTTTTGTCGGTTCAGCCATCCTGAACGAGGCCATCAGCCGCGGCCATCACGTCACCGCCATCGTCCGCGATGTCAGCAAGGTGGCCGCCCATCCGCAGGTCACCGCCGTGGCGGTGGATGCCCAAAACCCGCAGGCATTGGCCGAGGTGCTCAAGGGGCACGATCGGGTGATCAGCGCCTACAACCCGGGCTGGACCACAGCGGATATCTACGACCAGTACCTCAAGGGCGCCAACGCGATCGTCGCAGCAGCCAAAGCGGCCAACAGCTGGCTGCTGGTCGTGGGTGGTGCCGGCAGTCTGGAGGTTGCCCCCGGCGTGCAACTGGTGGATACCCCGGAGTTCCCGGCCGAGTGGAAACAGGGGGCACTGGCGGCCCGCGACGGTCTCACCGCCCTGCGTCGTGAAACCGCCCTCGACTGGCGCTTTGTCTCTCCCCCGGTGTTCCTGGAGCCGGGCGAGAAGCGCGGCGGCTATCGGATTGGTGGCGATCAGGTGCTCTTTAGCGGCGAACAGCCTGCCGGGATCACCGCCGGTGATCTGGCTGACGGTGTGCTGAACGAGGTGGAAAAACCGGCTCACCAGCGCCAGCGCTTTACCCTGGGTTACTGAGAGCCAGCAGGCGGTTAAGGCCAGAATACGCGGCCACTCGCCCGTGCACCCGGTCAGGTGAAAAACCGCTCAATCAGAAGGGAGGCATCCGCCTCCCTTCTGTTTTGGTCATTTTCTGTTTTAGCCATTTTTGCCGCTGGCAGCTTGCCTGCCTCCCAATCATTCCCCTTTTAGCTCTCAATGGCTGCGCAAAAAACCGTCAGCCCATCAGGCGCCGAATTCCATTTCGAATTTTGTATATAACTAAGAATAATTTGTTGTTTCCGTCTTATAACACCGAACAGTAGCATCCCTTTATTCCAGATGGCGCCACACCGCTGCGCATACAGCCACACTGTCGCGCCATCCCGTATAACGAAAGAGTGAGGAGGTGCACATGGAACATTCACCACTGCCGATCATCGATCTGGCTGCCCTCAACGGGGCACCCGACCTGCGTCGCCCTATGTTGGCCAGGCTGGCCGCAGCCGCCCGCGACGTCGGCTTTTTCTATCTGACAGGGCATGGCCTGAGTGATGCCGAGCAGCGGGAAACCCTGGCGCTGGCAGAGCGCTTCTTTGCCCTGCCGGAGCAGGAGAAGCTGGCGGTGCAGATGGTCAACAGCCCCCACTTTCGCGGCTACAACCGGGTCGGTGCCGAGCTGACACGCCAGCGGCCGGATCTGCGTGAGCAGTTCGATATCATGAACGAGGCGCAAGCCCTGCCTGCGGCCCTGATCCGTGAACCCTGGCAGCGGCTGGTCGGCCCCAACCAGTGGCCAACCGCCCTGCCAGAGATGAAAGCCCATCTGCTGGCGTGGCAAGATCGGCTGAGCGATATCACCCTCACCCTGCTGGCCGCTTTTGCCGAGGTGCTGGAGCAACCGGCCCAAGTGTTTGACGACAGTATTCGCGGCGCCCCCTACCACCACATGAAGCTGATTCACTACCCTGGGCAAGAGGCGGGCAGCAGCAGTCAAGGGGTCGGCGCCCACAAGGATCCCGGCTACCTGACGCTGGTGATGCAGGACAATCACTCGGGGCTTGAGGTCGAGACGGCCGACGGCTGGATCTCCGCGCCCCCCCTGCCGGGAGCGCTGGTGGTCAATATCGGCGAGCTGCTGGAGCTGGCCTCCAACGGCTATCTCAAGGCGACCCTGCATCGGGTGGTAAGCCCGCCGCCCGGCGTCTCGCGCCTCTCCTGCGCCTTCTTTATGGCGGCGCGGCTCGATGCCACCGTGCCCCTGCTCAGCCTCTCCCCAGAGCTGGCAGCGCAGGCGCAAGGGCCGGAGAGTGACCCGACCAACCCGCTCTTTAATCAGGTGGGGGAGAACGTGCTCAAGGGGCGGCTGCGCTCCCACCCGGATGTGACGGCGCGGCACTATGGGCCGGTGGAACCAACTCGCCTCCCGCGCACTGAAAGCGAAGCGATACCGGCCTAAGCAGCGTAAAGATCCGCAGGCGGGTATATGCATAAGCCACAAGCCGCATGCACATACCCGCGCTGACAAAAACAACAAGCAACGAACAACAAGCAACGAACAACAAAACAAGTCATGGCCAGAGCCTGGCCATCACGGAGCAACACGATGAAATTCAAGACCATGAGCGTACACAGCGGCCAGCGGATCGACCCACAGACCGGTGCCCTCACCACCCCGCTCTACCAGAGCAGCACCTTCAGCTACTTCAACGCCCAGGCGGGCAAGGAGCGCTTTGCAGGTCAGGCCCCCGGCTTTATCTACAGCCGCTTTGGCAACCCCACCACCGCCGAGCTGGAGCAGAAGCTGGCAGCCCTCGAAGGGGCCGACGAGGCGCTGGTGGTGGCGAGCGGCATGGCGGCGGTGAGCGCCATCATGTATGCGCTGGCCGACAGCGGCGATGAGGTGGCCTATATCGGCCCGCTCTACGGCGGCACCGATGCCTTCCTCAAGCAAACCTTCAGCCGCGCCGGCATCAAGGTCACCGCCTACGAGAGCGACCGGGATCTGCTGGCCAATATCCGCCCCGCCACCAAGGTGGTACTGTTCGAAACCCTGACCAACCCCACCCTCAAGGTGGTGGATCCGCGGCTGGTGGTGGAAGCGGCCCGCAAGGTGGGCGCCATTACGGTATGTGACAACACCTTCCTCACCCCCTACCTGCTGCGTCCGCTGGAACTCGGGGTCGATGTAGTGATGCACAGCGGCACCAAATATCTGGGCGGCCACGGCGACATCATCGCCGGGGTGGTGGCGGGCTCCCACGCCCTGATGAAGTCGATCCGCACCGTGGCCCTCAAGCATATCGGCTCCCCCATCGGCCCGCAGGAGGCTTACCTGCTGCAGCGTGGGGTCAAGACCCTGCCCCTGCGGATGGATGCCCACCTGCACAATGCCCAGAAAGTGGCCGAGTTCCTGGCTGATCACCCAGCAGTGAAGAAGGTGATCTACCCGGGGCTTGCCAATCATCCGGGCCACGATGCCCTCGGCGCCTTCGCCAGCGGCTTTGGCGGCATGGTGAGTATTGAACTTGAAGGCGGGTTTGAGCGCTGCGCCACCCTGCTCGATAACCTGCAGCTGTTCGTGCAGGCGGTGAGTCTGGGGGATCTCGAGAGTCTCGCTTGCCATCCGGCCAGCACCACCCACGCCGCCATGGACGAGGCGAGCCGCCTCGCCGCCGGAGTCAATGACGACCTCATCCGCTTCAGCATCGGGGTGGAAGATACCGACGATCTGATCGCCGATCTGGCCGCCGCGCTGGCGCAGATCTAACCGGGCGCGCTTTTACTCGCCGACAAAACAGCGGCGAGTGATATGCCCCAAACACAACAACGGCCCATCAAGGGCCGTTGTTGTTTGTTGGGCTATGGAAAGACGGGATTTACTCCTCCCACACCACCACTTGGGATGAGGGCCAGCGATCCCCGACCTGGGCGTACTTTTGCTCCAGCAGGTGGCGCTTGATCTTCATGGTGGGGGTCAGCACGCCGTTCTCGATATTCCAGGGGGTTTTCACCACCAGAATGCCGCGAATTTTGGCATGAGATTCCAGCTGATCGTTGACCCGTACCCGCGCCGCTTCCAGTCTGGCGTTGACCTCCTCCCGATTGCCCTTCATGGCACTCTCGGCCAGCTGCACCAGTGCAATGGGCTGGGGCATACCGTAACCAATCACGCAGAGTTGTTCGATGATGGGCTCCTGCCCCAGCAGCCCCTCGATGGGCACCGGCGCCACATACTTGCCCTTGGCGGTCTTGAACACATCCTTCATCCGGCCGGTGATGGTGAGATAACCCTCCTTGTCCAGCTTGCCCATGTCGCCGGTGTGGAGCCACCCCTCGGCATCGATGGCCTCGGCGCTGTGCTCGGGATCCTTGTAGTAACCCAGCATCATCCCTTCGCAGCGGCAAAGGATCTCCCCCTCGTCGGAGATCTTGATGGTCACCCCGATCCCCGCCTTGCCGACGGTGCCGATCTTGTCGGCGCGGAACGGGTAGTTGATGGTGGAGTAGGCGTGGTTCTCGGTCATGCCCCAGGCTTCAGTCACCTTGAGGCCGATGCTCAAATACCACTCAAGCAGCGCAGGGGAGACAGGCGCGGAACCGCAGCCGAGTACCCGTGCCTGATCCAGCCCCAGCCCCTTTTGCAGCTTGCGTTTGATAAGGCCGGAAATGAGCGGGATCTTGAGCAGCAACGCCAGTTTGTTCTGGGGCAGCTTCTCGTGGATCTTGATGCGGAACATGGCCCACAGCCGTGGCACCGAGATAAAGACGGTGGGGCGGCAGCGTTTGACATCTTCGATAAAGGTGTCGAGGGATTCAGGGAACGCGATGGTAGCGCCGCCATAGAGGCTGCCGCCGTAGATGTAGACCCGCTCGGTAATGTGGGCCAGCGGCAGATAGGAGAAGCCCCGATCGGCCTGGCTCAGGCTCACCGTCTCAACCAGCTTCTCGCACGACCAGGCGTAACGCTCGACGCTCAGCATGGCCCCTTTCGGCTTGCCGGTACTGCCAGAGGTGTAGACCAGACTCAGCAGGGAGTCAGGGGCCTGCACCGGGCTGTCAGGGATCGGCTCGTGCGCTTCCAGCAGATCGTCCCACTGGTGGCTGGCTGGCATGGTGTCATAGGGGAAGGCGATGCGCAGCAGATCGGCAGGCACCCCCGCCTCCTGACTCTTCCAGTCATCCAGCTTGCCGACGAAGATCGCTTTGGCCTCGCTATGGCGCAGCACATATTCGATGGTATCGACGTTGGCAGTCGGGTAGATGGGCACGCTCACATACTGCCCCATCTGCATCGCCAGATCGGCGATAAACCACTGGGCGCAGTTCTTGGAGAGCAGCGCAACCTTGTCACCGGCCACCAGACCGAGGTGACGCAAGGCCGTCACCATCCGCCGCGCTTCATCGGCCACTTCACCCCAGGTGAAATCGACATATTCGCGGTTGATGGTTTGACGCAGGTAGGTTCGATCAGGACACTGCCGCTCCCAGTGATAGAGCATCTCGAGCGGCAGTTTATTGGCAATACGTGAGGAGGAGGCCATAGTTTAATCCCTGAAACAAAAGGCGAAACTTATTATTAACCTTTCACTAACTTCAGGGGAAGGATAAACTCAAACTTCAGTTTGAATTGTGTATCCGATCAAGCTTCTGCGTCTTGTTGCAAACGACTCCACATCGCCTGCACCAGTTTTTCATCCTCTTCAGATAGCTCACCTTGCAAGATCGCCTCGTTGAGGCTGCGCAGCACATAGCTCTTGACGTCCCGCACCAGGGTCTTGCCTTCCAGCTCGGCCCGGGCAACGGCCAATGAGATATGACCTCGCAGGTAACCCCCCGCAAACAGCTCATCGTCGGTCGCGGTAGCAACCATGCTGTCGATCAGTCCCAACAACTTGTGCTCAAAATCGTGAATCGTCATGTAACGCAGCCTCATTTGCGGCAAAAAATTCGGGGGTATGGAACCGCAATCCGGTTGATTGCAGCTCTCTGGCGCCAGGCCAGCAGCGTCCTTGGCGTCCTATTCCGGGTTGGCCACCGGGTAGATGACCTGATCCTTGTATCCCGTGGTTATTCGCAGATAACCACGCAACGCCCGGTTTAATTCGGGATCATCGGTGTCCACCAGCAGCGGCCTGCCCTCAAGGGCGGCAAGCTTGGCTTTGGTTGCCAGCACCTGGATATTCTCCAGCCCGACACACCGAATCACCTCAGGACTCAATTGCTGATTTCCGCGCCCGAACAGATGTCCCTGTCCGCCGATCAGGGTAATGATCAGTCGGCAGCGACGGCCGCGGATCCGGGTCAGGATCTCGGCGGCGCTGAGATCCTGCCCGATAAGTCGGCCATTTTCCACCAGATCCACACCGAGCAAAGTATTTTCCAGACCGAGCTCAGCCATACAGGCTGCCACCGTGCTGCCGGAGCCCATCAGATAGAGGGTATCGGGCTCCATCTGCTCCACCACACCGGCGGCGAGATCCGCCAACACCAGCTCTTCGGACTCCTTGCCCCCCTGTTTTACCGCCTGTACGTAACGCAGATCGCCGGGCACCTTCAGCTGGCCGTAGTGGCGGGCCCGCACCTTGCCCGCGCGAAACGCCTCCTCGTCGATGTCGCGCACCTCGGCATCGATCAGGCTGAGCAGTTCCCCTGCGATCATCCGCGCCACCACCCGCCCGCTGGCGGCAGGCGTCACCCCATAGACGCCGGAGTGGATCTTGCACCCCGCCGGAATGCCAAGCACATGGCAGGACTCCCCCACCGCGGCGCAGATATCCCGCGCCG
Organism: Aeromonas sp. 603404; assembly: GCF_049171775.1. Taxonomy (NCBI): domain Bacteria; kingdom Pseudomonadati; phylum Pseudomonadota; class Gammaproteobacteria; order Aeromonadales; family Aeromonadaceae; genus Aeromonas; species Aeromonas sp. 603404. The sequence goes on from NZ_JAAKPE010000004.1 coordinate 98,627, forward strand.
TGCCATCGCCACCGGCAAACAGCAGCAGATCGACCCCGGCTTCGCACATCAGCTCTGCAGCGTGGCGGGTATCGTCAGCCGAGGTGCTTTCCCCGACCGGTTGATAGATGACCCGACAGGGTAGTCCCAGAGATCGGGCTACCGTCTCCCCCATCTCTCCCGCCACCGTCAGCAGTTCGAACGGGACGCTCAGCTCGCATAGTGGCAACAGCGCTTGCCGCGCCCGCTCCTGCGCTTTGGGCACAGCGCCACGAGCAATCGCCTCATCCACCACGCCGTCACTCCCCTTGAGCCCCACTGCGCCGCCAATCCCGGCGACCGGATTAATAATGAACCCTAATCGAAACATGCCTGCCTCCCTTGCGATGGCCACCATTTTTATCTTTTCCCCCCTCAGGGACAAGCGCTGGCGCCCCTGCTAGAATGCGCTGCTTCAATTTTCCAACCAATTTTCAACCAAGGTTCAATCATGCTGGAATGGGTTCTTGATCCCTCTGCCTGGGTCGCACTCGCCACCCTTACCCTGCTCGAGATCGTGCTGGGCATCGACAACATCATCTTTATCTCCATCCTGGTCGGTCGCCTGCCGGAGGCGCAGCGTCAAAAAGCGCGTATTCTGGGTCTGGGGCTCGCCATGGGTACCCGGATCCTGCTGCTGCTCTCGCTGGCCTGGGTGATGCGCCTCACCGATCCGCTCTTCACCGTGCTGGGTGAAGCCATCTCCGGCCGCGATCTGATCCTGCTGCTGGGGGGCCTGTTCCTCATCGGCAAGAGTGCTCACGAGATCCACGTCACCCTGGAAGGGGCGGCCGAGCCGGAGAGCATCAGCAAAGCGGCCTCGGGCTTTATCAGCACCCTGATCCAGATCGCCATCCTCGATATCGTGTTCAGCCTCGACTCGGTGATCACCGCAGTCGGTATGGCCGATCACGTGCCGGTGATGGTGCTGGCCATCATGATCGCCGTCTTCATCATGATGTTTGCCGCCAAATCCATCGGTGATTTCGTCGACAGCCACCCCACCATCAAGATGCTGGCCCTCTCCTTCCTCACCCTGGTCGGTTTCGCCCTGATGGCCGAGGGGATGGATCTGCACATACCGAAAGGCTACATCTACTTCGCCATGGCCTTCTCGCTGGTGGTGGAGATGATCAACATCCGCTTGCGCAAGCACAGCGAGGTCGACACAGGGAAGTAGTGTCGCCGGATCAAAAAGAGCGCCTCTCGGGGCGCTCTTTTGTTATGCACACGGCATGCTGCCGGATAGAGATCACTGGTTGGCAATCACAATGGCAACCCGGCGGTTTTCTGCTCGTCCGGCTGCGCTCTTGTTGTCCGCAACCGGGGCCGTCTCACCGCGGCCACGGATCTCAAGATTGGCGGGCATCATCCCCACCGAGATCAGCACATCTGCCACCGATTGGGCTCGTTTCAGAGAGAGCTGCTGGTTGTAGCTGCTCTCGCCGGTATTGTCGGTATGGCCATCCACCCTCGCCTTGTCGAGCCCGACCCCAAGCAGGGCCTTGCCCAGTTTTTCCACTATCAGCCGGGTCTGCGGATTGAGTTCACCCACATTGTTGGCAAACAGCACCCGGTTGGCCAGATCCAGTGTCCAGCCCTCATCGGTCAGATAGAAACCTTGCTCCTTCAATACTGCCAGCTGTTCCGGGGTCAACCCCCTGGGGGTGCTCTGACAACCCACCAGCAGAGAGAACAACAGGCCCAGCACGACAGCCTTGATGGAGAGGGATAGTTTCATTGTTATGACTCCTTTACACCTTGACTCACGCCGATTTGGCGGCCTCAACCTCCTCACGGCGTGTACGTTTTGCCAAATACATGGCTTTGTCTGCCAGCTCGCACAGCTCGCTGGCGCGGGTCCCGGGTTGATGGATGGCAAAACCGATGCTGATCCCTGCCACCAGTTGCTGTCCATCCCGCAATACCACAGGATCACTCATCGCCTGCTGAATGCGGTCGATCACCTCTTCCACATCCTGCCCCAGATGCACAGGTGTCAGCAGTATGGCGAACTCATCCCCCCCCAGCCGGCAGACCAGATCTCCGGGGCGCAGCTGATGCTGTACCCGCCGGGAGAGGGTCACCAGCACATCGTCACCGGCGTTGTGCCCCAGGGTGTCGTTAATCTGTTTGAAACGATCGCAATCGAGATAAAGCAGGGCGAACGGGGCCCCCCCCTCGCTTACCTCCCCAATGGCATGCTCGAGGCGAGCTTCGAATAACGCCCGGTTGGGCAACCCGGTCAACGCATCATGGGTCGCCTGGTGGAGCAGACTGGCGTTCTCCCGCGCCTGATGAGCCTGCCAGGCTTGCAGCTCATCCAGCAGGGCGTTGAAATCCTCTCCCAGTTCATTGAGCTCGACGATATCGGCCGGTGGCGCCCGCATCCCCAGAGTGCGTTGTCGACGCACCGAGTGGGCGACCTGTGCCAGTTGTCGCAGTGGCGAGGTGATCGCGACCTGCATCCGCCCGGCGACATAGAAGGCGCCCATCACACTCAACACCAGGCAAATCACCATCACCAGCAGCACCGAGAGCAAGAACAGCAACAGATACTCGCCATGACCGCGCAGCTCTATGGTGGCAATCAGCTCACCGCCCCGCAGCATGGGATAGGTGACCGGCCCCGGTAACAGCAGGCGGGCAAGATAATCTTCGACTGTGGCCAGCGGATTGCTGACGGGACGAACCCATTTAGCGAGCTGTTGACCATTGGCCAGCACGATACTGGCTTCGGCCACCTCCTCATGGGCGACAATACCGCCAAGCGCCTCGCTCGCTGCCTCTTCATCGTGGAACACCACCGCAGCCTCGGCGCTGTAGCTGATGGCGCGGGCCACCAGCTCCAGATTGTGATCGGCGTAGAAGCGTACTACCAGCAAAGCAACCAGGGTAAAGAAGAGTCCCGCCACGCTGACGGCCGTGATGGCGGCCACCAGATGGGTTCGCCCCAGGCTCTGACGTAGGGTCGGACGACGGGGATCCGCGCTGACCTGTCGTCTCATGGGACCCCCTTGTCGGCACGGGCCAGCTTGAGCACAGCGGGATGTACTCGTACGCCGCTCAGGGCCAGGGCATCGAGGTTCACTTTAAACCGCACTCGCACGCTGTCCGGCGAGGTCTGCAGGCAGAACACCGAGCTGGTGGAACAGTCGTGGTTGTATTCGCTGATGCTGAGCACTGAATGACCCTGCAAGCGCGCAAACAACGCAATCCGGGTCGGCTCGTCGACGACTCCGAGATAGAGCACATCGCAATTATCACTGATGGCCGGATCACTCGCGTCGTAGCGATTGACCTGCACGGCACGGCCATTGGCCTGACGATCGATGGTAAAGAGGGCTCCGGCATACTCCGTCGGCGCCGCCACACATAGGCGCAGCACCGCAGGCTCGGTGGGCCAGCGAGTGTAACTCAGGATATCGAGCACCAGCTCCCTGACCGCCGTCGCCCGGCTCTCTGCGGCCGTTTCCGCCAGCGCGTGAGGCAACAGCAGACCAAACCCTAACAGCAAGGGCGCCAGGCGAGCGGCGAAACGGGGAGAAAAGAGTAACAGCATGATCGGGAAGTGGCCGCCTTGACAACACCGCTGCAGTGGCATAGCGGTTCGGGTACATGTATCCAGATAGTAAGTTGGTGGACACTGGCCTGACAAGTCTCCCGAAGCCCTCCCGCCCGGAAGCCGTGTAAAGAAAACAGAGAGCCCGTCTGGTGACGGGCTCTCTGTTGGCTGGCATCCGGAACAACTTACTTCTTGCTGATGCCATATTCCCGCAGCTTGTTGGCGATGGCGGTATGCGACACACCCAGGCGTTTGGCCAGCTGACGGGTCGACGGGAAGGCGGGATAGAGCCGGGCCAGCAGCTGGCTCTCGAAGCGCTTCACCGCATCGTCGAGATTCCCCTCAAACCACTCGTCGATAAGCGGCATGGTATCGGCCGCCACCGGCAGGTCGATCTGCTCAGGCCCCAGCTCATCCCCTTCCAGCAGGGTCATGGCGCGGTAGAGACAGTTGCGCAGCTGACGCACGTTGCCCGGCCAGCGGTAGGCGGTCAGGTAGTCGGCCATGTTGCGGGTAAAGCGCGGACGGGGTCGCTGCAACTCGCTGGCAAAGCGGGAGACAAACTGCTGGGCCAGCACCATGATGTCTGCCTTGCGCTCGCGCAGGGGGGGCAGCGCCAGACTGAGCACGTTGAGGCGATAGTAGAGATCCTCGCGGAAGGTTCCTTCGTGCACCAGATCCAGCAACTGCTTCTGGGTAGTGCAGATGAAACGCACGTTGACCTTCACCTCCTGCTCGTCACCGACCCGGCGGAACACCCCATCCTGCAGCACCCGTAAAAACTTGGTCTGCAGATGGGGAGACATGTCGCCGATCTCGTCCAGCATCAGGGTGCCGCCGCTCGCCAGCTCCAGCACGCCGCGCTTGCCCTCGGTGTTGTTGCCAAATGCGCCGGGGGCATAACCAAACAGCTCGCTCTCGGCCACGTTATCGGGCATGGCGGCGCAGTTGAGGGCCATAAAGGGGTGGCTGGAGCGCAGGCTGGCCCCGTGACAGGCACGGGCCAGCAGCTCCTTGCCGGTGCCGGTCTCGCCGACGATCAGCAGCGGCGCGTCCTGCATCGCCAGTTTGCGCGCTTGCGACAGCACCTCTTTCATCTTGGGACTCTCGGCCTGCAGATGCTCGAAGCCCCCCACTTCCACCGCATGAAGCGCGCTGAAGTGCAGACCGACCCGACGGGCAGATTTGAGCACCACCACGGCCCCGGCCAGCGCCTGCTTGCCGCGGGCTTCTGCCACGAACAGCGGCATCAGATCTGCCAGATACTCTTCGCCATTGAAACTGAGCTTGCAGGTCTGCGGCTTGATCTCGCTCGCCTCCAGCCAGCGGGTGAAGGAGAACCCCTTGACCAGCGAACCGAGCGCCACCCCGCGCACCTCCTCCACCGGCAAGCCGAGGGTGGTGAGGGCAGACTGATTGGCCTGGGTCACCTTGCCCTTGCTGTCGAGAGAGAAGACCAGATCCGGCAGCGCCTTGAGCAGCGCCTCGATTTCGTGGTGCTCTCGCTCGGAAGGCATGTAAGGGATGGTCTTGACGTCGTAGACGCCGGGAATGCGGCGGATCTCCGGCATCAAATGCTGAAAATCACTGAACTCCAGCTCGGGAAAGTTGAGATAGATGATGCCTGAGGTATCGATTTCGATGCCGCGCAGATCGATATTGTGCTCCACCAGGCGGTCGAGCAGTTCCCGGGTCAGGCCCAGGCGGTCTTCACAGCTGACTTCAAGACGCATTCGGGACACACTTCCTAGCTAACTCTATGAATGAGCGGATAATACAGTCTCGATCCCCCCAGTGCGAGCGCCAGCCCATAAAAATGCGGGCCTGCCCCGCTTTCGCAGGCAGGCCCGGGTCAACCGATGACGCTGGTGTGGGGTGCGATTACCGAAGCAACTGATCGGTGCGCGCCGCCATGATGAAGTCGTTGCGATGCAAACCGCCGATCTTATGCATCCACCAGCTGACGATCACCATATCGCTCACTGGATGAGTGGTGGCGTTCACTTCAGCAGCTCATCCGTGCGTGCAGCCATGATGAAGTCGTTGCGGTGCAAGCCGCCGATCTTGTGGGTCCACCAGCTGACGGTCACCTTGCCCCACTCGGTCAGGATGGCCGGATGATGGAACTCTGCCTCCGCCAGCTCGCCCAGGCGGTTGGTAAACGCCAGTGCCTCCTTGAAGTTGCGAAACGTAAATTCCCGCCGCAGTTGCAGCGCCCCCCCCTCCACCAGCGGCTGCCAGTCGGGAATAAGCTGCATCAGCTCACGCAGCTCCTCATCGCTCACCTTGGGGGCATCGGCGCGACACGCTTCACACTGTTGGCTGGCCAGTTCGGACATGGGTTACTCCTGCTTGAATTAATGAAAAATTAATGAAATAGGGTTGTTTGCTTTTGGTCAGCTCGCCTGTTTGCCAGCGGGAACCTCAAAACGTGGCGGATAGAGGCCAAGACGACTGGCCTCGGCCAGAGCAGCCATGATCTCCTCCCCGGTCAGCTGGTAGAGATGCTCGAGACTCGGCAGCACAAAATAGGTGGGCTGCATGATGTCGATGCGATACGGGGTGCGCAGCACAGTCAGTAGATCGAAGGGTTGCAGCAGCGGTTTGCCACAGAGGGCATAGGCGGTCTCGCCGATGGAGGAGAGAATGCCGCCACCGTAGATACGCAGCCCGGCCGGCGTTGCCAAGAGGCCAAACTCCACGGTGAACCAGTAGAGCCGCGCCAGAAAAACCCGCTGCTCCTTGCTCGCCTGCTGCCCCAACTGACCGTATAGGTGGGTGAAGTGGGCAAAGGCCGGATTGGTCAGCATGGCGCAATGGCCGAAGATCTCGTGAAAGATATCGGGCTCTTGCAGGTAGTCGAGCTCGTCGCGGCGCCGGATAAAGGTCGCCACCGGAAACTGGCGATTGGCCAGCAGGGCGAAGAAGCGATCGAACGAGATAAGTGCAGGTACTGCCGCCACCGACCAGCCGGTCGCAGGCTGCAAGACGGCGTTGATCTCGGCCAGCTGGGGGATGCGATCACGGGGCAGCCCCAGCCTGTCGAGACCGGCCAGATATTCGTTACACCCCTTGCCATCGAGGGCGGCGAACTGGCGTTCGATCAGGCTCTGCCAGGTACCATGCTCCTCGTTGCTGTAGTGGATCACCCCGTCAGCATCCGGCTGGTGGGCGGTGTAAAAGGTTGCCATAGCGGTTCCATCCTCTGGCGCCACATCAGGCGCCTTGCCGTTTCATCACGGTTTCACTGTAACGAAATGGCAACAAAAAAAGCAGCCGACCCATGAGTCGGCTGCCGGAAACAGTTGTAAATAAATTGTGACAAATCCGCTAACCAATCCCCACTACAGCTTGACCATGATATGGCGCGGCACCGTGTAATCCTCCAGCGCATAGAGGGAGAGATCCTTGCCGTAGCCCGACATCTTCATGCCGCCGTGGGGCATCTCGGAGGTGAGCATGAAGTGGGTGTTGATCCAGGTGCAGCCATATTGCAAGTGGCTGGCCACCTTGCTGGCGAGGCTCAGATCTTTGGTCCAGACCGACGAGGCGAGGCCATAGTCCGAGTCGTTGGCCCACTGCACCACCTGCTCGGCATCGCTGAAACGGGTCACCGACACCACGGGGCCAAACACCTCGCGGCGCACGATCTCATCCTCCTGCCGGGCCCCGACAATCAGGGTCGGCTCGAAGAAGAAGCCGTTGCCGGGACGGATCTTGCCCCCCGCCGTCACCTCCACATGACCGCTGCTCTGGGCCCGCTCGACAAAGCTGGCGACCCGGTTGCGCTGTCTGTCCGAGATGAGCGGCCCCATCTCAACCCCCTCCTCGTACTGGCTGCCCACCTTGATGGAGGCCACCGCCTCGGTCATGGCGGCGACGAACTTGTCGTAGATCTTGCCCTGGGCATAGATACGGCAGGCGGCGGTGCAATCTTGCCCTGCATTGTAAAAACCGAAGGTGCGAATGCCCGCCACTACGGCCTCCAGATCCGCATCGTCGAAGATGATCACCGGTGCCTTGCCCCCCAGCTCAAGGTGGGTGCGCTTCATGGTGCGGGCGGCGCTCTGCAGGATCTTCTGGCCGGTGGCGATATCGCCGGTGAGCGACACCATCCGCACCAGCGGGTGCTCCACCAGCGGCGCCCCTACACTCTCGCCCCGCCCGCAGATGACGTTGATGACGCCGCGGGGGAAGATCTCGCTGGCCAGTTCGGCAAGCCGCAAAGCGGTGAGCGGGGTCTGCTCGGAGGGTTTGAGCACCACCGTATTGCCCGCCGCCAGCACCGGCGCCATCTTCCAGGCCGCCATCATCAGCGGGTAGTTCCAGGGGGCGATACTGCCCACAACACCAATGGGGTCGCGGCGGATCATGCTGGTGTGCCCCTCGAGATACTCCCCCGCCAGCGGCCCTTGCAGGCAGCGGGCCGCCCCGGCAAAGAAGCGGAAGCAGTCCACCACCGCGGGCAGCTCGTCGTTGAGCACAGCCAGATAGGGTTTGCCGCAGTTGAGGGATTCCAGCGCCGCAAACTCCTCGGCGTGGCGCTCGACGAGATCCGCCAGACGCAGCAGCAGGTTGCTGCGGCTTGCCGGGGTGGTGCGGCTCCACTGGGCGAAGGCGCGCTGGGCACCGTTCACCGCCCGGTTCACCTGTTCGAACGAGGCTTCGGGCACGGCGGCGATCTGTTCGCCGTTGGCCGGGTTGAGAATGGGTTCGGCCTGCCTCTCGCCGGTCACAAACTGGCCATCAATCAAGAGTTGGGTAGAGAGTTTCATGGTTGCATCCTTGCGCACGCGTTGAGTCATCATTTGCCACTGCCAGCGACATCATGGGTGTCGCGAGTAAGGTAGTAGGCAAGCAAAATGGGGATAGTGGTGAAGGCCACTATGATGAGGGCCACCACGTTGGTGACCGGCCTGTCTCGGGGACGGATCAGCTCCTGATACATCCAGATGGGCAGCGTGGTCTGCTGGCCCGCAGTGAAGGTAGTAACGATCACTTCGTCAAAACTCAGGGCAAAGGCCAGCATGCCCCCCGCCAGCAGCGCCGTGGCCAGATTGGGCAGGATCACGTAGCGCAGGGTCTGGAAGCCGTCGGCCCCGAGATCAATCGACGCCTCGATGAGGCTCTGGTTGGTGCGGCGAAAACGGGCCAGCGCATTGTTGTAGACCACCACCACACAGAAGGTGGCGTGGCCGATAACGATGGTCCAGAAGCTGAACGGGATCTCCATCAAGCCGTAGGCCGAGCGCAGCGCGATACCGGTGACGATACCGGGCAGCGCGATGGGCAGCACCAGCAAGAGCGACACCACCTCCTGACCGAAGAAGCGGCTGCGGGCAATGGCCCCTGCCGCCAAGGTGCCGAGGATCATGGCTGCCAGCGTCGCCAGCCCCGCGACCTCCAGCGACAGCTGGATGGCACGCCACACATCGGGGCGATTGAGGGTCACCTCGAACCACTTGAGGGTGAGCCCGGGGGGCGGAAACTGGTAACTCTTGCTCTCGCTGGTGAAGGCGTAGAGGAAGATAAACAGAATGGGAAAGTGCAGGAACAAGAGTCCACCGATGGCGGCGTACTTGAGCAGGCCCGAAGGGCGCTCTCCCTGACGGCTCACAGAGCTAGCTGACATGACGGCCTCCTTGCTGCCGGTTCAAAGCGATAGAGTCAAAGCGCATCAAAGGCTCCTAACCGTTTCGCAATCGCCAGATAGATGGCGATGATAAGGATCGGCACCAGCGAGAAGGCGGCGGCAAAGGGCAGATTGCCCGCCGTTCCCTGCTGCATGTAGACCACCTGACCGATATACATGGTCGAGTTGCCGATGATGCCGGGGATGATGTAATCACCGAGGGTCAGCGAGAAGGTGAAAATGGAGCCCGCCACCACACCAGGCAACGCCAGCGGCAGGATCAGGTTGCGAAAGGTCTGGGCGGGTGTCGCCCCCAGATCGCTGCTCGCCTCCAGCAGGGATCGCGGTATACGCTCCACCGCTGCCTGAATGGGCAGGATCATGAAGGGCAGCCAGACATAGACGAACACGATAAAGGTGCCGAGCCGCGAAAAAGAGAGCGACGGGCCACCTATCACCGGCAGGAAGAGGATGGCATCGAGCAGCCACTCCAGCCCCATGCTGTCGGCCAGCCAGCTCACTACCCCCTCCTTGGCCAAAATCAGCTTCCAGGCATAGACCCGCACCAGATAGCTGGACCAGAGCGGCAGCATGATCCCCACATAAAACAGCGCCCGGGTCTTGCCACTGGTGTAGCGTGCCATGTAGTAGGCAACCGGAAAACCGAGCAGGGCGCAGGCCAGGGTCACCAGCAACGACATGCCGACGGTGCGGCCGATCACATCCAGATTCTCCGGCCGCAGCAGGGCGACGAAGTTTTGCAGCCCCAGCTCGTGGCGCACCTGACCGCTGAACTCGTCCAGCCCGAACAGAGAGTTGGAGAGCAGCATCAGCAAGGAGCCGACATAGATGATGCCGAGCCACAGCAGCGGCGGCCCCAGCAGGATCGCCAGCAGCAGGCCGGGCCGACCATAGAGCAGGGTCGAGAGGCGCCGCAGCGGCCTGAAACGGGCAGGTTCGGGCTGATGGTTCATGGCAAGACTCGCACTGTGAGGGGCACTCATGGCTGCGCCCCCTGATGGGCGCCGCTCAGGCGATGGATGGCCTGCTCCGGCCAGCTGAGGCTGACCCTGCTGCCACGGGCCAGACGGGCCTGCCCCTCATTGGGGTGGTTGACGATGATCTCGAGCTGCTCCCCGAGATCAACCCGATAACGGACGAAGGGACCCAGATACTCCACCTCGCGGATCTCCCCCGACCAGCCCGGCGTGCCCGCCTCAGCGAGCCGGATCCGCTCCGGGCGCACCATCATCTGGCTGCCGTCGCCGCACAGCCGTCTGGCCTGCTCCCCTTCGAACAGATTGACGGTGCCAACGAAGCGGGCCACAAACGGCGTCGCCGGAGCATCGTAGATGGTATCTGGCGCAGCGATCTGCTCGATCTTGCCCTGGCTGAAGATGCAGATCCGGTCGCTCATGGAGAGCGCCTCCTGCTGATCGTGGGTGACGAAGATAAAGGTGATGCCCAGCTGGCGTTGCAACGCCTTGAGCTCAAGCTGCATCTGCTCGCGCAGTTTAAGATCGAGGGCCCCCAGCGGCTCATCCAGCAGCAGGATGCGTGGCTGGTTGATGAGGGCTCTGGCGATGGCGATGCGCTGGCGCTGGCCGCCGGAGAGCTGGCTCGGGCGGCGCTTGCCGACCCCGGGCAGTCGCACCAGCTCCAGCATCTCGTCCACCTTGCGGTAACGCTGTGCCTTGGCGACCCCCTTAAGCATCAGGCCATAGCCGATGTTGTCGCGCACATCCATGTTGGGAAACAGGGCATAGTCCTGAAACACGGTATTGAGGTTGCGATCGTAGGGGGGCACGGTGGAGCAGGGCTCGCCGAACAGGCGGATCTCCCCGTCGCTCGGGTACTCGAAGCCCGCGATCATCCGCAGGCAAGTGGTCTTGCCGGAACCGCTCGGCCCCAGCAGGGTAAAGAATTCCCCGGAGGGGATCTGGAAAGAGATGTCGTCGACCGCCTTCACCTCGCCATAGTGGCGACTGACCCGGTCAAATTGTACGGCGTTCATGGGGCGTCCTTGTCTGTGCTGGGATGGGCCGGACTCCTGTCCGGCCCGCTTGATTATCCGCTCTCGGCAGTCGTGCAGAGGAGGCGCAGCGCCCCTGCCGTTGGCAAGGTGGCAACGGTTCCGACCACCTTGCTCACCCCGCCTTAGCGGCCGCCCAGAATGGCGATATAGTCGGAAACCCAGCGGTAATAGGGCACGCAAGTTCCCTGGCTCTTGCACTGGGAGACCGGAGTGCGCCAGAAGCGAACCCGATCGAAGTTGTCGATACCGTTGGTTTTGCACCCGGTCGGGCCCAGCAGGGCATTGCCCTCACAGGCGGCAGGTACCACAGGCACCGAGCCAAACCAGGCGGCGAGATCCCCCTGCAGCTTGTTGCTCAGGGAGTGCTCCAGCCACTTGTAAGCGCAGGTGAGGTTCTTGGCATCGCTGTGCACCATGCTGGTATCGGCCCAACCGGTCACTCCCTCTTTCGGCACAGTGGTGGCGATGGGTTGCTTGTCGGCAATCAGGGCATTGGCCTGGAACGGCCAGGAACCTGACGCGACCACCCCTTCGTTCTTGAAGTCATCGATCTGGACGAAAGCATCATGCCAGTAGCGTCCCACCAGCTGGCGCTGCTTGCGCAGCAGATCGAGGGAGGCCTTGTACTGATCCTCGTTCAGCTCGTAAGGATCCTTGATGCCCAGGGCAGGCTGATGGGTCATCAGATAGAGGGCGGCATCGGCGATGTGGATCGGGCCGTCAAAGGCCTGCACCCGCCCCTTGTTGGACTTGCCATCCGCCATGGTCTGTTCCTCGAATACCACGTTCCAGGAGTCCGGTGCCTTGGGGAACACCTTGGTGTTGTACATCAGGATATTGCCGCCCCACTGGTAGGGCACGCCGTAGTGCTTGCCATCCACAGTGTGCCAGGGGGCATTTTGCAGCCGGGGATCAATCTTGCTGTAGCTCGGGATGAGCGCCAGATTGAGCGCCTGCACCTTGCCACCGGCAATCAGACGCAAGCTGGCATCGCCGGAGGCGGTCACCAGATCGAAGCCCCCCTCGTTCATCAAAGCTACCATCTCGTCCGAGGTGGCCGCCGTTTTGACGTTCACCTTGCAGCCGGTCTCTTTCTCAAATCCGGTCACCCAGTCGTAGTTCTTGTCGGTCTCACCACGTTCGACGTAGCCAGCCCAGGCCACAATATTGAGCTGGCCTTCACCCTTGCCGAGCTCGGTCGGGGCAGCCTGGGTCTGGCCTGCCAGCAGCGCCGGAACAAGAGCCAGCATCAGAGGGGTCAATTTCATCATGCACTCCTTGCATTGTGTTGACTTGCATCAGGTGAGGGAACGCCGCCATGGGCGTTAACATCCTGTTAACCAGAAATGAGCTTAGGGGAGTGGCAATACGATGAATATTTCAATTTTTGGTGGCTCAGGTATCAGCTAAATCGATATCGAGTGCAGATGAATCTGATTTTTGGTGGCTACCCCGCAAAAGATGGCTAGCGAGGGAGCGCCTGACGGGCCCGCAACCGGCTCTGATCCCGCGCAATATCGATAAATTCCCGCGCCGTCCAATCCAGCCGAGAACCACGGCGCCACACCAGCCCGATATCGATGGCGGGAATGGGCTCCTTGATGGGGCGCGCCTCGACCCGCTCCTGCTCCAGCGACCAGGGGCGATAGGCAAAATCGGGCAGCAGGGCGACCCCGAGCTGGCTGGCGACCAGACTGCGCACTGCCTCCACCGACGCGGTGCGCAGCACGATGCGGGGGGAGATGCCATAGCGGCGCAGGCCGCCACCGATGATCTGATCGAGCTGATCGGCGGTCAGCGAGATCATCGGCTCCTCCCCCAGCGCGGTGAGCGAGAGGGTCGACTCGGCGCAGAGCGGGTGGTTGGCGGCCAGCCAGAGCCGCAGCGGCGAACGGGTCAGCAATTCGGTATCAAACGCCTCTTGCCGGATGGTGCGGTTGGTCATCAGGATCCCCACATCCACCTCGCCGTTGACGATCTGGTGCTCCAGAAAAGGCTGTTCATCCTCCTTCACCTCGATCTGTACCGCCGGAAAGGCGCGGCGAAAACGGCCGAGCGCCTCTGAGAGGTAGTAACCCGCCACCAAGGTGGTCACGCCGACGGTGAGTCGCCCCTGATCCTGCTGGGCCACCGCTTTGAGTGAGTGGCTCGCCTCGGTCATGGCGCCGAGAATACGGCGGGCGTGGAGCAAAAACTGGTGGCCCTGAGTGGTGAGGGTGACGCCGCGCGGATTGCGCTCGAATAGCGGGGCACCGAGCTCGGTCTCCAGCTCGCGAATGGCGCTGGTGACCGCCGACTGGGAGATGTGCAGCTCGGCGGCGGCACGACTCACTGAGAAGCTGTCGGCCACGGCCACAAAATAACGGATCTGGCGAAAGGTAAAGTTCATCGGGCATCCTTGCCGATTGGTACGATGAGTGTGATTGGTAAGATTGACTGCCAGCTTAACCGTAAACGGGCGCCTCGCCAAAACCGGGCACTGCTGCCAACTCAATGATCTGCCGATTAAAACCATGCCCCTGCGGCTTGGCGAGCACGACAGGGGCATGGGTCATCGCAGCAAGGTGCAGACATGGCTATCAGGATTTGTTGAGATACCCCGCCAACTGGCCGATCAGCCGCTTGCGCAGCTCGCCCAGTTTCGGCTTCTCGTCCGCACACCAGGGCAGCGGGCGGCACGCCTCTATGGTGCGCAGACCAAGGCGAGCGGTGAGCAGCCCGGCCCCCACCCCCTGCGCGGCACGGGCAGAGAGCTTGGCGGTAAGCTCGGCGCCCAGCAAGTCCATCCCCACCTCGGTCACCAGCTCGGTGGCACCGGCGTAGAGCATGTTGCGAAACACCTGACGGATGAGGCGTATGCGGCTCCAGTAGCCGAGCTCGATGGCATAGACATCGGCGATATCCTCGATCATCCGCAGGTTGCGCCACAACATCAGCATCATGTCGACGGTGGCGAGCGGACTGAGCGCCACCAGCACCGCGGCCTCCCCCGACCATTTGGCCACCCGCGCCTGTGCCAGCTTGTCGCGCTCGGCGAGCACCAGCTGGCTATAGAGGGTCAGCACCTCCCGATCACTGTGGCTCTCGTCGAGCTGGGCCAGCCAGGTTTGATACCCTTCGCGCCCCTTGTCGCCACTTTTGACCGCCAACCCTTCGCAAAAGGCCTGCCCCTGTCCGACTCCCTGATGAGCAAGCAGATCTTCTGCTCGCGAGCGTACATCCTGACGCCGCTTGAGGGTCCGCAGTCGCAGCCACTCGCGCCCCACCACGCTGGCGGTCCCCGCCGCCACCAGCACCGAGGCCGCCAGCCAGGCGCTGCCCCAGAGCGGGGTGGTGAGGAATTGATCGTAAAGAAAGGCGCCATACTGGCCCAACGAGAGCAGACCGACTGCCCCCAGCCCCCACGCCAGCAGCCGATGACGGCGACGCGGTTTGATGACGAGGGCGCTCTCCACCTCGGTGAACTCGTCCAGCTCGTCGAGGCGCTCGAAGCTCGCCTCCTCCAGCCGTTGGGCCGGAGCGGGCGGTCGCTCGTCACTGGCCACCGTCAAGGCTGGCTCAAGGATCACCTTGCCCTGCAGCGGTGGCCGCTCTTTTATCTGATCGTTCATCGCCTTATTCTCCTGAAAACAGTCTCCTGCGGGCGGCGCAGGAAACAAACCCGAGCCGCACACCGTTATTCGAGGTGATCCCCGAGCAGAAACTCCAGCGCCGCATCGAGCCGGATATGGGGCAACGCCTGATGGGCGCTCATGGGCATGGGGCGAAACGCCTGAAAATCAAAGCCCTGACTGTTCCACCACTGCGCTGGCGGAATATGGGGCGGCACCTCCCCGGGGAATAGCAGCAGCGGCTCACCGTTCAGGCTGGTGCCACGGATGGCCGGGAACTCGCGGCCATTGGCCACCCCCTTGCCCACTTCGGTCGCCTTGATGGCGGCGAGCGCCAAGCACTCAGTGGTGATCCCCTCAAAACGAGCCTGACCGCGACCGCTGCGTACCAGATGCTGCAGCAGGGAGACCATGGGCGCATGCTGTTCGGGGGTGACGTGATCGGCCTTGCTCGCCACAAACAGCAGCTTGTCGATACGGGGCGAGAAGAGCCGCCGCCACCAGTTGCTTTTGCCGTAGGCAAAGCTCTCCATGATGCGGGCGATGGCCTGCTGCATGTCGCCAAAGCTGGCCGCCCCGGCGTTAAGCGGCTGCAGGCAATCCACCAGCACGATCTGGCGATCAAAGCCGGCAAAGTGCTGCTCATAAAAACCCTGCACCAGATGCTGCTTGTACTGCTCGAAGCGCTGCTTGAGAGTGGCGTAAAGAGTGCCATCGGCGGGCTCGCCGACAGGCATCTCCCACACCCAGGGGACAAATTGCAGCATGGGGGCACCGGCATACTCGCCCGGCAAGACGAAGCGGCCGGGCTGAATAAGGTGCAATCCCAGCTCCTGTTTGCAAGCATGCAAGTAGGCGGTGTAACGCTCGGCTAGCTCAGCCACCGGCCGCTCTTCGAAGCGCTGATCGACCTGCCACCCGGGTGTCAGCCAGCTGGCGGCAAGTGCCTGCAGCTCTGAGCGACGAAGCTGCTCGCGCACCTGTTCGCTCCACTGCTCGTAGCTCATCTCAAGGAGCGGCAAGTCGAGCAGCCACTCTCCGGGGTAGTCCACCAGATCCACGTAGAGGGTGGAGATCTCCCCCAGATGTTTGCGCAGGGGATGACGGGTGCGATAACGGATTTCGAGGCGCACTTCGGCCACCCCGCGGGTCGGCTCGGGCCAGGCAGGTGGATCGCCAAACAGGGAGTCGAGGCCACGCTCGTAGGCAAAGGTGGGGATGTGGGCATTGAGCTGCGGCACCCGGCGGGCGCCGAGGATGCGCCCTTGACGCAGGGCATCCCACAACGGCAAACGGCCGTCGATGGCCGCGTGTTCCAGCTGGTTGACCAGCGCCGTGATAAAGGCGGTTTTGCCGCTGCGAGAGAGGCCGGTCACCGCCAGCCGGATATGGCGATCCCGCACCCGGTTCACCACGTCGTTCGCCTTGTGTTGCAGGCGAGTCAACTTCTGTTCCAGTTTGTTGAGTATCAAGGCTTGATCCGTTCTCCCTTGGTGGTTGCATCCGGCGTGCTCAGCCGTGCGAGAGGTCGACCGCTTATCCACATCTGGATAGTTGTCGTCGATAGTGGATCATCACAGAAGATTCCACCATCGACATTGAGTGCTTTAGCAAGCACTACAGCTTGCGAAATTCCCGCTGCAGGGTGAACTCCCTGGAGGTCACCAGTTTCTCGATCCGCTGAACTCTGGGCTCCAGCGCGTCAAGTTCCTGCGCGATGCGGCCCAGCGCCTGATGAGGGGTGATCCCCGCCTGCCAGCTGCGCGCTTTCATCCGCACCTCAGCAAAGTCGGCATCCTCTTGCGAATAGAGGGTGACCGGCTTTTTGTCGAGCAAGAACCAGGCGGCGATATAGGCGGTGAAGGTAATGAAACCGGCGAAGATAAGGCCACTGATGGCGAGCAACCGCACGATCCAGGTCTCCACCCCGAAATACTCAGCCAAACCGGCACAGATCCCGGCTATCTTGCCACGCTGGGGATCGCGATAGAGGTTACGCCCTTCACGACTGACACTGCTCATACCTTGTTCCTCCAACCGGGTACTTCTGCATCCAGAATTGATTCCAGCGCGCCCACGCGCTCCTGCATCTTCTCGGTGCGAGCCAGCAGCCCTTGCAGCTGTTCCCGCTCGCTATCGGCAAGACCGGCGCCAATGCGCCCCTTGGCACGATAGTGCAGCACCAGCCAGATGGGGGCTACCACCACCATGAAGACCACCATGGGAACCATCAATACACCCAGCAGATCTTCCATCTGTTACTCCCCCTGTTTGCTTTCGCTTTTGCTGTCGCCCTGACCCAGCTTCTGGCGCATGGCTTCCAACTCGCGGCTTATCTGATCGTCCACTTCCAGCTCGGCAAACTGCTGCGCCAGCGCCTTGTCGGACTGTCCCAGATCGGCGCGCGCTTCCATTTCGTCGATGCGACGCTCCATCCGCTCAAACTTGCTCACCACCGCCTGGCTCTCGCCACGGGCTACCTGGCTCTGCACATTGAGACGGCTGCTGGCCGCTTCGGTGCGAATGGCCATCGCCTTTTGACGGGCGCGGGCATCTTCCAGCTTGGCTTCGAGCTGGCGGATCTCCTCACCCAGCTTCTCGATGCCGCTGTCGACCGCCTGCTGCTCGCGGTAGAGGGTCTCTGACAACTCGGTCTGTTTCTTCTTCTCGATAAGGGCCGCGCGGGCCAGATCTTCACGCCCTTTGGTCAGGGCCAGCTCGGCCTTGGCTTGCCACTCGTCGACCCGCTCCTGATGACGGGCGATCTGACGACCAATCTCTTTCTGGCTGGCGAGGAAGCGGGCCAGATTGGAACGCTCCTTGACCAGCTCGTCCTCCATCTCCTGGATGATCAGGCGCACCATCTTCTGGGGATCTTCTGCCTTGTCGAGCAGGGCCGTCAGGTTGGAATTGATGATGTCGGCCAGACGGGAAAAAATACTCATGATTGCACTCCTGTTATTGGCATGGCGTTGTTTCTCCATTGACAATGGCAACTTGTGTGCCAATCTGGAACAAAATTTAACTTGTTGATTTATATGGGGCAGAATAGCCGGATTGCAAGATGCCTCGCGCAAGTGATGATTAAAATCACCAACTTTTGGTAAGATTGACCAGCTTTTACAACTGACAGGGATCACTATGACCACGGCCACGGAAAGCCTGCTGGGGGAATCCAACGCATTTCTCGAGATCATTGAGCAGGCCTCACGGCTCGCCCCGCTGCGCAAACCCGTGCTGATCATCGGTGAGCGGGGGACGGGCAAGGAGCTGATCGCCCACCGCCTACATTATCTCTCGGCGCGCTGGGATCAAAGCTTTGTCACCATCAACTGCGCCACCCTGAGCGAGAGCCTGCTGGAAACCGAGCTGTTCGGTCACGAAGCGGGGTCGTTTACTGGCGCCGCCAAACGCCATCAGGGCCGCTTCGAGCGGGCCGATGGCGGCACCCTCTTCCTCGACGAGCTGGCCACCACCAGCGCCCGGGTGCAGGAGAAGTTGCTGCGGGTCATCGAGTATGGCGAGTTTGAGCGGGTGGGTGGGGCCAAGCCCCTCAAGGTGGATGTGCGACTGGTCTGCGCCACCAACGAGGATCTCCCTGCGCTGGCCGACAAGGGGCAGTTTCGCCACGATCTGCTCGACCGGCTCGCGTTTGATGTGATCACCCTCCCCCCCTTGCGGGAGCGGCGGGAAGATATCCTGATGCTGGCGGAGCACTTCGCCCACAGCATGACCCGGGAACTGGGCTATCCGCTGTTTGCCGGTTTCTCGCGCAAGGCAACCCAGCTGCTGCTGGATTACCACTGGCCGGGCAACGTGCGGGAGCTGAAGAACGTGGTGGAGCGCAGCATCTACCGTCAGGGCAATCCCCAGTTGCCGCTCTCGACCCTGGTGCTCAACCCGTTTGATTCCCCCTGGCGACCACAGGTCACGCAACCTGCGCAAGAGGCCCGAAGCGAGGTACAATCTGCATCCCCCCTCGCCTTGCCGCTCGATCTCAAGCAGGCGGTGGCGGAGTACGAGATTAATTTACTCAAGCAAGCGATGCAGCAATCCCAGTATAATCAGCGCAAAGCCGCTCAACTGCTGGCCTTAAGCTATCACCAGTTCCGTGGCATGCTACGCAAATATCAGCTGCTGGATGGCGATAACGATGCAGAACAAGAGTGAAGGAGCGCGGTTGATGCCGACTCCAGCAACACGCCAGCCTTCGCGCTGGCACATTTGTATCAAAACGTGCGTACAAAACCCCTATAAGAACATGGTTCAACAATGAGAATGCTCACACCCTTGCTGCTGGGTCTGCTGGTGCTGGTCACCGGCTGCCAGAAGCAACCCGAGGCCTCCAAAACCGGACTAATCTATTGTGCTGAGGGATCCCCCCTCTCCTTCAATCCCCATGTTTCCAACTCCGGGGTGACACTGGATGCAAGTGCCCGTCCGCTCTACGACCGCCTGCTGGAGGTGAACCCCAACACCCTGGCGCTGGAGCCGGCGCTCGCCACCAACTGGCATGTCAGCGAGGATGGCCTCACCTATACCCTGACCCTGCGCAAGGGGGTGACGTTTCACCATACCCCCTGGTTCAAGCCCACCCGCACTTTCAATGCCGATGATGTGGTCTTTACCTATGCCCGCCAGCTTGACGAGCAGCACCCCTATCACAATGTCTCCGGCGGCGATTACCCCTACTTCTACAGCCTGGGGCAAGATCTGCTGATCAAGCGGGTGAGCAAGAAAGGGCCACAGACGGTAGTATTCGAGCTGAACCAGCCGAACGCCTCCTTCCTCGCCACCCTGGCGAGCGACTATGCGGTGATCCTCTCCGCCGAATACGCCGAGCAGATGTTGCAGGCGGGCACACCAGCCCTGCTGGATAGCCGCCCCATCGGCACCGGGCCGTTCAGCTTCAAGGAGTATCGCCACAACGAGTTCATTCGCTATCTGCGCCATCCCGGCTATTGGGGCGGCGATGCCAAGATTGAACAGCTGGTCTACGACATCACCCCCAAATCCGCCAAACGGCTGGCCAAGCTGCTGACCGGCGAGTGCGACGTGATGAGCACCCCTTCCGCCAGCCAGCTCTCGGTGATCAAGCAAAATCCGGCGCTGAGCCTCTCGGTCCAGTCGGGGATGAACGTCGCCTTTTTGGCCCTCAATACCCGCAAGCCGCCGTTCAACAACGTCAAGGTGCGTCAGGCCATTGCCAGCGCCATCAACATCGACAACCTGTTGCAGGCGGTCTATTTCGATACCGGCCTGCCCGCCAACAGCCTGTTGCCGACCCTCTCGTGGGGGTACAACCCCAGCCTGCCCGAGCGCAAACCCGACCTGAAACGGGCGCGCCAGCTGCTCAAGGAGGCGGGACTGGAGAAAGGGTTCGAGATGCAGGTGCTGGTACAGCCAGACGCCCGCCCCTACAACCCGGATGCGGTCAAGACCGCCCAGCTGATCCGCAGCGATCTGGCCAAGGTCGGGATCAAGCTCAAGATCGTGCAACGGGAGTGGCCGGTGATCGAAGGCCGTCTCACCAAGGGGCAGTACGACAGCCTGCTCTCCGGCTGGATTGCCGATAACGCCGATCCGGACAACTTCTTCCGCCAGCTGCTGAGCTGCTCGGCAGTGGAGCGCGGCAACAACTACAGCCGCTGGTGTAGCCCGGCCTTCGATCAGTTGCTGGATGATGCGGTCACCACGCCCCAGCTCTCGTTCCGGCTGCGTAACTACTACTATGCCCAGACCCTGCTTAACGAACAGCTGCCGCTGATCCCGCTGGCGCACGCCTTGCGTACCCAGGTCAGCCGCAGCGACATCGAGGGGCTGACGCTGATGCCCTTTGGCGGCACCTCCTTCAACCAGGCTCACAGGGAGTAAGCATGCTTCTATACACCTTGCGCCGCATCAACCTGCTGCTTATCACTCTACTGGCGCTGACCTTTGTCGCCTACCTGCTGGACTATCGGCTGATCGGCAATCAGCTCAGCTTCTGGAGCGGCTATCCCGACTTCCTGCGCCGCATTTTCGCAGGCGACCTGGGGCTCTCCAGCGTCTCCGGGCTGCCGGTGCTGGACGAGATCCGCCACTATTTTCCCGCCACCCTGATCCTCTGCCTAGCGGCATTTGCCATCTCGCTGCTGGTGGGTATTCCCCTCGGCACCCTGGCGGCCCTGTCACAAGGCAAGACGCTGGATCTCTCCATCATGACCGCCGGTCTTATCGGCTATGCGGTGCCGGTATTCTGGCTGGCACTGCTGGTGGTAATGCTCTTTTCGCTGGATCTTGGGTGGCTACCATCATCAGGACAGATCAGCCTGCTCTACGACGTACCACACATTACCGGTATTGCCCTGATCGATGTGTTGTTGAGCCACGAACCCTGGCGGCAAGCGGCACTGCACGATGCCCTGCGCCACCTTATCCTCCCGTCACTGGTGCTGGCGGTGGTGCCCACCACCGAGGTGATCCGTCATGTGCGCAGCTCGCTCATCGACGTAATGAAGCAGAACTACATCAAGGCGGCGGCGAGCCGGGGCCTGTCCAAGGCACAGATCGTCTGGCGCCATGGTCTGAAGAACGCCCTGCCGCCGGTGCTGCCGCTGCTGGGTTTGCAACTGGGCAGTGTGCTCACCTCCGCCATGATCACCGAGGTGGTGTTCGAGTGGCACGGGATCGGCCGCTGGCTCATCAGCAGCATCGCCCTGCAGGATTACGCGGCCATCCGCGGCGCCACTCTGGTGGTGGCCAGTTTCGTGATTCTGATCAGCGTCAGCACAGAGTTGCTGACCACCCTTATCTATCCGGCACGGCGCAAAGAGCTCTATGCCAAACAGGATTGAACGCGCTCATGGCGTGACCAGGAGCCAGGTACTCTATGCAAGATAAATCGAACATCTATCCCGAACTCAAGATCCTCTCGCCCCTTGAGCAGACGTGGGCATCCTATCGCCGCAATCCGCTCGCCATGGCGGGGCTCTGGTGTTTTTTGCTGTTGCTGCTTATCACGCTGGTGGGGCCGCTGGTCGTTCCCTACGGTATTGATGAACAGCACACCGACAGGCTGCTGCTCGCCCCCTCCTGGGCGGCGACCGGCAATATCGACTACTTCCTTGGCACCGATGATTTGGGGCGCGACATGCTCTCCCGGCTGGTGGTGGGGGCACGTCTCACCTTCGGCTGTGCCCTTGTCGTGGTGGTGATCGCCATGGTGGTGGGCTCCGCCATCGGCATACTCGGCGGCATGAGCAAGGGGCTGAAATCGAGCGTGCTGCACCACCTGCTCGATACCCTGCTCTCCATCCCCTCCCTGCTGATGGCCATCATCATGGTTGCCATTCTGGGGCCGGGCCTTGGCAATACCCTGATCGCCATTACCCTGGCATTGATCCCCCCCTTTATCCGGGCCACTTACAACGCGGTGCATGCCGAGATGCAGAAGGAGTACATCATTGCCAGTCGGCTCGATGGCTCGCCCCCCTTCAGGATCATGCGGCTGGCTATTTTGCCCAATATCGTCGAGACCCTGGTGGCCCAGACCACCCGCACCTTGTCTGCGGCCATTCTCGATATCTCGGCAGTCGGTTTTCTCGGCCTCGGCGCACAATCCCCTCAACCGGAGTGGGGCACCATGCTGGCCGATTCGAGTGACCTCATCTATCTCGCCCCCTGGACCGTCACTTTGCCGGGCATGGCTATCCTGTTCAGCGTGCTGGCCACCAACCTGGTTGGTGAAGGCATCCGCGAAGCACTCAAAGAGGGGAATGACTGATGCCGCTGCTCGATATTCGCAATCTCACCATCGAGATCGACACACCGCAAGGCAAGGTCAAGGCGGTGGACAAGGTGAGCCTGACCCTGACCGAGGGGGAGATCCGCGGTCTGGTGGGTGAATCCGGCTCAGGTAAAAGTCTGATCGCCAAGGTGATCGTCGGCATCGAGAAGGACAACTGGACGGTACGTGCCGACCGGATGCGCTTCAACGACATGGATCTGCTGAGCATGCCTCCCAAGGAGCGCCGTCGCATCATGGGTCGCGAGATCGCCATGATCTTCCAGGACCCCATCAGCTGTCTCGACCCCTCCGAGGAGATCGGCACCCAGCTGGAAGAGGCAATCCCGACCGATTCGTTCGAGGGGCAATTCTGGCAACGCTTCCAGTGGCGCAAGAAGAAGGCCATCGCCCTGCTGCACCGGGTCGGCGTCAAGGATCACCGCAAGGTGATGCGCGCCTATCCCCATGAGCTGTCGGATGGCATGTGCCAGAAGGTGATGATCGCCATGGCCATTGCCAACCAGCCGCGTCTGCTGGTAGCCGACGAGCCCACCAGCGCCATGGAGTCCACCACCCACTCCCAGATCCTGCGACTCCTGGACAAGATGAACAAGCTGGGCAATACCACCATCCTGATCATCAGTAACGACATCGCCGCCATCGCCAACCTGACCGATACCATCAACGTGATGTACTGCGGCCAGATGGTGGAAGTGGGCACCCGGGAGCAGATCCTTGAGACCCCGCATCACCCCTATACCGATGCCCTGCTCAAATCGATCCCCGACTTTGACAAGCTGGTGCGCCACAAGTCGCGCCTCGAGACCCTGCCCGGCGTCATCCCGCCACTGCAACACCTGCCCATCGGCTGCCGTCTGGGGCCGCGCTGCCCCTACGCCCAGAAGCAGTGCGTGCAGACTCCTTTGATGAACAAGATCAAGGGCCATCAGTTCAGCTGTCACTTCCCGCTGAACATGGAGGAGCCCAAAAAATGATGACCGTTAATGCCCCCATGAAGGAGCCCCGCTTGTGATCGAGCCATCCCTGTTGCAGGTCAGAGGCCTTAGCAAAACCTACCAGAACCGTACCGGTCTGTTTCGTCGTCAGGCAGTAGAGGCGATCAAGCCCCTCTCGTTCGATCTCGAAGTGGGCCAGACCCTCGCCATCGTCGGCGAAGCTGGCTCCGGCAAGAGTACCCTCGCCCGCATTCTGGCCGGCATGATCGAACCCACCAGCGGCGACATCGCCATCGACGGCCAACTGATGGTGCATGGCGATTACCAGACTCGCTGCAAACTGCTGCGGATGATTTTTCAGGATCCCAACACCTCGCTGAACCGCAAGATCCGGGTCGGCCAGATCCTGGAAACCCCGCTGCGTCTCAACACCGAGATGACCGAGGAGGAGCGCCGTGAGAAGGTGGTGCAAACCCTGCGCATGGTGGGGATGCTGCCGGACCACGCCCTGTTTTATCCGCAGATGCTCTCCTCCGGTCAGCAACAGCGGGTGGCGCTGGCACGCGCGCTGATCCTCAACCCCAAGATAGTGGTGGCCGATGAGGCGCTCTCCACCCTGGATATCTCGGTACGCTCCCAGATCATCAATCTGCTGCTGGAGATGCAGGAGACCATGGGACTGAGTTATGTGCTGGTAGCCAACGATCTGGGCATCGTCAGCCATATCAGCGACGAGGTGCTGGTAATGCACGAAGGTCGGGTGGTGGAGCGCGGCAAGACTCTCAAGGTGTTTGCCGATCCCCAGCATGAGGTGACTCGCCGTCTCATCCAGAACTACAACAACGAATACCGCAAATAGAGAGGCGCTGGCCGCTCCCTTGCCGCTGTGTTTCGCCGAGCTCACTCGGCGAGATCAAAAAAGCCCACTGCATGCAGTGGGCTTTCTGTTACCGGCGTTGCTGCTTAGGCTTGCAGCAGCAGACGGTTGATACGGGAGACGAAGCTCGCCGGATCGTTCAGCCCGCCCTGCTCGGCCAGCTGGGCCTGTTCGTGCAGCAGGGTGACCCACTCACCGAACAGAGCCTCGTCTTCAATGGTGTCGAGTTTCTTCACCAGCGCATGGTCAGGGTTGAGCTCCAGAATGTACTTCTGCTCCGGTACCGGCTGGCCGGCCGCACGCATGAGCTTGATCATCTGGGTGCTCATACCGTAGGCGTCAGTGACGATGCAAGAGGGTGAATCGGTCAGACGGTGAGTGACACGCACCTCTTTCACTACATCGCCCAGGCTCTTCTTGAC
Organism: Aeromonas sp. 603404; assembly: GCF_049171775.1. Classification (NCBI taxonomy): domain Bacteria; kingdom Pseudomonadati; phylum Pseudomonadota; class Gammaproteobacteria; order Aeromonadales; family Aeromonadaceae; genus Aeromonas; species Aeromonas sp. 603404. Next base: position 123,511 of record NZ_JAAKPE010000004.1, read on the forward strand.
CCGCTCCACCAGACCGGCGTTAGCTTTTTCGGCCTCTTCCTGCGCCTGCTTGGAGGCTTCATCTTCCAGATCGCCGAGATCCAGTTCGCCACGGGTGACGGAGATGAGCTGCTTGCCGTCGAACTCGGTCAAGTGGCTCATCAGCCACTCGTCCACTCGCTCCCACATCAGCAGCACTTCGACACCCTTCTTGCGGAAGATCTCGAGGTGCGGGCTGTTCTTGGCAGCGGCATAGGAGTCAGCAGTGATGTAGTAGATCTTCTGCTGGCCTTCCTTCATGCGACCAACGTAATCCTCGAGAGAGACTGTCTGGGCTTCGCCCTCTCCAGCGGTGCTGGCAAAGCGCAGCAGTTTGGCGATCTCTTCGCGGTTGGCGTAATCCTCGGCCGGGCCCTCTTTGAGCACGTTACCGAACTCTTTCCAGAACTTGGCGTACTTCTCGGCATCGTCTTTCGCCAGCTTGGAGAGCATGGTCAGGACGCGCTTGGAGCAAGCTTTGCGCAGGGAGGCGGTCACCTTGTTGTCCTGCAGGATCTCGCGGCTAACGTTGAGCGGCAGATCGTTGGAGTCCAGCACCCCTTTGACAAAGCGCAGGTAGGTCGGCATAAACTGCTCGGCGTCGTCCATGATAAAGACGCGCTGTACGTAGAGCTTCAGACCGTGCTTCTGCTCGCGGTTATAGAGGTCAAACGGTGCGCGGGCCGGTACGTAGAGCAGGCTGGTATACTCCTGCGCCCCTTCCACCCGGTTGTGACCCCACAGAAGCGGGTCTTCAAAGTCGTGGGCGACGTGCTTGTAGAACTCCTGATACTCCTCGTCCTTGATATCTTTCGGGTTGCGGGTCCACAGTGCCGTGGCGCGGTTGACCTGCTCCCACTCGCCCGGGGTGCCGACGATGGTCTCACCATCCTCTTCGCGATCCGGGGTGCCCTCTTTGTACATCTCTACAGGCACGCTGATGTGATCGGAATATTTGCCCACCACGGAGCGCAGACGCCAGTCATCGAGGAACTCGTCCTCTTCGGCACGCAGGTGCAGGATGACATCGGTACCGCGACCCTCTTTGGTCACATCAGCGACGGTGAAGGAGCCTTCGCCTTCCGATTCCCACTGTACGCCCTGCTCCGGAGCAGTACCGGCGGCACGGGAGACCACGGTCACCTTGTCGGCCACGATAAAGGCGGAGTAGAAACCGACCCCGAACTGACCGATCAGTTGGGAATCCTTACCCTGATCGCCGGAGAGGTTTTTGAAGAATTCTGCGGTGCCGGACTTGGCGATGGTACCCAGGTGCTCAATCACCTGATCACGGGTCATACCGATCCCGTTATCGGAGATGGTCAGGGTACGCTTCTCTTTGTCCACCACCAGACGCACACGCAACTGGCCGTCGTTTTCGAACAAAGAGGCATCGGAAAGCGCCTTGAAGCGCAGCTTGTCCGCCGCATCGGATGCGTTGGAGATCAGCTCGCGCAGGAATACTTCTTTGTTGGAGTAGAGGCTGTGAGCCATCAGGCTCAGCAGTTGTTTGACTTCAGTCTGAAAGCCGTGGGTTTCGGCATGAACACTTTGGGTCATGGACCAATCCTCAGAAACATCGGGTTGAACATATGCCCAACCTAGATGGGGACAGCGCTCCAAATATCAAGGGGGCGAATGTGCAATCCTGCTCATTCGCCCCCTTTTTCCATTCAACTGCCGATTTTCTGATCAGGCCGTAATGGCACAATCCTCTCCAGCCCCTTATTTGAGGCGCTGGCGCCCCATCAGGGAGTGGGAGAGCGTGGTGCCATCCACCAGCTCCAGCTCGCCCCCCACCGGCACCCCATGGGCGATGCGACTCACCTCCACCCCGGCGGCACGGGCCATGTCGGCGATATACCAGGCGGTAGCATCCCCCTCGATAGTGGGATTGGTGGCGAGGATCAGCTCGCTGATGTGCTCTTCCTTCAGACGGCGCTCGAGAATATCGAGCCCCAGCTCCTCCGGGCCTATGCCGTCCAGCGGCGACAGATGGCCCATCAGCACAAAGTAACGACCGGAAAACTGGCCGGTCTGCTCGATGGCGGCCACGTCCGCCGGGCTCTCCACCACACAGAGCAGGCCATTCTCTTCCCGCTTGGGATTGGCGCAGATATCGCAGCGATCGTTCTCGGTAAAGGTGCGGCAGTGGCTGCAGTGACCGATCTCGGTCAGGGCGCGGGAGAGCAGCTGGGCCAACCGCAAACCGCCGCTGCGCTCACGCTCGAGCAGGGTAAAGGCCATCCGCTGGGCAGACTTGGGCCCCACCCCCGGCAATACCTGCAGGGCTCTCATCATCTCATCGAGCAGGGGACTGAACTTCATAACACTCCTTACACAGGCCAGCCCCTCGCCACCACCAGGGCCACGACGGGTCAGCAAAACAGGATAACGCCATTGGCGCAGGACTATACCCGAGCCGGCCCATGACTGCCATTTGCTTTGCTGGCCAGCGCAAAAACTCGGCGCTTATATTTGGTCAAAGACAAACGGGTGGTGTAATAAAAGATCGCTCCCCTCATCAGGACAAGGAGGTTAAATGGAGACACAACATATAAAGCCTCTGGTCCGCCGAAACGGGCTAACCCTGATCTGGGCCGGGGGGGCTCATCACCAGCCTGATGCTATTACTACTCTGGTTGCTTGTGGAAGGCCCGGTGCTCCCGGCCTATATATTGCTACTGAGTGGCATAATGATAACCTTGATAGGCTGGTTCAAGCTCAATGAGCCCCCGATCAGCCTATCCCTATGCCAGCACTCCCTCCACTATCACCACAAATATGGCGGCTGGGCACTGAAGTGGCACAACATCCAGCGTATCGATCAACCCAGAATCCATGTTGGTTGGGATCTCCAGCCCCTGCCCTATATCGGTTTCAAGATAAAACAGTATGACGAGTTTCTGACACTGATCACTCCCAGACTGGCAGTGCATCTGTTGACAGAGCAGCGCCCTGTGTTGCTGCATGCCCTGCATAATGAGCAGCTCCATGGGCAGCCAGTGCATACCAATGACCCCTTACAAGGCATCGACTGGCTGGAAGAGAGTCACTTTTGCTCCCCGCAAGGGCTGCACTACGATGGAGCATTGGCCATGCTGGCTCAACGGATGATTCGCATGCGCCACTTGCTCGGTTATGACCTGTTGATCCCGGTAGGCAGCCTGGATCGGGAACCGGATGATTTCCTCAAACTGCTGCGCCAATACAGGCAGGAGGCGATCGTCTCTCCACTACCTTCATCAGAGCCACATGCTCAATAACCCCCATGCCAAGTGGTTGTCGCTACGTCCCAGGCACTGAACGGTGAGCTATCCAACGCGGTTGTAACACCCATTAGACGATTGCAGAGAGTGCTGATGAGAACTACCGATTCCCATAACACTAAATACTCATACCCTGAAGTAACCACCCTTCACCATGTGGTGCGGTGTTTATTTGAACAGTTAACTGCCATGGGTCATGGCAGTTAAAGAGGCTCATTTTTCGACATTGGATGCCAAAACGCTCAAGCGCTCTTGGCAACACGTTTTTATTTGTAATGGCTAACCAAAATCTAATTACCATACAAGTAAACCGAATTGCCGACGCACCTCCTACAGCGAATCATCACTTTTATTTAAGCCTTATTTTTTATACACTTAAATACATGTCGGGAGATTATTGGATGGCTTTTCCCTCAGATAACGAAGGATGTCGAGCCGAGTAAAACCAATCAGGAAGCAGAACACGTGTCCTCGAGAAGCAAACAAACCGTCAAGCTTGATGATGTCGCGGCCCTGGCCAAGGTGTCCCCCTCGACAGTCTCACTTTATGTACGTCATCCAGACAAGGTAAGAGCCAATACCGGCCATAAAATTCAGCGTGCCATTGATGAATTGGGTTATGTGCACAACAAAATTGCCAGTCAGTTTACTGCCGGGCGAAGCTCGGCAATGGCAATTATCGTTCCTTCCATTTCCAATATTACCTTTAGTACCTTTGTCCAACAGATTGAACATATCGTGAGTGATGCAGGTTTTCAGCTCTATATTGCATCTCATGATCACTCAATGGAAAAAGAGGAACAGCAGATCCGCTCCATTTTACAATGGTCTCCTGCTGCCATAACCCTCACTGGCGCGAAGCACAGTGATACTACGATTCGTATGCTGGAGCACAGTGCGGTGCCTGTGGTTCAAGCATGGCAAATCGGTGAAGCCAGTCCGTTTGTCGCGCAGGTCGGTATAGATCATTTTCAGGTGGGTTACGATGCCGCATCTTACCTGATACGCTCCGGCTGCCATAAAATTGCCTATTTCACGACCCGTTTTAACGATGACGTGCGTGCGCAGAGCCGCTACAGCGGCTTTTGCCAGGCACTTGAGACGGCGGGTATGGATCCCTTGTTGGTCGAAATCCCTTACAGCGACAATATTTACCCCGCCGCACGCGAACTACTCATCAAGACACTGCTCAAAGAGCGCAAACTCGACGGCATTTTTGCATCAAACGATACCATTGGTACTGCATTGCTGATGGAGGCGATTGCACGCAATATCCCGGTACCAGAGCAACTATCTATCATCGGGTTTGGCGATTTTCCTAGCAGCGGTTATCTGGCCCCCGTGACCTTGTCCAGTATCAATATCAATATTCACTCTGTTGCCAGCCAGGCTGCATCTATGATGTTGCGGATGGCTCGCGATCCCGATTATAAAGGCGAGATCATTGATGCCGGATTTGACTTGATCCCCAGACAGAGTACCCGGTTTGTTTTGTGACCAAGCCAATATAGTCACACCATGAACCATCACAAAACCATGGCCTTGATAAATAGCCCATAAAGATAAATGCCCCCCATGTATCTACCAGAACACTATCCATTGCGTCAGATATTTTTAAGCAGGGCACCAGTCACTGCCAGCGCTACAAGATTTTGGTTAAGTAATATCGCTGATGAAACACCGGGCACTTTTCCAACGTCATCACGACGGAATAACCCCTCGCTTGGTAAAAAGGCTTTGCTTGAAAACTAAAAGTATCGAGCTGTGAAAAACGGCAGCCGCGCTCTAGGGCAGCCTGCTCCATTGCTGCTAATAACCGGCCTCCTACACCGCGCCCCCGCAGGCTACTGGCCACCCACAGATACTCGATATAGAGCCAGTTACCGTAGGTATGGCCACTGCATCCTCCGGCACGACGCATCTGCTCATCCTGATAGAAGATGGCAAGTGGGCGACGTATCTGTTCACCGACAAACTCACGATTGGTTTTGATCAGGTTGTCTCGTAAAAAATCGATGTCGTCCTGGCTGGGGTTTTGCACAACGTCAAGAGTGTCAATCATGCTGCTCTGCTCCTCTGGTGAAACATAATGGCCGTGAACATTGTCACGGCCATGGGTTATCTGGGTCGCATCCTCTATGGCGAACGCCGGTGCGATTTACGCCAGATCCTTTAGCTCGGCAAACAGCGAAGCCCAGGGACTTTTGGCACGATAGAACACCGGGGGCTGGCCAATCGGTGCAGGCAGAGTGACCCGCTGGCCCCCTGTAAAGCGTTGGCCGCTCCAGACATGCGTCCACTGCTCACCTGCAGGCAGGTAAGTTGTCCACTCACGCACATCCCCTTGGTGAACCGGTGCCACCAGCAACTCTGACCCATAGAGGTATTGATCCTGTATGACGTAGATCTCGGGATCATGTTCAAAATGCAGCATCAGGGCACGTTGAACCGGATACCCTTTCTCGGCCGCTTCATCCACCAGGCTACGCAAGTAAGGAGTCAGGTGGCAATAAACTCGGGTCATCCGGGCAAAATGCGCCAACGTGCTGCCATCCTGGTCAAACTGGAAATTCTCATCAGGGCGGTTACCTTCGTGGGTACGCATGACTGGGGTAAAGGCAGCCATTTCAACCCAGCGGTCAAACAGCTCCTTGGTTCGACGGTTGCCAAACAGTGAGGTGTAGCCACCGATATCCGAGTGGTGATACGCGTTCCCCAACATACCGGAGGAGAGCGCCCCCGAGATCACCGTGACCAGACCGTCGTGACGGCTGAAATCGACACATTGATCGCCTGCCCACAGTAGCGGGCAGTATTGCTGCACCCCGGTGTAACCGGCTCGCATAAAGAAAAGGGCATCACCGGTTTGGCCGTTCATCGCGATCGCTTCTGCGTTGCACTGGGCCCACAGAGTCGGCCAGGCATTGTGCATCAGCTTGGCATCGACACCGTTGTGCAGGTAGATGTTATCGGTCGGCAGGTACTCGCCAAAGTCAGCCATCCACCCCTTGATCCCCATGTCCAGCATGTTTTTACGCAGCACGGTATCACGGAACCAGGCCATGGCGTCTGGATTGGTAAAGTCGACACAGCCGCAATAGAATTCGCCAAAGTCGACCAGCGCAACTTGACCATCCTTGTCCAGCGCCATATAGCCGAACTCTTTGGCGATTGGAAACAGCTTGCCATCTTCACACAGGTAGGGGTTGACGTAGGCCATGAACTCGATGCCCTGGTCATTGAGCGCCTTGATCCTGGCGGGCAGATTGGGGTAGCGATCCTGATGGTGCTGCCAATCCCAGTCCCAGAACAGGCGCTTGCCAAACGAGGTGACCCGCAAGCCGCACCAGTCTTCACTCCACAGACCCGAAACCTTGATACCATGGTCAAGGGCGTTTTCCAGACGACTGAAGGTATTGACCTCCCCCCCCTTCAGACCAAGGATCGCCCCCTTGTAAACCCACTCCGGCAACCTGGGCTGGCGGCCAAACCGGGCAGACAGTTTTTCGATAATGCCCAGATAGCTCTCTGCGGTGCGCAACTCGATGGCCTGCGGGATCGCCCACACTTGCAGCTCATGAAACCCTTCGTGACGAAAATCGAAATCGGCATAAGCGGTGGTGTCGATATGGCAGCTGTATTTGCGAGAGGAGACAAACGTGGGTTGCGGATAGTTGGTGTGGTAGTAATCCCCACCGGCTTTGCCCATCACATCGGCTTTCCATTTGATCTCGCTGTGGGGATGGCGACCAACACCGGGCTCTGAGGTCCACAACGGAAAGTGACGGCCACGCAAATCAAAATAGGACATCTGCTCGCCACAACCCCAGACATGCTCTTTACGTTCGGCCGGCAATCTGACCCAAAAGCGGTTATATGCCTCGTCCAGTATGGTCGGATAAAGCATCACATCATCGCCATCACACACCACAGCCACCTGTAGCAAAGCCGGGGTCAAGGCATTCGGGGCAAAAACGAACAGGTTGTTGTCAACCTGTTCGATATGAGTCAATGCGACGCGAGACTCGATATAGTCTTCGATATCAAAATTGCCGCGATAAATTTCCATTTTTTCCCGGCCCTTACCTATATAAAACGCCGGGGCATCCGCTTGATGAGAAAATAACAACTGCTGCTGGTGCTGAATCGTTAACGCCTGTGACGAAAATTCGAGTTGCATTGCATAAGCTCCTGTTTAGTCGGGCCATCCCCGCTTGCTCGCAAACACAATAATAGCGCTACGATTTCATTTCAATCGCGTAAAACCCAAACAGCGATCTCGATCACCAATCAACACTCGCCACACGAAAACGTTTGGCTCGTTTGCAAACACCATTTGTAAGAGAATCCTTAACCACCAGCGCAATCTCTCGATCTGGATCCCACTTTTTAACAATCACCCTTGCGCCCGCAATCGCATCGCTACGATTATTGTCGTGCCGGATGGGTTCCACACTATGGAGAATAAAATGGTTGTTCAGGCGCATATCGAAAGCAGACTGCCTTTTAGGGAAAAACTTGCCTATGGCGTCGGCGATTTTGGTTACAACTTTGTATTGAATATCACCACCCTCTACCTGCTTAAATTTCTGACCGATGTAGCAGGTATCAATGCGGCGTGGGCAGGCGTCATCTTTTTGGTGGCGAAAGTGTTCACCGGCTTCACCGACCTGGGCACCGGCATTTTCCTCGACACACGCAAGAGCTTCGGACCTCGCGGCAAGTTTCGTCCGATGCTGCTCTGGACCATAGTGCCCCTGTTTGTCTGCAATATGTTGCTGTTTTGCAATTTTGAGCTCAACAGCGAGACCAAGACCACCCTGTTCATCGTCTGCTTTATGGCCTTTGGCCTGTTCTTTAGCTTGGGCAATGCCAGCTATGGCGCCATGGTGCCCTCTATGACCAAAAATGTTCAGGATCGCGCAGAGCTGGCAGCATGGCGTCAGGGCGGAGCCAACACCGGCCTGTTGTTAGCCACCGTCGGTTTCATGCCCATCGCCATGTTGTTTGAATCCCAGGAGACCGGCTACATGGTGGCAGCCCTGGCCTACACCTCGGTCGGCTTGGCGGCGGTGCTCTTTTGCTACCTCAACGTCAAAGAACACCACACCATCATAGGTAATGACCCTGACCAGATAGTCGAGAAGCCCACCATCAAGGAGGGGCTCAAGGCGGTACTCAAGAACAACCAGTTGCTGGTGCTGGCAGTAGCCAACCTGCTGACCCTCTCCGCATTCAACGTCAAACTCACCGTGCAGGTCTTCTACGCCCAGTACATTCTGGGTGATGTCTCCATGGTCTCTTACATGAGCTTTGTCAGCATGGGGTGCATCTACCTCGGGGTGTTGTCTGTGCCTGCGCTGGTACGCCGCTTTGGCAAAAAACCTGTCTATCTGGCCGGATTGTGCCTGTGGATCTCCGGCGACATTGCCAACTACCTGTTCGGTGGCACCGTCATGAGTTACGTGCTGTTCACCTCGCTGGCGTTCTTTGGCACCTCTTTCGTCAACAGCCTTAACTGGGCGTTTGTCTCAGATACCGTTGAGTACGGTGAGTGGAAAACCGGTACCCGTACCGAAGGCTTGGTCTACTGCGGCATGACCTTCTTTAGAAAGTGTTCGCAAGCTATCGCAGGGTTCGTCCCCGGGTTTGCTCTGGCACTGGTTGGCTACATGCCCAATGTGGAGCAAACCGATGCCGCCAAAGCCGGGATCACCGGACTGATTTTCATCTACCCGGCAAGCCTGGCCATCGTAACGGCACTGGTGATGGCCCTCTTCTACACCCTCAACGAGCAGCGCTATCAAGAGATCATCGCCAGCCTTGGTGCCCGCCGTGTGGCGACCACCCAAAGCTGACTCTCATGCAACTGGCAGCGGCGTGCTGGCCACGCTGTTGCTCTCTTCAAGGATGTGATCCCATGACATATCGCAATGTGGCAAGTGACCGTCTGGCATGGCAGGAAAAGATGGCCTACGGAGTGGGTGATCTCGGCTATAACTTCCTGCTCAACTGCACAACTCTCTATTTGCTGATCTTCCTGACCGATGTGGCAGCCATTCCGGCAGCATGGGCCGGAGCAATCTTTCTGGTTTCGAAGTTCTTTACCGCCTGCACCGATCTGGTGACCGGCAGCGTGCTGGATAATCGTTCCGAGCTCGGCCCCAGAGGTAAATTTCGCCCCTTCCTGCTCTGGACCATAGTGCCACTGGCTCTTATCAACACCGCCCTGTTTACCAGCGTTGAGCTCCCGGTCATCGCTAAAACAGTGCTGTTTACCCTGCTGTTCATGATGTTTGGTGCCTTTTACAGTTTTGGCAATGCCTCCTATGGCGCCATGGTCCCGGCCCTCACCAAGCGACTCCAGGACCGAGCCGAGCTCGCCGCCTGGCGCCAGGGGGGAGCCAATACCGGATTACTGCTCTGCTCGGTGGGGTTCATGCCGCTGGTATTGCTGTTTGACAAACCACAGGTCGGCTATAGCGTTGCGGTACTGATTTATTCGGTCATGGGGGCTGCAGCAGTACTCTTTTGCTACAGCAGAGTTCGTGAACGCCATGTGCTGCCATCGGTTGTCAACGAATCGGGGTTTTCGGCAGTACAAACCAACGCACGGGCCGTGCTGGCAAACCGTCCGCTGGGCATCCTGGCGCTGGCCAATCTGCTGACGCTGGCAGCGTTCAACACCAAGCTGATTGTTCAGGTTTTTTACGCCCAATATGTGATTGGCGACGTATCGATGATCGCCTACATGAGCTTCATCAGCATAGGGTGTATCTACCTGGGTGTATTGCTGGTCCCCTTTGCCGTGCACCGTTTTGGCAAACTGCCTGTCTATCTGGCTGGCATTGGCGTGTGGATATGCGGTGACCTGCTCAACTACCTCTACAGCGAGAGTGCTCTCGATTACATCCTCTTCACCTCCCTGGCCCTGTGGGGATCCGCTTTCGTCAACAGTCTCAACTGGGCGTTCATCTCTGACACCGTCGAGTATGGGGAATGGAAAACCGGCATCCGCACAGAAGGGCTGGTCTACTGCAGTCTGACCTTCTGCCGCAAATGTTCGGCCGCGCTTGCGGGCCTCATTCCCGGGCTGGTGCTGGCATGGTCAGACTATGTTCCCAACGCGACGCAAAGCACCGAGACCCAAAGCAGCATCGCCAATCTGATGTTTCTCTACCCGATCTGTGCCCTGATTTGCGCTGCTGCCTTGATGTTGCTGTTCTACCCGCTCACTGATGCTCGCTATCAACAGATCGTCCGGGAGCTGGCACAACGCCATGCCCTTGCTTCTCCCCGGAAACCCCATCACCGAATGAGTGAACAATCTACTCCATCGCCTGACCCCCCCCCTCTTCGTGCGGGTCAGAATGGCTGAATTTAACATGCTGTTTTTATTGAATTAATCCTTAACCAAATCAGACAAAGAGAGCGCTATTCCTATGTCATTCAACAGTGAAAACCTGGCCAAGCTCGATATCTCGGCGCTGCGTAGCCAACGCTGGTATGCCCCCGACACCATCCGAGCCTTTGCCCATCGTCAACGCAGTCAGCAAAGTGGCTTGAACCGCGACGAATTCATGGGCAAGCCAGTGATCGGGATCATCAATACCTGGAGTGAAATGAGCCCCTGCCATAGCCACCTGCGTGAGCGCGCCGAGGCCGTCAAGCGAGCCGTCTGGGCCGCGGGAGGCTACCCCGTTGAATTGCCCGCGCTGTCGGTCGGGGAAGTATTGGTCAAGCCGACCACCATGCTCTATCGCAACTTTCTTGCGATGGAGGCAGAAGAGCTGCTGCGCCAGCATCCGATCGATGGGGCTGTGCTGCTCGGCGGTTGCGACAAATCCACGCCAGCCCTGCTGATGGGCGCCATTTCGATGGACTTGCCTGTGATCTTCTGCCCCGCCGGCCCCATGTCGAGCGGCAAATGGCGCGGTCATGTCACCGGTGCCGGTACCCATACCAAGAAGTTCTGGGATCAATTGCGCTTGGGGGCCATTACCCAGCATGACTGGATCGAGCTGGAGGGGGCGATGACTCGCTCCATCGGCACCTGCAATACCATGGGCACAGCATCCACCATGACCTCCATCGCCGATGCCATGGGCTTTATGTTGCCGGGGGCCAGCTCCATCCCCGCCGCTGACTCGCGACACGTCCAGATGGCAGCCCAATGCGGCCAAATCATCGTCGACATGGTGTGGCATGATCACAAACCTTCCCGCTGGCTGACCCGAGCCAACTTCCTCAATGGCGTAGTGGCCTACATGGCGCTCGGCGGCTCCACCAATGCCGCGATCCACATGATTGCGATGGCCAACCGGGCGGGCATCAACCTCACTCTGGAAGACATGGAGTCGGTGGCACGGGAAGTCCCTGTGCTGGCCAATCTGTTTCCCTCTGGTGATCAGTTGATGGAGGAGTTCTTCTTCGCCGGCGGTCTGATGGCCCAGCTGAAAAAGGTGGAGTCATTCCTCCACCTCGATGCGATCGGGGTCACCAATCGTCCCGTTGCACAGTGGATTGCCAACGCGACCTGTTATGACGACAACGTGATCCGCTCGCTAGATAACCCTGTGGTACCGCTCTCCCGTGGATGTGCATTGACAGTATTGCGCGGCAATCTGTGTCCCAACGGGGCTGTGATGAAATCATCTGCCGCCAAACCCGAACTGCGCCACCACAAGGGCCCTGCCATCGTCTTCGACAGCCATCAAGAGCTCTCGGATCGCATCGATGACCCCGCCCTGGAGGTAACCAAGGAATCAGTGATTATCCTGCGCAATGCCGGCCCGGTCGGCGCGCCGGGCATGCCGGAGTGGGGCAACCTGCCGATCCCGAAAAAGCTGCTGCAACAAGGCGTCACTGACATGGTGCGGATTAGCGATGCCCGCATGTCCGGTACTCACTATGGCACCTGTATCCTGCACGTTGCCCCTGAAGCGGCCATTGGTGGCCCACTGGCACTGGTACGTACCGGTGACCTCATCGAGCTCGATATCGCCAATGGCCGCCTCAACATGCTGGTCAGTGATGAAGAGCTGGCCGAGCGCCGCCGCACGCTCAAACCGGTACACAAAGTTTATGAACGCTCTTATGCCGCACTCTATCAACAACATGTGACCCAGGCCGATCAGGGCTGTGACTTCGATTTCCTCCAGGCTGGCAGCAAAGTGCCCGAGCCCCCGATTTTCTAAAGGAGCAAACAATGAATCCGTTCAAACTTGCGATTACTCAAGGTCCACGCCCACTGGGCACCTGGATGATGACTGGCAGCGATACGGTGGCGGAAGCCATGGCGACTGTCGGTTTCGATTTCTTGGTGCTGGACCAGGAACATGTGCCGGTCGATAGCCTGGATGCGATCCGTATCGATCGCGCCATTCGTGCCAGCAACCCGGCCACCACCCCACTCTACCGCCTGGCCTGGAACGACACTGTGTTGATCAAACGGGCGCTTGATGGCGGTGCAACGTCGCTGATGGTGCCGTTTGTCAACAGTGCAGCAGAAGCCCGCAAAGCGGTAGAGGCGGCCTACTACCCTCCCCTAGGCAAACGCGGCTTTGCCGCGGTGCATCGTGCGTCCGGTTACGGTGCCGACCCCGAATTCGTGCGTAAAGCCCGGGAAGAGCTCTGCCTGATCCTGCAAATTGAGACCCCTGACGCCATTGATGCCATGGAAGAGATGGCCATTGAAGGAGTGACCGGCTTCTTTATCGGCCCCGGCGATATGAGCGCAGCCATGGGCCATATTGGCAATCCCTCTCACCCCGAGGTGCAAGCCAAGATCCGTGAAGGGCTGGAGAAGTGCCAGCGCTTGGGATTGCCTTGCGGGATCGTCGGTGGCAACCCCGAGCTGGTGAACAAATATCAAGAGATGGGTTTTAGCTTCGTGGCGCTCGGCTCCGACATGAGTTACCTGCTGGCTCGCGCCCGTGAACAGCTCGCCGCGATCCGGGGGGAACGTCTGAGCATATCCGGTGGCGAGGTTTACTGATGAAGAGGCTTCACCGCCAAAGCGGCCCGCTTGATCTGGAGCTCATCCCCGAGCTCGGTGGCGCTATCAGCAAACTGACCTGGCATGGCAGGGAGATCTTGCGCTCCCTGCCCGATGGTCAGAACGTCACGGTCAACCAGGGGGGCTGTTTTCCCCTGGTACCTTACTCCAACCGTATCGCTCATGGACGGTTTCACTTCGCCGGATGTGATTACGCCCTGCTGCGTAACTTTGGCGATCATCCCCACTCAATTCATGGCAACGGCTGGCAGCAGCCATGGCAAGAAGGGGATGCAGATGATGACTCTGTCGTGCTGACCCTGCACCATGACGCACAGGGAGCATCCGCGGCGCAATGGCCCTGGCCTTATCGGGCAACTCAGCGCTTCACCCTGCAAGAGAATGCGCTGCATATCATACTCACTTACCACAATCTGGCCGATCACGCTGTCCCGGCTGGGCTGGGCTTTCACCCCTATTTTCCCCGTGCGGCGCACGCCGAGATCCAGTTCGACGCAGGCGGTGTGGTACTCAACGACCACAAGTTCCTGCCCACTGGTCTCGCGCCAGTACCGACCCAATGGAACTATCGCACTTGGCGCAAACCTGAACCCGCCAGTGTCGATAACTGCTTCCATCACTGGAGTGGCTGTGCACGGGTGCGCTGGCCAGATGAGAAGCTGATGGTGACCCTGAGCTCACCCGATGCGCCTCACGCCATCCTGTTTCTGCCGCCCGCCGATCGTGACTTCATCGCCATCGAGCCGGTTTCTCATATCAATGATGCCATCAACAACGGTGGCTTTGGTGACCCTGTGCTGGCCATGGCCACTGTGCCAGCCAATGGGCAGTTGCAGATCGCCATGCTGCTTGAGGTTTCTCACTATGCCTAATCCTGCTCTGCTACTGGCCGACTACCGCGGCCATCTGCCCGAGTGCCCGACCTGGAGCACTGCTGAACAGGCGCTCTACTGGACCGATATTCTCGAGCGTTGCCTGCACCGCTATCACCCCGAAAGCAGCGTCATGACGACAATCCCCTTCCCCGAAGAAGTGGGTTGTTTTGCCCTGCGCGAACAGGGTGGCTTTATCGCAGCGATGCGCACCGGGATCTATCTGTGCGATCATCACGGCCAGATCGAGCGAAAAGTCGCCGATAACCCCAATAACCCAGCGCTGGCCCGTTTTAATGATGGCGGTACCGATCAGGCGGGTCGTTTCTATGCAGGCACTTACTGGAGCCCACGAGATTACAACGGCGCCCTGCTATGCCGGGTTGATGCCGAGCTGCAGATGTCGGTGATCCAGTGCGACATTCTGGGAGCCAATGGCTTGGCATTCAGCCCGGACATGCGCTGGATGTACACCACTGATACCCCCAACCGCCGCCTTTATCGCACTCCGTTGGCCCGCGACGGTTCACTCGGTCAACGGCAACTGCTGCGCGAGTTTGCAGCCCGCGCCGGCGAAGGGCGCCCGGATGGGGCTGCAATCGATGTCGAAGGATGCTACTGGAGCGCCCTGTTTGATGGCCATCGTATCGCCCGCTTCTCTGCAGAGGGGGTATTGCTGGCCGAATATCCCTTGCCGGTACGTTGCCCCACCATGGTCTGTTTTGGTGGTGAAGACATGAAGACCCTCTTCATCACCACCACTCGCGAAAATATGGACGCCGCCGAACTGGCAGCACGTCCGCTCTCAGGTGCGCTGTTCAGCATGCGTGTTGACATCGCCGGTCTTGCTAAACCCACATTTAAGGAAAACAACAGATGAAAACTATTGGCTTTATCGGTCTTGGTCTGATGGGCGAAGCGATGTCAAAGAACATCGTCAAAAAATTTGATGGCAATGTGTTGGTATTCGATATCAATCAGGAGGCTGTCGCCCGGGTGGTCGATGCAGGCGCCATCGCCTCCCCTTCCATTGCCAGGTTGGCAGCCGATGCGGATGTGATCATCTCCATGGTACCGCGCTCCGAACACGTCAAAGCGGTCTATACCGAACTGCTGCCACACCTTGGCCCCGGCAAGATCACCATCGACATGTCCACCATTGACCCGGCAGTGTCAATCGCCTTATCCCGCCAGGTAGCAGAAACCGGTGCCGTGATGCTCGATGCGCCCGTGGTCAAATCGGTCCCTGCCGCCGTGGCTGCCGAGCTCGGGATCTACATAGGTGGCGACCTGTCCGCCTACAAAAAGGTCAAGCCATTGCTAGCCATGATGGGCAGCAACCAGATCCACCTGGGGGGCAACGGCCGTGGTTTGATCATGAAGGTGCTGCACAACACCTTGGTCGCCCAAATTCAGAACAGTGTCAACGAAATGCTGGCCACCGCCGATCATTTCGGCATCGATAAAGAGAGCTTCAACACCGCCGTCTCTTACGGTGGCGGCAGCAACTTCTATCTGACCAGCAAGATAGGTGCCCTGATCGCCGAGAACTACAACACTGTCTTCTCGCTGGAGAACATGGCCAAAGATATCGGCATTATGAAGAACCTCATGGGCGAAGAAGCGCTGACCCTGCCCGGAGTCGAATTGGTGAATAACATTTACCAGCAAGGCCTGAATAACGGTTTGGGCCGTGAGGATTTCTGTGCCACTTATAAGTTGGTAAAGCAAAACATTCAATAGCTGGCTGATAAAAACCATCGCATGAGGTAATTAATTTACCTCATGCCAATCGCTGTACGATTTAATATCAACTTACCATTGGCGAGTCAATCACTATGCGTATCCACCCCAAAATATGCTTAATCCCTCTTATATGCTGCAACGCAGCTTTCGCAGGCGGTTATTTTGAAAGCCGTGAGGCATTTAACTTTGCTACCGACCAACATGAGTTATTGTTGCGACTCGGCTATAACTGGGAATCTGGTGCCGGCATTATGGCCAGCAATGCGTATAATACCGATAAACTAGACAAGCTAAAGCACAGTTATAACGAAATTGAAGGGTGGTATCCGCTATTAAATTTAACCACCAAACTCTCGGTCAATGCCGGTGGTTTGGTTAACTCCTCTAGCTCTGGCTCTGGTGGCTCTGCGTATCTGGATGGAAAGTACAACTTTACCGATAACTTTTCCGTTATTGCACGATACCGTTACAATCATCAAAATTATCTAACTACGGATCTTGATGGTTATGGCGATAATAACGATACCAATGAATACGCACTGTATATTGTCAATAAAATAACACCAGCTTTGACCCATACTTTTGAATCGCACTATTTTTCTCGCGTCAATAATTTCAACAGTGCTAATGGGAAAGATCATCACTGGGAGCTAACCAGTCAAACCCGCTATCGAATCAATCCACAATGGATGCCTTATCTGGAATTACAGTGGTACGATAGAAATATTGCCTATGATGCAGAGGCATACCGGATCCGTATTGGTGTTAAATACTTTTTCTAATGTTGCCAGATGAATTCAATCTATGACTCACGGAGAGCAGTTATGAACTATTCCCAGCAAGTACAATATCACTCTATTGCCGGCAAGGTCGCCGTTATCACAGGTGGCGCCAGTGGCATTGGCGAAGAGTTGGTGCGCGCCTTTGTCAGCCAAGGTGCCAAAGTCGCCTTCCTCGATTTTGATAAATCTGCAGGCGAAGCACTCGCGCATGAGCTCGACTGCCTGTTTCTGTTTTGCGATGTCACCGACCTGACTCTGCTCAAAGCGTGTTTTACGACCATTGAACAACAGCTGGGCAGTGTCGATATCCTGATCAACAACGCGGGCAGCGATGATCACCATAAAATTGAGGATCTGACCGAGGAGTATTTCGAAAACCGCATCAATATCAATCTGCGTCACCAGTTGTTTGCGATCCAAGCCGTGTTGCCAGGCATGGAGCAAAAAGGGAGCGGCAGCATCATCAATATGGGATCCATCAACTGGATGCGGGGCCGCCCCGGGAGAGTCTGCTACTCCCTGTCAAAAGCCGCTATCCATGGTTTTACCCGTACCCTGGCGCAGGAGTTGGGCGCAAGAGGCATTCGGGTTAACAGCCTGGTCCCAGGCGCAATCCGTACCCCCAAACAGGATGCGATGTGGGCGCAACTCGACCCTGCCGCGGTGAACCAGTTTGTCGAACTGCAAGCACTCAAATTCCGTCTCGATGGCTCACATTGTGCTCGCATGGCCCTCTTCCTGGGTTCTGACGAATCCAATGGCTGTACCGGCCAAGATTTCATTGTTGATGCGGGGCTTACTCTGAACTAAGGCTCTGTCCCAAGGCTGTCTGCTTGAAATGATGAGGTTTGAGCAATATCTGGCTGGCATGGCATTCAACCATGCCGGGCAATCCAGAAGAGGCAAATGCTGCAGATATTGCTTGTTTTTATAGATACGCGCTTGGCTAGATGGGACAGGTCTCGATGCAAATGGGGAAAACGCCATTAATCCGAGCAAGAGTGGTCTCCATGACCCTCTCTTACATCTGAGGGTACCGGAAGAAGATCCCACCATCTTCAGAATGATGCGATCAACTGATATGCAAACCACCAACAGTTGAGATAGTCGGGGCGCATAATAAATCATGCATAAAGAAAAACCCCTGCTCTAAAGCAGGGGTTTACTGTTTGGCGGTGAGGGAGGGATTCGAACCCTCGATACGTTGCCGTATACACACTTTCCAGGCGTGCTCCTTCAGCCACTCGGACACCTCACCAAATTTTTGCTCACTGTTTTATGTGCTTGAGCTGCACATTCGCTGGCGGACCATGCCGCGGCGACGGGGCGTAATGTAAGGGATACGATGGCTTTTGGTCAATGCAATTTTTTACTTTTTGCGTTCGTTTGCTCAATATCCGAACCAAGTGACCAAAAACATGTCGTTTCGTATCCCTTTCAATCAATTTACTGCCGCTTCGTGCAAATGTTCACCTTTGAGCGCCTCTTCCAGCGAGCCGTAAAATTCCAGCTTGCCGGGCTGCGGCCGCACCTTGGCGCGTGCAAGAGTCTTGAGCGGTTGGAACTGCAACTCGGCCACCCGCAACTCGACCCCGGCTTTGGCCATCTGCTTGCCAAAGTGGAGGAAGGCTGACAAGCCGCCCGCATCGAGGATGGAGACCGCCTCCATCTGCAACACCAGCACCTGGTGCCCTTTCACTTGCGCTTCCAGCTCGGCAAAGACCCTTTCGGCAGCGGCGAAGAAGAGCGGACCGTTGATCTTGTAGAGCAGGCCGTTGTCCGGCACCTCATGGGCATAGCGCTTGTGCTCGGCCAAATCGTGCAGTTTGGTCATCTTGGCGATTTCGCGCATAAAGAGCAGGGATGCCAGGATCACCCCGAAGGTGATGGCGATGACCATGTCGAAAATGACGGTGAGTGACAGGCAGACCAGCAGCACCAGCACATCGGATTTGGGCGCGCGACGGATCAGCTCCACCACCTTGTGCGCTTCACTCATGTTCCAGGCCACGATGAGCAGCAAGGCAGCCATGGCCGAGAGCGGCAACCAAGAGAGCCAGGGGGCCAGCACCAGAATGGCGGCCAGCACCACCAGCGCATGGACGATCCCCGAGACGGGGGACGTAGCGCCTGCACGCACGTTGGCGGCAGAGCGAGCGATGGCGGCGGTAGCGGTAATGCCGCCAAAGAAGGGGGCGAAGATGTTGCCAAGCCCCTGCCCCACCAGCTCGGCGTTGGAGCTGTGCTTGCGACCTGTCATCCCATCAAGCACCACGGCGCAGAGCAGCGATTCGATCGCCCCCAGCATCGCCATGGAGAAGGCGGCAGGCAGCAGCCGCTCAACAGCCGCCAGGTTCCATTCAACTGGCAAGCCATCAGGTCCGGGCAAGGCCCAGGGCATCACCAGGGTCGGCGCGATGGGCGGGATCCCCATCCCCTGGGTGCCATCGGCCAGGGTATAGCTGAACTTGCTGCCGATAGTGGCCACATCCACCCCAAAGTAATGGAGGCCAAAACCCAGACCTACCCCGACCAGCACCGCGGGCAAGTGGCCGGGCACCGGCAGACGCAGGCGTGGCCAGAGCAGCAGCACGGCCAGTGTTGCGACCCCCACCAGGGTATCGCCCCACTGCCAGCTTGGCAGGGCGGCGGCCAGCGCTTCGACCTTGCCCAGATAGGTTTCCGGCATCTCAGGCACGCTTAGGCCAAAGAAGTCCTTGATCTGCAAGGTGGCGATCACGATGGCGATACCACCGGTAAAGCCCAGCGTCACTGACGGGGGAATGTACTCGATAAGGCGGCCAAGACGGGCCATCCCCATCGCCACCAGAAAGAGGCCGGAGATGAGCGTCGCCATCAACAGACCGCCAACCCCGAACTGCTGGGCGACCGGGTAGAGGATCACTACAAAGGCAGCGGTCGGGCCTGAGATGGAGTAACGGGAACCACCGGTCACGGCGATCACGATACCGGCAATGATGGCGGTATAGAGACCGTGTTGCGGCGGTACACCGCTGGCGATGGCCAGCGCCATGGCGAGCGGGATGGCGATGATGCCCACCGTCACACCGGCGATAAGATCACGGCCGAAGCGGGCCATGCTATAGGGTTCATCAATACAGGACTGGCGTAAGGCTATGGCGAGCTTCACGCTATTTAAAGAGGCTTGCTTGTGCATGTATATCGTAATACCAGAAGAGGGAGATAAAGGCCGGAGAGATCCGGCGCCCGATCATCATCAAGGGCCGGCAGGGCTGTCGACGCGGCGATGGTATCCTGCGTAACCTTACTCCAGACGGGCCATTTTTTCGATGGGCAGGATCAATGAAACGCGCACTCACCCATTATTTGGCCTATTTGCCGCCAAATCGCCGATCTTGGCTCCTGCTCTCCCCCTTTTTGCCACAAAGATCACCATTTGAGCCTCACTGTGTTACCAGCACGTTCGCGACATCATACTGGCATCATCAGGTTGATGCGAACCGAGCCAATAACCCCTTGGGCCGGTTGGGGGCAGTGATGGCAAGAGACTGATTGTGCTGAAAATAAACCGCAAAGCACAACTTTTGGGCAAACAATCCGAAAATCCGGTTTTCGGGAAATTCGCGGGTTGACACCCGCCGCCCTGGTCATTAATATTCGCCCCGTCTTAACGAGACAGGCAATTCCTCCTTAGTTCAGTCGGTAGAACGGCGGACTGTTAATCCGTATGTCACTGGTTCAAGTCCAGTAGGAGGAGCCACTTTTCCCTCGTAGTTCAGTCGGTAGAACGGCGGACTGTTAATCCGTATGTCACAGGTTCAAGTCCTGTCGAGGGAGCCAAATTCTAAAGCCCAGCCTTTTGGCTGGGCTTTTTCGTATCTGCCTCAGAAGAGTCTAGAGAAGCCTGGATTACTCATCCCCATACTGAGGGCTGTCACGTCCACAAACAGGTCAATACCACGCCACAACCGAGCATGCTCACGGAGTGCTTGCTGATAGGCCCAAGTAGCGATGGCAGTAGAACGC
The DNA here is from genome assembly GCF_049171775.1 of Aeromonas sp. 603404. Lineage (NCBI taxonomy): Bacteria > Pseudomonadati > Pseudomonadota > Gammaproteobacteria > Aeromonadales > Aeromonadaceae > Aeromonas > Aeromonas sp. 603404. Next base: position 144,224 of record NZ_JAAKPE010000004.1, read on the forward strand.
TCGGCATCGACGCTGACCAGAGGGGCCAGCTCGTCCGTGAGGTACGCCCCATGGGTCAGGATATTCTGCTCGTACCAAGCATCCCTGTGCTCGGGAGCGGCAAGAAAATCCCGTTTGCTCCGGTTACAGTTGGCGTGTGCCAGTACGAAGTTGTGGCCCAAATCGATTGGATAACGACGCCAGGGGATGAAATGGTCTACCTCACCACTCCCGTGTATCGCCTTGTTACAGTAAAAACAGGTTCCCCCCTGCAAGTCCCTCAATACCTCTCCTACTCGCCCCAGCGCCTGACGGCTTGAACCAAATAGAAAATTCTCCAACCCCACACTGGGGCCAATCAGTGGCTGATTACCCTTGATGTCGCAGATAAGCTGTAACCAATGCTGTCGGGAGAGGGAGACCACCAGATCGTAAAAGCGGTGGAGACAGTAGAGAATGCCGGGATTAAGGCAGATATGATCCGCGCCCCTTTGGTGCGGATAAAGGTGGCACTCCTCTCGCCCACCCAGGATCTGCAGACGCCACAAGGGTCCCTCAACAAGGATGCGCCGAACTCGGGCAAGAAGAGGCCGCCAGGCGTCGTGCCGACGCAGTGCAGTTACCGAGCGGACCCCCTCTGCACGCAGCCGGGACAACTCCGTCAGCATGATGGCCTGACGACCGCTGCTCTGTTTGAGCAAGGTAGCCGTTTCTCCCGTCGCCGAGTAGGGCAGACTGTGCTGCCAATAAAGCTCCACAAACTTGGTGGCCAGTTCGTCCAGCGTAATAGTGCGCGCCGCGGTCAGATCATGGGTCTCGGTACTGCGCTCAATCGCGATATCTGCAATCCCGTGGAGCAAGGCGCACTTGTAAGTGGCCACAAAATCGCCTTCGGTAAAGATGCGTTGCAGATAGGCAATAAAAGCGAGTTGTTGCTCAGGGGAGGCGTGCATGTTCACCCCCAAGGATCAGACTCTGCCAACTCAAGCCGCTACGCGCCAAGACATCCTCCTGTGGTCCTGACACATGGAGCAGTGTCATCCCCTCCTCCAATGCAAGCCGCTCCACCTCATCGACAGCTACCGGATACATGGCTCGCTCCCGCATCTCCTGCTCCGAGATAACCAGACGAAGACTCAGTACCAGATAACCATCTGGTGAGAGCAGCTCATGAAGACGTGCCAGCGCCAAGGGACGAGACTCCGGGGGTAGATGCATCCAGACAGCACTGAGCAAAATCAGATCAAAAGTACCGGTCACGCGAGAGAGAGCCGGCATAGCGTCATTGACCCAATCCACTGCAACATCCCGGGTATGGCACTGTCCCAGCGAAGCGAGTGCCTGACTGGGTTCGACAGCGACCACACTGTGGCCCTGATGGAGCCCGGCCAAAAACGCGGCATCCCGACCACTGCCAGCCCCTACATCGAGCAACCGGCGCGGCGCCGCCACGAGCCAAGGCTCCAGCAGAGTGAGCCAGTCGCAATGAACAGTGCGCGAAGATACCTGTTGGTAACGGGCCGCCAATTCGGTGGCGTGGCGCTGGTAGTAGTCGAGGGACACAGTGCGTTCCAATCGGAAAATAAAGGGAAATAGTCTCACAAGATCAGTGGGTTGACTATGACAAGGACGACACTTTACAGACATGAACGATTAAGGGAGCAGAGGCATTTACAAAAACGGGATGCCAGCCAAAAGAAGCGCGGCCAGAGGGCTCTGAATGATGCCACCGCTCAACATTTCGGGTAATATTCGTCCAACTCACTGATCTGTTAGCACTTATTATCGCCATGATAGGTCAACGCCAGATGGAGATGGCTATTGATGAACCCAGCTGATGTCGTGGCCCTGTTTGGGGATGACAAGATTCTTTCTTTTGACCTTGAGCTGACCAGGGATGAAAAGCTGCGCCATCTGGGTGCACTCCTGGCTGATCGTGAGCTCAATCTCAAAGGCCCGCAGGATCTTTCCATCAAGGCGTTAAATGCTCTGGCACAGGGGGCTGAGGTAATCCTTGGCCATAATATTCTCGATTTTGATCTCCCCTGGTTGGCCAAACAGGCTGTACGTCCCCAGTTGCTTCTCGAAAAGCCGGTAATAGATACCCTCTATCTATCTCCCCTTGCCTTTCCCAAAAACCCCTATCACCGCTTGGTCAAGGATTACAAACTGGTTCGGGATACCCTCAATGATCCGGTCGCGGATGCAAGGCTCGCATTGCAGATCTTCTCGGAACAGTTGATAGCCCTGCAAGCCTTACCCCTGTCCCAATTGCAGCTTTATCAATATCTGTTCGACCAGGGAGTCATGGCGCAATTTAACACTCAGGGTCTGTCACTGGTGTTTGCCAGACTGACAGGCCGCCCGCCAGTGCGGGTCTCGGAGCTACCCACTCTCATCAAGAGCATTGCCCATGAGAAAGCGTGCCCCAAACAGCTCAACCGGGTGATTGGTGATGCCCTGCGTCAACCCATGCTGTTGTTACCATTGGCTTATGCCTGCGCCTGGTTGCCCGTGTCCGGCGGGAACTCCGTGTTGCCCCCCTGGATTTGGCGCCGCTTCCCCCAGACCGCAGAAATCATTCACACAATTCGTGAACGTCACTGCGGTCATGCTGACTGCAGCTATTGTCAGGAGAACCACGATGCACGCCGCCATCTGCAGCGAATCTTCGAGCTCGACAACTTTCATGGTGTCCGGGATGATTAGACCACTACATTGCTTATTGGCGGGTGACCCGGATCTGCAGGGTCTGGCGCTCGCTCTGGCTGCCTCGCCCTCCCTGTAGTTGGGTGCCGAGCCTGCTCCCCTGATCTGCCGAGCTGGTCGAGAGCTCCCCCACCGTCAGCCACTGGCCTGGGGCCCCGCTCACCTCGGTGGCACTCTGCCCACGATTGATGGTGCCCTGATCCAGCCTCGCCTGTTCGCTGCTCAGCGCAATCTGCACCCGATCGCCAATCAAGGTGGCCGTGGCATAGAGGCCGTTCACCAACGGCATCATCCCCACCACGGCGCCCCCGTTCCATTGGTAGAAAGTCACCGGCTGATAGGAGCCCATCTGCAGCAGCACGGGACGGCCCGAAAGCCCGCGCACCTGCCAGCTGTCGTTTTGGCTGCGCTGGTACTGCTGGGAGTTGCCATCGAGCAACCACTGCCGCTTGACCTCGTCGCGACTGATTGAGCCTCCCAGTTGCTGACCGCTGGCGGCACCATCGACCCGCCACTCGATAAGCAGGCTTTGCGGTGGCTGGTTGATCTGCGCCAGCGTGGCTTCGGCCTCCTGCAGCTGGGCTGGCGTCCCGCTCAGCACCAGCTGATTACCCATGGCACTCACCCCAAGCTGGGGATAGATCTCCTTGAGGGTCTGCACCGCGGCCTGCGCCTCGAATACCGGGATCACTTTCACCTCGGCCCACAGCGATGGGCTCCAGAGTCCCATCATGCAGCCAAGCCACAGCAGCGCCCTGCAGCCAACCTTGCCCATCCGAACCATTACGCTCTCCTCGTTCTCTTTGCTCTTCTCGCTCTCTTTGCTCTTCTCGCTCTCTGTGCTCTTCTCTCTGCTTAAGGCGTAGACCTACGCCCGCAGCCAACAGCTCAGCCCTATTCCGCTCACTCGTCGATGATGAACCCGGCGGTTGCCAAAAAACAATCGGGAATGCAGCAACTCCGTGATTTCCCACGGTATGAGGCTCTCATTCCACGCCCGTTATCGCGTAAGATAGCGCCATCATAGTTGCCCAAGCGGAATCCATCATGTTGAAACAGTTGTTGTTACTCCCCCTCGCCCTGCTGCTGGGGGCCTGCTCCCTGACCCAGTACAATGTCAGCGAGGCCGAAATCAACCAGTACCTCAAAGATCAGGTCTCTTTTGAAAAACAGCTGGGGATCCCCGGCATCATGTCGAGCAAGATCCGTCTGGATGAGATGCAGAGCCGTATCGGCCGCAAACAAGCGGATCGCATCGAGCTGGATGCCGCTGGCGACCTGCAGGTGAGCAGCCCCCTTGGCAGCCAGCAGATGAAGATCCGCTTTGCCCTGAGTGCCCGCCCCGACTATGTGGCCGATCAGGGCGCCATCTATCTGCGCGACCTTGAACTGATCTCGGTCAAGACCGAGCCGGCCGATATCGGGGCCGCCCTCACCCCACTGCTGCCCACCTTCAATCAGTCGCTCTCCCTGTTCCTGTCGCAGACCCCGGTCTACCGCCTCGACAGCAGCCGCAAGAACGAAGCCAGGATCAAGGACAAGGTTGAAGCCCTCAAGGTAGAGCCGGGCCGTCTGGTCATCCCGTTCAAGCTGCTCTGATCACCGCCGCACTGGCACTTTCATCGCAATAAACAGATAACCGCCCTCTTCGACAACGCACATCCGGTTTAACGTGCAGCCGAATGGGGCGGTTTTTTACTTCTCAAGTCCCCTCCAACACAGCATAATGCAGACCATTCTCATTTAGATTCGTCATGAGAAGCGTCAATAATAAAACCAACCAATGGTGAGAAGGGACATGAGAAAAACCGTACTGGTTCAGGCGATCGCCTGCGCACTGATCAGCGGCGCCGCACACGCTGCCGTCAAGGTCGAAGACAAGACATTCAATACCGCCGCCAACATGCTGGCCTATACCGAATTCGAGCTCTCTGGCGAGCCGCTAGCCGAAGCACTGGGGCTGGATCTGGATGTGCTGGATGCCAACCGTGCCGATGAACCAACTCCGTTCGACTTCGCTGCCGGCATCGAATCCTACGAATACTCCGAAGAGGCGATGTACGCCCTCAACTACCAATCCGGCATGGGCCCACATCTGGTGAACGGGCCGCAAAACCTGGCCCGTGGTGGCACCATGGCCTCTCTGGGGCAACGGGTGCTGGCCATGGCCGATGCGGTCGGCTTCCCGGCCGATGAAGTGCCGCAAGGCATGTATCCCCTCTCCCTGCCCTACGCCTCCGCCAATCCAGAGTTTGCCCAGGCCGTCAACGCCACTCCGGTCAATGGCGATCAGATCACCATCAAGACCGCCAAAGGGACCGAGAAAACCGTCAAGACCCAGGTGCCCGCCTACTTCCGCGACTACAGCACCCTGCGCTGGAGCGGCAGCGACAACCTGCTGGTGCCCGCAGCGGTGGGCGGCATCCTGCTCAAAGAGGTGATGTGGTCCCAGGACTTCCTCGGCGGCATGCACGTAGCCGAAACCGATGAAGAGGTAGAAGCCGCCTCCGCCACCATGGATCAGGATGGCAAGCACAAGCTGGGCGTCTCTGCCGCCGATGGCTTCAATGGCATGATGCTGACCGAGCAGTCCATCGACAAGCTGGCCATCATGCAGAACCAGCTTGGCTTCGATGGCAAGCAACTGGGCGCCAGGATCACCCCGCAGTACGATCCGGCCAAGGGCGTTGTCTACTTCCCCCATCAGGTGAAAGTGACCGAAACCAGCAACAACGATGCCGGGGCCATCGGCAAGCTGGAGGTGGTGGATGGCTCCGCCCAGCTGCGCGATGCCTGGATGATGCTGTGGCCGCTCTCCGAGTTCTATGCTTTCAGCGATCAGCGCAGCGCCAACACCAACCAGAACCCAGCCTTCCACGCCGTGTTTGACGGCGCACCGTTTGCCGCCGCACCGGCTGCCAACAAGGCCAATGACCTGGGCAAAGCCGTTGCGGGCAGCGATGCCTTCTCGCTGGCGATCAATCTCTCAAACCTCACCTTCAAGAACCTGGCGGCCCTGCACTTTGATGCCAAGGCTGGCACCCTGGTCGACAGCTGGCAGGCAGGCAAACAGGGCAAGCACGTCACCACCTTTGACGCCGCTTACGCACTGGTCGCCCTGCAGATCTTCCAGCGCGCTCAGGACGCGCTGCCGGTCGGTTACGCCGCCGGTGACAATGGCGAGCTGAACCTCAAGACCAAGCAGGGTCAAGAGGCGCTCGACTTGATCCGCAAGCAGGCCGATTTCATCCTTGCCAACCTCAAGGGCAAAAATGGTCTGGTGCATGACGGCATAACCCTGGGTGGCAAGCTCGATGCCGGCTACTCCATCGATGCGCAGTTCGCCGCTATCCGCGGTCTGACGGCCGCCTTCCTCGCTACCTCCGATGCCAAGTACCGCACCGCCGCCCGCGAGCTGTTTGTCGCTGCCGACAAGGCCTACTTCAATGCCAAGGCGGGCACCTGGCTGGCGGGTAAACAGGGTGAATACACTCCCTGGACCCAGGCGGCCATCTCTGGCGCCCTGCGCTCTGCCATGCTGAACCTGCGCAACGAAGGTGCCGAGAAGGCGCCCGAGCTGGAGCTGGCCAAACTGACCGGTCAGTACGTCAGCTGGTTCCGTGGCACCGTCAATGGTGGCATGCAGATGGCCGAGTGGATCGGCGACTCCGGCGAGAACATCATCGAAGGTGCCGGCAGCGATACCGATGAAGATGGCGTACCGCAAGTGACCGCCGCCGGTGGCAAGCACGGCACCGCCATGGTGATGGCCGCCAAAGCGGTGGTTAGCGAATAATCTTCGCCATTCACCAGCATGAAAAAGGGAGCCAAATTGGCTCCCTTTGCATTACAGCGTCTGATACAATTTCAAGGGCTTTCCTCAAACCAGCTTGTCCAGCATCTCTTTGGTCACCAGCACAATTCCCTGTTCGGAGCGGTAGAAGCGGCGGCTATCCTCATCGGCGTTTTCACCCACCACCAACCCATCTGGCAGCACACATCCCTTGTCCACCACCACCCGGCGCAGACGGCAACCGGCGCCGATCTCGACCCCGGGGAAGATGATGGCCTGATCCAGGGTACAGAAAGAGTGCACCCGCACATTGGTAAAGAGCACCGAGTTGAGCACGAACGACCCGCTGACAATGGTCCCGCCCGCAAACATGGAGTTGATGGTCATGCCGTGCTGGCCATTGCGGTCCTGCACAAACTTGGCCGGAGGCGTCAGGGTCTGGCTGGTCCAGATAGGCCAGTTCTGATCGTAGATATCGAGCTCGGGCACCACGGAAGCGAGATCCATGTTCGCTTCCCAGAACGAGTCCAGCGTACCCACGTCACGCCAGTAGGGCTTTTGCCCCTCGCGCGCGCCGACACAGGACATGTTGAAGGGGTGAGCAAATGCCAGCCCCTCCTCCACGATGCGGGGAATCACATCCATCCCGAAGTCGTGTTTGGAGTCCTGATTGTGAATGTCCTCCTCCAGCAGTTGGTAGAGGTACTCCGCCTCGAAGATATAGATCCCCATGGAGGCCAGCGAGCGATCTTCGCAACCCGGCATGGCGGGCGGATTGGCCGGTTTTTCGACGAAGGCGCGGATCTTGCGCTGCTCGTCAATATCCATGATGCCGAAAGCAGAGGCCTCGGCCCGCGGCACTTCGATGCAGGCTACCGTCACCTTGGCGCCAAGGCGCACATGGTCGAGCAGCATGGCGGCGTAATCCATCTTGTAGATGTGATCCCCTGCCAGCACCACCAGGTATTTGGGGCCATAGTCACGGATGATATCGACGTTCTGATAGATGGCATCGGCGGTACCACGATACCAGTGCACCTCGTCCACCCGTTGCTGGGCAGGGAGCAGGTCGATGAATTCGTTCATCTGGTAACGCAGGAAGGACCAGCCCGATTGCAGGTGACGCAGCAGGCTGTGAGATTTGTATTGGGTGACTACACCAACCCGGCGGATCCCCGAGTTGATACAGTTGGAGAGCACAAAGTCGATGATCCGGAATTTGCCACCGAAATGGACGGCAGGCTTGGCTCGGTTGTCAGTCAACTGCTTTAGGCGACTGCCACGTCCACCTGCCAGCACCAGTGCCATACTCTGGTTCAACAATTGTCGTGCTTTGGCACTATTTTCTGGCTCTAACAACATGATTTACCTCTGCCTTGTTTGATCTGTTTTCAACTCATCTTCGCCTGTTTCGGTACCTGTGAAAGTGGTTTCACTCACATTTAACCGATTTCAATTGACCCTTTTCACCGAGTTGCGAGGAATAGCATGCTTTGCACCGCAAGCTTGGTTAAAATTCCCTCATAAAGCAGCCACTTCAAGGATAAAAAGATGGTTCACAAGCTTGGACGCCCCCTCTTCATGATCGCCACCATAGTGACCATACCCCTGCTGCTCCTGCAAGCAGTTTGGTTGGCCCTTCAGAGCACACCGCTCACTCTGACAGTTATTCTGGCCACCACACTGCTCGGCATGATCCTGTTGTTAATGCTGGCCATGCGCACCATGGACGGCATGGTCCAGCATCAGGAGCTCACCTGGGTCAAGGCCATCAGGAGCCGGGATCCCTCACTGCTTAATGAGCCCGCCTCCCGGGAAGTGCTGCAACAGCTGCTGGAGCAGTTCGAGAGTGCCGAACAGAGTGCCCATCGTCAGCTGACCGAACTGAGCAATCTGGCCACCACCGACGAGCTGACTCAACTACTCAACCGCCACGCCTTTCGCCGCGACATGACCGAGTTGCTGCAGCGGGATCAGGACACCCAGACCGCAAGTCTGGTGCTGATCCGCGCCACCGAGCTTGGCAAGATCAACGCCCAGCGCGGCTTCCAGTCTGGTGATGCCTACATCAAGGACATGGCGGCCCTTATCAAGCGGGTGGTGAGCCGCTTCCCGGGCAATCAGGTCTATCGCATTTCGGGGGCTGATTTCGCCGTGCTGGTGCAACCGGTGGCCAATATTCCCCCCCATCTGCTGGGACAGGATTTGAAAGTGGCTTTCGATCACTATCAGGCTCAACACGAGCTGGAGAGCACAGGTTACTCGGGGTTGACCAAGCTCAGCAGCGGCCAGAAAATCGAAGCCGTGCTGGCCAGGGCGGATTTGGCGCTGGCACGCGCCCAGACCGAAACCATCAATGGCTGGGCCATCCAGCAGGATGACAACGTCTCCGATCTGCAGGGACAGCATCACTGGCGCGAGGTGCTGACTGAAGTGCTGGCACAGGAGCGACTCAGCTTCACCTATCAGCCAATCCAGCCCCTGCACCGCAGCATGCTGGCCTACAACGAAATCTACACCCGTTTCAGCGGCAGCGATGGTACCGCCCTGCCCACCGACACCCTGTTTGCCATGGCCCAGCGGCTCGATATGGTGATGCGGCTGGAGCAACTGGTGATTGTTCATATAATGCGTCAATACCGGGCTTTTGGTGCCAATCAGAGTCGCTGGGGAGTCAATCTCTCCCCCAACCTGCTGCAAAACAGCGCCTTCCTGATCTGGCTTGACCGCCAGTTGCTCAAAGATCCCAATACCAGCGCCAATCTGGTGTTCGAGCTGGATGAAGAGCATCTGGAACGCAATCTGACCGGTGCCAAGCGGGTATTTGAACTGCTGCGCCGCAACGGCAGCCGCTCGGCGATCGCCAATTTCGGCAAGGGGATCGGCTCCTTTACCCTGTTTCGCGAGCTCAAGCCCGACTACATCAAGCTGGACCCTGCCCTTATTACCGGGCTGGAGCAGGATCAGACCAACCAGCAGTTTGTGCGGATGATCGTCGATGTATCACATCGGATGGGATGTCAGGTGATTGCTGAGGGGGTAGAACAGCTTGGCCAGAAACAGCTGCTGCAGGGGATGTACGTGGATGGCTTGCAGGGCTATCTGATCGCCCGGCCGCAACCGCTGCGACCGGATATCAGCCAGCTGGGGCTCTTTACTGAGGATGCTTCAGCTTCAACAGGGTCAGAATGATGTCATTGAGCTGGCGGTAACGCTCCAACTCCTTCTGATCGTAACGGGTCGCCAGTGTAGTAGGATTGTGGCGGTTTTTGAGGTAACGGTTGATCTGCAACCGGTTGAACCCCGCCACCTGATAGACCTGGCCAAGCAGGCTATTGAGCTCATCGTGCTCCAGACCGGCTCTGGCCAGATAGTCCCCATCGGCGGGACTCTCGGTCTGGTGGCTCCACTTGCCAATGCGACCACTCTCCTGCAGATAGCTGAGCCACTGCTCGATATAGAGCGGTTTGCACCCCGCCAACAGGTTGAAAAAGCCCACCGCATCGCAACGACAACCGCTCAGGAGCACGACCGCCAGCTGATCATCATCGCACTGGAAGGTCACTGGTCCGGCTTGCGCCCAATCCAGCGCCTGCACCCGAATGCTGGCCTTCTCACCCGCAGCTCCCGTTACGTCGAATACAAACATGGCGCTCCTCCCTTGGCAAAAGGTTGATGATGGACCATCCCCCTGACAGGTGCAAAGGCAAATCGGCTTTTAACTCATCAATCGGGCCATTCGACCATAAAAAAGACCGGCACCTTCGCGGATGCCGGTCTTTGTCCCGATGGCCTGTGCGTTCATGCCATCAATGGAGGCGCTTTCAGGCGTCCAGTTCAACCAGTGCCTTGGCCAGCTCGATGGGTTCGAGCTCCTGACCTTCCAGGTCGGCGTTCCAGTTCGGGCCAACCAGTACATCATCTTCATCCAGATCGTTGATCCAGATATCGAGAAACTCTTCCAGATCGATCACTTCCGGCTCGTAATCGGCCCACTCGTCAACACAGTGCAGACGAGCGTCCTCTTCGGCAGACCAGAGCGGCATCACGTCGGCATCTTCAAATTCGGCTGAGCGGCAGACAACCCAGTCTTCCCCATAGCGCAGTCCCCACACCTGACCCGACTCGCGGACTTGTTCGATAAACAGTTGGAAATTGGCGTCAAGATTGTCGTTAAGCATGCTCATGGGGTTCTCTCTTTCTTTCGGGTGCTGCGGCATTGTCGGGCGACAATACGATGGCCAAATGGTGTCGCAAAAGTGACATGGACTCAAGCATATTGGGGTTATTCCGGCAAAAAAGCCGGGATAACCCCCATTAGCCTGCAAAAACGCCTCCCGATGGAGGCGCCTTGCAGATTAGGAGATCAACGCTCCCAGTAAACCTCTTCCAGGCTGTCCTCTTTCTCCGGCAAACCGCGGGAGAGACGGGGACTGCTCTGGGCCAACACCTCGTAGCTGACGCGGTTGGCGTATTTGCACACCTGGGCCAGTGAGGAGTAAGTCAGGAACTCGGAGATGTGTTTGGCGGAGTTGGGCACATTCATCCGGTGATAGGAGTTGGCCACCATGTCGTGCAGCACGGCGGAAAGCGCGCCATCCCCTGCCCCGTTGGTGTTCTTGATCTTCTCCGGGCCACCCATGTACGGGGAGATGTGGGAGTAGATCCGGGTCGGTTTGCGGCACTTGGCGCGGGCCATCGGACGGCTGAACTCATACATGTTGAACTCGGGGATGACGCCCGGCAACAGGGTATGAGTGGTCTCGCGCTTGTAGTCCTCGTCGGTGTAGCTCGCCATGTAAAGACCGATGGGGCCTGCGGTACAGAGCACCATGTCGGCCCAATCGAGCGCCTTGTCGGCCGCACCGAGCGGATCTGCGATGCCGGTCAGGGCTTCACCTTCGTCTTCGTTCATCGCCAGCACAGTCACGTTCTCGGCAATGAAGTCGCGCCACCACTGGGGGTTTTCGTCGATGACGAAACGGGTGCCCAGGGTCAGCACCACGGGAATACCGGCCTCGCGGGCATAACGCACCGCGGTCATGGCCGCCTCTTTCATCGGATCACCATCGTCACCACGCACCAGATAGGCGGTGATCACCAGGGCAGATGCCCCTTTGATCACATCCTCCGGGATGTGCTGCACATCCAGCTGGTTCATCTTGCCGGCGTTGATGCCGAAGCTGCGCTCGCCGCACTCGGTGATGAAGGTGAAGCAACGACCGATGGGGCCATCCACCGGCTGCAGATAGTCCAGATTGACGCGGGAAGAGGTGTTGCACAGATAACGGTAGGCGTAGCAGCCGATGCGAATATCCTGACTCATCACACCCAGCAGGATGGAGTGGGAGTCGGCCAGTACCGAGTAGTTGTGTACCGTGTTGCCAATGGTGCCACCGGCAAACTCGCTCACTACCATGTTGTTGGCCTTGAGCTCGTCATAAATCCGTTCGGCTACATCGTCATTGATGACAACGGAGTGCCCCTTGCTCAGACCATAACGGGTCAGAAAGTCTTCATCCACATGGGCTTCAATATCAACCAGGGTCTGATCAATCCCGACCACGTAGGCTTTGCCCAGTTCGGTTAACAGGGGATTTTGCGGCACCAGGGGATCGCGTCTGTCGACAGGGAAGTAGTGTTTGGACTTGCGCTGACCGGGAAATTTCATGGCAATGTTCTGTGCTCTGGGGGAAAGAGGGGCGGGATTTTAACACAATCCGCCGCCCCGAAAAGTCGCCCTGTTTAAATAATGGAGTCAGTATAGACAAGGCTTGCAAGGAAAAACGTTTGCCTTTTCACCATAAAAAAACCACCCTGCCCGGGGTGGTTCCATAGCATGCAAAAGCGTCGGTTTTCAGGTGGCCGCCATGCCCTGCAACAGAGCCAGCAGCGAGAAGAGGCCGAGGGCGAGCCAGAACAGCAAGGTGCCCAGAAAACGGGGCACATTGGGGGCTTTGGGGATCTGGATGCCGATGGCATGCAGGAGGCGGCCAACCAGTAGCATGGCGCCACCGGCATGCAGCCAGAGCGCACCGGCACCGGAGAGCTCGCACAGCGCCATCAGCAGCAGGGTCAGCGGCACATACTCGGCAAAATTACCGTGGGCCCGGATCGCCGCCAGCAGCTCGGGGGCCTCCCCCTGTCCTATCATCACCCCGAACTGGGCGCGGCGTTTGACCACCCAGAAGGAGAGCCCTAGAAACAGCAGCCCAAGCAGGCCTGCGTAGATCAGCGTGATATGTACCATGACTCGACTCCTTGTTTGACTGACTGCCGGTCACTCATGCCAATTCGCGGCAGATGAGCGAGACCATCATCCTGATGTGGGCCTGATCGCTGTTGAGGGCCGGAATATATTCAAACCGCTCGCCACCGGCCTCCATGAAGATCTCCCGATTCTGTACCTGAATTTCCTCAAGGGTTTCGAGGCAGTCGGCGGCAAAGGCAGGGCAAATCACATCGAGCCGCTTGATGCCCGCAGCAGGCATACCGCCAATGGTCACGTCTGTGTAGGGCTTGAGCCACTCCTCCTTGCCAAAGCGGGACTGGAAACTGGCCGTCCACTGCCCGGCCTCCAGCCCGAGCGCCTCGGCCAGCAGAGTGGCGGTGTGGCGACACTGGTGACCATAGGGGTCCCCTTCGTTCTCGTAGCGCTCGGGAATGCCGTGGAACGACATCAGCAGGTGATCACCCTGACCGTGCTGCTCCCAGTGACGGCGCACGCTCATGGCTAGCGCCTGTATATATTCGGGATGGGCGTGATAATCACGAATGAGCCGTACCACCGGCAGATTGCGTTCTCTCTTCATCGCCTTGCTCCAGGCATCGAAGACCGAGGCGGTGGTACTGACCGAATATTGCGGATAGAGCGGCAACAGGATCACCCGGTTGACCCCTTTGGCCTTGAGCGCCTGCCAGCCATCATTCACTGACGGGGAACCATAGGTCATCGCCAGCTCCACCGGCACATCGACCCCCTCCCGCTTGAGCTCCTGCTCCAGCGCAGCGCGCTGCTGCTTGCTTATCACCATCAGCGGCGAGCCCTGCTCGGTCCAGACCTGCTGATAGAGCTTGGCCACTTTGGGCGAGCGCGTCGGCAAGATGATGAAGTGGAGCAGCGGACACCAGAGGTAACGGGGCAGGTCCACCACACGGGGATCGTGCAGGAACTGGCTGAGGAACGCTTTGACGGCAGCGGTGGTCGGTGCGGCTGGGGTACCCAGATTGACCAGCAATATTCCGGTTTTCGTGGTCACGTTGGCTTCCTGTCTATCTGTCATTATGCAAAAAGGGCCCGACAGGGCCCTTCTCTTTATTTATCTGATGGCACGGGAAACAGTGCCGGCAGCAAAGATCAGCCCAGAATGGTGGCAAGCTGCTTGCTGACCAGATCAACCGGCTGGGTGCCGTCGATCTTGACGTAACGGGTGTGGCCCGCTTCCGCCTCTTTGCCGTAGAAACCGATCAGCGGCGCGGTCTGCTGATGATATACATCCAGACGCTTGCGTACTGTGGTCTCTTCGTCGTCGGCGCGGATCACCAGATCTTCACCGGTCACGTCATCCTTGCCTTCCACTTTCGGCGGATTGAACACCACGTGGTAGGTACGGCCGGAGCCGGAGTGAACGCGACGGCCGCTCATGCGCTTGACGATCTCTTCGTCCGGCACATCGAACTCCAGCACGAAATCAACCACGACACCGGCGTCCTTCATGGCTTGCGCCTGGGGAATGGTGCGCGGGAAACCGTCCAACAGGAAGCCTTTGGCGCAGTCCGGCTGAGCGATGCGCTCTTTGACCAGACCGATGATGATGTCGTCAGAGACCAGCTGACCTGCGTCCATCACAGCTTTGGCTTTCAGACCGAGCTCGGTGCCCGCTTTGATCGCCGCACGCAGCATGTCGCCGGTGGAGATCTGGGGAATACCGTGTTTTTCCATGATGAACTGAGCCTGGGTACCTTTGCCGGCGCCCGGAGCCCCCAACAGAACAATGCGCATACACGCTCCTATTGATTGGTTATTCAAATCTTGCGAAGGCAAAAAAGTACACGGTTTCGCCCGTTTCTACAAGGGTGAGCCACCTGAATGAGCACTTTATCACCACAATAACCGGCTGTTCGAACAGGATTTCATCGCAAGGGGAAGACGCAAAAATAGCCAGGGATTCAGCATAGAGCGCCAAAAGCAGGAAGGAGGTACGACAGAAAAAAAGATCCCGGCTCAGGGCCGGGAATTGCGCTCAAAAGTAACTACTTGTCGCTCGTAGTAGGAACAGGGCAATAGTAGTTTGCCCCCTGTGCGTCAACAACTGTCAGATGTGACAGGCAGGCCGCTATGAAACCGGAACTGGGGATCCGGCGAGCAGATTAGCTCGGCTTCCAGCTTGCCAAAGAAGGCCACCCGCTCGCTGATATCCTCCCCTGCGTACTGTTCGGCCAGGCTCAGGTAATCCTGATAGTGACGCGCTTCGGAGCGCAGCAAAGAGACATAGAAGCGGCTCAGCTCTTCGTCCAGATGGGGCGCCAGCTTGGCAAACCGCTCGCAGGAGCGGGCCTCGATATAGGCACCGATGATCATCTTGTCGACTATGGTGGCCGGTTCATGGGTGCGCACATGCTGCATCAACTGACGGGCATAGCGGGAGGCCGTCACCGGCCCGTATTCGATGCCGCGGGCCTGCATGATCTCCAGCACCTGCTCGAAGTGGTGCAGCTCCTCCTGAATGAGTCGCACCATGGGAAACAGCAGTGGATTGCGCTCCAGCTCGGCAAAGACGGTGCGATCAGACTCCCCCATGCTGCGTTTGCCCAGGATCTCGGCCTTCTCCGGAATGGCATCCAGCTCGCGATAGAACTCCAGCTTGGGCAGCAGATGGCGCTTGCCCTTGGGCAGGCAGTAGCGGCGCACCAGACTGTGGGCAGTGAGTGCGGCCTTGGTCTCGCAGTTGGCGTGATCGATGAGCAGGGTCGGCAAACGGGCCGGATCTCGCGCCATCTCCACCCACTCATCCGGGGTCTCGCACTGCAAAAACTGGCGCACTGGGGCTAGCAGATCATCCATCTGAACTCTCGTCTCTTAAAAGCGTATCGGTCATATATGTTGCCGCCTATGCTAGCGGATCCTGCTGGCCATGCCCATATCCGGCAAGATAAGCGGATGTTTTTCAAACAGATATCTCCTCCCCCTTCTGCCTGTGTGAGGCAAAAACGACAATGGGGGCAACAGGCCCCCATCTCGCTATCCCATCCGGCAAAACCGCAAACGTTTAACTTCCTTCGTTAAAAATTTCCAGATTGCTGGTGCCTTCCTGCCACTCACGCACCGCTTTGGTGTCATCGTTGCGCAGGGCATTGAGGTGATCCAGATAGGACTGGTCCACGTCGGAGGTGACGTAGTGGCCATTGAACACCGAGGTCTCGAAGTGACGCAGATCCGGGTTGATCTCCCGTACGGCAGCTTCCAGATCTTCCAAATCCTGGAAAATCAGACCGTCAGCGCCAATCAGCTTGCACACCTCTTCCACTTCACGGCCGTGGGCGATCAGCTCGTTGGCGGTGGGCATATCGATGCCATAGACGTTGGGGAAGCGAATTTCCGGCGCCGCCGAGGCGAAGTAGACCTTGGCTGCCCCCGCTTCACGGGCCATCTGGATGATCTGCTCGGACGTGGTACCACGCACGATGGAATCGTCCACCAGCAACACCTTCTTGCCCTTGAATTCGGAGCTGATGGCGTTGAGCTTGCGGCGCACCGACTTCTTGCGCTGGGTCTGGCCCGGCATGATGAAGGTACGGCCGATGTAGCGGTTCTTCACGAAGCCCTGACGGTATGGCAGGTCGAGGGTGTGGGCGATCTCCAGCGCCACGTCACAGGAGGTCTCGGGGATGGGGATAACCACATCGACGTCGAGATCTTCCCACTCGCGGGCAATCTTCTGACCCAGCTTGCGACCCATGTTGAGGCGGGCGGCGTAGACCGAGACCTTGTCGATGCACGAATCGGGACGGGCGAAATAGACATATTCGAAGATACAGGAGCTCATCTGCGGGTTCTCCGCACACTGCTCGGAGAAGAGCTGGCCCTGCTCGGTGATGTAGATGGCTTCACCCGGCGCAATATCCCGCACCGTCTCGAAACCGATGGCGTCGAGCGCCACGCTCTCGGAGGCGAGCATGTACTCCACCTGGCCCTGCTCGTCCTGACGACGACCGAGGATCAGCGGGCGAATGCCGTTGGGATCGCGAAAACCGATGAGACCATGGCCAATCACCAGCGAGACCACCGCATAAGCACCGCGGATCTGCTGATGGGTTCTGCGCACCGCAGCGAAGATATCTTCGGGACGCAGGGCCATCTTGTCACAGCGATCCAGCTCGTGGGCCAGCACGTTCAGCAACACTTCCGAATCGGAGGTGGTGTTGATGTGACGACGGGCGACCTTGAACTGCTGCTCCTTGAGCTCCTTGGCGTTGGTGAGGTTGCCGTTATGGGCCAGCACCATGCCGTAGGGAGAGTTCACATAAAAAGGTTGGGCTTCAGCGGCACTTGAGCTGCCTGCGGTGGGATATCTGACATGACCTATGCCGATGTTCCCTTGCAAACGCTGCATGTGGCGCACTTCAAACACGTCCTTCACCAGGCCATTGGCCTTGCGTTGCCGGAAGTTTCCACTATCAATGGTCACGATCCCGGCGGCATCCTGTCCCCTGTGCTGCAACACCGTCAAGGCGTCGTAGAGGGCCTGATTGACGGGGGTGGTGCCAACTATACCGACAATACCACACATGTCTTTGCTACCTCGAAGTCACTATACCTGTTTAAGAAAACTGGATGAGTTCAACATGAACCCGAAAAACCACTGGATCACCGGCTTGAACTCCGGCACCAGCTTGGACGCCACCCACCAGTCGCTCTGGGAGAGGCTGGTGAAGGTATCCATGAAAAAAAGCAGGGCACTGACGATCAGCACCCCGCGAATTGCACCGAAGCAGACCCCCAGCACCCGATCGGTACCGGAGAGACCCGTCTTGTCCACCAACAGGCCCACCACATAGTTGACCACGCTGCCGAGGATCAGGGTCGCCACAAACAGGGCTGCGATGGCCAGACCGTTGCGAACCAGCGCATCGGAGAAGGAGGTGAAATAGACGGCGAGATCAGGATAGAAATGGCTGGCAATAAAGAAGGCGACGAACCAGGTGACAAGAGACATGGCCTCCTTGACGAAGCCGCGCACCAGACTGATGAGAGCAGAGAAACCGACGATGCCGATGATGGCGTAATCAATCCAGACCATAGAAAAAGATGTCCTGCGAAATTGCGGCGCAGTCTAACAAAAACGATTGCGCATTGCTTGATAAAAATGTGTTAACTGTTCAAAGCGGCGCCGAAAAGCTGCATTTTTTTCAGCACTAAAACGATTGTTCGGCGCCAGAATGCACAACGCCATGGCAATGCCATGGCGTTGTGGTCAGCTGCGTGAGCTTACCCGATGTGGGTCAGGCCACCCATGTAGGATTGCAGCGCGGCCGGAATGGCGATACGACCATCTGCCTGCTGGTAGTTCTCAAGCACAGCGACCAAGGTACGACCCACAGCCAGACCTGAGCCATTCAAGGTGTGAATGAGCTGCGGCTTGCCATCGACACGCACGCGAGCCTGCATGCGGCGCGCCTGGAAGTCGGTGCAGTTGGAGACAGAGGAGATCTCGCGGTAGGTGTTCTGGGCCGGCAGCCACACTTCCAGATCGTAGGTCTTGGCCGCGCAGAAGCCCATGTCACCGGTAGAGAGCGCCATCACGCGATACGGCAGCTCCAGCAGTTGCAGCACCTTCTCGGCGTGACCCACCATCTCTTCCAGCGCTTCCCAGGATTTCTCCGGGTGAACCAGCTGTACCATCTCGACCTTGTCGAACTGGTGCATACGAATGAGACCACGGGTATCACGACCGTAGGAGCCCGCTTCGGAGCGGAAGCAGGGGCTGTGAGCGGTCATCTTGATCGGCAGCTCCTGCTCATCGAAGATCTCGTCGCGCGCCATGTTGGTAAGCGGCACTTCGGAAGTCGGGATCAGGGAGAACTTGCGCACCTTGCCCTCTTCTTCCCCTTCGCCGTCAATACCGGTATTGAACAGATCCTGGGAGAACTTCGGCAGCTGGCCGGTACCGTACAGGCTGTCCGGGTTGACCAGATAGGGCACGTAGCACTCGGTGTAACCGTGCTGCAGAGTGTGCAGATCCAGCATGAACTGGGCCAGGGCGCGGTGCAGACGGGCAATCTGGCCCTTCATCACCACGAAACGGGAACCGGAGAGCTTGACGCCGTTCTTGAAATCAACGCCCTTGGCCGCTTCGCCCAGATCGATGTGATCCCGTACCGGGAAGTCGAAGTGACGCGGGGTACCCCAACGGCGCACTTCCACGTTGTCGTTCTCGTCACAACCCACCGGGGTGGTTTCGCTCGGCAGGTTGGGGATGGCGTCGGCAATGGTTTTCAGCTCGGTCAGCAGCGCATCCAGCTCGACTTTGCTGGTTTCCAGCTCGTCATTGATCTTGGTCACCTCGGCCTTGAGCGGGCCAACATCTTCACCGCGACGGGCAGACTCACCGATGGACTTGGAGCGGGCATTGCGCTCGGCCTGCAGCTCCTGGGTACGGGACTGCAGATCCTTGCGCTTCTCTTCCAGAGCATTGACAGCCGCTACGTCCAGAACGTAGCCACGTGTCGCCAGACGAGCGGCAGCTTCATCGATGTCGCTGCGCAGATATTTGGGATCCAGCATGGGTTACCTACTTTTTTAATAAGGGATCTGGGCCTGAGTCATCATGACGGGCTAAAAAACAGATCCGGAAGTTAACATCGGTTGGCCCCCGTCGCCTTGAGAGTCAGGCCTTCGAAATCAAGAAGATGGTATCAGGCCGAAACCAACGGGGTCAGAGGGGCAGTGTAGCAGACCGCCCCCCTGCCCGAACAGGGACTATTTGGGTCGTTTTTGCCGACTTGTGCGGTCAAACACCCCAATTATTCCGGTACTTGACCAATTTTCATTCTGCTGACAAACAAGCGGGGCTATCGGCCCCGTTTTTGCGAGCTCTGTCGATCCAGCTCGTGGAGATAATCGAGCTTCTGGCCGATCTGCTTTTCAAGGCCACGATCGGTAGGCTGATAGTACTGCTTGCCGGCAAGCTCGGGGGGGAAATACTCCTCCCCCGCAGCATAGGCGCCCGGCTCGTCATGGGCATAGCGATACTCGGCGCCATAGCCCAGATCGCTCATCAGCCGGGTCGGCGCATTGCGCAGGTGCACCGGCACCTCGAAGTCAGGGAGGTTTTTGGCATCATTGAGCGCTGCCTTCCAGGCGGTGTAGACCGCATTGCTCTTGGGGGCACAGGCGAGATAGACGATCGCCTGGGCGATAGCCCGCTCCCCTTCCGCCGGCCCGATGCGGTGGAAACAATCCCAGGCAGATAGAGCCACCTGCATGGCACGGGGATCGGCATTGCCCACATCTTCCGAGGCGATGGCCAGCAAGCGGCGGGCAATGTAGAGGGGATCGCAGCCGGCACTCACCATGCGGGCATACCAGTAGAGTGCCGCATCCGGTGCCGAGCCGCGGATAGATTTATGCACCGCCGAGATGAGGTCGTAGAAGTGATCCCCCCCCTTGTCGAAGCGGGCCACATGTTCCCCCGCTACGGCGGCAAGCAGCGCGCTGTCGATCACCCTCGCCCCTGTGCTGTCGGTTTCGGCCATGTCGGCCAACAGCTCCAAATAGTTGAGGGATTTACGCCCGTCCCCATCCACCGCCTTGGCCAGCGCCTCCTTCACCCCGGGGGCAAAGGTGAGCACCGGATCATTGAGACCACGGGGATCGGTCATCGCCTGATCGAGCATGGCGAGGATGTCGCTCTCCTCAAGTCGCTTGAGCAGATAGACCCGAGCACGGGAGAGCAGCGCGTTGTTGAGTTCGAACGAGGGGTTTTCGGTGGTGGCACCGATAAAGGTGATGGTGCCATCTTCGATATGAGGCAGGAACACATCCTGCTGACTCTTGTTGAAGCGGTGCACTTCATCCACGAAGAGGATGGTGCGCACCCCGCGCCAGCTGTTCTCTTTGGCCTTGTCGATGGCGGCGCGGATCTCCTTGATGCCTGAGGTCACTGCCGAGAGTCGCTCCACTTCCGCCTGACAGTAGTGAGCCACCAGCTCCGCCAGCGTGGTTTTACCGGTACCGGGTGGCCCCCACAGGATCATGGAGTGGCAGTGACCCGCCAGGATCGCTTTGCGCAGGGGCTTGTCAGCCCCCAGGATATGCTGCTGACCGATATACTGGTCGAGGTTTTGCGGCCGCATCCGGGCCGCCAGCGGACGAAAGTCCGAGGAGAAATCCAGCGACAGATTGCTCATCAGCGCTGATCATCCAGCTCGACCCCCTTCGGGATCTTGAAGACAAATTCGTTACCCTTGAGCACCGGCTTGCGGTTGAAGTTATTGAGGGTAAATTCGGTCCACTGCCCCTGCGCCTCTTTCACATCGAAGCGGCTGATGTTGTTGTCGCGATCGAAGGTTACACGGAAGGAGGCGATAAGCTCGCTCGGATCACGGCTGGTGACTGTGTAGACATCACCCTGCTGAGTCACGTCGTACTGCTTCCACAGTTTTTCGTCATTGCCGGTGATAAGCACGAAGGGGGTATTGAGCACCGCATCCTTCATTTTAAGGGCGGTGACCTGCTCGACGAAGGGATCATACACCCAGACATCCTTGCCATCAGCCACGATCAGGCTCTCGTCAGGCGCAGTGGTATGCCAATTGAAATGGTTTGGGCGCTGCACCAGCAGATCGCCGCTGGCGCGCTGCAGCTCCTTGCCCTTGCTGTCGTAGACAGTCTGGGAGAACTTGGCGGAGAAGAGGCTGACACTGGCCAGCTTCTGCTTGAGATCGCTGGCCGCGTCGGCCCACACCTGGCTGCTGGCAACCAGCAGCATGGATCCGATCAACAGCTGTTTTTTCATCATGCTTTTCATAACGACCATCTCGATAAAAGGCCACGCCCGTGAGGGGCATGGCCAGGATAACAGTAAAAGGGTGGGCCTTAGTCCCGCACCGGCGGCGGAGCGAGCACATCGCGCTGACCGTTACCACCCGGGGCGCTCACAATGCCCTGATTTTCCATCTGCTCGATGAGACGAGCAGCCCGGTTGTAACCAATCTTGAACTTGCGCTGCACGCTGGAGGTCGAACCACGGCGGGACTCCACCACGAAGGCAACCGCTTCGTCAAACAGGGGGTCGAGCTCTTCGTCGTCACTACCGCCATATTCGCCGCTGCCACCTTCACCACCAGATTCGCCCGAAAGAATCTCATCGATGTAGTTCGGCTCGCCGCGCAGTTTCCAGTCCGCCACCACCTTGTGTACCTCGTGGTCATCGACAAAGGCGCCGTGCACCCGGGTCGGGTTGGAAGTACCGGCCGGCATGTAGAGCATGTCACCCATGCCGAGCAGAGATTCGGCGCCGCCCTGATCGATGATGGTCCGGGAGTCAATCTTGCTCGACACCTGGAACGAAATCCGGGTCGGGATGTTGGCCTTGATAAGACCGGTAATGACATCCACCGACGGACGCTGGGTCGCAAGGATAAGGTGAATACCGGCCGCCCGCGCCTTCTGGGCGATACGGGCAATCAGCTCTTCCACCTTCTTGCCGACGATCATCATCATGTCGGCAAACTCGTCCACTACCACCACAATGTGGGGCAGCTTCTCCAGCTCCGGCGGCATCTGATCCATGGAATCGCCCGGACGCCACAACGGATCCAGCAGGGGTTCCCCCTCCTCGATGGCAGCCAGTACCTTGTCGTTGTAGCCCTTGAGGTTACGCACCCCGACCGCCGACATCAGCTTGTAACGGCGTTCCATCTCCCCCACGCACCAGCGCAGGGCGTTGGCGGCGTCCTTCATGTCGGTCACCACCTCGGTCAGCAGGTGCGGGATCCCTTCGTAGACCGAGAGTTCCAGCATCTTGGGGTCGATCATGATAAAGCGCAGGTCATCGGGGGATGACTTGTAGAGCATCGAGATGATCATGGTGTTGACCCCCACCGACTTACCGGAACCTGTGGTACCGGCCACCAGCAGGTGCGGCATCTTGGCCAGGTTCACCACCACCGGCTCGCCGGCGATGTCCTGACCCAGGCCCATGGTGAGCGGGTTGCGGCTATCGCGGAAAGCATCGCAGTCGAGGGTTTCGCGCAGGTAAACGGTCTGACGCACCCGGTTGGGCAACTCGATCCCCACATAGGTCTTGCCCGGGATCACCTCAACCACCCGCACGCTGCTGGCAGACAAAGAGCGGGCCAGATCGCGGGACAGGTTGGTGATCTTGCTCGCCTTCATGCCCGGCGCCAGATCCAGCTCGAAACGGGTAATAACCGGGCCCGGATAGACACCGACCACCTTGGCCTGCACGTTGTAGTCGGCAAGCTTGGCCTCCACCAGACGGCCCATGCGATCCAGCTCATCCTTGCTCATCATCTGGGTCTTGGCTGGCGGTCTGTCCAGCAGCTCGATACTCGGCAACGGCGGCATTGTTGACTGCGGACGACGCTTGGGCTTGGTCGGTGCGACGGCTACCGGTGCGGCGATCTCATCGTCCCCTTCGGCCCACGGCAGATCCAGATCCTCCTCATCATCGTCGTCGGCCACAGCCAGTACCGGCTGACGGCGCCCATTGGCAGCCGCCACCGCACGTTTCGGCTTGGCAGCCGGAGCCGGCTCGTCATCTTCATCATCAAACTGGGGATCGAACTCGAAGGTATCGTCGTCGAGTTCCGGCAGCCACTCTTCGGCGGCAGCCTTCTGATTCTTGGCCTTGGGCTTGCGAGTCCAGCTGGTATGCGGCTCATCTTCCTCGTCATCAAACGCGATGGCCCCTACCCCGCCTTCCAGCAAGGGATCCGGCCCCTCGTTGCGGGGTTGACGCCAGCCACCGGTCAACCAGCGGCCAAGGGTGGTCGGGAAGTGGTAAACAGCGCTGACCGAACCGGTACAGGCCGCGCCGATCTGCTCGACGATGGTGAGCCAGGACCAGCCGGTAAACAGGGTGATGCCGGTTGCCACGAAGCAGAGCAGCATCAGGTTGGCTCCGACGCCGCCAAACAGCGGCACCACCGCGGAGGCGATCACATCCCCCACCAGACCACCGGCGGAGAAGTTCTGCAGATCGTTGAAGTTCATGCTGGCAATGGCCGACATGCCGAGCACGGTCAGGATAAAGCCGATGATCCGCACCCCCAGGGTGAGGTAATCCACATCGAGCAGACGGCTCGGGCGCCAGAACAGACTCCAGCCCAGCAGCACCACCAGCGGCGGCACCAGATAGGAGAAGGCACCAAAGGTAAACATGGTGATATCGGCGAGCCAGGCACCGGCACTACCGGCGAGGTTCTTCACCTCCCCTTGCCAGGAGGTCTGGGACCAGCCGGGATCAGCGGGATGATAGGACAACAGGGCAAGCAGAAGATAAGCAGCCATCAGGGTGATGGCGATCAAGACGGCTTCGAAGATCCGTTGTGTACCTGATAAAGGAGTAAACAGCTTTTTATCGGCCAAACTCCGGCTCCTTTCTGAAAACATGTAATGCAGGAAATAAGGGGGCCTAGTATCCCCGAAAAGCCCATCGATTGTCAGCCAGAGCCTGATGGGACGGGGCCATATTTGCAATTATCTTTACAAGAAGAAACGAGCGGACCGGCCGCTCGTTTCTGACTGTCATGGTGTCTCATATGGAAAAGATACCACGGCATAACCTGCTTTATCGTGTGCTGATCACCAGACGACTGCTCTGCTTGACCTCTTCCATCACCACGTAGGTGCGGGTGTCATTGACACCGGGCAGACGCAGCAGGGTTTCCCCCAACAGACGGCGGTAAGCCGACATGTCGCTGACTCGGGTCTTGAGCAGATAGTCGAAGTCACCGGAAACCAGATGACACTCCTGGATCTCTTCGAGTACCTGAACAGCCTTGTTGAACTGTTCAAACACATCGGGAGCACCGCGGTTGAGGGTTATCTCTACAAAAACCAGCAGCGACGCATCCAGATAATGAGGGTTCAGAATCGCAGCATATCCTTCGATATACCCTTGTCGCTCGAGGCGACGAACCCGTTCCAGACACGGTGTAGGACTCAGGCCAACTCGCTTGGACAACTCAACATTCGAAATCCTGCCATCCTTTTGCAGTTCATTAAGAATGTTGCGGTCAATCCTGTCCAAATCCTTTAGCCGACTCTTAGCTTCCATCATTTTATTCCATCCTTTGGCTATTTTTTGGTAAGAATCACCAGTCATTTTATAATTATGGTCACAAATCCTGTCAATACCTGAATATACTAGGCGCAAATGTTGGTTAACATTTTGGCAACATGAAACACCAATCTATAGACGAGGGATAGCATGATTATCGGTGTACCTAAAGAGATAAAAAACCATGAATACCGCGTAGGCATGGTTCCGGCCAGTGTACGTGAACTGACAGCACGAAACCATACTGTTTTCGTCCAAAGCGGTGCCGGAAACGGCATTGGCTTCAGCGATGCAGATTATATCGCTGTTGGAGCCGAAATTTTGGCCTCTGCAGCAGAGGTTTTCGCCAAAGCCGAGATGATCGTCAAGGTCAAGGAACCTCAGCCTGTCGAATGTGCCATGCTGCGTCCGGGTCAAACCCTGTTCACCTATCTGCATCTGGCGCCAGACTTGCCCCAGACCGAAGCCCTGCTGAAAAGCGGCGCCATCTGTATCGCCTATGAAACCGTCACCGACGGCCGTGGCGGCCTGCCCCTGCTGGCCCCCATGTCAGAAGTGGCCGGACGCATGTCTATTCAGGCGGGTGCCCAGGCGCTGGAAAAATCGCGCGGTGGTAGCGGAGTGCTGATCGGCGGCGTACCCGGTGTCGAACCGGCCAAGGTGGTGATCATCGGCGGCGGCGTGGTCGGCTCCAATGCAGCCCGCATGGCCATTGGCCTGCGCGCGGATGTGACCATCCTCGACAACAACGTCGATACCCTGCGCCGTCTCGATAACGAGTTCCAGGGAGCGGCCAAGGTGGTTTACTCCAACAGCGAGACGCTGGAGCGTCATCTGCTGGCGGCCGATCTGGTCATCGGCGGCGTGCTGGTGCCGGGTGCCACTGCGCCAAAACTTGTCCGCCGTGACCACATTGCGCGCATGAAGCCGGGTTCTGCTATCGTCGATGTCGCCATCGATCAGGGCGGCTGTGTGGAAACCTCCCACGCCACCACCCACCAGGATCCGACCTATATTGTCGATGAGGTGGTGCACTACTGTGTCGCCAACATGCCGGGTGCGGTAGCCCGCACCTCGACCGTGGCACTCAACAACGCTACCCTCCCCTTTATCATCAAGCTGGCTCAACAAGGTTACCGCGACGCCCTGTCGTCAGACGTGCACCTGCGTCATGGCCTCAACGTGATGGAGGGCAAGCTCACCTGCAAAGAAGTCGCCGTGGCTCATAGCCTTGCCTACACGGATCCCTTGACCCTGCTGAACTGATCTGCGCTGGCCTGAGCCAGTCAACGATAAGTGAAAATCCGCCCGCGATGGGCGGTTTTTTTATCTCTTTTTCATGCCCGACCGGACTGCGCAGTGATGCAGGAAGCCGATTGAAACAATCGACTCACTGGCCTTTGACCCCGGATCACGAATTACCTACAATCGCGCAAACTCATCACGTCTCGGAAATCACATCATGAGCCAAGTCACTCACAGCAAATTGCTGATCCTGGGGTCAGGCCCGGCCGGTTACACTGCCGCCGTCTACGCCGCCCGTGCCAACCTCAATCCCCTGCTCATCACCGGCATGCAGCAAGGTGGCCAGCTGACCACCACCACAGAGGTAGAGAACTGGCCCGGCGACCCGGAAGGGCTGACCGGCCCGGCGCTGATGGAGCGCATGAAAGCCCATGCAGAGAAGTTCGATACCCGCATTCTGTTCGATCACATCAACAGTGTCGAATTGACCCAGCGCCCGTTCCGCCTCAAGGGTGACAATGGCGAATACACCTGTGATGCGCTGATCATCGCCACCGGTGCCTCCGCCAAGTATCTGGGCCTCCCTTCCGAAGAAGCCTTCAAGGGCCGCGGCGTCTCCGCCTGCGCCACTTGTGACGGCTTCTTCTATCGCAATCAGGAAGTGGCTGTAGTTGGCGGCGGCAACACCGCCGTGGAAGAGGCGCTCTATCTGGCCAACATCGCCAAGAAGGTACACCTTATTCACCGTCGCGACGAATTCCGCGCCGAGAAGATCCTGATCAAGCGTCTGCACGACAAGGTCGAGAGCGGCAACATCGTGCTGCACACTCACCAGACCCTGGACGAAGTACTGGGCGATCAGATGGGGGTTACCGGTGTGCGCCTGCGCAACACCCAGAACGACACCACCACCGACCTGCCACTGATGGGCGTCTTCATCGCCATCGGTCACCAGCCCAACACCCAGATCTTTGATGGCCAGCTGGAGATGCAAAACGGCTATCTGAAAGTACGTGGCGGCCTCGACGGTTTTGCCACCCAGACCAGCATTGAAGGTGTTTTCGCTGCCGGCGATGTGGCCGACCACAACTACCGTCAGGCCATCACCTCTGCCGGTACCGGCTGCATGGCAGCCCTCGATGCAGAACGCTACCTCGATGCGCAATAAATAAGCGCAGTTGTGATATAAGGCATACCCATTGGTATGCCTTTTTTATTTGAAGGAGTCTAATGAAACAGAAGATATTGATTGTCGAAGATAGCCTGACCATCCGCCGTATGCTGACTCAGGCCATTGCCCAGCAGACTGGTCTCGAGATCGATGCCTTTGATACTCTCGAAGGCGCCCGTCACTGTCGGGGAGAGGAGTATGTGGTCGCGCTGGTAGATCTGACCTTGCCGGATGCGCCCCGTGGCGAAGCGGTCAACGAGCTGCTGGCTCAGGGTTTGCCGGTGGTGATCCTCACTGCCGACATCAGCGAGGATAAACGTGCCGCCTGGCTGGAAACCGGCGTGCTGGACTATGTGATGAAGGATTCGCGCCACTCGCTGCAATATGCCGTCAGTCTGGTGCACCGCCTCTATCTCAACCAGTCCATCGAAGTGCTGGTAGTCGACGACTCACGCACCTCCCGTCACCGCACCATGGCCCAGTTGCGCAAGCAGTTGTTGCAGGTGCATGAGGCCAGCCATGCCCGTGAAGCGATGGCGATGCTGGAGCAACACCCGGACATCCGGCTGGCACTGGTCGACTACTATATGCCGGATATCGATGGCATCAGTCTGGTGCGGATGCTGAGAGAGCGTTACAGCAAGCAGCAGCTCGCGATTATCGGGATTTCGGTCTCGGACAAGCGCGGTCTTTCTGCTCGCTACCTCAAGCAAGGCGCCAACGACTTTCTCAACCAGCCGTTCGAGCCGGAAGAGCTGCAGTGTCGGGTCAGCCACAATCTGGAGGCGCTCGAGCAGTTCAACAGCATTCAGGAGTCAGCCAATCGTGACTACCTGACCGGTCTCTACAACCGGCGCTACTGGTTCAACGAAGGGCAAAAATGGTTTGAAGAACATCAGCGCCAGCAGACGCCTCTCGCACTCTGTGTGCTCGATGTGGATCACTTCAAGCAGGTCAACGATCACTGGGGCCATGCCATCGGCGATCAACTGCTCTGCCATCTGACCCGGCTACTGACCCAGTTCTTCCCCGATGCCATGATCGCCCGGTTTGGTGGAGAGGAGTTTGCCATGATGGTGCCTCACTGTACCGTCCCCGTGTTGATCAAGCGTCTTGAAGGGCTGCGTCAGCAGCTGCGCCAGCAACCCTTGTCACCGGAAACCCCGCTCTTTGTTCGCGCCAGTTACGGCGTGATCAGCGTCGGGCGGATATCCATGGACGAGGCGCTGAGCGTAGCGGATCGGCTGCTCTATCAGGCAAAGAACACCGGTCGCGACAAGATAGTCTCTCAAGAGACAGCTATCTGAATCCTCAGGGCATCAGTCCCGTGTATTACCGCCCGACAGACTTTCCAGCAGGAGAGTCTGCGGGTTCCTTTCCTGCCACAGTCTCCCCATCACCATGACTATCGAAAGTCAGTAGGTCTTGTCGACCCGCACCCCATCATCGAAGTAGAGAATGCGCACCTTGTCCCCGTTGGTAAAGACCATGGCGGGATCATAATCCTGGATCACGTTGATAAGGGCATTTTGCTCGTTGCGGATCAGCAGCTCCACCAACTTGTTTTCCACCACGGTTCCCCCGGACTGGTATTGCTGCGCAGCCGCAGCACCCGCGAGCGCCCCGACGGCGGTGGCGATTTCACGGCCATGACCGCCGCCAAACTGGTTCCCCAGCAGGCCGCCCAACACAGCCCCCCCCAGCGTCTTCCAGCCAGAGTGCTCTGACTCCAGGATCTGGCGCTGGGTAATATTGCGCACCGTTTCGACCTGACCAAACACCACCTGATTGACTGGCCGCGCGGTATTGCGCTGGTAGACCTCCGCCCCGGCGGGCGCAGTGACAAAGCAGAGCAAGCTGGATACTATCAGGATAATGGCCTTCATCTATGAACCTCGTTGCCTTATGTCTCGCTATCTTACCCAACTGGATGATGAGCTTTGCTGGTTTCCCGACCCCAGCCATGCGCTGGAAGAGCCCAACGGCTTGCTGGCGATCGGCGGGGATCTCTCCCCTGCCAGATTGCTGGCAGCTTATCACAAGGGGATCTTCCCGTGGAATGAACCCCACCAGCCGACCCTGTGGTGGTCACCGGATCCCCGCGGAGTGATCCGCCCAGACCAACTCCATGTGGGACGGACACTGCAGAAGATTATCCGTCGAACCCCATTCGATATTTCTGTCAATCGCGCCTTTAATGAAGTCATTACCGCCTGCGCCGCCCCTCGTCGCACTGCCGATGGCACCTGGATCAGCCAGCCCATGATCGAGGCCTACCAGCAGTTGCACCGGCTGGGTCATGCCCACTCTATCGAGATCTGGCAGGAGGGAGAGCTGCAAGCGGGACTGTATGGCCTCTCTATCGGCCGACTGTTTTGCGGTGAATCCATGTTCAGCCGGATTGATAACGGCGCCAAACTTGCCATGGTGGCACTCTGTCGCCACTTTTCACGCCATGGTGGAGCACTTATCGATTGCCAGATGCAAAACCCGTTTCTGGCGACCCTGGGTATCGAGGAGTGGCCAAGGGCCCGTTTTCTGGCTGAGCTGGCGCGCCTTGGCCATCAACCACTATTGGCTTCCTGCTGGCGAGAGGGGGAGATCAGCTTATGACTGAAGAAGTGATCCTCAAAGTAGGGCTGACTCCCAAGCATCCCTGCAGTTATCTGGACCATGAACAGGAGCAATTGCTGGTGCTGATGGATCACAATCTGCTCAACGCCAACGGTTACGAGCGATTGTTGACTGCCGGTTTTCGCCGCAGTGGCAACGACATCTATCGCCCCCACTGCCCGGCGTGCCATGCCTGCCAGTCCCTTCGTATTCACAGCGAACGCTTTCGTCCCAGCCGTGGCCAGAAGCGGATCCGCCAGCTCAACAGGGATATCGAGATCGTCCTGAGCTATGATGACAAACCCGAGTATTACCTGCTCTACGAACGTTATATCCGCGAACGCCATCAGGATGGCAGCATGTATCCCCCCAACCGCAGTCAGTATCGCGGGTTTCTCCATTGTGACTGGATGCCGCCGCTCTACCTGGAGATGCGCAAAGAGGGCCGCCTGATCGGTGTCGCCACCACAGACCTGCTGCCCCACTCCTTGAGCGCCATGTACACCTTCTTCGATCCGGATTATGCCGATCGCTCCCTGGGCACCTTTGCCATCCTCTGCCAGCTCGATCTGGCCAGGAGAACCGGGCGAAGCTGGCTCTATCTTGGCTATCTGGTAGAGGCGTGTCGCAAGATGAATTACAAACGCAATTACCTCCCTCACGAGCTGTTAATTCAGGGGGAATGGAAAAATATCGACACCAAGCCCGAGTAAACTTTACACATAGCCTTAAATCCGGCATGATCCAGCGGTTTTTTGTTGTGGCTTATCAAGAGGATTCAATGGCTAAAGAAGACAGTATTGAGATGCAGGGCACTATTCTCGAAACCCTGCCCAATACCATGTTCCGTGTGGAACTGGAGAATGGTCACGTGGTTATCGCTCATATTTCAGGCAAGATGCGCAAAAACTACATTCGTATCCTGACTGGAGACAAAGTAACGGTAGCACTGACTCCCTACGATCTCTCCAAGGGACGTATTGTTTTCCGCTCTCGCTAAGCCAGGAATTCAGCAAAAAACCCCAACCTTTCGGTTGGGGTTTTTTGTCGTTTTCTGATCACTGACGCTTAGTGGGAAACAGCTTCAACATTGACCTGAAAATCAAAGCTGAGGCTGTCATTTACCAACTCAACCTTCACAATTCCCCCGTCAACCAGTGAACCGAACAGGATCTCGTTGGCCAGGGGTTTCTTGAGGTGCTCCTGGATTACCCGACCCATCGGTCTGGCGCCCATGGCTCTGTCATACCCCTTCTCCGCCAACCAGTGGCGGGCACGCTCGGACACCTCGAGAGAAACTCCCTTCGCATCCAGTTGAACCTGCAATTCTACAATGAACTTGTCGACCACCTGATGGATCACCGTCATATCCAGATGGTTGAACCAGATGGTGTGATCAAGCCGGTTGCGAAACTCCGGACTGAAGGTCTTGTTGATCACCGCCATGGCATCGTGGCTCAAATCCTGTTGCTGGAAGCCAATCGATTTACGCTGGGTCTCCTGCACACCGGCGTTGGTAGTCATGACCAAAATCACGTTACGGAAATCCGCCTTGCGCCCGTTGTTGTCGGTCAGGGTGCCGTTGTCCATCACCTGCAACAGCAGATTGAATACGTCCGGGTGAGCTTTCTCAATTTCGTCAAGCAACACAACGGAATGAGGATGCTTGATCACCGCATCAGTCAGCAGACCCCCCTGCTCAAAACCGACATAGCCGGGAGGCGCACCAATCAGGCGTGAGACGGTGTGGCGTTCCATGTACTCGGACATATCAAAGCGCAGCATCTCGACACCCAATGCCTTGCCCAACTGCTGGGTCACCTCTGTTTTACCAACACCGGTAGGACCGGCAAACAGGAAGCAACCAACCGGGCGACGCTCGTTACCCAAACCTGAACGAGAGAGGCGAATCGCATCGGTCAGCACCTCGATGGCTTTATCCTGACCAAAGACCACCATCTTCAGATTGCGTTCCAAGTTCTTCAGTACTTCTTTATCTGAAGAGGAGACTGATTTTTCCGGAATGCGAGCGATCTTGGCCACAATGGACTCAATTTCCTGCACATTGATCACTTTCTTGCGCTTGCTCGCCGGCAACAACCGTTGACCGGCGCCCGCCTCGTCGATCACATCGATCGCCTTGTCGGGTAGGTGACGATCATTGATGTACTTGGCAGAGAGCTCGGCAGCTGCACGGATCGCCTTGGCGGTATAGCGTACGCCGTGGTGAGCTTCATAGCGACTCTTGAGCCCCATCAGGATGCGAGTGGTGTCATCGATAGTCGGCTCGACAATATCGATCTTCTGGAAGCGGCGGGCCAGCGCACGGTCTTTCTCGAAGATCTGGGCATACTCCTGATAAGTGGTGGATCCCACACAACGGAGCAAACCATTGGAGAGCAGCGGCTTGATCAGGTTGGCCGCATCCAGCTGACCACCGGATGCCGCACCGGCACCAATGATGGTATGGATCTCGTCGATAAAGAGGATGGCCCCTTCCTGACGCTCAATCTGCTTGAGCAGTACCTTGAGGCGCTTCTCGAAATCACCACGGTATTTAGTGCCCGCCAGCAGAGAACCCATATCCAGCGAATAGATGGTACTGCCCGCAATCACCTCGGGGACATCCCCCTTGACGATGCGATAGGCCAACCCTTCGGCAATGGCTGTTTTGCCCACGCCGGCTTCACCCACCAGCAGCGGGTTGTTCTTGCGACGGCGGCAGAGCACCTGAATGGTACGATTGAGCTCCTGATCACGGCCAATCAGCGGATCGATGCGCCCTTCCAGCACCAGCTGGTTCAGGTTGGTGGCAAAACTCTCGATCTGTGCGGCCGAGACATCATCATCAGACTCGGGATTGTTATTGCTGCCGAGATCAGGCTTGCTGTCCTTGCGCACCCCGTGGGAGAGGAAATTGACGACGTCGAGACGGCTGATCTCGGCTTTTTTCAGGAAATAGGCTGCTTGTGACTCCTGTTCACTGAAGATAGCGACCAGCACGTTGGCACCGCTGACTTCGGTATTGCCGGAGGATTGCACATGGAAGACGGCACGCTGCAACACGCGCTGGAAGCCCAGTGTCGGCTGGGTTTCACGATCTTCATCGTCGCGCGGTATGAGCGGAGTAGTTTGGGTGATGAATGCGCGGATCTCCTTGCGCATCTGCTCAACATCGGCACCACAAGAGCTCAGCGCCTCATGGGCTGAACTGTTATCCAGAAGGGCTAACAACAGGTGCTCGACGGTCATGAATTCGTGGCGCTCGTCACGGGCCAGTTTGAAAGCCTCGTTCAGCGTCTTTTCTAGATCTTTATTCAACATAGGCACCTCCCCTAGTACAGCTACAATGTGGTGTCACACTCGCCATCAAGTCATCAGATTCAAGCCTTTTCCATAGTACAGAGCAGTGGATGTTCGTTGTTACGTGCATAGGTGTTGACTTGGACAACCTTGGTTTCGGCGATCTCTGCGGTAAACATGCCGCAGACACCCTTACCACTATAATGCACACTCAGCATGACTTGAGTCGCCTTGTCCAAATCCATACCAAAGAACTTTTGCAGCACCTCCACCACAAACTCCATGGGCGTGTAGTCATCGTTGTTCAACACAACCTTATACATGGGTGGCGGCTGCAGCTTTGTTTTCTCTGCTTCTGCAATCTCTTCATTAGCAAAGAGTTCTTTCTGCTTGCTCATAATCGCGCTTTGGTACCTCTAGATTACTACCGTCTAACACAAGGTTGTCAATAGACTTGTTAACCAGATCACATCAGCTGTTAACAACTTCTTGACTCGCTCAAAAGTTAGACTAGATTGGTTACTTGCTAATCTGTGCCCGTCTGCTATGGGCCCATGTCCCTAGTTATAAAGGGCTGGCGCAGGTTACTCAACGACTTCTGGGTAATCAATAAAAGGATGTAGAAGTATGGCAACCGGCACAGTTAAGTGGTTTAACAACGCAAAAGGATTTGGGTTTATCTGTCCGGAAGGGGGCGGTGAGGATATCTTCGCTCACTACTCCACGATTCAAATGGAGGGCTACAAGACCCTGAAAGCGGGTCAGGCTGTCAATTTTGAACTGCAACAGGGGCCGAAAGGAAATCACGCCTCTGTGATTGTGCCAAACGAAGCACAAAATATGTAAATAACACCCGTTGGATAAATAAAAAACCGGTTCCTCTCTGAGCAACCGGTTTTTTATTGTCAGATTTCTGGCGAACCCTGCCTCCTCACGGGATCACAGGGTTATCACCAGCCATGATCAGTCGTGATATTCACTGCAGGCGATCAGGGTATTTTCCATCAGGCTGGCGACCGTCATCGGGCCCACGCCACCGGGTACCGGGGTAATGAAGGAGGCATGGCTGCGCGCCGTCTCAAACTCCACATCACCGACCAGCGAACCATCAGCCAGGCGATTGATGCCCACATCGATTACCAGTGCCCCCGGTTTGATCCACTCGCCAGGGATGAAGTTGGGCTTGCCGACCGCAACAACCAGCAGATCGGCACGGCGTACCTGCTCTTCCAAATCTCGGGTAAAACGGTGACAGGTCGTGGTTGTACAGCCCGCCAGCAACAATTCGAGGGTCATGGGACGCCCCACTATGTTAGACGCACCCACCACGACCGCATGCAGACCATGTGTCTTCACGCCGGTGGTCTCGATCAGTGTCATGATCCCTTTCGGGGTGCAGGGGCGCAGCGCCGGAATACGTTGGGCCAGACGACCGACGTTATACGGGTGAAATCCATCTACATCCTTGTCAGGCTGGATCCGCTCCAGCACCTGAGTGGTATCAAAGTGATCCGGCAACGGCAACTGAACCAGAATGCCATCTACGTGGCTATCCGCATTCAGCTGATCAATCAGCGCCAGCAGCTCTTCCTGACTGGCAGTGGCACTCAGGTCATAGGAGCGGGAGAGAAACCCCACCTCCTCGCACGCCCGACGTTTGCTGCCGACATAGACCTGAGAGGCGGGATCCGCCCCCACCAGAATGACTGCCAGCCCTGGAGCCCGTTTCCCTGCCGCCAACCGCTGTTGGACTTGCGCCGCGACCTGGCTGCGAATCGTTTGCGCAACCTGTTTTCCATCTATGATTTTGGCAGACATCGTTCTCCACTCACCATGTGTTCAACTGCCGCGCATTGTCGCATTTTTTTAGCTAGGATGTTAGCGGCAGACGCACGCCAGACCGGTAGCGGGCAATAAGTAGGCACTTGAATTTACTGGGGGAAAAAGTCGTTGACGCTGGCCCTTACGCTTGGCTATGATGCCCGCCCGTTGCCCAGTACGACTCATGTCGATATGCTGGTCAGGGATTTTCGGTGATTAGCGCAGCCCGGTAGCGCATCTGGTTTGGGACCAGAGGGTCAAAGGTTCGAATCCTTTATCACCGACCATGTTCATCGACTCGTCCCTAAGACGTGTTGGTACAAAGCGCCCTTAGCTCAGTTGGATAGAGCAACGGCCTTCTAAGCCGTGGGTCGCAGGTTCGAATCCTGCAGGGCGCGCCATTGATGCTCTCCTTTTCTTCTGGATTGGCGAGTGTTGATGAAGATTTCAGTGGTGGCTGTAGCTCAGTTGGTAGAGTCCCGGATTGTGATTCCGGTTGTCGTGGGTTCGAGCCCCATCAGCCACCCCATTATTATGTCGATAATCACCGCAAGGTGACGTCCATCGACTTGGTGCAGTGACCTTCTGGTCTGCTCCGCGAAAAACCGGCCTTGGCCGGTTTTTTGTTTTGCGATCGACTGTGCCATGCCTTGTCTGCAAGGCCATCATCCTCTAGATCGATAAACGCGGCTCCGCCCATTTGTCACGATTCGCGCCTCCTCATCGATACACACAGCCACACTCCCCCACACATCAGCCTGCCCGGTTCTTTTTCTGTATTTCCCAAGCGCCATTGATATGCTGATCGCTCTTCTTCTCTCCTGCTTTCCGTTGGAGCTTTTCTATGCAACGCATTCTTTTTGTCGAAGATGATCCCGAGATTGGCCAACTCATCAGCAGTTGGCTCGGTCGCCACGATATGGACGTGATCCTCGAGCCCAGAGGGGATATGGCGCTGGCTCGGGTCGAGGCCGAACAGCCCGATCTGGTGCTGCTCGATATCATGTTGCCGGGGCAGGATGGCATGTCCCTCTGTCGGGATCTGCGGCCGCGCTTCGACGGCCCCATCGTAATGCTCACCTCGCTGGATAGCGACATGAACCAGATCCTGAGTCTGGAGCTGGGCGCCAACGACTACATCCTTAAAACCACCCCGCCCCCCGTGCTACTGGCCAGACTGAGGGTGCAGTTTCGCCAGCACCAGCAAGCATCAACCCAACCGGCAGCCACCAGCAGCGTTCCCCAGCAACTGCAATTTGGTCGGCTGCGGGTGGATGGCCCGGGGCGAGATGTGCGCCTCGATGGCGAGAGCATTGCTCTCTCGACCGCCGACTTTGATCTGCTGTGGGAGCTCGCCTGCCACGCGGGCCAAATCTTGAGTCGGGAAGCCCTCTTTCGCAGCTTGCGCGGCCGGGAGTACGACGGTCAGGATCGCAGCATGGATGTGGCCATCTCCCGCCTGCGCCGCAAACTGGGTGATAACCCCGACAACCCGACCCGGATCAAGACGGTGCGCCAGAAAGGCTACCTCTTCGTCCCCCACGCCTGGGAATAACCCTCTTTCGGGAGCACCGCCATGCGCCGTCTCTTTATCCAGTTCTATCTGTTGCTGATCGGCTGCTTCACCTTGGCCATCCTGCTGGTTGGCGTGGTCTATCAGGTGACCGCCGAACGGGCGGGTGATCGCTATCTCGAACGCATGATGCAGGGCTCTCTTGGCCTGTTGACCGGCGAGTTGGCAAGAACCCCGCCAGAGCGCTGGCCCGATCGGCTGGCCGAGCAGAGCAGTCAGTTTACCCTCCCCCTCAAGATCGGCGAGCTGGTGCGCCAGCCCTTGGCCAGCGAGGATCAGGCCTTTCTGGCCGCTGGCAATATTGTCATCGTCGAGGAAGATGACACCTTCCTGCAGCGCATCCCCGATACCGATCGGGTGCTGATTGTCGGCCCGGTTCCCTATCTCTCCTACCTGCACGAGCTGCACTGGGTCGATGTGGGACTGCTGCTGCTGATCGGCCTCTCTCTCGGCCTACCCATCCTTCTGTGGCTGCGTCCCCACTGGCGCGGCTTGCAACAGTTGGAGCAAACCGCACGTCGCGTAGGTGATGGGGATCTCTCCTGCCGAACCAATCTGCCACCGGGCAGCAGTCTGGCCCGGGTGGGACGCACCTTCGATCAAATGGCGACCCAATTGCAGGCCATGATTGCCAGCCGCAAGCAACTGACCGATGCCATCGCCCACGAGTTGCGCACCCCGCTGGTCCGGTTGCGCTATCGGCTTACCATGCTCGATCCTGCCCCTGCCGAGCAGGAGCAGCAGGCGCTGGAGCGGGATCTGGGGGCGCTGGACGCCCTGATCGAAGAGATGCTCACTTACGCCAAGCTGGATAGACCCGAACTGCCGCTGCAGCAAGACGAGCTGGAGCTCAGCCACTGGGCACAAGCGCATCTCGGCGACTGGCAAGCGCTGGCCCCCGAAAAGAAGCTCACCCTCGATCTGCCGCCACGTCACATGCCCTGGTGCGGCGATCAGCGTCTGCTGACGCGCGCGGTGGAGAACCTCATCGGCAATGCCCTGCGCTACGCCGAGAGCGAGGTTACCCTCTCCATCTCGCGGCTGCAGGAGAACTATCTGCTGGAGGTGAGCGACGATGGACCGGGGATCGATCCGGCGCTGGCGCCCCAGATCTTCGAGCCGTTCGTGCGCCTTGATCAGAGCCGGGATCGTCGCACCGGCGGCACCGGGCTGGGGTTGGCCATCGTGCGCAGCATTGCTCGTCATCACGGGGGCGATGTGGCGCTGCTGGCCAGTGACCACGGCGCCCGCTTCTGCCTAACCCTACCTGTACATTTGGATACAAACCGTCACCAACCGCTCACTGAAGGGTCGCAGCAACCGTCATAGGATGACTGTCATGGAGAACGCTCCATAACATCCACCCGAATAAGGAAATTGAACATGAAAAAGATCATTCCCCTGACCCTGGCTGCCGTCTTCGCCCTCACCTCCGGTTTGACCATGGCGGCCACCCCGACCAAGACAGCCACACCGCAGGCGACCCAGACCAAGGTGGTGAAAAAACACCATAAAGCCACCCACGCCAAGACCCCTGCCGTCAAAGTTGCACCGAAAACCAAGTGATCCAACTGGTCACTTGATAGCACCAAGGGAGGCTGACGCCTCCCTTTCCATCTCTTCCCGAAATTTTCCTGACGAGCGCCTCCCTCGTCCAAACCGGATCCACGACCCGGCTCCCCCTTTGCGGGAAACGGTCAATGACCACAGGAACATGGCATGTGGCGTCATCTGCTTAAATGGCTCGGCCCCTTGTGCAGCTTGCTGCTGCTCGGCACCGCACTGACCGTGCTGTATCACCTGACCCAGACATGGCACTGGCACGATATTCGTGTGGCCATCTGGTCCCAACCCCTGCCGCGACTGGCGGGCGCCCTGTTGCTGACCCTGCTCAGTTATAGTTGCCTCTGCAGCTATGACATGCTGGCGCTCCATGCGCTGGGCAAGCGCCTTCCCTGGCAACAGGTCAGCATCACCTCCTTTATCGCCTACACCTTCTCCAACACCCTGGGATTTGCCCTGCTGACCGGCACCTCGGTACGCTATCGCCTCTACTCCGCACTGGGGCTCGCCACCGGGGAAGTGGCCCGCGTGGTGCTGTTCTGCTCCATCACCTTCTTCCTCGGCCTGCTGGCGTGGGGAGGTGGCGCCCTACTGACCTGCGATGTATCACAGTTGCTGCCTGACTGGCCGCAATGGGCAGATACCCTGCTCAAGCTGGCGGGCATGATGGCTCTGCTGTTGGTGGCCTGCTACCTCTGCTGGCCCACACACCGTCTCTCCTGGCGCGAACACACCCTGATCCTGCCCGGCTTCAAGGTTCGTCTGTTGCAACTGTTGGTCGCGCTGGCCGACTGGATGGCCGCCGCCGCAGTGCTGTTTGTGCTGTTGCCTGCAGATAGCGTCCCCTACCCCGTGCTGCTCAGTGCCTTCGTGCTGGCCAGCTTCCTCGGGGTACTGGCCCACGTGCCGGGCGGGATTGGGGTGTTCGAAGCGAGCATGAGCCTGCTGCTGGCCCACTACCTGCAGGCCGACAAGCTGCTCGCCTCGCTGCTACTCTACCGCTGCATCTATTACCTGCTTCCCTTTCTCTGTGCCTTGCTGCTCTTTGCGAGTCAGGAGATGCTGCAACAAAAAGCGCGCTGGCAGCGGCTACAGGGGCTGATGAGCGTGGTGCGCGAATTTCTGCCTGCCCTTATCAGCATGGGCACCTTCGCCGCCGGCAGCCTGCTGCTCTGCTCGGGGATGATCCCGACCATGCGCAGCCACATCGAGGTGTGGCTGCAGGTGTTGCCGCTCCATCTGCTGGAGCTCTCCCACGTGCTCGGCAGCGTGAGCGGTATCCTCCTGATCCTGCTGGCGCGCAGCCTCTATCGCCGTCACGACGCCGCGTTTCGCATCACCCAGCTGCTGCTGGCTCTGGGTATCGCCTTCTCCCTGCTCAAGGGCGGTGACTGGGAGTCTGCCCTACTGCTCGGCAGCGTCCTGCTCATCATGACCCCCTGCCGTTCTCTCTTCTATCGCAAGGGGTCGCTGCTCTATCCCCAGTACACCCCGGGCTGGCTCATTTCAGTCGGCGCCGTGCTGCTGGGAGCGCTGTGGCTGCTGCTCTTCTCCTACCGTCAGGTGGAGTATGACCACGCCCTCTGGTTCCACTTCTCGCCCCACGGCGGGGCTGCCCGCGGCCTGCGCGCCATGGGGAGCGTGGTGGCCGTGCTGGCCGTGGCCGGGGTTGCCCAGCTGCTTGCGCCGCTGCGCGTAGTCGGTGAAAAACCGGACAAGGAGACGCTGGCGCGCGCTCACGAGCTGGTGGTGCGCGAAGGGGGGATCCACGGCTATCTGGCCCAGTTGCAGGACAAGTCCCTGTTGTTCCACCCCGCCGGTGACGCCTTTCTGATGTATGGCATAGAGGGTAACAGCTGGATTGTGATGGGGGATCCCGTCGGTCGCCCCGAGCAGATCGAAGAGCTGCTCTGGCAATTTCGCGAGCGGTGCGACGAGCACGACGCCAACCCGGTCTTTTATCAGGTCTCTGCCCGCTATCTTCCGCTCTATCTGGAGCTGGGGCTGATCCCCTTCAAGCTCGGTGAAGAGGCGATGGTCGATCTGGCTACCTTCGATCTGGCGGGCAGCCGCCTGCGCAACCTGCGCCAGAGCCACGCCAAGGGCAAGCGGGAAGGGTTGACCTTCGAGGTAGTCGAGGCAAGTACCGTGCCCCCCCTGCTGCCCAGATTGCAGACCGTCTCCGATACCTGGCTGCAGAGCAAGATGGGCAAGGAGAAGGGCTTCTCGGTCGGCCGTTTCGAGCCAGACTACCTGACCTTGAGCCCGGCTGCGCTGGTGTGGCACGAAGGGCAAATCGTTGGCTTTGCCAACCTCTGGGTGAGCGATAACAAAGAGATGCTCTCCATCGATCTGATGCGCTACAGCCTGGATACCGGTACTGCCCCCATCATGGATTTTCTCTTTGTCGAGCTGCTGCTGTGGGGCAAGGCGCAAGGGTACGCCAGCTTCAATCTGGGGATGGCCCCCATGTCCGGCTTCAACGATCACCCGCTCAACAGCTACTGGGCCCGCCTTGGCAATACCCTGTTTGTGCGTGGCAGCCGTTTTTACAACTTCCAGGGGCTCAGACGCTACAAGGAGAAATTTTCGCCCCGCTGGGAACCCCGCTACCTGCTCTGCAGCAGCAAGCTGGTACTGCCCAGAACCCTGACTCACCTGATCACCCTGATTAGCCGCGGCCCGTTGGGGCTGATCAAGAAATAGGAGCATGGCCAATGAGAGCCTTGATTTTGCTGTTACTCAGTCTCGTACTGCCCGTTTCGTCTTTTGCGGCGCACGCCGCCCCGGTCAAGGATGACCTGAGCCTGATTGAGCTGCCGGTCAAGCAGCCATCCGACGCCCCCATTGTGATCTTTCTCAGCGGCGATGGTGGCTGGGCGGCCCTCGACAAGGGGTTAAGCGCCCAGTTTCAGCTGCACGGCATGCCGGTCGTGGGCTGGAGCTCCCTCACCTACTACTGGAAGAAAAAAACCCCGGAGCAGGTGACCGCCGATCTGGAGCAGATCCTCGATGATTATCAGGCTCGCTGGCAGCGCCCCCGCTGGCTGCTGGTCGGTTTCTCGTTTGGTGCCGAGATTGTCCCCTTCGTCATCAACCGGCTGCCGGAGCACTATCGTCAGCGGCTGGTCGGGGCCGTGATGCTCTCCCCCTCCACCAGCTCGGATTTCGAGATCCACGTCAGCGATATGTTGACTCACAAGGCCCGCAGCTACCCGACCGAACCGCAGGTGAAGACCATCCGCGACCTGCCGATGCTCTGCCTGCAAGGAGCCGATGACGATGACGGCGACCGCCTCTGCCCCCGTCTCAACCAACCCAACGTCACCAGCATCACCCTGCCGGGAGGACATCATTTTGACGATAACTACCCCCAGCTCTATCAGGCCATCACCAAGCATCTGAACCTGCTCCCGGATCCGCTGACTGTGGAGCATTAACCGGTATCACCACGGAATGCCTTTTAAGTACCGAGCAGGGCAAATCAGCGAGCAATGAAAAGGGCCTCTCTTGCGAGAGGCCCTTTAACTGAATTCGACAGCAAGTTTGACAGGATCAGGCTTGGGTTCGGCAGCAAGATCACTCCGGCTGTTCATTCCAATTGGCCAATCGGCTCAACCAGATGCTGGGCTATCAACAATGAGGATTTGCAGTCCTATGCTGACAACCGCTCTGGATTGCGCCATAAAACAAAAGCCCTGATGTTTCCATCAGGGCTTTGCAATGTGGCGGTGAGGGAGGGATTCGAACCCTCGATACGTTGCCGTATACACACTTTCCAGGCGTGCTCCTTCAGCCACTCGGACACCTCACCAAATTTTTGTCTGTGGGTTTAACGTGTTCAGCCAACACGGTGCTCACTGCGCTGTTGCGCTGGAACGGGGCGTAATTTAGGGGAAAGCCCCACCCGCGTCAATGGCTTTTTTCACATGACGAACCGTTCGAACACTTAATGCACAGATTCCGGTGCGACCTGGATTTCCGGCAGGTTGAGGAAGCCGGAACGTTCGCATTCGGCAACCAGTTCGTGGGTTGCGGCGATGGTGCTTTGCACGAACAGCAGGAACTGCTCGACGCTGAGTCCGGCCTTGGTAAAGACGGTGTGGCCGACCACCAGCCGCGGCAGGTTGTCATCGATGATATCGAGGAACACCTTGAGGGAGGGGTACTGCATATTGAGTCGGCCCAGTTCGGCAACCAGCGGCAGCATTGCGGAGGGGCGCACTTCCAGCTCGGAGGAGAACAGCAGGCCTTCCTCTTCCACGAAGATCCGGCTCTCCTGAATACCATCGACCGACTGCAAAGAGACAATGTGGATACCGTGACACTGGTCGCAGACATAGTGCTCGATACGAGCCTGTTGCAACCAACGCATTATCATTTCGGAGCTGGGGATATTCATCATTTCCACGACAAGATTGGGATCAAGGGGCGCAGTCTAAACCAATTTGCTATCAACAAAAAGCACGCCAACCCGATAACCCTGTGGCTCGCTTCTTTTTGGCAAGCGCTATGCATATACTCAGCCAAATCCACGATGACGCTTGCCCCACAGGGGGCCCCATGACTATCCAAGAAAAGTATCGCCTTCATCTGAAATCACTCTCGGATGAGCTGCTCACCCTGCAAAAACCCATCCGCATTCTGGATGCCATCAAATGGCCACGCCATCTGCAGGATCGCTTTCTGGCAAGCGGTGGCAGGGAGCTGCCCGCTATCGACAGGCACTTCTATGATGCCCTCCCCCTCGGCTTCGATCCGCGCAACAAGTATCTGGAGCTCAAGGAGCTGCGGGACCGGATCCGCAGAAAGTTGGGGCCACAGGACGATCTTGGCCGGATCCTGCAAGAGACGGTTGATCAGTACATGGTGGTGATCGAGATGCTGCGCCAGCGCGGCCAACCCGATTTTCAGCGTTACAGCCAGCTGCTTTATGGCTCTGCCAGCGATCACCTGCGCGGGGATCGCAAGACTCTCAAGGAGCTGGGCGCCCGCCTGTGCGATATCTTCTCCCTGCCCGGCGCCCGCCATCTGGTGCGCCCCTACCCCAAGGAGTTCGAAGGAGAAGCCGCGGTCGCCAAACTGCAGGGCAAGCTGTCGAGCTACTTCAGTGACGGCACTGTGCAGGTAAAGCTGAGCGATGGGATTGTCTCCGATGCCGCGGCCGGGGGCGACTACATCAAGCTCAACTCCCACGCCCATTTCTCCGAGCTGGACTTGCAGGTGTTGGAGGTACACGAGGGGTGGGTCCATGTCGGCACCACCCTCAACGGTCGCCAGCAGCCCTATGCCACCTGGCTGAGCGCTGGTTCACCGCGGATCACCGCCTGTCAGGAGGGGCTGGCCGTCCTGATAGAGACCCTCACCTTCAGCTCCTTTCCGGATCGGGCCAAGCGTATCTCCGATCGGGTGATGGCCATCGACATGGCCGAGCGCGGCGCCGATTTTATCGAGGTGTTTCAGCACTTCGTGCAGCAGGGCACCAGCGAGCACGACGCCTACAAGATCACCCAGCGGGTCTTTCGTGGCGGCATGGTGGGCGGCGGCGCCTGCTTTACCAAGGATCTCTCCTACGTGCGTGGCTATGTGGAGACGGTCAACTTTATCCGCAGCGCCGTACTGGAAGGGGTGCCCGAGATCCTGCCGATGCTGTTTGTCGGCAAGGTGACGCTGGATGACATTCCGGTGCTCTATCAGCACTATCTGGAGGGGCTGATTGCCGCTCCCCGCTATTTGCCGCCGATGTTTCGCGATCTCACCGGCCTCTATGTCTGGTTCGGTTTTGCCTCCGGCATGTCACTGGTCGATATAGGCCGGGTGCAGCACCATTTTCGCCAGCTGTTTCAACGCCTGCCGGTGGCCGACCCCATCATTGCGCCGGTGGATATCGAGATCGACTGAACCACAGCGATACAAGTTGGGGAAAATAAAAAGGGCGCCAGATTGGCACCCTTCTCGACTATTCAGATATCGCAG
The DNA here is from genome assembly GCF_049171775.1 of Aeromonas sp. 603404. Taxonomy (NCBI): domain Bacteria; kingdom Pseudomonadati; phylum Pseudomonadota; class Gammaproteobacteria; order Aeromonadales; family Aeromonadaceae; genus Aeromonas; species Aeromonas sp. 603404. The sequence goes on from NZ_JAAKPE010000004.1 coordinate 188,278, forward strand.
CCGACTTACTTGTAGGCCCGACCTTCGAGATAGTGTTTGCGACAGAGCGACACATAGCGATCGTTGCCGCCGATCTCCACCTGTTCGCCATCACGCATCACCTGACCCGCTTCGTTGACCCGGGAGTTCATGTGAGCCTTGTTGCCGCACCAGCAGATGCTCTTCAGCTCTTCAAACTTGTCGGCCAGACAGAGCAGATGGTATGAGCCCGGGAACAGCTCGCCGCGAAAATCGGTCTTGAGGCCATAGGCCATCACCGGAATATCCTGCTCATCGACGATGCGGGCCAGCTGGTAGACCTGCTCACGGGTCAGGAACTGGGCCTCGTCCACGATAAAGACATCGATATGTTTCTTCGCATGACGCTCTTTCACCATTTCAAACAGATCACAGCTGTCGCTGAACACGTCCACCTTCAGTTCAAGACCTACCCGGGCACTGATCACCCCGACCCCGAAACGGTCATCGATGGCTGGCGTCATCGCCAGAGGATGCATGCCCCGCTCCAGATAGTTGAAGTGCGCCTGAATGAGCTGGGTGGATTTGCCTGAATTCATGGTGGCAAATTTGTAGTGCAGTGAAGCCATGATACTGTTCCGAAACTGAATTTATGGGGCGCATGCTAACCAAAGCCCCTGACAAAACCAAGGGGCCCGCGGGCCCCTTGCTCTATAAATGTTACGCGGTGGCCAGCGCTGGCCGCGCTTTGGCCTTTTTCAGGTGATAGCTGGTAAAGAGCACAAACCAGAGGGCACTGACACTGAAACCGGCCAGGCTGGAGTGCATCAAGCCCATCGCCAGGTAACCGATGGCCGCACCGAAGGCAATGGCCAGTGCATAAGGCAGCTGGGTCATCACGTGATCGATGTGATGGCAACCGGCACCGGTGGCAGAGAGGATGCTGGTGCTGGAGATGGGCGAGCTATGATCCCCGAACACCGAGCCAGCCAGTACCGCGGCCAGCATCGGCAACATCAGGCTGATGTCGCTGGCGGCAGCCATGTCGCCGGCCAGTGGCAGCATGATGCCGAAGGTTCCCCAGCTGGTGCCGGTGGCAAACGCCATAGCACAGGAGAGGATAAAGACCACGGCAGGCAGCACTTCGATCGGCAGGTTGCCGTTAGCCAGCGAAGCCAGGTACTTGCCAGTCTCCACATCACGCACCACGGCACCTATGGTCCAGGCGAACAGCAGGATGTTGATGGCCGGCAGCATGGCCATGACGCCTTGTGGCGCGGCCTTGATCCAGTTCTTGGCACCCAGCTTCAGACGCATCGCCAGACCGATGGAGACCACCAGACTGCACAGGGCACCGTAGACCAGCGAAGAGCCGACGTTGGTGTTTTCGAACGAGCCGAGCACGCTGAACGGCAGCCCTTTCTCGCTCAGCACCGCAGCACCGGAATCAATCATGAAATAGATGGTGGCCGCAGTCAGGGTCAGGATCGGCAATACCATGTCGATCATGCCGCCGTTGCTCTCTTCCGGGCTCTCCATATCCAGACCGATGGGGCGGCCCTTGGACTCATCCCACAGCTTGCCTTCCAGCGCCCACGCTTCGTGTTGACGCATCGGGCCGATATCGAGCTGACAGGCGATCACCACCAGCACCATGATCAGGGTGAAGACGGCGTAAAGGTTCATCGGGATCATCTCGACAAACGCCGCGATGGGGCTCTGTTCGGTCAGACCGTGTGCCGCCATGATGCCGCCAACCAGGGCGATGATATAAGCCCCCCAGGAGGAGATGGGCATCAGCACGCAGACCGGCGCCGCGGTGGAGTCCAGCAGATAGGCCAGTTTGGCACGAGAGATCTGGAAGCGGTCGGTCACCGGACGGCAGATGGCCCCCACCGACAGGCTGTGGAAGAAGTCATCGATAAAGAAGGCAAACACCATCATGCCAGTCAGGGCTTTGGCGCCCTTGCGGGTCTTGGCACGACGCTCGGCCCACTCGGCAAAGGCACGGGTCGCCCCGGAGACGCTCATCAGGCTGATGAGGCCACCCAGCAGCAGCATAAACAGGATCATGTTGACATTGTCACGATTGAGCGCGCCATCGACCCAGAAGATCTTGAGCACGGTATTCAACATGTAATGCAGGGATTCGAGGGGTGAAAACTGATTGAGCAGCAAACTGCCGGTGACGATGCCCACACCAAGGGACAGCAGCACGCGGCGGGTCATGATCGCCAGCGCGACAGCCAACAGGGGGGGAAGAACGGACCAACCGGAGTCGGCGAAATGACTAATGTCCATGATCTCTTTGCACCTAAAGATTACAGGTGGAGATCTACCGAGAGGATCTAAAGAAACAAAACCTATGGGGAGGTTATACTCCTCAGCCCCTTCAGGTAGCGCTCCATAGTGGATGACTATGGCAGTCCTGCACCTATTAGATGCAGAACCAGCAGCCCGGTATGATGGCCTGGCCACTTCGGCGCTGACTCCTTTCCTTGTGCATCACAGGCATCACCCTCCGCACAAATACTCATAGGCAGCGCGCCTCTACTTAAAGGTATTCGCCGCACATTTTATCGAGATGGCAGCTTATAGCAAGTTTTTTGATTAAATAATCATAATAAACAAATCAAGGTCGGAAAATGGTAGTCAAATGATGCAACAACGCCAACTTTGACGCTATTTTCACCTACTGCGGCTTCATTGGCATCCAATCACCAAGCCTATTGCAGGCCATATTAAATATCTGTATTGATGTTCCCCACGGATATAATATTTAACCCGGCTTGACTTATTTAAATCACCAAGCAAGAATCAGCTGGAACATAATATTTTTCTCTGACTCGACGTGGTAACTCCTATGAATGAATTTTTAAAGGTACTGCTTAATATCCGCAGTCTGCGTGCGACCTGCCGCGAGCTTTCTCTGGAACAACTGGAAGAGGCACTGGAAAAACTCTCTACTATCGTTGCTGAACGTCAGCAAGATGAAGCTGCCGAGCGTCAGGCCCGTGAAGAGCATCTGCGGAAAATTAACGAATATAGCGAAATGCTGAAAGCCGCCGGTATTGACCCGGCAGAATTGGTAAGCGCTGTCGCTACCAACCCCGGCAAATCAGAAAAAGGCAAGCGGGCGCCACGTCCGGCCAAATATCGCTATCAGGATAATGGCGTAGAGAAAACCTGGACCGGCCAGGGCCGTATGCCTTCGGTCATTGCCAGCGCAGTGGCAGCAGGCAAATCACTGGAAGACTTTGCTATCTGATCTCAATCTCGTTGCTAATAAAAAACCTCGCCAAGGCGAGGTTTTTTATTGCCGCTTAAACGTGAAATATCAGATAGCTGATTGCGGGCGATCTGCTGCCTTGACCCACAGCACTTCACGCTCCCCTGCCACGCAGATGAGATAGCGGGCAACGGTAAAGAACCAGTCACTCATCCGGTTCAGATAGGGCAGCACCTCGGGATTGACCCGCTCTTCCCGGCTCAATGTCAGCAGCAAGCGCTCGCAATGACGCACCAGAGTGCGCACCACATGCGCTTGCGCCGCAGCACGGGAACCACCGGGCAATATAAATTGGCGCAGCGGTGGCAATGGCTCACTATAACGATCTATCTGCTGTTCAAGGCGAGTTGTCCAAGCGGCATTAACCTGCCAAATCGATTCATTCTGGGCGTCGCTGGAGAATGCCAACTCGCCCCCCAGATCAAACAACTCCTGTTGCAACAGCTGTAAATCAGCCAATAAGCCGACCTCTTGCGATGGGACGTCACAAATCAACAAACCAATATGGGAGTTGAGCTCATCGATATAACCGTAGGTCTCGACCCGCAAATGATCCTTGGGCAATGGGATACCATCGGCCAGCCGGGTCATGCCCTTGTCGCCCTGCCTCGTATATATTCTCATACCGACATCCTGTTAATAATGGGAATAATCATGGACTCGAGTCCATTGAGTTTGATTTCGTAAGCCAACGCTAGCGTCTGGCCCAATTTACCCGCCGGAAAACCGCTGCGCGCCATCCACACCAGATAGGGCTCGGGAATATCGATGATACGTCGACCCTGATATTTACCGTAAGGCATCTTGTTGGTCAGGGTCAGCAGTACCTGTTCGTCGGATAGCCAATCCATATTAATCGATATCCAGATATTTATGAGTCTGGATTGAGAGTCGCCAGTTACGCGCGATACAGGTATCCATCGCCAATTGGGTGGCCCGTGGTTTCTGGCTGATCGGCTGCAAGGCAATGACCACGTCCGGGCGCAGGGTAGCGGTAGCGAGCAGCGCATCCAGCTCTTCAATATGGTGCTCGGTGGCCACCGGATGCTTGATCTCGTTGGCCCGCTCCAGCGCCGAGACCAGCACAGGCAGCCCCCCTTTCATACCGATCTTGGGGGAGACGGTTACCCAAGTCTGCTCATGAGTCTTGATCTCGCTGGTGCCACTGGTTTCAATCTGCACCTGATAACCCGCCGCCAGTAATACTGACGAGAGTTCGTGCAGATCGTAGAGGCAGGGTTCCCCACCGGTGATCACCACATGGCGTGCCTGATAACCCAGATCGCCAAAGCTCTTGATAATCTGCGCGGTGCTGAGTTGGCTCCAGCAATCGGATTCGTTGGAACCATCCAGTACCGCCGCCTTACCCACTTCACGAGCCGGATCAACAACCCAGGTATGACGGGTATCGCACCAGGGGCAGCCCACCGGGCAACCCTGCAGGCGAACAAAGATGGCGGGCAGGCCGGTAAAGATGCCCTCCCCCTGGATGGTCTGGAAAATCTCGTTGATTGGGTAGTGCATCTCGATCACGGCTTGTTGCAAAAGTCGCGGATTATACCCCAAGCCACGGCAAGACGCAGGCTCACTCTGCGCTTTTCTCGCCCAGCCCGGTTTTCTCAAACAGTCTGGCCATGATACCCGCCTTGTCGGCCAGATAGTTGTTCAGACCGCGACTGCGCAGTTCACACGCAGGACACGTGCCGCAACCGTCACCGGCAATGCCGTTGTAGCAGGTCAGGGTCTGCTGGCGCACCGTGTCGAGGTGACCATAGTGATCCGCCAGTGCCCAGGTTTCGGCCTTGTCGAGCCACATCAAGGGAGTTTCAAAACGGATGCCGCGATCCAGCCCCAGCGACACCGCCTGATTGAGGGCCTTGACAAACTCGTCACGGCAATCGGGATAGCCGGAGAAGTCGGTCTCGCAGACACCGGTGATCACCGCTTCGGCGCCCACCTGATAGGCATAGATGGAAGCCAGGGTCAGGAACAGGATATTGCGACCCGGCACGAAGGTGTTGGGTAGGCCATTATCCTGCAGCTCGCAGCTGACCGGGATGTCGTCACGGGTCAGGGCAGAGACCGCCAGCTCATTGAGCAGCGTCACATCCATCACCTTGTGGGCGGCGATCCCCAGAGCACTGCCCAGACGACGCGCGGTGTCGATCTCTTCCCGATGGCGCTGGCCATAGTCGAAGGTGATGGCGTGCACTTCATCATACCGGGCCAATGCCTGTACCAGACAGGTGGTGCTGTCCTGACCGCCACTGAAAACCACGACTGCTTTTTTCATCTTGATAACTCCTTGAATTGTCACGCGCGGCGGCCTTCGGCAAAGTCCTGCCACTGGGTATTCAACCGGTTAAACAGGGTCAGCAAGGGCGCATAGTGCTCCGGCCTCCCCTCCCACCGGGACAAGAGGTGATAGCCCGCCTCTATGGTAGAGAGGGCATCGGGAAAGGGTTTCTTTCGAATGGCATATTGACCGGCAATGGCACCAATGCCGATGCGGGGCAAGCGGGCCAGTGCCGGGTTGCTCTGCAACATGCGATAGGCTTTGCGCCAGGTGCCGTCAAGCAAGATAAAGGCGACGGATGCGGAGCCAGAGGATTCACTCTCCCACTGTTGGCGAAGATCGGTCAGCGAAATGGCATCCTCATCCGGCCAGAGCAAATAATAACGACGGGGTTGGTCAGCCAGCAGCACATTGAGCCACTCATCGCGGGAAAAGTCCTCCCCCACATGGATCTCGCACTGTTGCAAAGAGGCCGCCAGCAGCGCGGCAGTCCCCTTGGGATGTGCCACCTCGTTGGGGTGCTGCAAGATGTAGAGGGGCGTGTGATTGTCAACCGGCACAATATAATCGCACAGGCAGGCTTTGAGGGCTCGGGTGCAACGTGTACAGTATCGACTGTTCTTGTCGTTGGACTGTTTCATGTTGTCAGACAAATCTGGATTGCTCTGGGTTATCACGCTCTCTCTCACCAGCTTGCTACTCTTCTTTACCGTTCCCAATCTTCAGCTCTCCTTCGATCGGCCCTTGATCGCCGGGGGCGAAGGGTGGCGGATCATAACAGGCAATCTGGCTCATACCAATCTGTGGCACCTGCTGCTCAATCTGGGCGGCCTCGCCATCCTCTATAGCCTGTTTCGCGACTATCTGGGTGGGGCTCACCTGCCGCTGCTGATGTTGCTGCTCTGGTTGGCAGTGGGCTTGGGGATCTGGTGGTGGTGCCCGCAGACCCAATGGTACATGGGGCTATCCGGCTCGCTGCATGGCCTGTTTGTCTGGGGGGCAATGCAGGATATTCGCCACGGACGCCGCACATCGGGCTGGCTACTGTTGGCAGGGATGGGACTCAAGCTGGCGATGGACTTCTACAACGCAGGAGAGAGCCCGATATCCACCCTGATCAATGCCAGGGTACACATCGGCTCTCATCTTATCGGGGCCGGTGCAGGCCTGTTGCTCGGCCTGCACCGCGTATCACTGAGTGAGCCTGTTACGCACCAGCCAGCTCGGCATTGATGCTGGCCAGCATGGCGGCCGGATCGGCAGCCTGCGTAATGGGGCGACCGATAACCAGATAATCGGACCCCGCCTCGACCGCCGCTTTCGGTGTCATCACCCGGCGCTGATCCCCGGCCGCTGAACCGGTCGGGCGAATACCCGGGGTCACCAGCTTGAAATCTTCGCCCAGCAAGGCTTTAAGCTCATGGGCCTCGTTGGCAGAGCAGACAACCCCATCCAAGCCGGATGTCTTGGTCAAGGTAGCCAGCCGGATCACCTGCTCGGCAGGGCTCACATCCAGACCAAGAGGGATCATGTCGGACTGCTCCATGCTGGTCAGTACGGTCACCCCGATCAACAATGGCGCCTTGTCGCCATAAGGCAGCAGCGCCTCTTTGGCGGCACGCATCATCCGCTCACCACCACTGGCATGCACGTTGACCATCCAGACACCGAGCTCGGCACTGGCTGCCACGGCTTTGGCAACGGTATTGGGAATATCGTGAAACTTCAGATCCAGAAAGACATCAAATCCCTTGGCCACCAGCTGGCGTACAAATTGCGGGCCAAACAGGGTAAACATCTCCTTGCCTACCTTGAGACGGCACTGGGCCGGAGAGATACGTTCAACGAACGCTAAGGCATCTGCCTCGTGCTGATAATCCAGCGCTACCAGTACTTTGGGATCTTGCATCTCACATCCTATTGCTTGTTATTCACCGTCCAGACCACGGATCGGCTTGATGGAACCCCACTGGCGACAAGACGGGCACTGCCAGAACAGCGAGTGAGTGGCAAAGCCGCACTGCCGACACTTGTGGGTTGACTTGATTTTGATCTGCTCGCCGACCAGCTGTTGCAGCAGTTCGAGGCTCTCCTTGGCAGGCCCCTCTTCCGCACTGGCCAGCTGAAAACCCACCAGCTGGTAAAAACCTTTCATCGACGGATGACGACGCAGCTGACGCAACACCAGCGAACGGGCCTGGCTCAGGCCATCACGCTCTTCAACCAGCTTGGCAAGGGCCAGGGTCACGCTGACACCGGCGTGATCTTCCACAGCCTTCTCAAGCAGCGGGATCAACGCAGGCGTGCGCCCCAACTGCTGATAGCACTCGAGCAATTTGGGCATTGCCTCGGAGGCAAAGTCGATATCCTGCTCGAACACCCGCAGCAGCTCCTTGCTGGCCTGCTCATACTCCCCCTCTGCCATGGCGAGCTCAGCGAGGCGCAAACTGGCCCGGGCACATACCGGATTGATACTGAGCGCCCGTTTGAGCTTGGCCAGCCCCTCCCCTTTATTGCCCTCACGCAGCGCGGTCTCGGCTTGCTCGCAATAGAAATGGGAGATGGGGTCGGCCAGCTTCTTGCCCTGGAATTTTTGCAGACGAACCGCCACATCGATGGCCTTATCCCAGTCCCGCAACTGCTGATGGATGATCAACAGCTGTGCCAGCGCCGTCTCTTCATAGTCGCTGTCATCACACAGCTCATTCCAGAGCGCTTCCGCTCGGTCCAGCAGACCAGCAGCCAAAAAGTCGCGCGCAAGCTCCTGCAGGGCAAGCTGACGCTGCTCCCGGGTCAGTTGGCGGGTTACCAGGTTCTGGTGGATCTTGATGGCACGATCGACCTCCCCACGCTGGCGAAACAGGTTGCCGAGGGAGAGGTGTGTTTCGATGGTTTCACTGTCCACCTCAAGCAGCTGGATAAAGAGATCCACCGCCTTGTCGGATTCATCGGACAGCAAATAGTTGAGGCCCGCCACATACTGGCGGGAAAACTGGTTACTCTGTTTTTGGGTGTCCTGGCGAACACTCCTGCGACCCATGTACCAGCCATAACCGGCGGCGATGGGTAACAGCAGGAAAAGCAGTTCAAGCATTGAGGAACATTATTCCTTACCCGGTGACCGGGCCAGCTCCAACTCGCGGGATTGACGACGCATGGTGCGGTTGAGGGTGCGGTTTTGCATTTTCAAGCGCAGGAACAGCAGGCCGAATACCAGCCAGCCCAGCAAAAAGCCGCCAGCAAAGAAGAAGCCCAACAGCATGGCAAGTGAAAACTCACCCTGAGCGATCAGGTAATTGAACTGAACCAGCTGGCCATTTTGTGAGCCCAGCGCCAGGGTCAGAACAAACACCAGCACCAGCGGAATGAGGGCCAAAATACGCTTCATAAGAGCTCCCTGTCAGTATCTAATGAGAGGCTGATTATCCTTAAAATCGCAGGCAGACTCTAGAGTGAATGGGAAAAGAGTTTAAGAAACAAGACGATTGGCACAGGAATCGGTGCCAAAAAGAAAAAAGGCATACCCGAGGTATGCCCATTTCTGCATTATTCAATGATGTTGACGCGCTCGCGCAACTCTTTGCCAGGTTTGAAGTGCGGGACATATTTCCCGGTCAGTTCAACCTTGTCCCCAGTCTTGGGGTTGCGGCCCACACGGGGCGCACGATAGTGCAGTGAAAAACTGCCAAATCCGCGGATTTCAATCCGGTCGCCGTTTTGCAAGGTCGACGCCATCTGCTCAAGGATCTCCTTGATGGCGGCTTCGACATCCTTGGCCGGCATATGCATGCGGCTGGCTGCCAGTTGTTCGATGAGATCTGATTTGGTCATAACGTTAAATCTCCTTCCCCGATCACATGCAATATTCATTTTGCCAGGATAAAAAAGGGCGGCGCAATGCCGCCCTTTTCTTGCATCAAGGATTACTCACCCTTGGCGGCTTTGAACGCTTCCATCATAGCATTGCTGAACACAACTTCTTCTTGCTGGTTCAGGTTATCGATGGCAACACGCTCATCAGCCTCGTCCTTAGCACGGACAGACAGGCTTACGGTGCGGTTCTTACGATCAACGCCCATGAATTTAGCTTCAACTTCGTCACCAACAGACAGCACCAGAGTGGCGTCTTCTACGCGGTCACGAGCAGCGTCGGAGGCACGCAGGTAGCCTTCTACGCCATCAGCCAGTTCGATAACGGCACCTTTGGCATCAACCTCGGTAACCTTACCCTTCACGATAGCACCTTTCTTGTTGTCAGCCAGGTACTTGTTGAACGGGTCTTCTTCGATCTGCTTGACACCCAGGGAGATGCGCTCACGCTCCGGATCCACTTGCAGAACAACGGCTTCGATCTCGTCGCCTTTCTTGAATTCACGCACGGCTTCTTCGCCCTGGTTGTTCCAGGAGATGTCCGACAGGTGAACCAGGCCGTCGATGCCGCCATCCAGACCGATGAAGATACCGAAGTCAGTGATGGACTTGATCTTGCCGGAAACACGGTCGCCTTTGGCGTGAGTTTCGGCAAACAGCTGCCACGGGTTGGATTTGCACTGCTTCAGACCCAGGGAGATACGACGACGCTCTTCGTCGATGTCCAGAACCATCACGTCAACCACGTCGCCAACGTTAACAACTTTGGACGGGTGGATGTTCTTGTTGGTCCAATCCATCTCGGATACGTGTACCAGGCCTTCAACGCCTTCTTCGATTTCAACGAAGCAGCCGTAGTCGGTCAGGTTGGTCACGCGGCCAGACAGACGGGTGGTCTCCGGGTAACGCTTGGCGATAGCAACCCAGGGATCTTCGCCCAGCTGCTTCAGACCCAGGGATACACGGGTACGCTCGCGGTCGAACTTCAGAACCTTGACAGCGATCTCGTCGCCAACGTTGACGATTTCGGAAGGATGCTTAACGCGCTTCCACGCCATGTCGGTGATGTGCAGCAGGCCGTCAACACCGCCCAGATCTACGAATGCACCGTAGTCGGTCAGGTTCTTGACGATACCCTTAACTTCTTGACCTTCTTGCAGGTTAGCCAGCAGGCTTTCGCGCTCGGAGGTGTTCTCGGTCTCGATCACGGCACGACGGGAAACAACAACGTTGTTGCGCTTCTGGTCCAGCTTGATGACTTTGAACTCGAGTTCTTTGTTTTCCAGGTGAGCGGTGTCACGGATCGGACGCACGTCAACCAGAGAACCCGGCAGGAAGGCACGGATGCCGTTCAGTTCAACGGTGAAACCACCCTTGACCTTGCCGTTGATGATACCGATAACGGTAGCTTGCTCTTCGTAAGCCTTCTCAAGCTGCAGCCAGGCTTCGTGGCGCTTGGCTTTTTCGCGGGACAGCTTGGTTTCGCCGAAACCATCTTCGATAGAGTCCAGAGCCACGTCAACGGTGTCGCCGACGTTGATTTCCAGCTCGCCCATGGCGTTCTTGAATTCTTCAGCCGGGATAGCGGACTCGGATTTCAGACCGGCGTCAACCAGTACGAAACCGTTCTCGATAGCAACGACAGTACCCTTGACGATGGAACCTTGACGGGTTTCAACGGCGTTCAGGGACTCTTCAAAGAGTTGAGCAAAAGATTCGATCATTGTTTATGTCACAAATGAAACATCCACTTGCAATCCGGCACAAGCGGGGCTGTTTTAAATAATCTGCGCCATCCTTGGTGCAGACGACCGGATGTCAGCTTGCGCTGGCATCACCAAGTTGTTGCTCTGCATAGGCGAGTACTGTTGCCAGCACTTCATCTATGGTCATGGCGGTAGAGTCTACCACCAGAGCATCTTCTGCCGGTTTCAGGGGTGCTGTAGCGCGATTTCTGTCGCGATCGTCACGTTCCCGAATCTCGGTTAAAAGACGCTCAAAGTTAACATCAAAGCCCTTATCTTGCAACTGCTTATAGCGACGCTGGGCCCGTTCTTCGGCACTGGCGTCGAGGAAAATCTTCACCTCGGCCTCGGGGAAAACAACTGTACCCATGTCACGACCATCGGCAATCAGACCCGGGGCCTGACGAAATGCACGCTGACGGCGCAGCAAGGCTTCGCGCACACGGGGGAAGGCGGCGATTTTACTGGCAGCATTACCCACTTCTTCGGTGCGGATGGTGCGGGAGACATCTTCCCCTTCCAGGATCACCTTGACCAGATCGCCTTCTACCTGAAATTGCACATCCAGATTGGCGGCCAGCGGCACCAGTGAGGCTTCACTGTCCAGCTCTACATCGTGATGCAGGGCGGCCAGGGACAACACCCGATAGATGGCGCCCGAGTCCAGCAAGTGCCAACCCAGCTTCTCAGCAAGCAGCTGACACAAGGTGCCTTTACCTGCACCACTGGGGCCATCAATTGTCATTACGGGGGCCATCTGAGGCATAACTTCTCTCCTGCACTGTGTTGCTCCCATCCCGAAGGGGTGGGTTAATGGGCGCCGATTATACCCGAATGTGGTGAGCCTGGCAGTCATCAATCCGCACAAAGGGCCAAAACCCCGGCAGGCGACTGTGCTTGTATCTCATTTGGAGATTTCATTAAGCAATGCAGGGACTTGTTCTTATGGTCGTTCCTGACAAGGCGCGCTAAACTGGCCCCCTTTTTTGAGCCGTTAGTAGTAAGGAGCAACCTATGAGCAGCGTTACCCTCGTGGCCAAATCCAAATTGCCCACCCCTTGGGGCACCTTCACGCTGGTAGGTTTTCAGGAAACCGGCACAGGCAAAGATCATGCCGCACTGGTGATGGGCGACATTACCGGTGAAGAGCCCGTGCTGGGCCGGATCCACTCAGAGTGCCTGACCGGCGACGCCCTGTTCAGCCTGCGTTGTGACTGCGGTTTCCAGTTGCAGGCGGCCATGGAGAATATCGCCAAAGCCGGTCGTGGCGTGTTGCTGTATGTGCGTCAAGAGGGCCGTGGCATCGGCTTGCTCAACAAGATCCGCGCCTATCACCTGCAGGATCAGGGTGCCGATACCGTGGAGGCCAACGTAGCCCTTGGTTTCGCCGCCGATATGCGCGACTACACCATCTGCGCCGATATGCTCAAGCAGCTTGAGGTCAAGTCTCTCAAACTGATGACCAATAACCCGCGCAAGATGAAAGCGATGGAATCCTTCGGTATTCCGGTGGCCGAACGGGTACCGTTGCAGGAAGGGCGCAATCCCCACAACGAGTTCTATCTGTCGACCAAGGCCAACAAGCTGGATCACATGCTCAAAAAATGAGCCTGCATTGACGAATACCAGATAGTCAAACGCCTCCTATTCGGAGGCGTTTTTCTTGGATCGACCACACATCAACCCTGGCTATCGCTGTGGTACGGTCAGATTGACCAGCAGAGCTTCAAGCTCTTCGCCAGTGCGGGCCGCGCAGTATTGATCGACCCGCTCCCGGGTCAATTGCGGCGCGAGACGTTCAATCAGATCGTAGAGATAGCCGCATAAAAATGCCCCTCTGCGCAACCCGATAGCGGCCACACCGCCTGGTAGCCAGGGCGCCGTTTTGAGCACCAGATCCCCATCGCGCTGGGGCTCCCAGGCAAAAGTTGCCATCACCCCGATGCCCATTCCTTGTCTGACATAGGTCTTGAGCACATCGCTGTCGCTCGCACAGCAGGCGATCCGGCTCTCGGCATGAGCGCAATCAGTGCCTTGAGCTGTGGAGAGCGCCCTTCCATCGGTCACCAATGCAAACTCCACCAGCTCAGCCGGGGTCAGCGATGTTGCTTTGGCCAACGGATGATCCTTGGGCAGCACCAAGCCCCGTTGCCACTGAAAAGAGGGGAGCATGAGCAGCTCGCTCCCCTCCTCCGGTTCATCCGCCAGCAGCAGATCGGCAGAGCCATCATGCACGGCTGCGCGGCACTGCGTCGCACTCCCCTGCATCACAGTTACGGCAACTTTGGGAAAGCGGGCCATAAAACCCTTGAGGATGGCGGGCAGAATATAACGGGCTTGCAGATGAGTAGCGGCAATGGTGAGAGTTCCCTGCTCCGGATGCACATGCTGCCTGGCCATCACTTTGATGGTGGCGACCTTGTCCAACACCTCGGCGGCCACTTTGATCACATCCCGACCGATGGGGGTGATCTGGGTCAGGTGTTTACCGCTGCGCTCGAAGATCTGGATCCCCAGCTCATCCTCCAGCATCCGCACTTGTTTGCTGATCCCGGGCTGGGAGGTAAAGAGGCTCTCGGCGGTGGCCGACAGATTCAGCCTGTGGTTGGCCACCTCGACGATATAGCGCAATTGCTGCAGTTTCATGGTGTAGCCCTCAAGCGAACCCACCGTTAATAGTAACAAACTTTCAGCAATGACCCGCCGCCATCAGGCCGGACGATCCTTGAGTAGAAAATCGCGCAAGGCACGATTGGCCATGGAGAGCGGATCACCACGCCGCCACGCTACGCAGAGATCGAGATAGATGGGCGGGTCGAAGGGTACGCCGCTCAGATCCGGCTCCTCTTCCAGCACCATCCGCAAGAAAGTGGTCACCGCAAAGCCTTGCCGCACTACCGCCTTGAGCAGAGGGATAAGATTGCTCTCGAAGGCGATATCGGGTTCAACGCCAAGGCTCTGGGCCAGTGCCTCCATATGCTCCCGGTGATAGAAACCACGGCGAAACAGCGCCAGCTCCTGAGCAAAGAACTGCGAGAGGGTGACGGCCGGTTCGCCGCGCAAGGGGTGATCGTCCCCCACCACCATCAACATCTCTTCGCTCAACAGATGTGCCCCCTCGATGGCGGGGGGGAGATCACTGGTGATGAGAATGGCCAGATCGAGGGAGCCATCCACCATCCGGCTGAGCAGCTCACGGGTGCCGGCCTCTTCGACCCGGATCTTGAGGCCGGGATAGCGATGCTTGAAGGCCATCAGACGAGGGGGGAAATAGTAGGAGCCCATCATATAGGGGATCCCGATCCGCACCTCCCCCCGCTCCAACCCCTTAAGCTCGGCCATCTCGGCCTCGGCCTGATGCATCTGCAGCAACAGACGCTCGGCATGGCGACAGAGCACCTCCCCCTCAGGGGTGAGCCGTACCGCCCGGTCCTGTCGATCAAACAGTCGCAACTCGAGCTGCTGTTCCAGCTTGGCGATGGCCATGCTGATGGCCGGTTGTGCCACATGCAGACTGTTGGCTGCCTTGGTAAATGAGCCGGCATCCCTGACCGCCAGCAGATAGGTGAGCTGTTTCAGATCCATGTATCAATTCATCTTATGAGATGGATAACTTAAATATATTATATTTATAACCGCAAGGACTCTACTCTGACCAAAAGCAGTCAGGACAATACGCAATGATTGAAGTCGGAAGTCGCGAGTGGATACGTGCAACCCTGGCCCTCAGCCTGGGCTCTTTTCTGGTGTTTCTGAACCTCTACCAGACCCATCCCCTGTTACCCCTGATCGCCGAGGTCTTCTCGGTCAACTCCCTCTCGGCCAGCTGGACCCTGGCAGGATGCACTGCTGGCCTCGCCACCTCCCTGCTGATCTGCGCCAGACTGGCGGATCGCCATGGCCGTCGGCAGGTCATGCTGGGTACCCTCACCCTGGCGATCCTGCTCTCACTGTTGATCCCGCTGGTTGAGCAGTTTGGCTCCCTGCTGCTGCTGCGTATCCTGCAGGGCGCGCTGCTGGCCGGTTTACCAGCCACTGCGATTGCCTATATGGGGGAAGAGTTCAGTAAACGGGCGCTGCTCTCGGCGGTGGGGGTTTATATTGCCGCCAACTCCCTCGGTGGCATTGCCGGTCGGGTGGTCGGCGGTCTGTTGGCGGGCTGGTTTGGCGACTGGCAGCATACCTTTCTGGGGATCGGAGTGATCAGCCTGTCACTGCTGCCGCTGGTCTTCTGGCTGCTGCCCCACCAGACCCGCTTTGTGGCGAGCGCCCCCGTTCGCGGTCAATTTGCCCGCGCCTTGCAGCAACACCTGACCAATCCCTTGCTGGTAGGGGCTTACCTTATCGGCGGGCTCAACTTTATGGTGTTTCTGAACCAGTTCAGTTATCTCACCTTCCTGCTGGCAAAGCCTCCTTTCTCCTTGCCCACCCAGTGGCTCGGCATGCTGTTTCTCACCTATCTCTCGGGGACGGTGGCCTCCTCAATGAGCGGCCGCTTTGCCAACCGCTGGGGGGCGCAACGCATGCTGCTGGTCGGGATCGCCCTGATGGCCCTCGGCAGTCTGTGGCTGCTGCAGGGCAGTCTGCCCGGGATCCTGAGTGGCTTGCTGATCTCCAGCTTCGGCTTTTTCCTGGCACACGCCTGCGCCAGCGCCTGGGTTGGTCATCATGTCGAACACAACCGCGCCCTCGCCTCCTCCCTCTATCTGGTGGCCTACTATCTGGGAGCCAGTCTGGGGGGACTTTACCTGCACCCCTTCTGGGAGCAAGGCGAGCTGGGCGGTCTGGTCATGGGAATTGAACTGGTCCTCATCCTGACGGCGGGCTTGAGCCTCTGGCTTGGTCGCCTCAAGCAGCGAAGCCAATCGCCACTCTCTGCCCAGCAACCACACCGGCACGGGTAACGATCTCAGCACAAACAGGGTCAGCCACGAGCAGATAGCGCTCTCGCAACCCAGCACCGCCAGATAGCAAAAGGGGTCACACCGGTGACCCCTTTTACTGCGTTATTCAAGAGCCTGTCAGGCTCGCACCGCATTTAGAGCAGGATCACTCCTGATCGAAATAATCCGCCGGCACCGCGACCACAGCACCGGTCGCCACCTCTTCGGCGATCACCTCAGCCAGCGAGCGCAGATGAAACTTGATCTGGCCGGAGGGCAACATCAGGCCGATATCGGGGTTACGGGTATCTTGCATGTTGCCGGTTTTGAACGGTAACTCGGGATAGCGCGCTACCAGATCCTGCAGTGAAGTGACCACCAGCTCGATATGTTCCAGTCCTGCCTGATGGACGCGCCCCGGTTTCGGCGCCGCCAGCTCGATACAGGGTACCTGCACCTCACCAGCCAGCAGTGGCTGATGCAACTGATAAGTGGCAATCGGGCGACCGCCGATCATCCCCTCCACCAGCAAGGAGCCCGCTTCAGCCAATACAGTACATAGCGCGCGGTACTCCTGCAAGGTCGCCGCCCGATAACAGAGGTGATCGACCGTTGGCTGGGAAAATGTGACGCCAGCAGCGGCCAGTTCGGTCAACAGCTGAGAAACAAATGGGGCCATTGGCCCCAGTGTGGAATCGAGTGGGTGGGACATGCTTACCATTTCTTCTTGGGTTGAAACAGGACATCGAGCTCGTCGGCTTCCTTGTCCTTGATGTTTTGCAGATCCTGCGCGCTGTTTTGCTGCTGCAGCTCTTCAAGCTCCTTGAGCCCCTGACGCATATCCTCTTCACGAGCCAACAGATAGGGATCCTTGTCGCCAATGCTGGCCATTGCCGACAACCCCTTGGTATAGAGCTGGCGGCAAGTACCATATTGGCCCTGAATGCGGGCATCCATCGCCCGCTTGACCAGATTCGAGATGTTGATTTTGAGCTGCATCAGCTCGAGACGACGATCTTCCTGAGCAAACCCCTGCGGATCAATTTTGCCCTTGTTGTGCTCGACACGCAGTACGGCACGTAGCTTTTTTACCAGCTGCAACATCTGGATCGCCTGACGATCAGACTCGGGGGTTTTGAAGTGCCCCTCATCCTGCGCACTGTAATTTTCCTGCACGTTCTTGATCTGGATCTGCACATCGGCGATGCGCTGCTTGATCTGGTTGTTGGGCATCACCTGGGCGATGGCGCGATAGGCATCAAGGATCCGGTGCTGCAACAGCAACACCATGTTTTTGGAGAAAGGCACCAGATTGACGTTCAGCAGTACCTCTTCGGTCTCGTCGGCTACCGTCTTGTGTCTGGCAACGGCGTGACGCTTTTCAGCCTCCGCCTTCTGCTTATATTGCTGTACCACGTTATAGGCGATAACCAAAAACAGGAGCGCGCCGATAGACAGCAATACCAAAGTTAAAATCATAGGATGTCCAAACCCCTGTCCCAATCCAATTGCGTGATCCTACAACAGCTTATCTACTTAAGGTAGCCTGTAGATCCCCCCTTGCCCACGATTTGTCGCCAAGCTGTATACCCGGTCTCAGGGAAAGATTTCAGGATCACGGGAAAATGACCATGATGGTCATCACTCCCATAGTATCGCCCATCAGCGCCATTACTTGAGGTTAAAGCCCCGCGATTGCAGGAATCCCAGCATGAAAGGGCGGGACTCCTTGCCCAGAATGGCGCGGATCTGGCTACTCCAGGTCTGCTGTTTGTTGTTGCTGCTGCGGGCCTGATAGTAGTCCGCGATCTGCTGATCGTACCGGGCCAGCAGGTCGCGATCCAGCTCGTGCTGGTAGCGCTCCTGATGCACCA
Source organism: Aeromonas sp. 603404 (assembly GCF_049171775.1). NCBI lineage: Bacteria > Pseudomonadati > Pseudomonadota > Gammaproteobacteria > Aeromonadales > Aeromonadaceae > Aeromonas > Aeromonas sp. 603404. Next base: position 206,193 of record NZ_JAAKPE010000004.1, read on the forward strand.
CCAATCCCCTGGGCAGGCGGGGTTTCTGCTCCGGCTGCTGGGCAGGGTGGCCAAGGCAGAGGCCAAACAGCGGGATCACCTGATGGGGCAAGCCCAGTAGCTCGCTCACCTCGGCAGGATGGTTGCGAATGCCGCCGATATAGACCCCGCCCAGTCCCAACGACTGCGCCGCCAGCAGGGCATTTTGCGCCATCAGGGCGCCGTCAATGGCACCGATCAACAACTGTTCCGCATAACCGGTCTGGGCCTCGGGCACGATCTGGCTGTGACGATGGTAATCGGCGCAGAACACCAGAAACTCGGCCGCCTGCACCACATAGGGTTGATTGCCCGCCAGCATGGCCAGCTGCTGACGCGCCTCGGGTTCACTGACTCGCACAATACTGGTCACCTGCAAAAAGCTCGAGGTCGAGGCGGACTGGGCGGCGGCGAGAATGACATCCAGCTGCTGCGGGGCGATCGGCTCGGCAGTGAACTGACGAATGGAGCGATGGGAAAGGATAAGATCGATGGTCTGATTCATGGCACCTCCAAAATGAGGTAACACCATAGCGAAAAAAACGAGGGAGCCCAAGGCTCCCTCGCACACCCAGCTTAAGGGGCCGGATAGACGTAAGGGGCTTGCAACCCGAGCGGGAAGCCGAGCGCCCAGTAGAGCAGCAGGAAAATCGTCCAGCTCACCAGGAAGGCCAGCGAGTAGGGCAGCATCATGGAGACCAGAGTACCGATCCCGGTGCTCTTCACATACTGCTGGCAATAGACCACCACCAGCGGGAAGAAGACCATCAGCGGGGTGATGATATTGGAAGCAGAATCCCCGACCCGATAGGCCGCCTGGGTCAGCTCGGGGGAGATCCCCACCGCCATCAACATGGGCACTAGGATCGGGCTGATCAGCGCCCACTTGGCGGAGGCCGAGCCGACTACCAGATTGACGGTGGCGGTGAGCAGGATCATCCCGACGATAGTCACCTCACCGGGCAGCGCCAGCGCATGGAGCACTTCGGCACCGGAAAGGGCCAGCAGGGTGCCCAGATTGGAGTCACCAAACGCCTTGATGAAGAGCGCGCAGAAGAAAGCCATCACCATGTAGGAGCCCATCTTGTTCATGGTGGCCGACATGGCATCGATCACATCCTTGCCGCTCTTGAAGCTGCCTGCGACAAAGCCGTAGACAATCCCGGGCAGGATAAAGAGCAGGAAGATGAGCGGCACTATGGACTTCATCACGGGGGCAGCGAAGGTGGTCAGGGAGCCATCGGCAGCACGCAGCGGGGAATCGTTCGGGGAGAGCGCCAGCGCCAGCAGCACGATAGCCGCCAGCATGGCAAACCCGGCCCAGTTGAAGGCTCGGCTCTCTTGCGCGCTGTAGCGCCCCATCTCGTCGGCACTCTCCAGATCCTCGTTAAGCGCCACATGCTTGAGGCGCGGCTCCACCACCTTTTCGGTAATGAACCAGCCGACGCAGATGATCAGCAGCGAAGAGGCTCCGGTAAAGATGATGTTGCAAAGGGTGTTGACCATGTAGTCAGGATCGAGCAACTGAGCGGCGGACTGGGTAAAGCCCTGCAGCAGCGCATCCCCGCCGGAGGGCAGGAAGTTGGCGGCAAAACCGCCGGAAACGCCGGCAAAGGCAGCTGCGATCCCCGCCAGCGGATGGCGTCCGGCAGCGTGGAAGATGATGCCACCGATGGGGATCACCAGCACATAGCCCGCATCTGCAGCGGTGTGGCTGACGATCGCTACCAGGATCAGCATGGGAGTGAGAAAACGGGCAGGCGTCACTTTGAGCAACTTTTTCAGACCGGTATTGATAAAACCGGACTGCTCGGCCACCCCGACCCCCAGCATGGCCACCAGCACGATGCCCAGCGGGGCAAAGCCGGTGAAAGTGGTCACCATGGTGGAGAGAAACTCGGCCAGACCGGCACCGGTCAGCAGGTTGTTGACCACTACCGCCTCCCCGGTACGGGGGTTGACCAGATCAAACTGGAATTGTGACAACACCCAGGAGCCGACCCAGACGATCAGCAAGGCGTAGAGGAACAGCATGGCGGGGTCGGGTAATTTGTTCCCGGCTTTCTCGACGCCATTGAGGAAACGGTTCAGCCAACCTTTGGGAGGGCTGGCCGGACGGTCATTGACAGCAGCATGACTCATTATTGCGATACTCCTTTCCCTAGAAACGAGGTCGCATGCTAGCAATTCCAGCCAATCCGTCTCATGACCGATCGCAAAAGAATGATTAATTTTGATTAAATATTGCGGAATAAAATTCCAAGTTGTGGCCTAACGCACACTTGTTACTCTGCCATCACGGCATCTAACAGTGGATAACGCCCAACCTGACACTCCACCACGAAACCGCTTGCCTCGACTTGTGCCACCGTCAGCGGCTTGCTGAACAGATATCCCTGGAACACATGGCACCCCTGGGTCTGCAGTGCGGCCAGTTCGTGAGGCTCCTCCACCCCTTCCGCCATGATCCCCAACCCCAGATTGGTGGCCATGGCCGCAGTCGCCCGGATCACCGGCAGGTTGAGGCCGACCACGAAAGAGCGATCCAGCTTGATCGTATCGATGGGCAGGCGATTGAGATAGGCAAGGGATGAGTAGCCGGTACCAAAATCGTCGATGGCAATCTTGATCCCCAGTTCACTCAAGTCATCGAGAATATCGAGGCACCCCTTCATATCCAGCATAAGCACGGTTTCGGTCAGTTCCAGCGTCAACAGGGAAGCATCCACCCCGTGCAGCTCCAGCTGCTGGCGCACTTGCCCGGGCAGTGCCGACGAGAGCTGGAAACCAGAGAGGTTGACGGAGACTGGCACCCGGTGATGGAGGCGCTTCTTCCAACTGGCCATTTGGGCAAGCGCGGTAGAGAGCACCCAGCTGCCGATCTCGCGGATCAGCCCCATCTCTTCGGCAAGGGGGATAAATTCCACTGGCGAGACATGGCCAAGCACCGGGTTATACCAGCGCAGCAGCGCCTCGTAACCGATCAGACGCCGTTTGGCGACATCGACCTGTGGCTGGTAACAGAGGCTCAGCTCCTGACGACCGATAGCCTTGGCCAGAAACTGCTTGAGATTGAGCTTGCGCTGCAGGGTCTGCTGCATGCTGGGGGTAAAACGCTGCCAGCGCAGCCGCCCCATCTGCTTGGCCTGATACATGGCCATATCGGCGCGGGTGATAAGGTTATCACCATCGTCCGCATCATCGGGATAGATGGCAATGCCGATACTGCCGCCGATGGTTACCTCCGGCAGACCGCTCAGTTGCAGCGGCTTGGTCATCTGGGAGAGCATCTGATCGGCCACATCCTGGGCTCGTTCGCTCTGGTTTCCCAAGGGAACCAACGCGGTAAACTCGTCCCCGCCAAGACGGGCCAGCTCAACATCGCGGGGGCAAATCTGTTTGAGGCGACCGGCAACCCGCTCCAGCAGGCGGTCTCCCGCCTTATGGCCGTAGTTGTCGTTGACCAGCTTGAAGTTGTCCAGATCCATGAATACCAGCGCGAAACGCTCCCCCAACCCGCAATAGGCCTCGAGAGATTTCATCAAGCCATAACGGTTGAGCAGGCCGGTCAGGGAGTCATGCCAGGCGAGGTGGCGATGCTCCAGCTCCTCGAGTTTGCGATCGGTAATATCGCGCATGGTGAGCAGGATCCGTGCTCCTTGCTGGATATAGCGGAACTGATACTGGAACCAGCGCATCCCCTTGAGGGTTCGGCACTCCCCTTCGGTCACTACTTCATCGAGTCGGGAGAGCTTCTGGTAAAAACTGTCGTCACTACCGGAAAAAACTTGGGAGAGCGTGGCGATCCGATGACCGAAACACATCTCGAAGTGATAGTTGCCGCTTTCGAACGCGCCATTGCTATCGAACAGGCAGGCCAGGGTATCACCGGTTGCCAGCGAGGACTCCTGATAGAGGGTATCGGAGTCGAGCACCGCCTCGGTCATCATCATCAGACGGCCAGCCAGCTGAATCCCGGAGAGGCGTAGATAGATCTGCTTCTTGACCCCCTTTGGGGAGATAGTCCACCACTCGTTGTAACTTCGCCCCTGCTGAAAATCACCGAGGTAGCGTTGCAACAACAGCGCTATGGCTGTGGCCATATCAGCCGAAAAATCCCTGGAACAGAGCTCGTCCAGGGAGGTGGCCTCCCAGAGGGGAAGTGCTGCGCGGTTTGCCCAGAAAATATGGTGATGTTCGATGTCATAGACCCAGATAGGGGTATGTAGAACATCCATTGTCTTCAGTAACCGTTCGTCAAGCGTATTCATCTGGTCAAAGTCATTCATGCTGGATGGTCACTGGTGAACCGGAAAACAAATGGGCAAACCGCCGTATGCAGAATGCAAGGTGAAAACACCTCTCGGCCACTATTTCTCGCGATGGCCAAAAGCAGATAACTGATTTCAGAAATCAACAACAGGAGAGCCAATCCAGCCACAGAAAAAAGGACTCAGCCAATACTCCTGTCAATCAGAACAAATCTCTCGTTCGTTTTTAACTTTTTTTCCCAGCAAAAACAAGCACTAAGAATTGCACTCTGGATACTTCAAAAAACATTTTTACGATTCACAACAAACACTTATTTACTGATAACAAAGTCAACTAAAAAAAGTGCCGGCATTTCCCTCGTAAAACTTTCATTTATTAACCAGCGCGTTGAATAAACAGACAAAAAAGAGCAAAACCGGCCCCAAATAGCGACTTAACAAGGAACTTAAATACCTCAAAACCGAATATCTACCTTCTCCAGACCGGCATGATGAATATGCGACTGTCATCACATTCACATCGCCGAAAAAAAGAACTGCTCTTGACCAGCACGATCCTCTTTTTGCCTGAGGATGGGTCGTATTCTAGTCATACCATGTCGCCTCTCTCTCTTGAGCTAACGGGTGACATCTCGCAATAATGACAATGACAATGACAGTGGCGCAGACAATAATCCTCATTCGAGAACAATTGAAAATCTAAACTGGTATCAGTAGAAATCGAATCCAGATCAATTAAACGCTGAATTACCCTTGCCAAGCGATAAGGCTCTTTTTATGGTTGCCCCCTTGTTACACCCAGAACAGCGTTTATGAAGCACATCGAAGAGTTCTACCTGTTCGTCAAGGTGGTGCAAGAGGGAGGATTCTCCCATGCTGCAGCCGCACTGGGCATGCCAACAGGCACCATCAGTCGACGCATTTCCCAGCTGGAAGAGCAACTGGGTTGCTCCCTGCTACATCGCTCTACCCGTAAACTCCGTCTTACCGATGAAGGGCTCAGATACTACGAGCGTCTCTGCACACCGCTTGCACAAATCGAGCAGGCCACCAGCGAGATCCGGGGTAAAGAAGCAGACATCACCGGGCTTATCCGGATAGCCGCGCCGATCGCGCTCTCCAACACCATCCTCATCGATATGCTGGCCGAATTCGGGCTGCACTATCCCGAGGTACAGTTCGATATCACCCAGACCAATGATCACCAGCACCTGTTCGATAATGATCGGGATCTGGTGTTCTTCAACGGTGAGCTGCCCCAGTCGCTGCCCAATGCGATCTGTCTCGGTCATATCGAGTACGGCCTGTTTGCCTCGCCACTCTATCTGACCAAGAAGGGAACCCCCTCCCACCCCAGCCAGCTGGAAGAACATGATCTCATCTACTGCTGGCCACACCAGCACTGGCAACTGACCGACAAGGATGGACAGAACGTCTGCATCAAACGCAGCGCCAAACTGACCGTCAACCAGACTCAGGCCGCCGTGCGCGCAGCCCGGCGTCATCTGGGGATAGTCAACGCCCCGCTGCACTATCTGAGCAGCTTCCTCCATGACGAGCAGCTGGTACCGGTACTGACCGACTGGCAGACCGGCAATCGCCCCTTCTACATGTTGTGTTGCCAGCACCAGTTCGCCCCGTTGCGTGTTAAGATGTTCGCTGAATTTATTGAGAAATACTCCGCACGCTATCGTAACCGGCAATGGGATAACCAATTTTCACAGGGTGACAACCTCCCACATTGCATCTGACTGTTAGCGGGCCACACTTATAGCAATCCTTGCCAACAGAGCCTGCCTAACGCCATGAATGTATTGATATGTGATGACTCCGGGTTCGCCCGCAAACAGCTGGCACGAGCGCTACCGGCTGACTGGAAAGTCGATTTGCACTATGCGGCGAATGGCCTTGAAGGGATCGAACAGGTGCTGATGGGCCATGGGGATCTCATCTTTCTCGATCTCACTATGCCTGAGATGGACGGTTACGGTGTGCTGGAGACCCTGAAACGGGAAGGACTACGCAGCAAGGTTTTCGTGGTCTCCGGAGATATCCAGCCTGAGGCCTATCAGCGGGTCATGGGGCTGGGGGCGCTCGATTTCATCAAGAAGCCCGCCGCCCCAGATACCCTGCTAGCCCTGCTCAAACAACATGGCTTCTGGAGTGCTTCATCGGGTAATCAGCCGAGTGCAGCCGAGCCCTTGCCAAGCGGCGTGGTAGCCGATGCAGGCGTCAAGATCACCCCCGAAATCCGCGATGTCTATCAGGAGCTGGCCAACGTCTCCATGGGTCAGGCCGCCGACTTGCTGGCTCGTCTGCTCAACGCCTTCGTGGTGCTGCCTATCCCCAACGTCAACGTGCTGGAGGTCTCCGAGCTGCATATGGCGCTCTCGGCGGCTGCGGATTCGGATACCCTCTCCGCCGTCTGTCAGGGGTTTATCGGGGCGGGGATCGCCGGCGAAGCGCTGATCCTGTTCCATGACTCCAGCTTCAAAGATTTGGCCAAGCTGATGAACCATCAGGGGACGCTGGATCGCACCGCCGAACTGGAGCTGCTGATGGATACCGCCAACGTGCTGATCGGCGCCTTCCTGCGCGGCTACGCCAACCAGCTCGATACTCCCTTCAGTCAGGGGCACCCGGTGGTGCTCGGCCAGCACAGACCCATCAACGAGCTGATCAACACTAACAAGAGTCGCTGGCGCCGCACGCTCGCCATCGAGATCAACTACCGGATCCAGGACTACGCGGTGCAGTGTGATCTGCTGCTGCTGTTTACCGAAGATTCCATCGCCACCATGAACAACAAAATCATGCACATGCTCTAGGAGTGACTATGGAAATCCGTGAATTTCATTGGCTGATGAACATAGTCCAGAACTTGGACGTAGGCTTGGTGGTGCTCGACAAGGAGTACAAGGTACAGGTGTGGAACGGCTTTATGGAGAGCCACAGCGGCCGACTGGCCAGTGACGTGCGTGACGGCGTGCTGTTCGAGCTCTTCCCCGATGTGGACAGAGCCTGGTTCGAGCGCAAGGCCAACATGGTCTTCAAGCTCAACAACCGAGCCTTCAGCACCTGGGAGCAGAAGCCCTACCTGCTGCGTTTCTCCAACTATCGCCCCATTACCGGCTCGGCCCCCCACATGTTCCAGAACCTGACGCTGGTGCCACTGGCCGATTTCGGCGGTCAGGTGACCCATATCGCGGTGATGATCTACGACGCCACCGATGAGGCCATGCTGATGGGCGGCCAGCGGCAGGCTTAAGTTTGCTGCAAACAACCAAATAACAGAGGGCGCCGCGGCGCCCTCTGTTATTTCGGTATGAACAGGTCTTGGTATAACCTCTACCTGACCAGCCGTCTCAACGCGCCCCGAGATACTCGGTGAAAGCGTCGATCACCTCTTCAATATCGTCATCGTTGATCTGCAGGTGGGTCACCAGTCGCAGCTCACCGTAACCAGAAAAGAGGATCCCCCGCTCCTTCATAAAGGCCAGCAGAGGGGCTGATTCCCCCTCACGCAGTCGCAGAAACACCATATTGCTCTGCACCAGCGAGAGGTCGAGTTCGATGCCCGGCAGTGCAGCCAGCCCTTCGGCCAGCCGTTTGGCACGGCGGTGATCATCCGCCAGGCGTGTCACATGCTGCTCGAGGGCAAACAGACCGGCTTGCGCCAGAATGCCCGCCTGGCGCATGCCGCCCCCCAGCATCTTGCGCAGTCGGCGCGCACGGGCGATGAAGTCGTGACTGCCCACCAGCAGCGAGCCCACCGGTGCGCCCAACCCCTTGGAGAGACAAATCGAGATGCTGTCAAATGGCGCGGCGATCACCTCGACCGGGGTCTCGCTGGCCACGGCGGCGTTAAAAAGCCGTGCGCCATCGAGATGGAGCTTCAAGCCACGTTCAGCAACAAATGCCCCCATCTCTTGCAGATAGGGGAGCGGCAGCACCTTGCCATTGTGGGTGTTCTCAAGACAGATGAGGCGAGTCTGGACGAAGTGGGCATCATCAGGGGCCAGCGCAGCCTTGATATCATCGAATGCCAGCGTGCCATCGCGCTGCATCGGCAAGGGTTGCAGGGCTACGGAGCCCAGCACGGCACTCCCCTGCGCTTCATAGCGATAGATGTGAGCGGCGTTGCCGAGGATGGCCCCCTCACCGCGCTGACAGTGGCTCATCACCGCCAACAGATTGGACATGGTGCCGGACGGCACAAACAGCGCCGCCTGTTTGCCCAGCAATCTGGCCCCAAAGGCCTCCAGCGCGTTGACGCCCGGATCTTCACCATAAACATCGTCACCGACTTCGGCGTGGAGCATGGCTTGACGCATGGCGTCAGTAGGCTGGGTGACGGTGTCACTTCGTAAATCGATATAGCGCATGAGATCCCTCCTGAAACAGGAGAGTGACGTTAGCCATGCGCCCCTCGCTTGGCAAGGGGCGCATGAGCAGAATGTGAAGCCAATAGACGTCCGTAGAACCCGCAGGCGGGATTTACCAGGGCAGCGGCTGACCGTTGAGATCCAGTAGCTGGCCCGATTGAGTCAATGATAACCCCTTGATGAGATTGAGCAGTTTCACCGCCACCTCGGCAGGCTCCTGCAATTGATCCGCGGGCAACTCGCTCAGAAAGGGGGTATTCATCGGGGAGTCCATCAAGCCGGGCGCAACGGCCACCACCCCTGCTTGCGGGAAACGCTGCGTCCACTCAAGGGCCAGGGTTTTCACCCCCATGTCGAGGGCCGCCTTGCTCATCCGGTAGCTGTAACGTCCCCCCTCCAGATTGGCGGTGATGGAGCCCGCCAGATCTGAGATGGCGCAGAGCCACAGCGGATGGTCATTGCCCATCAACCGGCTGAAACGGGCAGCCAGCGCCAGTGTTGGCCAGGCATTGGCCAGCAGGCTGTCGCACAGCCACTTGGGGTGCACCTCTTCGACCCGCCGCTCCGGCATAAAGCTGACATCGTGCAACACGCCGATGGTATTGATCACAACGGTGGGAAGCGGATCGCAATCGTAGAGGGTAAACAAGGCATCGAACGAGATGGCATCGACATCTGGCAGCGGGAAGAAGTCCTCCATCTCGATCCCTTTGGGATAGTTGCGCCCGGCCAGCAGGAATGACTCCCCCCTTGCCATCAGCTCTCTTGCCAGCGCCGAGCCCAGCGCACCACTTCCGAGGATCAAGTAGCTCATCGCCCATTCCATGGAGACTTATCTTGCTTAGAGCGTATCAGAATAATCAACCGGCCGTGACACGACCAAAGGGTAATATGCTCCTCATCACGCTTCCCCCAGATGGCGGCCAAACTCCCGCGCCAGCGCCAAGTCGAGAAAACCGTCGGCTTTCTTGTGGGTGCGCAAAAACTGGTAATAGGCGAGCAGGGTGACCAGTGCCTCCTCATCGGGCAGCCCCACCCCGGGTTGCAGCTCGCCCAGCAGTAGTTGCGCCGCTGCCAGCGCCTCCCTGTCTACCACTTCCGCCTGACGGTAGAGATAACCGCAGCCGGTTGCCAGCCACTCCAGCGAGCAGTTGGCCCCCATGGCGATCTGGTTGGCCCGCGTCAGGCCAGGCTCGGCTCCCTTTAAATATTTGCGGATCAGCGCTTCACTGAGCCCCACCTTGCGGGCAAACGCGCTCACGCTCATCTCCCCGATCAGGCTCTGCAAGCGCTCGGCAAATCCTTCCATCCAACTCTCTCCTACTCTGCGATCAGAACCAAAGTTCGAATCATGCCACTGCCCATTATTGCTTTGCCAGCCACATGAGGCCAAGATGCCCGCAGTCATCTATGTTGCACATCGTTTTCGCATCGTGTTTTTCAAGGAGTCAACCATGTCTGTATCCCGTGTCGCCCTGCATCCGCAAGGCCCCACCTTCTCTCGCCTCATCATGGGTTACTGGCGCCTGATGGAGTGGCAGCTCTCTCCGGCCGCTCTGCTCGATCTGATGAAATATCATCTGGATCTGGGGGTCACTACCATCGATCACGCCGATATCTATGGTGGCTACCAGTGCGAAGAGGCCTTTGGTCACGCCCTACGCCTCGAGCCTTCCCTGCGCAGCCGGATGGAGATCGTCACCAAGTGCGGTATCGCCCTCACCGCCAAGCCGGAGCATGCTCTCAACCACTACAACACCGGCAAGGACCATATCATCGCCAGCGCCGAGGCCTCGCTGCGCAAGCTCGGCACCGACCATCTGGACCTGCTGCTGATCCACCGCCCGGATCCCCTGATGAACGCAGATGAAGTGGCCGACGCCTTTATCACCCTGAAACAGGCGGGCAAGATCAAGCACGCTGGGGTATCCAACTTCACCGCCCGTCAGTTCGAGCTACTGCAATCGCGCCTCCCCTTCCCGCTGGTCACTAACCAGCTGGAGATCTCGCCGCTTCATCAGGAAGGGACCCTCGATGGTACCCTGGATCAGTGCCAGCAGCTTGGCATCAAGCCGATGGCCTGGTCATGTCTCGGCGGCGGCCGACTGTTCAGCGATGAGGCCTATGCCCCGCTGCGTGCCGAACTGGAGCAGATCCGTCAGGAAGTGGGCGCCCAGACTATCGAGCAGGTGGTCTACGCCTGGGTAATGATGCTGCCAAGCCAGCCGCTGCCATTGATTGGCTCCGGCAAACGGGAGCGGATTGCTGCCGCCGTGGCCGCCGAATCTGTCGAGCTTAACCGCCAGCAGTGGTTCCGCATCCGCAAGGCGGCGCTCGGTTACGACGTCCCCTGATCACAGCAAAACGTCCAGAAACAAAAACGGCATGGGGGAAACCCATGCCGTTTTTTTATTGCCGAGGTACCTTAGCGGTGGCGCTGTTGCGGGCGACCACGGGGAGCATCTGTCTTCGGTTTGGCCTGGTTGACGGTGATGGTACGGCCACCGACTTCTGTGCCATGCAGACCAGCGATGGCCTTTTCGGCATCACCATTGACCGGCATTTCAATAAAACCAAACCCCTTTGACTGGCCGGTATCGCGGTCGATGATGATATCAACCTTGTCGACCTGTCCAAACTGGCTGAACAGGGTTTTCAGTTCGTCGGCCGTCATCCGGTACGACAGATTTCCTACGTAAATCTTCATGCCATCCACTCTCGATTCAAGGTGCCTTCTCTATGCAATTCCCAGCATAACGGTAAGGGCACAACCCCTATGCCGGACCTGCCATGGCTTCATGCCGTGGCCTTCTCCACACTGTCGTCAAGTGATTGATCTCTTGGGTTAACAGTGCAGACAAGATCAATTCGAGTCACTGGCAGTATCTGAGCTTTGCCGGGAATTGTCGAGAAAATAGTCGACTCAGGCCGATTGCAGATCTGACAACCGTTGCGCCAGCATCCGGCGACCGTGCCAGGCCCGTTTAAAGCCGAAGCGATAGACAGACGGGCTCACCAGATGCAGCTCCCCCGCCTTGAGATCCAGCAAGGCCATGGCCGCCGCCAGCTCATCTTCACTCAGTTGCAGATCGAGGCTGAAGTCGAGCCACTGGCCGTCGTGACCCACTCGTCGCTCCCGTTCAAGCGCCACCAGCTGGTTGCGGGGCAGCGCCAGCGCCTCATCCTTGTTGCCATTGAGCAGATAGATATGCTGTTCGTCCCACCCCAGCTCCGCCAGGCGCCAGGGCTGCCAGCTGCGGGGCAGCGACACCATGATCCCGGTGATGCCACCAAAGACCACGCCCACCCAGTTGAGCAGCGCCATGGCGCCCCAACCATCCCACAAGGAGGCCGCCACCACGCCCCAACTCACCAGCAACAACAGAAAAATGACGCAGCGATAGCGAACCGCTGGCGGCATCAACAGCTGCACCTGGGAACCGGCAAGCAAGGATGTAATACGCATGAAAAGCTCCTGTCATCACGAAATGGCGCCATTGTGAATAGCCATCAGGATGCTGACAAGGGGGTTTTCTTTGTCATCCCCCTATAAAATCAATACCATGGCGTAAATGATTCTCAGTGGAACCCGCTTCTTGACCAGCTCGCAACCCTGTGTGCGCTTTTGTGGCGTCGACAAATTCTATGGCGACTTTCAGGCTCTTCATCACATCGATCTCACCATTGAACGGGGAGAGAAGTGGGTTATCTGTGGCCCGTCAGGCTCGGGAAAATCGACCCTGATCCGCACCATCAACGGGCTGGAGGGGATCGACGACGGCCAGCTGTTCCTGTTTGGCGAGCCGGTGACCCCTTCCTACCTGCGCCGCCTGCAAGGTCGGGTCGGCATGGTGTTTCAGCAGTTCAACCTCTTCCCCCATATGACGGTGCTGGAAAACCTGATGGTGGCGCCGGTACATACCCTGGGGCTGCGCTCTCAGGAGGCCAAAGCCCGGGCGCTCGGGCTGCTCGAGCGGGTGCGCATTCAGGCACAGGCCGACAAGTACCCCCACCAGCTCTCCGGCGGCCAGCAGCAGCGGGTCGCCATCGCCCGCTCCCTCTGCATGCAACCCGAGCTGATGCTGTTTGACGAGCCCACCTCCGCCCTCGACCCCGAGATGATCCGCGAAGTGCTCGATGTGATCCGCGAGCTGGCTGACGAGGGGATGACCCTGCTCTGCGTCACTCACGAGATGGGCTTTGCCCGTCAAGTGGCGGATCGGGTGCTCTTTATGGATGAGGGGAAAATCATCGAGTCGGCCCCGCCCGCCCAGCTGTTCAACACCCCCCGGCACCCGCGCACCCGGGCCTTCCTCGAACAGGTGCTCAGCTATCATGGCTAGGCTCAAACGCCCCCGCCTGCTCGGCTGGCTGTCGGGCACAGTGATGCTCTCTGTGTTGCTCGGCTGGGCGCTCTATAGCGGCGCTCGCCAGATGGGCTATGAGTGGCAGTGGCCGCGGGTGTTGCCCTTTCTCGGCGAATGGGATGAGGGAACCTTTTATGCCGGCCCCTTGCTAAACGGCCTGCTGGTCACTTTGCAGGTGGCGCTGCTCAGTCTGTTGGGCACGATGGCGGTCGGGGTGTGCGTGGTTAGCCTGCGGCTGCTTCCCTCCATGCTCGGCCCCTGGCTCGCTATCGCCTATCTGGCGCTGGTGCGCACCACGCCCCAGTTGGTGCAGCTCTATATTCTCTATTTCTTGCTGGGCCCCATGCTGGGATTGGCCCCCCTTGCCTGCGCCGTGTTGAGCCTCTCCCTCTATCAGGGGGCCTTCACCGCCGAAGTGCTGCGTGCAGGTGTACAGGCCATTCTCAAAGGACAGTGGGAGGCAGCCCGGTCGCTTGGCTTGTCACGGGCCATCACCCTGCGCAAGGTGATCCTGCCCCAGCTGGTGCGCATCACCTTGCCGCCGCTCACCAACGAGCTGGTCTCCCTTATCAAACATTCGGCGCTGGTGAGTGTGATCGCCATCTTCGATCTGACCAACGAAGGGCGTACTCTGGTTGCCGATACGTTTCTGACCTTTGAGGTGTGGTTTACCGTGGCTGCCCTCTATTTGCTGTTAACCCTGACGCTGTCAGCCTGTTCGCGGGCGCTGGCCCGTCACCTGAATCCGGATCAACAAGGACGCTAACCATGAATCTGTCATTCAAGACCACCCTGTCGGGCGCAGCCCTGCTGCTGGCAAGCCTGCTCACTCCGGCACTGGCAGAAACTGCCCCCTCCGACACCCAGGCACAGATCGAGCAGAGCGGTACCCTGCGGGTCGGCATGTCCACCTTCGCCCCCTGGGCGATGCGCGACAAGCAGGGGGCGCTAATCGGTTTCGAGATTGACGTGGCCCGTCGCCTCGCCACAGATAACGGCTGGCAGGTAGAGTTCGTGCCTACCGCCTGGGATGGCATCATCCCCTCCCTGTTGGCGAAAAAATATGACGTCATCATCGGCGGCCTCACCATCACCCCCGAGCGGGAGAAGAGCGTGCGCTTCACCCAGGCCTACTCCCATTCGGGGGTGCAGCTGGCCGCCTCCAGCACCATGGCCAAAGAGAAGAAAACCGTGGCGGACTTCAACCAGCGCGGGGTGATCCTGGCGGTACGTCGTGGCGCCTCACCGGTACAGGTGGCAAAAGAACACTTCCCCAAGGCCACCCTGCGCCAGTTTGATGACGAGTCACAGGTATTTCAGGAGGTGCTGAACGGCCGCGCCCACGGCGCCCTCTCCTCTTCCCCGAAACCCGAGCAAGAGGCGCTGCGCCACCCGGATGCCCTCTTTATGCCGTTTGCCGAGCCGTTGGCACAAGGCGATGAAGGCTTTGCCCTGCGCAAGGGGGATGATGCCTTGGCTGAACAGTTCAACGAGTGGATCGCCGCCCGTCAGGCCGATGGCTGGCTCAAGGCGCGCCATGACTACTGGTTCAAGTCGCTGGCCTGGGAAGCGCAGGTCGCCAACCCCTGATGCTGATTGCTCTAAAAGAGACCATCCGGCGCATCGTCCGTGGGGCATGTCGGAACATCAACTGGCTGGATGGGGCGATCGCCCTGATCCTGCTGCTGGCTGGCCTCTGGCTGGCCAGCCGCTTGCACATCGGGGTGGCCTATCAGTGGCGCTGGCATGAGGCCTTCGATCTGCTGTTCACCCCTGGCCCTCACGGCGAGTTGCCCTACTTTTTCAGCGGTCTGCTCACCACCTTGCGCATCGCCCTGCTCGGCATGGTGCTGGCGCTGCTGCTCGGCACTGCGCTGGGGGTAGCCGCCTTCAGCCGCCGCCCCTGGCTGGTGATGCCCGCGACCCTGTTTATCCAGCTGATCCGCAATCTGCCGCCGCTGGTCTTTATCTTCATCTTCTACTTCTTTATCGCCAACCAGCTGCTGCCTGCGAGCGGCCTCTCCCGCTGGCTCGGCACCGTATCACTCTCCCCGTGGCAAGAGGCGCTGTTTGGCCCACCTGCCCGCTGGGAAAACCTCATCTCAGGCACCCTCTGCGTTGGCATGATCAGCGCAGCCTTCGTCGCCGAGATCGTCCGTGCCGGGCTTGCCGCCATCCCCCGTGGCCAGTGGGAGGCGGCGCAGAGCCTCGGACTCTCCCCCTGGGTGCGGCTGCGCCATGTGATCCTGCCGCAGGCCATGCTGCTGATGTTGCCCCCCCTCACCGGTCAGCTCATCGCGCTGGTGAAGGATACCGCCATTGTTTCCCTTATCTCGGTGCAGGAGCTCACCTTCGTCGGTACCGAGATGGCCAACTCCAGCGGACTGGTCTACGAGATCTGGCTGCTGGTGGCCGCGGCCTATTTATTTATATGTTTGAGTCTGTTCGTATTGCTGAGCCGACTCGAAGCAAGACAAGGAGCACGCACATGCTGACGTCCCTGTTGCTGGCGACTGTATTGCAAGCGGAAGCCATCGGTGGTTATGCCGCCGGTTGCCTGAAAAACGGCGTATCCCTACCCCTCGAAGGGCCGGGTTATCAGGTGATCCGTACCAAACGGCTGCGCTACTACGGCCACCCCGACCTCATCCACTATCTGCAAGCGCTGGCCAACCAGACCCGCATGGCCGGGCTGCCGGATCTCTATATCGCCGATCTGGCGATGGCCCGGGGCGGCCCCTTTACCTCTGGCCATCGCAGCCATCAGACCGGACTTGATGCCGATATCTGGTTTCGCATGGCCAACCGTCCCATCAGCAAGTGGGAGCAGGATGCCCCCAAGGAGTGGGCACTGATCGACGAACCCAGCTACAAGATGTTACCGGGCCGCTTTGGCCCACAGCAGCTCACCCTGCTGCGGCTTGCGGCCAGCAAACCCGAGGTGGCCCGCATCTTCGTCAATCCGGTGATCAAATCTGCGGTCTGCCAACAGGCTGGTGACGAGCCCTGGGTCGCCAAGCTGCGCCCCTGGGTGGGCCACTTCAGCCACTTCCACGTGAGGCTGCGCTGCCCGGTAGGCAGCCCCGATTGCGAACCTCAGGCCCCCATTCCGCCCGGCAATGGCTGCGGGGAAGAGCTGGCCTCCTGGCTCAAAGACAAGCCCCAACTGCCCAAGGTCTCCGGCATCAACAAGCGACCCGAACTACCTGCGCGTTGTGGCAACTGACCCCAAGCTGGTATGGTGGTGCACGCTTGGTCGTACACCATCCATGGCGCACTATCGACTCGAAATACCAAAGGAGAACAACAAGATGGCCACATCACTCTGGCGCAGAACCACGCAGAGCCTGTTGACCCTGACCCTGCTGCTCGGCCTGACCGGCTGCGGCATGAACAATATTCCGACCCTGGATGAACAGGTCAAGGCGAGCTGGGGACAGGTGGAGAACCAGTATCAGCGCCGCGCCGACCTCATTCCCAATCTGGTCGCCACCGTCAAGGGCTACGCCAGCCATGAGCAGGAGACTCTCAAAGCGGTCACCGATGCCCGTGCCCGGGTCGGCAGCGTGCAGGTGGGCGATCCTGCCAAGCTCAAGGAGTTTGAAGCGGCGCAGAACCAGCTCTCCAGCGCCCTCTCCCGCCTGATGGTGGTGGTAGAACGCTACCCCGAGCTGAAAGCGGATCAGCAGTTCCTTGCCCTGCAGGCACAGCTAGAAGGAACCGAGAACCGCATCTCGGTGGCACGCCGCGACTATATCGAGGCGGTGCGCCAGTTTAATACCGAGATCCGCACCTTCCCCGGCGTCATCTGGTCCAAGTTGCTCTACTCGGATCTGGAAGCCAAACCCAGTTTCAGTGCCAAACCCGGTGCCGATGAGGCACCCAAGGTCAGCTTCCAATGAAGATGATGCTGCGCTGGTTTCTTCCCTGTCTGCTGCTCTGGGCCAGTGCCCTGCAAGCGGCGCCCGACTTCCCGACGCTGAGCGGACGGGTGGTGGATGAAGCCAGTCTGATGTCCCGCAAACAGGCCCATCAACTGACCCAACAGCTGGCCGCCTTTGAAAAGCGCAGCGGCATCCAGCTGGTGGTGGTCTCCGTCGACAGCCTCGATGGGGAGACTATCGAGGAGTACGGCTACCAACTCGGTCGCCACTGGGGGATCGGCCAGAAAGGCAAAAACAATGGCGTGCTGTTGCTGATCGCCCAGGATGAGCGCAAGGTGCGGATCGAGGTGGGATATGGGCTGGAAGGCGCCCTGCCCGACGCCATCGCCGCCAACATCATCCATGGCCGCATCCTGCCCGCCTTCAAGCGCGGCGATATGGTGGCCGGGATCATGGCGGGCAGCCAGAGCATCATGAAGGCACTCGCCGGAGAATATCAGCCGGTCGAGCAGCCAAAGAGTGACAACGGTGGCGGCCCCTGGCTGTTTATTCTGGTGGTGATTGCAATGATCGTGCTCCGCAACCTGCGCGGGGGGGGTGGCGGTGGGCCGGGAGGACGACGTCGGTCGACCTACATGGCTGGTGGATTGGGTGCCGGCTCCTTTGGTGGTCGCTCCGGCGGCGGATTCAGCGGTGGCGGCGGCAGTTTTGGCGGCGGCGGAGCCTCCGGTGGCTGGTAACAGGAGTAAAGAGACAAATCATGATTTCTAAACAGTTCTTCCACACGCTTCAGGCCAAGGTGCGCGAAGCGGAGCTAGAGACTGATGCTGAACTGGTCACCGTGCTGGCCCCGGCCAGCGATGGCTATCGCTACATTCCCACCCTCTGGGCGGCGCTGCTGGCGATGCTCACCCCTCTGCTGGTGTTCCAGCTCGGCTTCTGGCTCGGCTGGTACGAAATCCTGCTGGTGCAGTGGTCGGTCTGGCTGCTGCTGAGCCTGCTGTTCCACTGGACCCCCATCAAGATGCGGCTCATCCCGAAGAAGGTTCGCCAGCACCGGGCGGCCCTGATGGCTCGCCTGCAATTTGTCGAGCAGGGGCTGCACCGCACCCGCGACCGGCTCGGGGTGCTGATCTTCGTCTCGGCCGCCGAGCACTATGTAGAAATACTGGTGGATGACGGCATCGCCCAGCATATCGACAACGGCCAGTGGCAGGAGATCATCGACGACTTCGTGGCGCGAGTGCGCAACAAGGAGATCGAACAAGGTTTTCTGGAGTGCGTTGAGCGCGTTAGCGCCATTCTGACCGATGCCTTCCCGGCCACCCGGGATCAAAACGAGCTGCCGGACAGCCTGATCATCCTCGACAAGCCCTGATCCGGTTTAAAAAACCGGCATTCTGCACAAGGGTTAGGCATTCGGAAAAGATTATGAAAAATAAGGGGAAAAGAGGTTGACCCACACAGCCCTTTCCCCTAAATTACGCCCCGTCCCAGCGCAACAGCGCAGCGAACGAAAATTTGGTGAGGTGTCCGAGTGGCTGAAGGAGCACGCCTGGAAAGTGTGTATACGGCAACGTATCGAGGGTTCGAATCCCTCCCTCACCGCCAAATTAAAAAAACCGACCTCAGGGTCGGTTTTTTGCTTTCCGGAAAACACAAACATCGGTGCCGACAACGGCAACAACGACAAAAACAGGTGAGCACTCTCGCCAGACCATCGCCTGTATGAGCAACACCTCCCCGGCACTTCCCATGGAGCAGCTGGTTGGGCATGGGCTTGCTCATCGCCGTTGTGTCATTAGCCGGCATGCCCCCCTTTTCTAACGCTCTGCGACGGGTACCCAGCAACCCCCCCTCAGGGCGATGGTGAGGCATGCCACGTCGGCGTCATCTATCTCCTCGGCATGACAGCTTTATGGCAGCCTGAGCGCTCACCACAAGGTTCTGAGCACAGTTTTCCTGTTATCCTCGGCGCACCAGCACCTTACCGCCTCGCGAGAGGCTGGCACAAAAAAAGGCCGCTCAATGAGCGGCCTTCTTCATAACGGGATCAGCAATCAGCTTTCGCGGCGCTTGCCACCGAATTTGCGATCTTTGTTGAAACCACCTTCGCGGCGATCCTTGTTGAACGGACGGTCACCCTGCGGACGGCGATCCTTGTTGAAAGGACGGTCGCCACGGAACGGACGATCACCGCGCGGCGGACGGCTGCTGGTGTTGCCACCGGCCGGCACCTCGGTGTAGCGAGTGATCTGCAGCGGACGCTGGCAAACACGGGCTTTCTTGATCACTTCCAGCACATCGGCGCTAATGCCCTTGGGCAGGTCAACGGTGGAGAAGTCGTCAGCGATGTCGATGTTGCCGATGAAGCGGCTCTCGATGTTCGCTTCGTTGGCGATGGCGCCCACGATCTGGCCCGGCTTGACGCCGTGATGGGCACCCACGTCGACACGGTAGCGCTCCATCTCCACGTCCGGGTTGTCTTTCAGCGGACGCGGCTCCAGGGACGGCATGCGACGGGCCGGACGATCGCCACGGTCACCGAAGTCACGACCGCCGCGATCGTTGAAGTCACGACGCTCGAAGCCACCACGATCGTTGCTGTTGTTGAACAGCGGATCCGGGATGGAGTCATCCAGCAGCAGCGGTTGGTCGCCCTGTACCAGCTTGGCCAGTGCGGCAGCCAGCTCCAGCGGATCGGCAGAATCTTCTTCGATCAGCTCGTTTACCAGGTTGTGGTAGATCTCGAGCTCTTCGCCCATCATGGTTTCGCGGATGCGCTCTTTGAACTTGGCCAGACGGTGCTGGTTGATGTCCTCGGTGCTCGGCATCTTCATCGGCTCGATGGCCTGACGGGTTGCGTGCTCGATGGCGCGCAGCATGCGGCGCTCGCGCGGAGCCACGAACAGGATGGCCTCGCCCTTGCGACCGGCACGACCGGTACGACCGATACGGTGAACGTAAGATTCGGTGTCGTACGGAATGTCGTAGTTCACTACGTGAGTGATGCGCTCAACGTCCAGACCACGGGCAACCACGTCGGTGGCGATCAGGATGTCCAGCTGGCCCTGACGCAGTTTGTCGACGGTACGCTCACGCAGCTTCTGCGGGATGTCGCCGTGCAGCGCTTCACAGGCGTGACCACGGGCGGCCAGCTTGCCAGCCAGCTCTTCAGCAGCGTTCTTGGTACGTACGAATACCAGCAGGGCTTCGTAGGATTCCACTTCCAGCAGGCGGGTCATGGCGTCCAGCTTGTGCAGACCGGTTACCTGCCAGTAACGCTGGCGAATAGTGGTAGCGGTAGCAGTCTTGGAGGCGATCTTGATCTCTTTGGGCTGCTTCAGGTGCTTCTGGGCCACGCGACGGATCTGCTCCGGCATGGTGGCAGAGAACAGAGCAACCTGACGAGAGCTCGGGCACTGCTCCATGATCCAGTCCACGTCGTCGATGAAGCCCATACGCAGCATTTCATCAGCTTCGTCCAGTACCAGAGCTTTCAGGCCGGAGAGATCCAGGTTCTTGCGACGGATCAGATCCATCACGCGGCCCGGAGTACCGACGACAACCTGGGCACCGCGACGCAGGGCGCGGGTCTGGGTTTCGTAGGAGGCACCACCGTAGATCGGCAGCACGTGGAAATCAGGCATGTGGTGGGCATAGCGTTGGCACGCTTCAGCCACCTGCAGCGCCAGTTCGCGGGTAGGCGCCAGCACCAGGATCTGGGTGTTGCGGTTACCAGCTTCCAGACGAGACAACAGAGGCAAGGCAAAAGCAGCGGTCTTCCCTGTACCGGTTTGCGCCTGCCCCAGCAGATCGTGTCCCGCCATCAGGTGGGGAATTGCTGCGGCCTGGATCGGTGACGGGCGCTCATAGCCCACGTCCTGCAGCGCTTTCAATACAGGCGCGGCCAGTCCAAGCTCACTAAAAAGGGGCAGTTGTTCGGTATCAGACATAGATTCTTCCAGATTAAGGCAGGCGGCTAACACCGCGGAATAGCAAAAAGGCGGCGATTATAGCGCCACTTTGTTCTGCTGTCTTGAAAAATGTGATAAGCCTCTCAAGACGTTGGCAATTATAGAGGGATCTGGCGAGTATGGCTTGCTTATTTTGCACTCATAGTGCGTTATTGCAGATCACTCCTCGCTGGAGTCCTTGCCCCGCTTGTGTTTGAGCACCGCCATGGTCAGTCGGCTGGTGCACAATAAACGCTCACGTTCGTCCCGAATTTCAATCTGCCACACCTGGGTTGTTGCTCCCAGATGGAGCGGCGTGCAACGCCCGGTCACCACCCCTTCCCGCTTGGCTCGCAGATGGTTGGCATTCACCTCCAGCCCCACACAGTAGCTATCTGGCCCGACAGCCATATTGGCGGCAATCGATCCCAAGGTTTCCGCCAGCACCACGGATGCGCCGCCATGCAGCATGCCCAGGGGCTGGTGAGTGCGATGATCCACCGGCATGGTCGCTTCAAGCCAATCGGTGCCAAAAGCCGTGTAGACGATATCGAGATGGGCCATCAGGGTGTTGCGAGAGGTGGCGTTGAGCCCCTCCAGACTCATGGGTTTACGCCAGATGGGCGCAATATCGTGACTCATTGCGAGCAGACTCCTTATGTAAGCGATGAATGCGTACCGATATGGGTGAAACGCCCTCCACCGGCAACATGGTTCGGTTATGTGAGTTGTTGGTTACCGGGTGACGTGGTAACAACGCAGCCCCGACCCGGCGCTGCGTGTTACACAATCATGCCCTTAAGCGGGATGTCACCAGGGGTAGGTAACGCCGGGCCACTCGGCCCAGGGCACATCTCGCCCCGGCAAGCGGGGGGCTGGCCACTGCCACACCCTGGCGAGCCAGTCGCGCAGCTGAATCTCCAGCTCCTCATCTGTGATGGGCGCCTCTGCCACCTTCCAGAAGAAGAGCTCCACCGCTACCTCCGGCAGCACCGAGGGGTAGAGATAAACCCCACCCCAAAATTGCGGCTCCCGATCCGGACTCCAGAGGCCATAGGCGAACGAGCGCTTGGCCAGAAACTCCGACTGCTGCCACTCCAGATCCCCTTCGTGCTGGCTCAGGCTGAAATTGGCCGAGGGCCAGAGATCGTTCGGGCGAAACAGCTGATGGAGATGCTCGCGCTCGCGCAACATGGCGACAAACTCCACCACCGCCTGAGCGGGAGTGGCAGGTAACAGCAAGAAACGTGGGTGCCGATAGGCCTTCGGCACCCGAAACCGCTTGGGAAACGTCAGCATCAGAGCAGCTCCAGCAGGGCTTGCAATGGATGTTTGAGCTTTTCCCCCTCCATCCGCTTGACCTGACTACGGCACGAATAGCCGGTCGCCAGACAGCGCGCTTTGGGTAGACGGGCTAGCGGGTCAGCCCAGCTCAACCCATAAATGCCCTTGGAGTTCTCCACCTGTTTGACATCGTGACCATAGGTGCCCGCCATACCGCAACACCCCACAGAGACCGGCTGCAAACTGGCCCCGAAGCGACCAAACAGGGTGCTCCAGTCACCGTGAGTGGAGGGCTTGGCGGTCTTCTCGGTGCAGTGGGCAAAGAGATACCAGGGCTCGCTCCCCTCCTCGCTCTTGGTCTTGTCGGTTCGAGCAGGCAACTGATCTGCCGGCAGCGAGAGCAGCCACTCCTGCGGCAACAACACCTGAAAATCGCCGCGAGCCGACCCCAGCGCCTTGGCATACTCGTCGCGATAGCAAAGCACCATGGCCGGATCCACCCCCACCATGGGAATGCCAAGCGCCGCTACCTTATTGAGGAACTGGGCGCTGTTGGCCGCGGTACGGGCAAAGGCGCGCAGGAACCCCTTGATATGCTGGGGTTTACCGTTCGGTTTAAAGGGCAGCAGATAGGGCTGGAACCCGAGCTTGCTGGCGAGTTTCACCAGGTCGCGCACCACGGGGGCATCGTAATAACTGGTGAAGGGATCCTGCACGATGAGCACCACCTGCTTGCGCTGCTCGACGCTCATCCGCTCCAGTCCCGGCAGATCAAAATAGCGGGCGCGGTTATCGTGCAGGCTCTCAGCCAGGGTCGGCACCGAGAGCAGCGGCACATCGACCATGCCGATGCTCTTCTCGGTCGCCTTCTGGGCCCACTCTTTTTCGAGGAAGAAGTTGACCAGCTTCGGCGCCTTGGCAAGCAGCGGCGTATAGCTTTCGACGGTGCCGACGAAGTAATCCTTGGGGGCGCGCAGGTAGCGACCGTGATAGAGCTGCATAAAGCGGGCGCGAAAATCGGGTACATCCACCTTGATCGGGCACTGACTGGTGCATGCCTTGCAGGCCAGACAGCCAGCCATCGCCTCCATCACCTCGTGGGAGAAGTCATACTCGCCGCGCTGTTTGGCCCAGCTGTTGCGCACCTTGTCCACCAGCTGTTTGAAGCGTACGCCACCGGATTGCAGCGCCACCTCTTCCGCCAACGGGTCGAAGCCCTGCTCTGCCAGCTGACGCAACCATTCACGCATCAGGCCCGCCCGCCCCTTGGGGGAGTGGCGACGATCACGGCTGATCTTGACCGAGGGGCACATGGGGGAGTCGGTCTCGAAGGTGAAGCAGAGACCGTTGCCGTTACAATCCATGGCACGGGTGTAGCTGGTTCGCACCGCGAGCGGGATCTGGCGGTCAAACTTGCCGCGCTTGGGGCCATCCACCGACACCAGCTCGGCATCGCTGCCATAGGGGATACAGATCTTGCCCGGGTTGATACGGTTGGCCGGGTCGAACGCCCCCTTGACGCGCTGCAACTCTTCCCACAACTCGCCAAAGAAGGCGGGGCTGTATTCGGAGCGAAAGCCCTTGCCATGTTCCCCCCACATCAGGCCGCCATATTTGGCCGTGAGCGCTACCACCTGATCGGAGATGCGGCGCAGCAGCACCTCCTGATCGGGATCGCACAAGTCGAGCGCCGGGCGCACGTGCAGCACACCGGCATCGACGTGGCCAAACATGCCGTAGTCGAGGCCGTGGGCGTCCAGCAGGGCGCGAAACTCCATGATGAAATCGGCCAGGGATTCGGGCGGCACGGCGGTATCTTCTGTGAAGGCCACCGGCTTCTTGCGCCCTTCGGCGTTGCCCAGCAGCCCCACCGACTTCTTGCGCATGGTGTAGATGGTTTCGATGCTCGGCAGGTGGTCACATACCTGATAGCCGATAATCCCGGCCTCACCCTTGGCCAGCAGGTCGTCGATACGGCGGCAGAGCTCCGCCACCTTGGCCTTGTGTTCCGCCTCGTCGGTGTCGGCAAACTCGACAATGTTGAGTCCCTGCAGATCCTTGCCGGGCACATCCTGAATAAGTTCTTTGACCGAATGCCAGATGATGTCGGCACGGGCCAGCCCAAGCACCCGGGAGTCCACCGTCTCCACCGACAGCGCTTGCGCCTGCACCATAAAGGGGGCGTTGCGCAGAGCCGAAGGAAAGCTGTCGTACTTGACGTTCACGAGCGTACGGTAGCGCGGGATGGGGGTGATATTTAGTTTGGCCTCGGTGATAAAGCCCAAGGATCCTTCCGAGCCGCACAGCACCCGACTCACATCCAGCGTGTCGGTATCGGGTTGATAGAGGTGCTTGAGATCGTAACCGGTCAGAAAGCGGTTGAGCTTGGGGAAGGTCGCCTCGATGTCGGCACGGCGCTCCTTGCCGATGCGATAGAGGGTGCGATAGATCTCCCCTTCCCGATTCTCCAGCGCCAGCTTGTCGGCCAGTCGCTCGCCACTTAGCGGCTCGGCGGCCATCAGGTCACCGTTCTCCAGCACGGCTTTGAGCCCCAGTACGTGATCCGAGGTTTTGCCGTAAACCAGCGAGCCCTGCCCCGAGGCATCGGTGTTGATCATGCCGCCCAGAGTGGCGCGGTTGGAGGTGGAGAGATCCGGCGAGAAGAAGTAACCGTGGGGTTTCAAGTAGGCGTTGAGCTGGTCTTTCACCACCCCGGCCTGGGCACGCACCCACCCCTCTTCCAGATTAATTTCCATGATCTGGTTCATATGACGGGAGAGATCGACGATAATGCCACCGCCCAATGACTGACCGTTGGTGCCGGTACCGCCACCGCGAGGGAAAAAACTCAGAGTGTGGTACGCCGGCTCCGCCGCCAGCTTGAGCATCACTGCTATGTCGTCCGCACTGCGCGGATAGAGAACCGCCTGAGGTACTACCTGATAGACGCTGTTGTCCGTCGCCATCGCCAACCGGCTTGCATAAGACTTTTCGATATCACCACGAAAGGCGCTGCGCCCTAGCAACTCTAGGAACGACAGGGTTGTGGGTGACAAACTGTCCTGGTAATCGAGTCTCGGGATCATGAATCCTTGTTCCCTTATTTGCTTGATGCCGGCACCCCGGCGACTACGACTGACCCATCGCCCGTCAATGGCAATCAGGCCAGTCCGCTCACATGTGAGCGGGCAGTATATCAGCTCGAAAACCGCTTGCGCGTAGCAATATTAACCATTTGAAAGGAGGACTTTTATGGCTCACCACAGCCATGTTATCAGTACGCTGGTCACCACAGAGAAGCAGGCGCTCACCCTGTCGCTGTTTGGCTGCATCACTTTCGCCATCTTCGGCATCGGCTACGGCCTCTTCGTTGGCTCCAACGCCATCATGCTCGATGGTATCTTCACCCTGTTCAGCATGGGCATGACAGGCCTCGGTCTGGTCACCGCCTACCTCGTCACCCGCCCCTCCGATGACCGCTTCCAGTATGGCTATGCGCACTTCGAGCCCATCGCCAACGTCATCAACGGCTCCATTATTCTGCTGCTCTGTCTGGCGGCACTCTACAACGGCCTCACCACCCTGTTTGAAGGGGGACGGGAGATCGATCTCGGTCATGCCCTCATCTATGCCGTTGTCTCCACCTTCTTCTGCGCCATCCTCTACCGGATTGAAGCCCAGGTCGCCGAGCAGGTTGACTCCGAACTGGTGCGGGTAGACTCCAAGGAGTGGCTGGTGGATACCCTGCTCAGTGCCACCCTGCTTATCGGTTTCGTGGTCGCCATCGGCCTCGATGCCATCGGCTACGGCCAATACAATCGCTATATCGACCCGGTGCTGGTCTCGTTGCTGGCCCTCTGCGCTACCCTCATTCCCATCAAGGTGCTCGGTCGCAACCTGCGGGAAGTGCTGAAAATCGCCCCCAGAGGGGATGTTTCCCAGCTGGTCGAGAACGAAGTCGAGGCGCTGCGCCAGCGTCACGGCGTCGAGTGCTACAGCCATCTGGCGAAGAGCGGTCGCCGCTTCGATCTCGAACTCAACATTCTGGTCGCCCCGGGTCAGGAGTGGCCCATCGAGCGGCAAGATGCCCTGCGTCAGGAGCTCTGGTCCCGCCTCGGCGATACCCTGGGCGATGCCTGGCTCTCGGTCTGTTTCACCCGCGAAAAGCGCTGGTTGTAACCCGATAACCGGTGGAGGCTGGCTGCCAGCCTCCACCGGCTGCGTCACATCCCGACACCGCCCACTTGCCAAATTGGCACCAGCCGCTATCATCAGGGCTCATTTTTAACCCGAGGTTTTATTGCCCATCATGGACAATCCCCGAAGTTGCCCTTCGTTTCTTCCCGTCAAAAGCTATCTGTTTCTGCTTAACCAGCGCCTCTGAATAACGCCATTGCCTTGCTGTCGCTGCGGCTTTCGCTAGCCCTGTTCACTGTTCGCTCTGTCTGTTTTTTTGAGGTCACATAATGGAATTGCTGCTGGATCCCCACATCTGGATCGGTCTTTTTACCCTGATCATTCTCGAGATCGTACTCGGGATCGACAACCTGGTCTTCATCGCCATTCTGGTGAAAAAGCTGCCCCCCGCCCAGCGGGACAAGGCGCGCGTACTCGGCCTTGGCCTCGCCCTGCTGATGCGGCTGGTACTCTTGAGCGTGATGTCGTGGCTGGTCACCCTCACCACCCCCATTTTGCATATCTGGGATCACCCCTTCTCCGGTCGCGATCTGATCCTGATGGGGGGCGGTATCTTCCTGCTGTTCAAGGCCACCTCCGAGCTGCACGAGCGGCTGGAGGCCAAACCCCACGATGATGGCCCGGTCGGCGCCTACGCCAGCTTCGGTGTGGTGATCGCCCAAATTCTGGTGCTGGACGCGGTCTTCTCGCTGGACTCCATCATCACCGCGGTCGGTATGGTGGAGCATCTCGGTGTGATGATGGCGGCCGTGACCATCGCCATGGTGGTGATGGTGCTCGCCTCCAAGCCTCTGACCCGCTTCGTCAACGCCCACCCGACCGTGGTGGTGCTCTGCCTGAGCTTCCTGCTGATGATCGGTTTCAGCCTGGTGGCGGAGGGCTTCGGCTTCCATATTCCGAAGGGCTACCTCTACGCGGCTATCGGCTTCTCGGTGCTGATCGAGTTTTTCAACCAGCTGGCCCAGCACAGCGCCATGCGCCACGAAGCCAAACAGCCGCTGCGCGAGCGCACCACTGCCGCCATCTTCAAGCTGATGGGGAGCAAGGCTTATCAGGACAGACCGGACGATGATCTGGATGCCCCGGCCGCCGCACCGGTGAGCTTTGGCGAGGAGGAGCGCTACATGGTGACCGGCGTGCTGTCGCTGGCCGAGCGCTCCATCCGCACCATCATGACGCCGCGCTCCGAGATGGCTTGGATCGATATCAACGACACCAGCGAGGATATCCGCATCCTGCTGCAGCGCGAACCCCACAGCCTGTTCCCGGTCTGTGACGGGGATCTGGACGAGGTGATCGGCGTGGTCAAGGCGCGCGACCTGCTGTTTGCCCTCAACGAGGGACAGTCACTCAGCGCACTGGCCAAGCAGAACGACCCCATTATCGTGCCGCAGACCATCAACGTGATTAAGCTGCTGGCGGAGCTGCGCAAGGCGAAAGGGAGCCTCATTCTGGTGGCTGACGAGTTCGGCGTGATCCAGGGTCTGGTCACCACCCACGACCTGCTGGAAGCGATCGTCGGCGAGCTGCCGGATGAAGACGAAACCCCCGACATGATCCGCGATGGCGAAGGGTGGCTCATCAACGGCAGCACCAACATCCACCATGTGGAGCAGGTGCTGGAGCACGAGGGGCTGGTGAGCGAGAGCGACGAGTACGTGACCCTGGCCGGCATGCTGCTCTCCCACTTTGGCTCTCTGCCTACCCCGGGCCAGCAGCTGCAACTGCAGGCGCTCAACTTCGAGGTGCTGGAGGTGAGCGAGCGGCGCATCGAGCGGGTACGGGTGATGCCGGTCGCTGGCTAATCGAGCCGCAACGCAACCATGAGAAGAGGGCCAGCGAGCCCTCTTTTTTTATTCGCCTTGCATTTGCATGTGATGCGCCGATTGCAGCGCCCTCTCTGCCCCGCCAGCTATCCAGCGCGACGTTCATCCCCTGCCAACCCCGATTGCTGCATGCAGTGCAATTCAATGGTGCAATTACCCCTCTTTGTTGCAACGCTATTGGCGGCTAGAGTCACCCTCAATCCCACCATGAGGAACTCAAGATGAGCCACGATCACCTCTTTTGCCCGCAGCGTCTTGGTCAGCTGCACCTTGCCAATCGCATCGTCATGCCCCCCATGACCCGCTCCCGCGCCAGTCAGCCCGGTGATGTGGCCAACGCCATGATGGCCAGCTACTACGCCCAGCGCGCAGGTGCCGGCCTTATCATCAGCGAGGGCACCCAGATCGATCCCATGGGCAAGGGCTACGCCTGGACGCCGGGTATCTACAGCGCCGATCAGATCGCTGGCTGGAAGCTGGTGACCGACGCAGTTCATGCCAAACATGGCACCATCTTCGCCCAGCTCTGGCATGTAGGTCGGGTCACTCATCCCGACAACATCGGTGGCGCCCAACCCATCTCGGCCTCGGCCCTGCCAGCGGTCGGCGTCAAGGTGTTTGTCGATAACGGCAGCGATGCCCCCGGCTTTGTCGAGACCGTCACCCCGCGCGCCATGACCCAGGCCGATATCGATGCGGTGGTGGGGCAGTTCCGTCAGGCGGCTCGCAACGCCATCAGCGCCGGTTTTGACGGCATCGAGCTGCACGCCGCCAACGGCTACCTCATCAACCAGTTCCTCGACTCCGAGTCCAACGCCCGCACCGACGGCTACGGCGGTTCGCTGGAGAACCGGCTGCGCTTCCTCAAGGAGGTGACCGAAGCGGTCTGCAGCGAGATCGGCGCTGACCGGGTCGGGGTGCGTCTTGCGCCGCTCACCACCCTCAACGGCACCGTCGATGCCAACCCGCAGGAGACCTATCTGGCCGCCGCCCGCCTGCTGGGCCAGCTCAACGTGGTCTACCTGCACATCGCCGAAGCGGACTGGGACGATGCCCCCCTGATGCCGGAGAACTTCAAGCAGGGTCTGCGCGATGCCTTCCCCAACACCCTGATCTATGCCGGCAAATATGACGGCGAGCGGGCGCGCGCCGCCCTCAAGGCGGGCTGGGCCGACATGATTGGCTTTGGCCGTCCCTTCGTCGCCAACCCGGATCTGCCGGAGCGGCTGCGCCACGGCTATCCGCTGGCCCCCCACGATCCGGCCACCCTGTTTGGCGGCGGCGAGAAGGGACTGACCGACTACCCGACCTATCAGGCCGATGACGCATAAAACCGGCCGTTGCTTGCCAATGGCCAGCAGACCACGATAAGCAGGCCCCACAGGTTGGGGCCTGCCGTATTGTTGCGCTATTGCAACAGTGGAAGTTTAACTGTCTTGCTGTTGCAGTAATCTCATCAAGCTCTCCCCACTGTTTCGCAAGGAGTCATCATGAATCACACCCAAGCCTGGTGCTGGCATGCCCCGGGTGAACCGGATCAGCTCACCCTCGCCGACCTCCCGCTCTCCCCCCTTGGCCCCGATGAGGTACTGGTGGCCAACCGGGTTATCGCCTTCAATCCGGTGGACTGGAAGCTGATCGAATATGGCCACTCCCACTGGCAGGACGGTCAGGTGCCCGGCGTCGATGGCATGGGCACGATCGTGGCGCTCGGCGCCAACGTCAGCCATCTGCGTCTCGGCGCCCGGGTCGCCTACCACACCGATCTGCGCCACCACGGCAGCTTTGCCCGTCACACCCGGGTACCGGCGCGCGCCCTGCTGCCGGTACCCGATGCCCTGAGCGACGAGGCTGCCGCCGCCCTGCCCTGTCCCGGTCTCACCGCCTGGCAGGCACTGGCCAAGCTGCCGCGCCTGCACGGGGAAGCGCTACTCATCACCGGCGCCGGCAGCAGCGTCGGCCGCTTTGCGGTGCAGCTCGCCCTCAAACAGGGGGTGCGGGTATTTGCCAGCGCCAGCCCACGCCACCATCCGTGGCTCAAACAGATCGGCGTGCAGGGGGTGGCCGATTATCGGGATCCCGATTGGCTTGCCACCTTGCAGGCCGCCAACGGCAACGAGCCGTTCGAGGGGATCATCGATCTGGTCTCGAGCCAACAGGCAGAGAGCCTGCTGCCCGCCCTTGGCTATTACGGCCATATGGTGACTGTGCTGGGACGCATTCCGCACAACCCGCTGCCCGCCTTTAGCCATTGCCACTCGTTGCACGAGATTGCACTCGGTGCCCAGCACGCCTTTGGCTCGGACAAACAGTGGAGCCGACTGGTCGCCGCCGGTGTCGCCATGATGGAGCAGATGGCGAGCGGCGAGCTGACCCTGCCGCCGCTGGTGGTCGGCGACTTTGAGGCGCTGCCCACCCTGCTCGAGCGCTTCAAGCGCGAAGGACAGGGTGAGAAGTTTCTGGTGCGAGTGGCATAAGGCTGACCTTCCCCGATAACCACACCGATCATTGAAACGAAAGAGGCCCGCCAGTGATGGCGGGCCTCTCTTTATATAGTGCATGTCATCTCGACTTCATTGGCGCCTGACTCAGTGCAGGATCACCCCGTGAGTCTCGGCATAACTGCGGATCTCCCGGGTCAGCCGCGCCTTGTCGGCCAAGCTTAGCCAGCTCGCCTCCACCGCATTGAGCGACAAGCGGCAGAGCTGACTCATGGTCGCGCCAAGGCCATCGGCCAGCGCCACAAAGTTGGCATTCATATAGCCGCCAAAGTAGGCGGGATCGTCCGAGTTGATGGTGACGCAGAGCCCCTGCTCCAGCAGCCGCAACGCATTGTGCTGGGCCATATTGCCGAACACCTTGAGCCGGGTGTTGGAGAGGGGGCATACGGTGAGCGGCAACCGGGTATCGGCCAGATAGCGCAGCAGCTCGGGATCGTCGGCCGAGCGCACCCCGTGATCGATGCGGCACACCTGCAGTTCGTTGATCGCCTGCCAGATGTAGTCGGCAGGCCCCTCTTCGCCCGCATGAGCCACTACCGGCAGCCCCAGCTCGCGGCATTTGGCAAAAATCCGGGCAAACTTGGTAGGCGGATTGCCCTTCTCCCCCGAGTCGAGGCCGATGCCATGAATGCGCGACAGGAAGGGCATAGCCTCTGCCAACGTAGCGAACGCTTCATCCTCGCTCAGGTGGCGCAAAAAGCTCATGATAAGGCGCCAGCTGATGCCAAACTCCTTCTCCCCGCTATGCAGCGCCCGCTCGATACCGCCGAGCACAGTAGCAAAGGAGATACCGCGGGCAGTGTGGGTCTGCGGGTCGAAGAAGATCTCCACATGCACCACCTTGTCGGCGGCGCACCGCTCAAGATAGGCCCAGGTGAGGTCGAAGAAGTCCTGCTCGGTCACCAGCACGCTGGCGCCGCGATAGTAGAGGTCGAGAAAGGATTGCAGGCAGTCAAAGTCATAGGCGGCGCGCACGCTGGCCACGTCGGGCCAGGGCAGTGGCACACCGTTGCGGCGGCCCAGCTCAAACATCAGCTCGGGTTCGAGGCTGCCCTCGATATGCAGGTGCAGCTCCAGTTTCGGCAGTCCGGCGATAAATTGCGCGGCGGTGAGGTGTTCGGGGGTGACTGGCTTGGGAATCGGGGTGTCCATGGCAACGGCTCCATCAGCAAAGTGATCCGGTGTCAGCCCCTCCACCAGACTGACCCGACGGCAGCTTTATTGTGCACCGAAGTGACGAGACAGGGGAGACTTGTCATCAAACAGACTTATAATGGCGTCACAAAAATCATAAATGATTGAACATCTTAACGATTGGCGGCTCGCCTGCGCCCTGACAAGGAGTTTTCATGAAGAAGAACGTCATCTGCGATATCGACGGTGTCATCCTGCACAACAACGATCTCATCCCCGGTGCCGACCGTTTCGTCCATCGCCTGCTGGAGCAGGGCAGCAAGCTCTTGTTCCTCACCAACTACCCGGCCCAGACCCAGAAAGATCTGCAAAACCGCTTCCGCTCCGCCGGGATCGAAGTGCCGGAGGAGTGCTTCTATACCTCCGCCATGGGCACCGCCGACTTCCTCAAGCGTCAGGATGGCAAGAAGGCCTATGTGATCGGCGAAGGGGCGCTGACCCACGAGCTCTACAAGGCCGGTTTCACCATCACCGACATAGACCCCGACTTCGTGGTGGTGGGCGAGACCCGCAACTACAACTGGACCATGATGCAACAGGGGGCCAAGTTCGTCGATCAGGGGGCTCGCTTTATCGCCACCAACCCCGATACCCACGGCCCCATGATGCACCCGGCCTGCGGCGCCCTGTGCGCCCCCATCGAGCGGATGACCGGCAAGAAGCCGTTCTATGTCGGCAAGCCGAGCGCCTGGATCATCCGTGCGGCGCTTAACCGGATGGAGGCCCACTCAGACGACACCATCATCATCGGCGACAACCTGCGCACCGACATTCTGGCGGGCTTTCAGGCCGGTCTCGAGACGGTGCTGGTGCTCTCCGGGGTGAGTAAGGTCGCCGATATCGACCGCATGCCGTTTCGCCCGAACCATATTTTCGACTCAGTGGTCGACATCGATATCGTCTAATCACCACCCAAGCGTTAAACAGGGCAGGTCTCTCCTGCCCTTGCAGGATCTGTTATGGAACCCATTCTGATCGCCGTGGCTTTTGGTTGCGGCATGGTAGTCAATCTGATTGGCCTGCCCCCCCTGCTCGGCTTTCTGGCCGCCGGTTTTATCCTCAACGGCATGGGATATGAAAATACCCCCGCCCTGAGCGAGGTGGCCGATCTCGGCGTCACCCTGCTGCTGTTCACCATCGGCCTCAAACTCAATATCAAGACCCTGATGCGGCGCGATGTGTGGGGCACCACCAGCCTGCACCTGTTGCTCTCCACCCTGCTCTTTACCATGGTGCTGCTGGTCTGCAAGGGGCTGGGGCTTGAACTTGCCCTCTCGCTGGACTGGAAACTGGCGTTGCTGCTGGGCTTTGCCCTCTCCTTCTCCAGCACCGTCTTTGCGGTCAAGGTGCTGGAAGATCGCAGCGACATGAATGCCCTCTACGCCCGTATCGCCATCGGCGTGCTGGTGATGCAGGATGTGTTCGCCGTGGCCTTTCTGGCCTTCTCCAGCGGCAAATGGCCCAGCATCTGGGCGCTCTGGGTACTGGGGCTGCCGCTGCTGCGCCCGCTGCTGTTCAAGCTGCTGGAGCGTGCCGGGCACGGCGAGTTGCAGGTGCTGTTCGGCGTGTTTCTGGCGCTGGTGGTCGGGGCAGCCGGTTTTGAAGTGGTCGGCCTCAAACCGGATCTGGGGGCCCTCATCATCGGCATGCTGCTCGCCTCTCATCCGGCGGCGGCGGGATTGGCCAAGGCGCTCTTCAACCTCAAAGACCTCTTTCTGGTCTGCTTCTTTCTCACCATCGGCCTCAACGGCCTGCCGACCCACGACACCATGTTGCTGGCGCTGGCGCTGGTGCTGGCCCTGCCGCTCAAAAGCGCGCTCTACTATCTGGTCTACAGCGGCGCACACCTGCGGGTGCGTACCGCCCTGCTCTCGACCCTGGCGCTCACCAACTTCTCGGAGTTTGGCCTGATCGTCGCCGCCATCGCCGCCAAGGCGGGCTGGCTCTCCCACGAGTGGCTGGTGGCGGTCTCGCTGGCGCTGGCGGCCAGCTTTATGATCTCTGCCCCGCTCAATGCTCAGAGTGAGCGCATCTACCATCGCATCGGCCACTGGCTGCGGGGATTGCAGGCGAGCAACCTCCATCCGGAAGACAGACCCATCGAGCTGGGCGATGCGGAGGTGATCATCCTCGGCATGGGGCGGATCGGTCAGGGGGCCTACTTCGAGCTGGAGAACAAATACGGCAACGTCATCCTCGGAGTGGAGAACGACAGCGAGAAGCTACCCACCCTGCGAGCCCAGGGGATGAACGTCATCGAGGGGGATGCCACCGATACCGACTTCTGGGATAAGGTGTTGCTCTCCAATCAGGTGAATCTGGTGCTGCTGGCGATGCCCCACCACTCGGGGAATCTCTACGCCATCGAGAAGCTGCGCAGCCACGGGTTCAACGGCAAGATAGCCGCCATCGTCCGCTTCGAGGATGATATCGCCTCCCTGCAGGAGCAGGGCGTGGATGCAGTGTTCAACGTCTACAACGAAGCAGGCAGCGGCTTTGCCCGTCATGTGATCCGCCGCTTGCAGCCGCTTTGAGTCGTCGGGCTGCGGCTCTTGGCAAGGGAATGCGCATCGTTTAAGTTATGCACAACCTCGTTTAATAAAACGAACAAATGCGGGGCCTGGATGGCCCCGTTTTCATATCCCCATTGCCAGGGAGGCACCATGAAGACCCTCAACGACTGGATTTTGCCGGGCCGCCACGAGGCGGCCCCTACCCCGCTGATGCCAGCCCCCGAGCGCATTAAAGCGGGCAACCCGGCGCAAACGGTGTGGAACCACTACTCCGACCCAAGCCAGCAGTTTCACGTGGGCTTCTGGGCTTGCGAGCCGGGCCGCTGGACCATTCACTACACCGAGCACGAGTATTGCCAGCTGCTGGAAGGGGATGTGGTGATCCACGACAGTCTGGGCGGCCAGCTGGCCCTCAAACCCGGCGATCAATTCGTGATTCCGGCAGGCTTTGTCGGCGAGTGGGAGACTCTTACCCCCTGTCGCAAGGTCTATGTGATCTTCGAACCCGCCTCGGCTTGACGTTCACGTCACCCGGCCCCGTTGCAACAATCCTTATCCTGTTGATCTGCTTGACGCTTACGGCATGATTTTCTGCGGTTTTCCCGCTTGCAAAAGGTTTTTCCGCTAGGCATTGTGTCTGACGAGGAATGTAAATGGAATTTCGAGCCCAAACGTGGGGGGCTCATATAAAAATCAAGAGGATTACCGCCAATGTGTTCAATTTTCGGCATTCTGGATATCAAGTCCGATGCAGTTGCCCTGCGCAAATCGGCGCTGGAGATGTCCAAGCGACTGCGTCACCGCGGGCCTGACTGGTCCGGCGTCTACAGCTCAGACAAAGCCATTCTGGTGCACGAGCGTCTGGCCATCGTCGATCCGGGCAATGGCGCCCAGCCGCTCTACAACCCCGAGCGCACCCATGTGCTGGCGGTCAACGGCGAGATCTACAACCACAAGGAGCTGGAAAAGACCCTCAAGGTCGACTTCCAGTTTCAGACCAAATCCGACTGTGAAGTGCTGCTGGCTCTCTACAAGGAAAAGGGCCCGGCGTTTCTCGACGATCTCAACGGCATCTTTGCCTTCATTCTTTATGACGCCGAACAGGATGCCTACCTGATTGGTCGCGACCACATGGGGATCATCCCCCTCTATACCGGTCGCGACGAGCACGGCAACTTCTATGTCGCTTCCGAAATGAAGGCGCTGGTGCCGGTCTGCAAGAGCGTCGAAACCTTCCCGCCGGGACACTATCTGTGGAGCAAGGATGGCGAGCTCAAACAGTGGTACAAGCGCGACTGGATGGAATACAGCGCGGTCGAGCACAACGTCAGCGACAAGGCCGAGCTGAAAGCGGCGCTGGAAGCGGCGGTCAAACGCCAGCTGATGTGTGACGTGCCCTATGGCGTGCTGCTCTCCGGCGGGCTGGACTCCTCCGTTATCTCCGCCATTACCAAGCTCTATGCGGCGCGCCGCATCGAGGACGATGGCAAGAGCGAAGCCTGGTGGCCGCAACTGCACTCCTTCGCTGTCGGCCTGGAAGGGTCGCCGGATCTCGCCGCCGCCCGCAAGGTGGCTGATCACCTCGGCACCATCCACCACCAGATCCACTTCACCGTGCAGGAGGGTCTGGATGCCCTGCGCGACGTCATCTATCACCTCGAGACCTATGACGTCACCACCATCCGCGCCTCCACGCCCATGTACCTGATGGCCCGTTACATCAAGGCGATGGGGATCAAGATGGTGCTCTCCGGCGAAGGCTCTGACGAGCTGT
Source organism: Aeromonas sp. 603404 (assembly GCF_049171775.1). Lineage (NCBI taxonomy): Bacteria > Pseudomonadati > Pseudomonadota > Gammaproteobacteria > Aeromonadales > Aeromonadaceae > Aeromonas > Aeromonas sp. 603404. The sequence continues at coordinate 242,363 of NZ_JAAKPE010000004.1, forward strand.
TCGGTGGCTACCTTTACTTCCACAAGGCGCCCAACGCCCGCGAGTTCCACGAAGAGAACGTGCGCAAGCTCGCCTCTTTACATCTCTATGACTGCCTGCGCGCCAACAAGTCGATGGCAGCCTGGGGTGTCGAGGGTCGCGTGCCCTTCCTCGACAAGGAGTTCATGGACGTGGCAATGCGCCTGCAGCCTGCCGACAAGATGTGCGGCAAGGGCAAGATCGAGAAGCACATCCTGCGCGAAGCGTTCGAAGATCTGCTGCCCCACGAAGTGGCTTGGCGCCAGAAGGAGCAGTTCTCCGACGGCGTAGGTTATTCGTGGATCGACAGCCTGAAAGCCATGGTGGAGCAGGAAGTGACGGATCAGATGTTCGAGGCGGCGGCATTCCGCTTCCCCATCAACACCCCGCTCACCAAGGAGGCCTACTTCTACCGCGCCATCTTCGACGAGCACTTCCCGCTGGAAGCCGCCGCCCGTACCGTGCCCTACGGCAAGTCGGTCGCCTGCTCCACCCCCACCGCGCTGGAGTGGGATGCCAAGTTCAAGGAGATGGCCGACCCGTCAGGCCGCGCCGTGATGGACGTGCACCAGCAGGGCTACTAAGCCAGAGCGGGGCGACCCCATCGGCTAACGCCAGATAGCAAAAAGCCCTTCACCATGGTGAAGGGCTTTTTATTTTTAAATGTTCCAGATGCAATCAATATTGATAAATGAATATGCCACTTAGCTCATCTTGAAATAAATCCACAATAATTGTTGCTCAGATAAAATGAGGCACCATTTTATGACTCACAAGTCAAAATCTGGCCTGAAATATATTTCACACAGCTTGCCAGATTATATCCACCACAAATGTGTATTAAAAAAACGTGGCAAAATGACAAAGTACAATGCGTAATGGCGATCATATTTCGCTAATATTACAGCGTCCATCGCAATGAGAAGGTGGTGACCGCGACATGGTCTCCCCCAGGTACCCAATCAACCTTGGGTGCATAACCGACTTCCAATGCAACTGACTTGTAACCCAGTATCACTATCGGCAAAGCGGCAAAACCATCAATACCCGAACCGTTGAGATAACCCGCCTGCGCCCCTACCCCAGCAAAAACATGTTCGGTGAGATACCACTCTTTCCGATAAGAGAAACCCGCATAACCAGCTGTATTTTCTAGAGAATCCCGATAAAGCCCGCCGCGCAGCGCAAGTTTTCCCGTGTCGTTGTCACCCAAGAACACCCACGCCAATCCCAATCCCGGGTTAAAACCATTAAAGTCACAGGTTTTGCTTTTTTTTCCTGTTCCCTGCGAACAATCACTGTGTATTGATGCCCCGTGAATAATAAGTGAAAGATCATGTTCAGCTGCCATGGAAAATGTCGGCAGCCCCAAGAGTCCAATGGATAACAAGCAACCGTGAATGTTCATGTTAACCTTCCTGATTTTATTTACCTCTCACTAACACACTAAATCAAAAATAGGCAGACATCAAACGAGTAACATCAGAGCGGTTGAACCGATAGATGTAAACGGGTCGCTAATACCATCGAGAGTGGCCAGCCAGGGTAATGTAAGGCACATGGTATTATTCACCCTCATACGGCGTTCCGGCGATACAAGCTCATCACGCATATTCGGCGCTGAAAGCTTCATTTTTTCCATGACCGCCAGCGCACTCATTTTCAGATGACGGTAAAAACTGGCATTGAGCTGGGTCAGATGGAGCAAGGAGTGGCGCACCCGTTTGAATGTCTCGGCACATACCGGGCTCTGCGAGAGCCAGAAGGAGGCCAGCGAACCTTTGGTGGTCAGACCGTCAATATCATAGAGTGCCCGCCCCATGCAAAAGGTGGGTACATCATGGAGCAGAGCAGAGAGACCGACCGTGCTGTTGATGGTGATCACCCCTTTGAGCAAGGGATACAGGGTTGGCAGCGGCAGTTCATAACCGTAAAAGACCCTCCCCTCCAGGCCAAGCACCGCGATGAGCCTGTTTATCTGGGCACGATAACTGACATAGCCCCGATCCATGGGGTGGTGCTTGAACAGCAACACATCTTCGGGTTTGGCATGCTCCGCAAAGGAGTTGATCACCTGCGCAACCATCTCCTCTACCCCGCTCAGGTCAGAGTGCTCACGGATCTGAAAATCCTCGGTCACTTGCAGTGGCACAAAAAAGATCCGCCCGGCGTGCCGGGGCAACGCCTTGAGCAGGGCGCGATCCTGGCGCAAGTTGCCGTATTTCACCATGGCGCCACAGACCCACCCCATCGCCTCCTGCACCAGACTCCAGGGACGGTGATTCACAAAGTGGGGATAACGCCAACGGAACAGCGACTTGTTGATGTGGTAGCGACTGGCATACCAGGCGCGCACCGCAAAGGTCTTGCCCACTTTGAGTGAGCTGTCATAAGGCACAGGCCAATCCAGTTGGGCAAGTTGATCGCGCCGCTCATACCAGGGGCTGAAGGCATTGACCCCACCCTGCTCCAGCGTGACGAAATCGGGTCTGAGATAGCCCTCCTCCATCGCCCAGAATGGCACTCGCTTCAACTTGCAGATACGGCCAGCCTCCAGATGGTAATAACGGCAGTCCCCGTAACAGATCACCGTATCGATACCCTGCTGCTTGAGCACCCGGCGGAAAAAGGCGTTCCAGCTTTCCGGTTTCCCGCGAAAACGCAGATTTTTTCCGGCACAGGGCCAGCACTCATCCCCGCCATTGAAATGGATCTTCACCACCTGATGTCCCGCCTCGGTCAACTGGCGACTCAGGGTCTGAAAGAAAGGGCCAAGCGGGCCTTGCAGTAACAAAATCTTCATTGACGACTTATCTCAAAAACGGGGAGAGAGAGGGGCGCTGCATGAGCGTCTGGAACAAGTAACCGAGCTTGAGCTGCCAGCGTTGCCAGCGGCTCGCTTTTTGAGCCGATGAGTGTCCCTGCTTCGCCAGTTGGTGGATCAACTGCTCCGGACTTATCCAGAGCCCGGTCTGCCAATCGAGATAGAGCGGATAGGCAACCAGCGTCAGATAGACCAGCGCCGCCAGCGGCAGACTACGTTGACGACGAGCAGGCGGATTGGCATCCGTGGTCAACCCCCAGCCACTGTAGAAGGGTTGGCCCCAGGTCGTCACCTTGACCCCCTGCACCAGCGCCTCGAAGCCACTGAGCGAGGTCATGGTATGCAGCTCATCCACATGGGGATAGAGGCTGGTGAGCCCAATATCCAGCACCTGGCTATCGACACACTCCGCCAGACAGGCCGCAGAAATCGCCCCACCACGATTGCCCGCCACCACATCAGGGTGTGGCTTGTAGAGAATATGAGCGTCGGGTTTGGCCGCTCGCACCGCCCACAGCAACTGCTCGTTGCTGCGAATATGGGGGCTCCCGGTCAGGATGGAGGCATCGCCATCCACCTGACCCACCACCAGCACCAGCTCACGGCCATCATCGGGCCTGGTGTAGTGCTGCGGCTCGCCCACATTGTATTTGCTGACCCTGTGTTCCCGTAGCAAGGCGAGCAGCGCATCCCCGCGCTTGACCTCCGCCTCTGTCAACTCCTGATAGTTGAGCAACTGTTCCAGCCCGCTGGGAGTGCGACTGTCGAAATAGATCCCGACCGGGTCCAGTGACAAGGAGGAGGGACGACAGAGATTGGAGCCCAGCCCCCTCGAGCGAATAAAACCATCCTCGACCCGGATTGCAGAGGCGAGATCAGGGTGGCGGCTACCCCACACCAATATCTGCTCGTCACCGGTCAACCGCTTGGGTGGCTTGCGCACAAAGCGCAACTCATCGGCCAAATGCTGGCAAAACGCCTGCATAAATGCCCGCTTCCACAGCGAGAAACCGACCAGATAGAGCCGGCGCCAGCGCGGCGCGGGGCGGCGCTGATTCGCAATAATGGCGATCACCTCCTCTACCTCGCAACGCTGGCCCAGCACAGGGTCGAGATAGCGGGGATAGCGGATCAAGGCTGCCGCGACCAGCTGGGCGAGCGACACTTTTACGTTGCGCCGTTCACACTGCTTGCTGTCATGGGTCAGCCCCCAACCCGCATAAAACGGCATACCGAAGCAATAGACCGGCTTGCCAAGCAACAGGCCCTCAAAACCAAGCTGGGATGACACCGTATAGACAGCATCCACCACATTGAGCAGCGCATGGGGATGGCAGTGATCGGCCACAATCTCCACATCATCCAGGTTCAGACGGGCCAACACCCCGCGCTTCTTGCCAAGGCGAGTATCGGGATGGGTGCGCAGCAGCAGGCGCGCATCGGGATGATTGCGGCGCGCCGCCTCCACCATCGCCACAAAATCAGCTTCACTGGCCAGCGCCCCCGGAATGGAGAGATCCCCCGCCACCTGATCGACCAGCAGGACCCTGGGTTTGGCGCTCTGCTGCAGACGTGTGGCAAGCCCTGATGGCAAGCCGCCATAGTCCCCGACAGCAGAGAGGGCGGTCACGCTGCCGCTGGCAATCGACTGACCGGGGGCAGTGGCATAACAGTTGTATTTGGTGACCCCGAGGCGTACCAGCTCACCGATCAATCGTTCGGCCCGTGCCAACATCTGTGGCTCGCACGGGGTGGCAATCAATTGCTCAAGCTGGCTGGGCTGGCGGGCATCGTAATAGATCCCCACCGGATCGGCGATCAGCGAGACCGCCTTGCCCCCCCTGGCGGGATGGCCGATATAACCGATAAAACCATCTTCAAGCTGCCAATAGGGCAAACTCAGGGTCTTGGCCTGCTCCTTGATCTGGTGGGTATTAGCCTTCTGGCCCCAGCCGATCAGCACATCACCCGACTTTACGGCATCAGGGGAAGCAAAGCGCGCCAATGGCTGTCCCAGACAGGCGCTGATTTGAGTGCTGCGGGCCAGTATGCCGCTGGATTGTGTCCATAAAGTCATGCAAATTGCTCAGAAGATTATGTTAGAAACCACATGAGAGTTATTTTTTGTGTGCAAAAACTATCGCAATATAATTTTCATATTATAGGTTTTGAATATACCATAAGCAGAAAACTCTAATTTCCACTGCTGTATGAAGATAGAGTTTTCACTTAGAATTTATTATCTAATTTAGTTTAGAGTACACACTGACAAAATACCTTACTGTAAAATTTGCCTCTCAATAACTTATATTGTAGCTTCTGGGATGAAAAATCTATCCTTTTTATTAAAGCAACTAATAGTAGATATTATATACCCAAGTTTTTCCTTTGCATTAACCAAAGAGATAAAATCACAATCAATATTATCAAACGACTTTGTTTCTCCATCCTTGAAATTAAAAATATATGCATCAGTATCTTTCTCATTAAATTTTTCAGTTTCGACACTAGTCCAATTGTGAACGCAATCCTCCGTATAAAAAACATTATCCCTAACCATTTTTGCTGGATTACCAGCCCAACTAGAGTTTGAGTGAACCGTCTTGTTTGATAAAACAGCACTTGCCCCAACAATACTCCCAGACCCTATTTTCGTTCCCTTGAGAAGGAGAGCATCCTGCCCAATCCAAACATGATCTCCAACATAAACACTTTTACTATGATTGATTCTTTTCTTAGTCGTGGCGTCAAAAATAAGATGAGGATCCGCTAATCTAATACTAATACCAAAAGACAATAAGCACCGACTGCCGAAAAAAACATTTTTTCCTTCAGAAAGAGTAAGGCTCATTATTTGTCCGTGCGGATTAAAATAATTATCCTCGCCAAAGAATAGGACTGAGCCATTAAAAATATTTGCAGAAAATGTATATGGATGTCTGCTCCGCGATAAAAACACAACTGAATTGCTTCCCAAAAACCTTAGAGTTACATTTTTCAATGTAACACCTTCTTGACAGTAAAGTATATTATTCTCACCATCCAAGATAATTTCAGAGTTAATCATTTCAGGGTAATGGCCATGAAAAAAACTAGACCCTACCTTTAATATACCCTCTCTATTTTTTATTCTTTCCATTACTCTCTCACATATTTAAAATATAGTAGCCAGCAGACGCCAATTAATTTTTGGCGCCACTGAAAATTTAGACTAAGCCTCAATCAAATCAACAATTCTTTTCGAATTCTTGTTATCTCTATATGTAAAGAACTTATTGGCAACTTTCTCATACTTCTTATCCATATTAATGTTATTGGAGATAATCCCTTTGAGTTCTTCAATAAGATTTTTTTCTGATGTAACAACTGGCCCAGGAATACCAGTACGAGGACACACAAGAGGCCCACCACGAGTAGAGAAGAACTTTTGTGCATCAAACCAATAGTAAAGGACAGGTTTTCGCTGATAAAGCATATCAAATGACGCAGATGAGTAATCAGTAATCATTATATCTGCCGATACAATAAGTGATTGAACATCAATGTCGTTCATACTATGGATAGTAATTTTATTGGAGCAAGGTAAAGCTTTTAAGTGCGCGTGCATTTTATGATGCAAACATACGTCAGCAGACATATTATGCTCTGCTAACATTTTGTTAAAACTATCAGATGAAATTAACTCATTTATCTTCTTGTAGTATTGAGAGTTAATAAACTGTTTCTCATTGACATTTGAAAGCCAATCTCTCCATGTTGGCAGAATCAATATTCTACTCGAGCGCTTACTTTGTTGCTTCGGTAGCTTATCAAAACGGGAAAGACCTGTAACTGAAACTTCGCTCTTATCAAAACCGAACTGCTTGCATATTAGTTGCTTTTCAAAATCAGAGCTGACAATAAATTTATCCGGCAACTCATGCCGTTTTTCCATAGAGTTCTTGTCATAGTATCCCGTCGCTCTGTTAAGAGCGAAAATGCCGTGTTGCAGGAAAATTTTTCTCTTATGCTTGTGCTCCTCAGCAACACGCTGCCACTGGTGGAATACATCCCTCATGCTATCGCTGAATACATAAGTAGATGCTCTGTTAAAAATAATAAAGTGTTTTAAACTACCATATTTTATTACATTGGGAAAACCATCAAGATTTTCTTTTGTTTTAGCTTTACCATCTATAACATAATAATACTCTTTATTCCCTTTATATTTTTTAGCATCTTGAACATGGCAAAAAACATGGTAACTAGAATCATTTGCAGTTTTACCTAATCGTTCACCTACAAGAACAATATTATCACTGTCTTTATATAGTGCTGCACTGACTACTTTTGATATACCATATTTGGCTTTCCATGCCGTATTGATGCATGATGACTTTACTTTATTTTTTATTTTTCTTATCTTTGCTTTTAACTTTTTATTTTTCAAGCTGTGGTAGTCTTGAATAATATCATTGTCGCTCTTTTTAATTCCCTTATTAAGACATGACTTTTTAAATACGCCATTCATGACTCTATGTGCTTCTGAATAGAAGCCATGGTAGATGAGCAATAATGGTAGCCGTCTCGGTGGTGTAAAAACTCTCAATGGTTTATCACCAATATGAGAATTTAGAAAGTGTCTAAGATGTTTATATACGGGTTTTACTTCATCAATGGTGCAATCAGCCGAATACTTGGTTAGACGGTATAGCAACCCCCGTAACACAAACAGTTTTGCAAGATACGTCTGGCGATCCGGTAATCCAAATTGCAATGTCAGTTCGTATACTTTAGTTAGATCATAGAATACTTTTTCGTTGACAATTTGTGTGCAGGACGGATTATCCTCATCATCTCGTCCACGATAGAGATAGCTTATATGTGGAGTCGTTGATATATGATTAGCCTTATACATAGCTTTCATCACAAATATCCAGTCCTCAGCCAGTTTGATACCAACGGGAAACTCGATATTATTTCTTAACAGCAGATTTCTTTTATATAACTTGGCCCACGGTGCCGGTGTTTTTACTAAAATAGAGTGATGGAAGAATTTCACTTTTCTAAGCGCTGCGCTAGCAACTTCAGCATGATCCTCAATAAACCAGCTTCTTCTAGAGTTAAATGCTTTACTATGTGAAACGATAACCTCAGAATCTGTTTCCTTTGCCAACTTGTACAATGGAGAGAGCGCATCTGGTGGCAATAGATCATCAGAGTCCAAGAAAAATACATACTCTCCAGAAGCGATCTTGATCGCATTGTTTCTGGCAACTGACTGACCAGCATTTTCTTGCTGTATGAGATATATATTCTTATAGGTATTCTGATATTCTCTGATTATTTCAACTGAATTGTCAGGCGAGCCATCATCGATAAAAATAACCTCAACGGACTCCTCAAAACTGAAACCTGCAACGACTTGGATTGTTAATGAGTCAATGCAGTCTCGAATATATTTTTCTACATTGTAGACAGGAATAATTACCGATATTAACTTGTTCACTTGTTTATCCCGAAATCCCAGTGAAATAATTAGAAAGCAATAGCTGAGCATTGCTTTTTTGCTTTATATTTTTCGTATTAAAGTCATTGGCACAAAATGAGTGGGGTAATGTTCCCTTATTTTTTGCTATCTGAAGAGCGTTGAAATACGTAGCTGCAGCAGGTGACCTGATATTAAAATAGTAACAAATGTCCCTAGAAGGCACAGACACGCCTCGAATATATGAGAGCCAAGGAACGAAAAATGTTGCCAAATTCAAGTCATCATTTGTTCTGAATTTATTCGACAAAAATTTCCTCAACTCTGCTCTATATAATCGCCAGCATTCCTCAAACATGCTTTTCCGCAGAGGAACGTAGGTATGTACCAATGGATGATCAATGAGAAAACTGAAGTCATGATTCAAGATAGCTGCAGATTTTAATGATGCAGACAAGGTAGGTGTATCAGCCCCCTTCCCTTGCATAATGGCCAAGCTTTTCTTGGACATAAAGAGGGAGGCAATACCATTGCTTCTGAAAAAATGTCCCGCTGGTAGTGGTCTGGCGACAAAGACATCGTCATTGAAATAGATAAAGTGCTCCGCCAGTCCAGGTATCTTGTGCAGGTGGGCTTCAATCACATGGGAATTGAACGTAGGCAGGTATTGTGACTCGATAATGTCCGAGTGGTCGACAATCCGGACCCGATCAGAGGGAGTCAACCATTTCGGACACTGTTTATCAGTCACAATATATATACGTCGAACCCAGGGCAAAAACTTCAGTACGCTGCCCAGTGAATATTTCAGCTCATCATGGTTGCTAAACCTTGCAGGATCAGTGGCATGTTGCCCAACATTACCTTCATTGACTAACTGCTTGTAATGTTGATAACGTGTTTGCCAAGCGGGATCAGAATCATCGACCCATGTAAATACCACATCGATTGGAAAATCGATTTCTATTTGACTCTCCAGAGCCAAGTCATGGCGCATCAGAATATCTTCTTCATTCTCTGCACAAGCAATCTCGTTTCGAATGACCGGATATTTTTTATTCAAATGATCACGAATAAAAATTCCCGGGCTTTTGAAAAATTTCTTCAGTTTTCTCATCTTGTTTCGATACTAACGTGGATGTGTTATACGCGGATGAGTCAAATAGAATGGTAGTTACAACGCCAGTGACCCGATAAATGCTTTAAAGCTATGCTGATAATCTTTATGGCGGAGGCCATACTCAACAAACGCTTTCATATATCCCAGTTTATCACCGCAATCATGAGATTTTCCTTGCATGCAAAATGCATCGACCTCACCAGATTTCAACAATTCTGAAATCGCATCGGTCAACTGGATTTCATCACCAGCTCCGGGTTGTGTGGTTCGCAGGTGTGGCCATATCTCAGGTGTCAACACGTAACGACCAACAATGGCAAGATTGGATGGCGCCTCATCTTGCTCAGGCTTCTCAACAACATCAAATATGGTGGCAGACTCTCCCGCATCCACATCAATGGAGTGGCAGTCCACGATACCGTATTTTGACACGTCTTTGATATCGACAGGTTCCACCATAATCTGGGAGTGACCTGACTCTTTATAATTACGAACCATTTTTGCCAGATTGTCCTTTTTCAGATCGCTTGCTGCGTCGTCGATAATCACATCTGGCAATACCACGACAAAGGGGTTGTCACCGACAAGCGGATATGCGGAAAGCACGGCATGACCCAGCCCTTTTGCCTCCCCCTGACGGACATGCATGATGGTCACATCCTTGGGGCATATCGACTGGATCTCTTCCAGTAATTGTCGTTTAACCCTGCTCTCTAATGTGGCTTCCAGCTCAAAAGATTTATCGAAGTGATTCTCGATAGCGTTCTTCGATGAGTGGGTTACCAGAATGATCTCTTTGATTCCTGCCGCAATGCATTCATTGACCACATACTGGATCAATGGTTTATCTACAATTGGCAACATCTCTTTCGGTATTGCTTTTGTGGCTGGCAACATACGAGTACCTAGACCAGCAACTGGAATTACAGCTTTCATTTTATCCCCTAGCATTGGTTATATACTTATTTTTTATTTAGGTCGTTTCGAGAGGTGAGCCCTCATCTGCTTTCAGCAAAATACATCATCGACCAGTTGATATATTTTGCCATGAAACATTTGGCAGTTAATATAATTATACGGCTGAATATAAAACCTATAAGTTTAATTTAAATGTATTTTACAAATGAATAAAATAACTGTGATAACTGAAGGATGGATAAAAACCATTGTTTAATCCTGATGTTCACGCAGCGTGGCCAATCCCATTATCACCAAACCATAAAACAGGCAGAGTAATACTCCAACTGTGGTCAGGTTATAGATACGGCGTGGATATTCAGCCTCTTCCGCCAATGTCGGACGCGTGACAACTAATAAGTGTTTAAGTTTGCGATAGGCTTCTACACGGGTTTGCTCCAGGCTGATCAACCCGGTCTTGTAGAGATCGGCAGCCAGAGTAGCCTGGGTTTGCAAATCCATATATTGGGCGGTGATTTCGTTCATCGCCTCAGGCGTCACCTGATTGCCAGCACCGGCATCATGGGTGGTCAATTTCGCCTTTTCCTGTTTTAGTTGCTTGCTTAACGCATCAACACGACTTTGCACCGATACCACCCCTGGGGCACTCTCTTTCATATAACTGCGCAATTGCTTAAGTTCTGCCTGCTGGCGCACCAGTTCAGCTTCAATTTCACTGACTACACCAAGGCGTGCAGTGCTGGTCGATTCCGGGCTAATTAGCTGATGGCTATTTTGAAACGCCAGCACCTTGGCTTTCTCTGCCTGCAAGCGTTGATGAGAACGGTTAACCTCTTGTTCGACAAACGCGAGCTGGTCCATGGCGACCTGATGGCCCAGCTTGTTGATAAAGCCTTCCGCTTCTTTCAGCATCAAGCTGACTACCTTCTGGCCATATGCAGGATCGAATGCCTGCAGTTCGATGGTTAATACCCCGGAGAGTTCATCAAGACGCAAGGTCAGGTGGTCACGGTAATATTCCAGAAACTCTTCGCGGGTGGCACTGCTCGACAAGCGTGAGAAAAAATCAGCATTACTGCCTTGGTAGTGCGCCTTCAACGCCAGTTCCCGATCCAGTTTTGCCAGCAGATCCCAAGAGCGCAGATAGTCTTGTACCAGCAGTACATCCTGATGATTGCTGCCACCCAGCCCCAGCATAGACAGGGCATCGGGCAACATTTTGATTTGATCTGCCTGCTTTATGATGATTTCGCTGCGGCTGACATAACGGTCTGAAGCAATCCCGCCAAAATAGAGTGATGCGACAACAAAACTGACCACCACCCATAAAAAACTGCCCAGTTTCAGGCTTTGCTGCCATGAACGATGAGCGAGTTTGTAACCACTGGAGTCAATAAAAAATCGTTTGGGCTGATTGCGCAATTTGCGCAGCAGACGGAGAGGTTTGTTCGCAGGAATAGGATGAGTCATGGTTAGGCTTGCTTGTTACAAAGTTTGATAAATACGGATGGCGTCGTCGATATTGTCGAACACTTCCAGCTGGCCATTGCGCAATAACATGCCCATATCACACTGCTGGCGCAGGTTTTTCATATCGTGTGATACCATGATAAGGCTGGCGGTTTCACGCTTTTTGTTAAAGACGTCGATGCACTTCTGTTTAAAACGGGCATCCCCCACCGAGGTGATCTCGTCGGTCAGATAGATATCGAAATCGAAAGCCATGCTGACGGCAAAAGAGAACTTTGATTTCATGCCGCTGGAGTAGGTTTTGATCGGCAGTTCAAAATGCTGACCAATCTCGGAGAACTCCTTGACCCACTCCTCAACAGCTGCCGTCTCGCGCACCCCATGAATGCGGCAGACAAAACGGGTATTTTCACGCCCCGTCATGCTGCCCTGAAAGCCCCCCCCCAATGCCAGTGGCCAGGATACCCGGCAATATCGGCTCACCTTGCCACGGTTGGGCATATCCATGCCCCCGAGCAGTCGTAGCAGGGTCGATTTGCCCGCCCCGTTGACCCCCAGAATGCCGATATTGCGGTCCCGAGGCAGGGTGAGCGATACATCGCGCAGCACATAGTTACGACCAAATTTGGTCGGGTAGTACTTGGTAACAGAGTCAAGAACGATCATCAGGTTTCACTTTAACTGGCGATAAGGCGGCGATGGCTTAACCGATAGCAACTCATGGCGAAGGTGAGCAGTATCAGGGTGACAGCAGCCAGATAGCTCGAGCTGACATAGGGGCTACTGTAGCCGGCAATCCAGCCACTGCGAATAAGCTCTAGAGCATGCACCAGCGGATTCCATAAAAACCAGTGCCGATATTGGGCCGGGATGGTGGCGAGCGAGAACATGACGCATGAGATAAACATCAATGGCATCATCAGCAGGTTGAGGAATTTGTCGGCCTCTTGCACCAAATTGCAGATCACGCAAAAGACAATTCCGAGAGAAAACGAGAATACCATCAACAGCAGATAGACAAGGATCACCTGCAGCGGATCGGCAGGAATGGCATCAAAGCCAAACCAGATTAGTCCCAATATTAATACCCCCCCCACCAGCATCCCGACCATGGTTTCGAGCATAAAACGGGCAATAAACGTTGAGAACGGAGTGACCTGGCGGTAACAGAACAGCCCCATATTGGCGCTGACTGCAGATTGCAGCTTGCTGACCACATTTTTAAAAAAAATAAAAGGCAGATACCCTGCGGTGATAAATAGTGGTGCTGGCGCTCCGCCAAATCCGCTATGACCGCGCAAGCCAAAAATCAGGCTAAAGGCACCGATCATCAGCAGTGGATCCAGTAGTGCCCAAGCATACCCCAAGCGATAGCTGCCAAAACGGGTTTTAAGCTCGCGAATAAGCAGGCCAAAGACAACATCTCGCAATACCTGTAAGGAGGTACGCGGCGTTTGATTAAGAATCGGTTTATTCATTAAGTCGCTCTACCGTATAACAGACTCGCCGGGGGCGAGTCTGTTTTACGCCGCAATCAGCGGCTTAGTTAATTGCTACGTTAGCAGCCACGGCGATCTGATAGATAATTTGAGTAATATCCTTGACCGATTGCATGGTTTTGCTGTCAACCTTGGGCAACACCAGGATCTGATCACCGGGCTGGACACTCCCCTTATTTTTAAACTCCACCAACCCGTTGGCATGAACCACGGCAATCCGTTGGTCATTCGCACGCTCGGTGAATCCGCCAGCCCATGCCACATAGTCATCGAGAGTCGCATTGGCGTTGTAGACGACGGCCTGTGGCATCAATACTTCCCCACCGACCTGAATCAGGTCAGTTCTGTTCGGTATGACAATCTGGTCACCCTGTTCCAACTGAATGTTCGCAACAATCCCCTTGTCTGCGACCACCACCTTGCCAAGTGGCTGGATTTTTCTGGCCTTTTCGACAAAGCGCATCACCAGTTCTGCCTCTTTGGCACGGATCGCCGCTTCACCATCCGAGCTGGCAGGAGCAGTAAACACACTGCGTTCCAACCGGTTGAGCGACTCTTCCAACATCTCTTTTTGCCGCGCAGCGACACTCTTGCGCATAAGGTAGATGGATTGGTAATCGGCAAGCTGTGGGTCAATGGGAATATGGTTGAGCAGCTCATGCAGTTTGGTCTGCTTGCGCACTGTAAAATATGAGGGTCCCATATAGCTACCAGCGACCTGCACATCATAAACCTGAGCATGCATGTCATCGTTGAACAAGACTTTGTCACCATCCTTAAGCTGGAGGCTGGCAAAATCCTTGTAAGGTAAATAGATGGAGAATGGACCACTTGGACGGTCACCTATCACCCCGACATGACTCACCTTGGCAAGCGGCAGAGCATAGTTGACCAACTCCGAGCCTAGCGTATTGCGCTGAGTCAATTCGAAACGGAATGGGTTACGCACCTTGCCCGCGACATTTATCATCGGGCCCTGTGGCTCTACCAGGATGACATCCTGATCTTTAAAAGAGAGCTTGGGCATTTTGCCTTGCTGCATGAATTCATACAGATCGATTTTTTGGATGACCTGGTTCTGGCGTAATACCTTAATTTGACGATAGCTGCCGCGCTCCGAGTCTATCCCCCCTGCCCGCTTGAGAAAATAGAGCACACTGTCAGAGGATTGACCCGCATACTGGCCTGGCCGTATTACCGGGCCTGTAACAAACACACTCACGGGAGTTGTTGTCAGCAGGTTGACGTAGATATTGACATTATTCGTAAAAACATCACCAATCCTGCTGGTCACCAGATTATTGACCTGGCTGGCAGGTACATTCTTGACATTTATCGGGCCGACATCAGGAATGAAAATATTGCCTTGATTATCTACCGTCACTACATTGGAAAAATTGACGGCCCCCCAGATCCAGATATTAAGTTTGTCCCCTGGCGCTATCAGATAATTGTCATTCAGGCCATCGCTGCGTTCGGTCTCATAGCCACCGGCAAACAGATTGGCGCCATAAGGAGGAGGTAATCCAACCTCTGCCTGGGGCAGTAATTTACGTACATCTGCCTCACCGGGTAACAACATTCCTTGACGATTCTGTTGAGTAAAACTCCCGGTCGTTGAACTTGTGTTGGCCTGCCCACTCAGTGCTGCTTGACCACCAAGCTGGGGGCCGGTGTTTTCAGCAGCCTTTCCTGAAAGGGTGTAACCAAATGATGATCCATTTGCTTGCGCTAAATCCGGGGCGGCAACGGCCATGGTTGCGCAGGATGTACTGATGAGAAACAGAAGTGTGCTGAGCTGATAAATTTTCATTTTGTTCAAAACATGTGCCTTCATTTTATTGCTCAGCAAGAAGGTTGCTGACAGAGGTCTGTTCCAGTTGAGGTATCAGATACCATTGTTCTTCAGTCTTGCATGCCGCACGTCTTTGCGAATGGCCTTGCATGCTGTTAAACAACAGCTCAACGCACTCAAGACCCAGAGCCGAAACATAGCGTTGCCCTAGGGTATAGGTAACATTGTTTCTACTGAATGCAGCGCCTTGTGGCAGTGTATTCAGCGCCTGCTGCAGATCGGGAGGCATGGCATACAATTCAGTAGCAACTGACGGGTTGACGAGAGGACGAGACGCTTCTACCTGCTTTGGCTCATATGCACAGCCACCAACTTGTATGGCTAACGATATGGCCAATAACCGGGTTGCAAAATTCATGTGTCAATATTTCCCATGGAGTCAAGTGTTGATCTGTTAAAGCCAGGTCGCCTTATGGTCTGGCAACGCTATTGCCGATCGACTCATTATCTTTCATGACCAAAAAACGAACTGACATGTGGCTGTTCATCCCCAGCCCTGCAACTGCAAAAGCGGGTTTTGAGTTCCTCATCAACAGACAATCTGCCGAGACTGCGAAGCGATACTAGGCAGTCTGAACAAGAGCCGTTTGCTCAAAAAATTACCATTTACAGCACGCATTTCAGAATGTTCTGAGTGAATCGAGCAAGACACGATATATGATGGATCTCAGACAGAACAGCAATAGTCTCATCAGGAGTAGGCATGAGCCCTAAAATGAGCAATGCTGCTCAATTGCTGTAAAGATGTAGCGATGTTGATCGCGAAATACTGTTTTTTTGCCATAGCTACCGCACGGCAATGACATCTTCCCGGACAAAAAACAGACAATTTGGTTGTAAAATAAAAACAGGAAGGAAAATAGCGAAGCATGCCAGCTCAAAAAGCCAGCAAGAATTGATTGCGATGTAAGCACCCATCCCGTTCATGAAAACGTCACAATGTGACGTATATCATGTTTATTCTCATTTTTTTCGAATGCTATCAATTAGCCACAATTGGGTCAACACTCAAAAAACTCACCTGCATTCTTCACACGACAAAGAGGGACACAAGACTCTGTTTTTAAAAGATTTACACTCAAAGCAGCATTGGTAATAAATGTATTCGTACGGTGTAAATATTTTTGACGACAAGCAAGATTAATTTAGAGATTTCTTAATTATCCCTCGCTCCTCCAAAGATAAATTAATTTTTTGTGAACCACATCCATTGAGTTTTAAATGAAAATGTGGTTGTCAGCCTTTTGTTCGAGTTCGACAACCTCTCTGATATACCCATCAATCCACTCAGCCACTGCCTAAAAAGTGACCACCATTAACGTCACACACAACAAGTAGTTCAAATAACGTTCAATTAGACTCCGTTTTTCCCCGTTATTGAGAACATAAAAGCGATAGACCATTTATTCGCCAACATGGTTTTTTTTAGTTTTTCTGGCCGTGATTGACAGGGTTATTGCCTGTTGACTATGCCTGATATGTGTCCGATTGAATCGGCACCACAGGGAATCAACGACATTGGAGGGGGCATGGACGCTAACACTCTATCAAGGATTGGCCTGCTGGTTTCACTGCTCACCAGCACAGGGGCCGTGGCCAATGACAATATTCTTGCCCTGCAGCTGGGCAAGGCGTTCAGCAATGAAAAGCTCGACATCAAGATCGCCGATGCCAAGTTTCACCATATGTTCTGGCGCTGGGGAGACTCGGCTTGTCAATTTGGATTGGGAGTGCGTGGCGGTACCCTCAAGATAGAAGATGAAGAGACCGCAAGACTGGGGGGCGGTGCCCGTATCGAATGCCAATGGGGTAACTGGGTGACCTGGATCCCCGGCGAAATGGTCTGGCTCGATCAGTATCAATTTGGCACCCGCGGCCACGGCTACAAGGATTACGGCGGTCCCTTCCAGTTCGCTCTGGGTATCGGCCTCGGTTACGCCATCACCAAGAATTGGCTGATCGGCTATCAGTATGAGCACATGTCCAACGCCTATATGTATGACAAGAACCCGGGGCTGGACAGCCATACCCTCCATATCGAGTACCGTTTTTAGCCAGACAGGCTTCGTCATGCTCATCTGAACACTCTGCAAAAAAGCCTTCACTCCCGTGAAGGCTTTTCGTTATGTCGTCTTCTGATAACAAAGGTGACAGTGAGAAGATCACCATACTCAAGACATGGATGACGACACGCTCTGCCGCCTCACCACATCATGGGGGCAATCAGTCCTTTTTCGCCTTGTTGGCGAAGAAGATATCGGCCTGAATATCCTGGGTGCGCACCGTGAAGATCTGGTTGGTGAGATCGTCGGTCAGCATTTCGGCCTCCTTCATCACCCGCAGATTGAAGTCGTTGAGCATGCTGTTGGCGGCGGCCTTGTCCGTTTTGACCGTTTTCAGGTAGCTGGCTTCCATCTCTTTCTGCTCTTTGGCAATCTTCGCCTCCCAGCTCTGGTAAGCCTGCTTCACTATGGGGGCCAATTTGGGGTAATCGGTCATTATCAGGGTCTGCAGCTTGCGATATTTCCAGTAGATGGAGTCGCTGTCGGCCTTGTCGCTACCCATGGCATAGTGCGCCGGATAGGCTTCCAGACCGCTGTAGTAGGGAACGAAGGCGGTCAGATCCGCCATGCCGAGGCCCACATAGGTCACCTCCCCCACCTCACGCGGCATCCAGGGGCGTACCTGCATCACATGGGACTCGTAGGTGCGAAACACGCTGACGGGGCGCCACGGCTCCTGACCGTTCAACCCCTTGCTGTAGGGATCGTGTTCGGTGCCGTCATAGTGATTGCGCAGCACCGCCTTGACCTCCTCCAGCGTCATCTTCTTCTCGGGGGAGAGGGTGACCGGGAACTGGCGACCGGAATCCACCGCCTGCTTGAGCGAGGGGTTGAACATCTGCTGGATGTTCCAGACCCGCGGATCGTTATAGGTACGGTCCCGCTCGTCATCGCGGGTATAGGCTTTCGAGAAGTTGAACGCCCCCTCCTTTTGCGGATGGTAGAGCCCCTTCTCGGTGGCAAATTCGATCAGATTTTTCGATCCCATCATATCGGCACTGGCGGGATCGTACTGCTGCAGGCGGCCCTGATTGCCGGTGGCAAAGTAGTGATTTTTCGGCAGACGCTGCGCCATCCAGTGATGGCCGGTGGCAGTCTCCAGATACCAGAGCTCGTTATCATCCACCACGGCGACACCAAATCCCTCTCCCGCGCCTATGGTCTCGATGATGTTGCCAAGCAACGAGATCGCCTCGCGGGCCGATGTGGACCGGGAGAGCAACACATCGGGAATGTCATCCTCGGTGATCCCCTTATCTTCCACATAGGGGTCAAAGGCGAGCGCTTCGGGTGAGGCAAAAATGGACTCGGTGCCGCTCACCCCGACTCCCTTCTCGTTGAACCCGGTGGCGCCATGCAGCTGGGTCTTCCAGTTCGGTACCGTGGTATAGCGCAGGGAGTTTTTCGGCAAGGGGTAGCTGAAATCATTGGCGCCATTGTGAGCCTTGGAGCTGTGCATACCGCTCTGCCCCTGCTTGGCCGGATGGATCACGAAATGCTGGGCTTTCAGGGCATCGCTGTCGGCGCTGCGGGCCACCATCATGGAGCCATCGGCGCTGGCTTCACTGCCGACCAGCAAGGTGGTACAGGCGAACGCCGACGAGAAGAGAGCAAGGTTGATGGAGAGTGCGACGACGCACTTTTTGAAGGAATACATGAGATCTCCTTGTTGCACAGAGTGGTTGCAAATAAGCGGTGGCGCGCCAGTCAACCTGCCGCTGTCACAAGGGATCTGCGCGGTGACACGGGCCGGACAGTGCGGGCCATCAAACCGTAAACACGAAAAAGAGCAGTGCGAATAAACCATGGAAACCAGGGAGGTAGCCAAGGCCCCCTGATAGGCGACCTGTACGCATTTCTGCTTTCAGCTGTTCCGCTGGCGTGGCGATACTAGGCCCAATCAACTGACTTGAGTGTGACTGACAGCCCAAAACACCAACAATAAAGACTAAGTCAATGCAAAATGTTGATAGGTGTGACAAAAGAAGGATTATTGGCGACATTCAGCCGTCAACACGAAGAACACAAAGCGCACAGAGAGGGGAATAAAGAGATGAGGAGATGTGACGCGTGGGATGGCGTGTTGATGCCATCCCGCGATGTTCGTTAAGTCAGGTTGTCACTGCGCGTCCGGCTGGTTTGCGGGGGCGGCCTTGATAAAGGCTTGCAACTGTTCGCAGTTGGCGACGATGCGGCGGATAGTGGGGTAATCGTCCAGGGTCATGTCGTAGCGGCGGGCGTTGTAGACCTGGGGCACCAGCATGCAGTCGGCCAGGGTCACTTCGTTGCCGACGCAGTAGACACCGGCGGTGGTCATCAACAGCTGTTCGAGGGCGGTGAAGGTCTCGTCAATCCAGTGGCGATACCAGCAAGCCTCCTGCTCGTTGTTGGCCCTGAAGTGCTCTTCCAGATAGTTGAGCACCCGCAGATTGTTGAGCGGGTGGATATCGCAGGCGATCATGTTGACGATCTGGCGCACTCGGGCCCGCGCGTCGGGGGAAGAGGGCATCAGGGAGTAGGCGGGATAGGTCTCGTCAAGGTACTCCATGATGGCGACCGACTGACCGAGCTGCACATCGCCATCCACCAGAAACGGCACCAGCCCTTGCGGATTGATCCGGCGATAGGCCTTCTCGCTCTGCTCGCCTTGCCGCAAATTGATGGGATGCTGCTCGTAGGCGAGCCCCTTGAGCTGCAACACGATCCGTACCCGAAAACTTGCCGACGAACGCCAATAGCCAAACAACTGCAACATAATCTGTCCCTGCATCTTATCTGGGCCCGAAGCCCGGCAGGTGCTCGCCACCTGCCTCCTTGTGTACCCGGCACCGGTTGAGGGCTCGTCGTGATCCGGACATATCCCGAATAGGTTTGCCGCCAACCGGCGCTGGCCATCAACCTCCCTGACCGCTCGCTGGCACCACCTGTTGAGAGATGGTGCCAAACAGGTTTTGGCCAGAGCGATCTTCCATCGCGATCGACACTCTATCACCAAACTGCAAATAGGGGGTTATAGCTTGATCACAATCAAGAATTTCCAGCATGCGCCGCTCGGCGATACAGGATGAGCCGGCGCTGCGATCGTAGTTGGAGACGGTACCGGAGCCGATGATGCAACCGGCACCAAGGGGCCGGGTCTTGGCCGCATGGGCAATCAGCTCGAAGAAGTTGAAGGTCATGTCCACCCCGGCTTCTGGCGCACCGAACAGCGCACCGTTGAGGTGGGTCAGAAGCGGCAGATGGACCTTGCCATCGAGCCAGTCATCCCCCAGCTCATCCGGGGTGATGGCCACCGGCGAGAAGGCGCTGGACGGTTTGGACTGGAAGAAGCCAAAGCCCTTGGCAAGCTCGCCCGGAATGAGGTTACGCAGGCTCACATCGTTGACCAGCATCAGCAATTTGACGTGGCTGGCGGCTCCCTGCGCACTCACCCCCATCGGCACATCGTCGGTGATGATGGCCACCTCCGACTCGAAATCGATCCCCCACTCCTCCGAACCCATCACGATAGGCCCACGGGGGGCGAGAAAACTGTCGGAGCCCCCCTGATACATCAACGGATCGTGCCAGAAGCTTTCGGGCATCTCGGCGCCGCGGGCCTTGCGCACCAGCTCCACATGGTTGACGTAGGCGCTGCCATCGGCCCACTGGTAGGCGCGCGGCAGCGGAGAGAGGCAAGACGCTTCGTCAAAGGGGAACGCCTCACCAACGTGGCCCTCGTTAAGCTGCTGATAGACAGCCTCGAGCCTGGGGGCAACCTCGGCCCACTCGTCGAGGGCGGCCTGCAGGGTGGGAGCAATCTCGCTCACCCGCACCGCCCGGGCCAGATCCCGGCTCACCACCACCAAAGCGCCATCGCGCTTGCCATTGTTCAATGTTGCCAATTTCATAAGCGATTCCTTATTTGCCGGCAGCAGCGTCCGGGCGCTGCCAGCTGGAGACATACCGGGTGTTCTCGATCCCTTCGCACAGACTGCCGACGTTCAGCGCATCGCGGGTGTCGAGCATGACCGCTACCTCGTCGGTGAACTTCTTGGCATAGGCCTGCCCCGCCGCAAACGCCTTGGGATGGGGGCCGTGGGTGAATCCGGCAGGGTGGAAGGTGACCATGCCCCGCTCGATATTGTCCCGGCTGAAGAAGTCCCCGGCGTGGTAGAAGAGCACTTCGTCGTAATCATCATTGCTGTGATAGAAGGGCACCTTGAGGGCGCCGGGATCGCTCTCGATGGGGCGCGGCACGAAGGTGCAGATGACAAAGCGGCTTGCCACAAAGGTCGAATGAGCCGACGGCGGCAGATGGTAGCGATGGCTCATCAGCGGGCGGATATCCCGCCAGTTGAGGCGCACCACACACAAGTCGCCGTGCCACCCTTGCGCATCCAACGGGTTGAACGGCCAGGTGATGACCGACACCTGATCGTGGCGTTTGACCTGCAGCGACCAGGGATTCTCATCCTGCTGGGCCAGAAAGCGTTCGTTGATGGCGGGCACATCGAGCGCAGCCGGGTCGAAGATGGCGTGATTGCCCACCAGCCCCTTGTCCGGCAGCTGGTAGCTGTCGTTGGTCGCCTCGATCATCAGGATGAACAGGGGCGCCGTCGGCTCGATGCGCCACATGGTGCCACGGGGGATCACCACATAGTCGCCGTCCCGCAGAGTCAGGTGGCCGTAGTCGCAGAAGAACTCGCCGCCCCCCTCGTGGATAAAGAGCAGCTCGTCGCCGTCGGCGTTGCGCACCAGAAACGGCATCGTCTCGGAGAGCCGCCATATCCGGTAGCGGCAATGGGGGTTGCTGAGAATGTCGGGAGCCCCCCAGGGAGAGAGTGAGCTCACCTCTTCCTGGAGGGCATTCAAGTCAAACAGCCGTGGTCGCAGCGGTCCCTTCCAACTGCTCCAGTCGGTGGGGGCATGCTTGTGGTGCATGTGGGTGGCGGGGCCGAAAAAGCCGCTGCGCCCCAGCTCGCGCTCATAGATGGCCTGTTCGGGCAGATCTGCATGGGCCTGTCGGGAGTGGGTCCCCTCCCGATGGGGGAAGTTAATCCAGTTACGCATCGCTCGCTCCCTCTTTGCGGGCACCCTTCTCATCCTCGGTGCCATCCAGCACGCCGCGGCGGATCTGGTCCAGCTCGATCGATTCAAACAGCGCCTTGAAATTGCCCTCGCCAAACCCTTCGTTACCCTTGCGCTGGATGATCTCGAAGAAGACCGGGCCAATCACAGTGTCGGTGAAGATCTGCAACAGGATGCCATCCTTGGTGGGGGAGCCGTCGATGAGGATGCGCAGCTCTTTGAGGGCCGCCAGATCCTCCTGATGCCCCTCGACCCGGCTGTTCACCTTCTCGTAGTAGGTATCGGGCGTCGGCATAAAGCCGGTACCGCGGCTGCGCAGGGTGCGGATGGTGTGGTAGATATCGCTGGAGGCCATGGCGATGTGCTGGATCCCCTCCCCCTTGTACTGACGCAGGTACTCCTCGATCTGGGACTTGTCATCCGCCGACTCGTTGATGGGGATACGGATCTTGCCGCAGGGGGCAGTCATGGCGCGAGAGTGCAGCCCGGTCAGCTTGCCCTCGATATCGAAGTAGCGAATTTCGCGGAAGTTGCCGATCCGCTCATAGAAGTTGGACCAGACATCCATATTGCCGCGATGCACGTTATGGGTCAGGTGATCGATCTCCATAAGACCGGCATCTACCTCTGCCATCCGGGACTGCCAGTCGGGGTAGAAGACAAAATCCACGTCATAGATGGAGCCCTTGTCGCCATAACGGTCGACAAAGGAGAGCGTGCTCTCGCCGATACCGTAGATGGCGGGAATATTGAGCTCCATTGGGCCAATCTTGCCGACAAAGGGCTTGGCCCCCTTGGCGATGGCGTACTGCTGGGCTTTGCCCGCATCGCTCACCCGAAATGCCATGCCGCAAACGCTCGGCCCGTGCAAGCTGGCAAACTGCTCCGCCTGGGAGTGAGGCTCGGCATTGACCACAAAGTTGATATCCCCCTGCCGGTAGAGCCAGCATTGCTTGTGTTTGTGCTTGGCGACCTCGGCAAACCCGAGCGAAACAAACAGGCTCTTGAGGGCGGCAATCCCTTTGGCATCGGGGGCCGTGTACTCGACAAACTCGAAACCGTCTGTGCCTAACGGATTGATGGTATGGGTGGCGGAAGAGGTGGCATTCATCGGGCGCTCCTTGCTCTTGATTCGGTTAAAACGGATTGCGACACCCAGCGGCGCGGCAAGTGTTAACAACTTGTTTCATTAGAAGCAGGGCGTAGCAGGAAGAGAAGAGGCGGGTTGCAGATAGTTTTTCGCGGCTGGCAGCAAAAGATGTAAATGAATTGTGACGTTCAAGCCGCAGCCTTGCGGATCAAACGGTGACGACCCATAGGACTGTCAGCTTTGCCTTACAGTTGCCAGTTTTTGAGCAGCAGATGGGGCAAGCAGGCCCGGGCCTTTTGCAGTCGCACAGGCGTCGGATTGATCAACCACGCCTCTTTCCCCAACCCCAGCAGCGGCAGATCGTGCAGGCTGTCGCTCAAGGCCAGCTCGGCATCGAGGGCGCAAATCTCCGGCAGCAGCTTGTGCTGGCCGTGGCAATAGAAGCGCGGCATCAGGCCGCCAAAACGGTAGTGCATCTGCGAGCCAATGATCCGGTGGGGCAACTGGTCGGGCAGTTGCTGATAGAGCTGGGCTCGCACCAGCGCGCAGGGACTGGCGGAGATCACCCAGCAGCGCGCCCCCTCGCGTTGCAGCAATTCGCGAGCCTGACGATACAGCCCCGGCCTGGTGCGGCAATAGGCGCGCACCAGCTTGCGCCAGCCCAAAGGAGAAAGCCCCAACGAGATGGCCCACCAGATAAGGGAGATACCGCGCCGCCGCTGGCTGGGTAGCAGCTGACTTGGCAACAAATAGACCAAGCCACCCAGCGCAATCACTGGCAACAGCAGCAGCGGCCAGATCCGGCGGCGCAGGATATAGCGCAGCAGACCGGCGTGGCTGTCGCCGGGGGCCAGGGTGTCGTCAAAGTCGGCCAGGATCCAGCGCGGCGCACGTCCGTCAGGATCACGCTCTTTCGCTGAATGGATCATGGCGTCAGACGCTGGGCGCATCAGCATCAGGGCGCAAGGGCTGCGATGGCTGCCGTGAGCTCGGGAGTGACAAATTCACTCCCCACATCGGGCGGGCAGACAAAGTCGAACGGCTCGCCCGCCAGGGTAAAACTCAGTCGCCAGGCGTGCAGATAGCCGCGATCGGCTGGCGTACCGCCATAGCGCTCATCCCCGAGAATGGGGGCGCCGATGCTTTTGAGGGCAACCCGGATCTGGTGGGTTTTGCCGGTCTGGGGCTTGATGCGATAGAGCCGCAGCCCCTCGCGCACCGACACCGAATCGAACCAGCTGATGGCGGGGTTTTCCAGCGTGCGCACCAGCATCCAGCTGCCGCCACGCCCCTTTTGCATATCCCCCTTCACCCAGCCCTGCTTCTTCTTCGGTTTACGATCGGAGAGCGCCAGATACTGCTTGCTCACCTCACGGGCCGCAAAAGCCATGCTCAGCTCACGGTTCGCCTCTGTGGTGCGGGCCAGCAGCACCAAGCCGGAGGTCATCTTGTCGAGCCGGTGTACCGGATAGAGAGTGAGCCCGGTATCGGCCTTAACGCGATTGACCAGCCCCGGATTGACCGCCTCCCCGTCGCCCTTCTCGTCGTGCATGCCGATGCCGGGCTGCTTGTCGATAACCAGGAAAGCGGGATGCTCAAACAATATCCGGTACATAAAACCTCGGGAACTGGGGGATAAGGCACGCAGCCAACGACTGGCGGTGCTCGGGAGTGCTGCATTCTCCCTGCTCGTCCGCCATTTGGCAAACCGGGCGGCAGAGGATAAAGATAAAAAATGGCCCCGCCTGCAACAGGCGGAGCCATTTTCGCTCATCTTGGCAGCTCAACCCTTACACATTGCGCGGGCGCAGGTGAGCGTGCCAGCGCGCTTCCCACTTCTTGAACAGCCAGACGATGACAAAGGTGAGCAGCATATAGAGCAGCCCTGCGGTCAAAAACGCCTCGAACGGACTGTAGTAGCGAGAGTTGATGATCCGCGCCGCGCCGGTCAGATCGACGATGGTGATGATGCCCGCCACCGCCGAACCCTGCAGCATGAAGATCACCTCGTTGCTGTAAGCCGGCAGTGCCCGACGAAACGAGTTGGGCAAAATGATCCGGGTCAGGGTCTGCCAGCGGGTCATGCCAAAGGCGTTGGCAGCCTCAATCTGGCCGCGCGGCATATTGTGTACCGCCCCGCGCACGATCTCGGCGGTATAGGCGGCGGTATTGAGGGTGAAGGCCAGCAGCGCACAGAACCAGGCTTCGGAGAAGAGCGACCAGGCGGCACTGTTCTTCAGCCACTCCCACTGGGCGGCGCCATAGTAGATGATAAAGAGCTGTACCAGCAGCGGGGTGCCGCGAAAGAAGTAGATATAGGCCCAGATCGGCCCCTTGATCAGCCAGTTGCGGCTGTTGCGCAGAATGCCCATGGGCACCGCCAGCATCAACCCAAGGATCAGAGAGAGGGCCACCAGCCAGACGGTGGTATAGAGCCCCTCCCAGTAGGTGGGCCACTCTTTGAGAATGATTGAGAAATCCATGGCTTACCTCGTCTTCATCGTGATGTAGTGACGCTCGGCACTGGCACCGCGACGCTCACAGTAAACGGATGACTGCATTGAGTACGACATGGCTTACCTCGTCTTGATGGCATAGTGACGCTCAGCCCACTTGAGCGCCGAGGTGGAGACTGCGGTGAAGATCAGGAAGATCAGCGCCACCGCCATGTAGAAGGTGAAGGGTTGCTGGGTCGAGCCCGCCGCCAACGAGGCTTTGCGCACCATGTCATCGAGGCCGATTATGGAGACCAGCGCAGTGGTTTTCAGCAGCACCAGCCAGTTGTTGCCAAACCCGGGCAGAGCGTGGCGCATCATCTGGGGGAAGAGGATCCGCACAAACACCTGGGTTGCCCGCATGCCAAAGGCCCGTGCGGCCTCCAGTTCGCCTTTGTCCACCGCCAGAATGGCACCGCGAAAGGTCTCGGTCATGTAGGCGCCGAAGATAAAGCCGATGGTCGCGACACCGGCCACAAAGGGGCTGATGTCGATATAGTCCGGAAGCAGGGAGACCCACTCCTGATTGGGATTACTCTCCAGTAACCAGCTGTTGTAAGTCTCGTTGACCCAGGTGCAGATACCGTTGATCAGCACCTGGCCGCCAAAGAAGAGCAGCATCATCAGCACCAGATCGGGGATGCCGCGAATGATGGTGGTGTAGCCGGTGGCGATGGCCCTGGCCCACTTGTAGGGAGAGAGTTTGGCCAGCGCCCCCAGCATCCCCAGCAGCAACGCCAGCAGCAGGGAGGCCAGCGCCACTTCCAGGGTGACCCAGGCGCCCTCCAGCAGCGAGGCTTCGTATCCTTTCAAATCAAACATATGCAGCTCCATCGCCACTGAATCTTCACGCACCTGCTAACCAGAAGGCTCCATAGCAGTCCGAATGAAATATGTGCAGCTCCATTGCAATCAATGCGGGCCCGTAAACTCCCTCAGGGAGGTGACGGGCCCGATGACTACTGACGGGATCAACCTGTCGTTACTTGCCGTAGACGTCTTTGGACTTACTCGCCGTAAACGTCTCTTTGTTTTACTCTCCGTAAACGTCGAACTCGAAGTATTTGTCGTTGATTTCCTTGTACTTGCCGTTGGCACGCAGCGCCAGAATGGCGGCGTTGAATTTCTCTTTCAGATCCTTGTCAGCCTTGCGCACTGCAATACCGGCGCCTTCGCCAAACCACTTGGGATCGGTCAGTTTCGGGCCGACGAATTCAAAGGCATCACCCCCCTCTTTCTTCAGCAGACCGTCGGTGATGGCGGCAGAGTCGGCCAGCACATAGTCCACACGACCGGATTTCAGATCGAGATAGGCTTCATCGGCGGTGCCGTAACGCTTGATGGTGGCATTGGGGAAGTTGTCGGTAATAAAGGTATCCATGGAGGTCGCACGCTGCACCGCGACGGACTTGCCTTCCATAAAGGCTTTGTCGAGCTGCACGTCAGTGCCCTTCTTGGCGGCGAAGCGGGCCGGAATGTGCTGGTACTTCTGGGTGAAGTCCACCTTCTTCTTGCGCTCTTCGGTGATGTCCATGGTGGCGATGATAGCGTCAAACTTGCGCGACAGCAGCGCAGGAATGATGCCGTCCCAGTCCTGCTTGACCAGGGTGCACTTCACTTTCATCTCTTCGCACAGGGCGTTGGCGATGTCGATATCAAAACCTTTCACCTCGCCACTGGGCTCGGTCCAGGAGAAGGGGGGATAGGCACCCTCAACCCCGATCCGGACCTCTTTCCACTCCTTGGCCATCAGGCTACCGGACGCGAGGGCAGTAACTACGGCTGTCGCCAGCATCAGCTTGTTCATGTATCTCTCCTTGATAAAACAGTTGATTGGGTAACCAGGCATCCCGCCATCAGTAGATGGAGGAGATGAATTGCTTGAACCGCTCGGATTTGGGATGGGCGAAAATCTCCTTGGGGTTGCCCTCCTCTTCCACCCGCCCCTGATGCAGAAACATCACCTTGTTCGATACATCCCGGGCAAAAGACATCTCGTGGGTTACCACCAGCATGGTGCGCCCCTCTTCGGCCAGCTCGCGCATCAGGCCGAGCACCTCCCCCACCAGCTCGGGATCCAGTGCCGAGGTGGGTTCATCAAACAGCATCACCTCGGGCTCTACCGCCAGCGCACGGGCAATGGCGGCCCGCTGCTGCTGACCACCGGAGAGGTGGCCGGGATAGTAGTCACGCCGCTCCCACAACCCCACCCGGTTGAGCAGGAGTTCCGCTTTGGCCATCGCTTCGGCGCGAGGGACCTTGAGCACCTGGATCGGCACTTCGATGATGTTCTGCATGATGGTCATGTGTGACCAGAGATTGAAGCTTTGAAACACCATGGCCAGTCGGCTGCGGATCCGCTCCACCTGACGCATATCCTCGGGCAACCGCTCGCCGGCGCGGCTGGTTTTCATCCGGATCAACTCGCCATGGAGCGAGACGGTGCCGGATGAGGGGGTTTCGAGCAGATTGATACAGCGAAGAAAGGTCGACTTCCCCGAGCCGGAGGAGCCGATAAGGGAGATCACATCCCCCTTGTGGGCGGTCATGTCGATGCCCTTGAGCACTTCGTGGGTGCCAAAATATTTGTGCAGATCACGTACTTCCAGTGCGGCAACGTCGCTCATCCATTACAACCTTGTCTGTCCCTAGACGCCGCAGGGGGCGTGACTCAACCACCGTACATTTAACAAAAAGTTAACCGATGGCAACCTTCAGCGAAAATATCACCCGGATAGTGAAAAAACAATACAGAACGAGGGTCTTCAGGGGATCCGCTCTATTTTTATTCGCTCTTTGCGTATTTTTCAGCACTTTGTTTGCATAAACAGCCGTTTCAATGGCTATTCCGATACCGCCTTTTTATACCCCAATCATATCAGTGGCAAGAGAAAAGCGTGATGTGTGCCAAACCGGCACCAAAATGGCTTTATGCACCCCCTTGCCGAGCGAAATATCGACCACCCGATTGGATCAACTTGATTTCATTGGTGCACTCGGGCTCGCACAGAACCTTATCAAACAGAGAGGTTGTGGCAAAAAAGTAACAATCTGCCCCCAAAAGGGCTGTTTTCGGCCATGAAAGCGATAGATATGTGACACAGAGCCAATAAGTAATGATAAGGTGGTGTTTTTATCAGTTTTTGTGATCGAGGCCTCGATGCTGCTCAATGTGTTGCTGATCCTGTTGCCACTGGCAATCGGCTATCTGGTTCCCCTCTCCTCTGCCCGACTGATCAAGCTGGTCAACCAGAGTCTGGGCAAGATGGTCTACCTCATTCTGTTTCTGATGGGGCTCGGGCTTGCCTATGTGGAGAACCTGGGCAGCAATCTGGCGGTGATCTTCAAGGTCGCCGGGGTGATGCTCACCGCGATCACGGTCTGCAACCTGCTGGCCCTCTGGTGGCTCGACAAGCGCACGCCGCCGACCCACGAGGCGAGCGATAGCAAGATGCCGGGCAAGCTGCACCTGCTGTGGGAATCCCTGCAGCTCTGCTTTGTGGTGCTCGGCGGTGTGCTGCTGGGTCTACTGGTGGATCTGCGCGCCCTGCCCATCGACAAGTGGAGCGAGTGGGCCCTGATGCTGCTGCTGTTTCTCATCGGGGTGCAGATGCGCAACTCTGGCATGCGGCTGCGCCAGATCCTGCTCAACCCCTGGGGGATGAAGATAGCCGCCACCGTCATCCTCAGCAGCTGGCTGGGCAGCCTGCTGGCGGCCCAGTTGCTGGGCATGCCCTTTGCCCATGGTCTGGCGATGAGCTCGAGCTTCGGCTGGTATTCGCTCTCCGGCATTCTGGTGGCCGACAAACTGGGGCCGGTGCTCGGTTCTGCTGCCTTTATCAACGATCTTGGGCGCGAGCTTATCGCCATACTGATCATCCCGATCCTGATGCGACGCCACCCCTCGGCGGCCATCGGTTACGGCGGCGCCACGGCGCTGGACTTCACCCTGCCGGTTATCCAGAAATCAGGGGGCATTCAGGTGGTGCCGGTGGCCATTGTCTCCGGCTTTATCCTGAGCCTGCTCGGCCCCATCCTGATCCTCGGATTTCTGGCGATCTAAGCCTGATTCCCACATTGCAGATAAAAAAGCCCGACCTTGTTGTCGGGCTTTGGCTGTTTGGAGCAACCACGCACTCGCACTGGCTGCGATATTGCCCGCAGCCTTATTCGCGCCACAGGCCGCCGCTCATCACCCTTTCGATAGCAAACGTCCGGTCGTGCACCAGCAGCAGATCCGCATCCTGCCCGACCCCGATACGCCCCTTGCTGCCGAGTCCCAGCGCCTGCACCGGATTGCTCGTCACCGCGGCCAATGCCCTCTCCAGCGAGACACCGAGTTGGGTCGCGCGCACGCACTGCTGCCACAGGCTGGCAATCTGACCGCAGCGCATCTCGATTAGCCGCCCTTCGCCATCAAAGCGCGGCAGGCTGGCGTTGGCATCCGAACTAAAGGTGATGCGCTCGGCAGGCACACTGGCGGCCAACAGCTCGACGAGTGCATCGGCGGCAAGCCGCTCGCCATCCTCCAGCAGATCGGGAAAGCTCGAGGTGGTGAGATCTACCCAGCCTCCCGCCTTGCCCCACTCGACGGCCTCGGCAAAGAGCCAGGGGTTGCGGTTGCAGTGGGTGGGATAGAGCTGGCGCAGCGGAATGTCGGTCTCATCGCGCAGGGCCCGCAGGGGCGCCAATGCCCCCTTGCCATCCCCGACATGGAAGAAGCTGACCCCGCTCTTGCCCGCAAGCAGCCCAGCCACCCGCGCCTCGCTGGCAAGCCTGGCCAGCTCGTCGTGGGTCGGCGCACTGGATCTGTGGTCACTGATGGCCACCTCCCCCACCCCCAATACCTCTGGGATCAGGATGATGTCCGACTCCACCGTGCCGGTCAGGGTCTTGACCGGCAGATGGTAGGAGCCGGTATACATAAAGGCGCTCACCCCGGCGGCGCGAAACTCGCGCACCTTGCCGAGCACCTGCGCGGGAGTGCGGGTCAGGCTGTCGGTGCCAAGCGCCGCCACCAGGGTGGTGACGCCGGCCTTGAGCGCCTCGCTCGCCGCCAGTTCAGGGGTGCGAAAGGCAAAGCCCCCCTCACCGCCGCCGCCCGTGATATGGGCCAGCGGATCCACCAACCCGGGTACCAGATAGCGGCCACGACCATCGACCCGATGCAGCGGCCAGTTTGTGGGCACCGTCAACCCCTTGCCCATCCAGGCGATACGGCCATCAGCCACCAGCAGATCCTGCTGGCCAAGGTGGGTGGGGCTGAAGATCTCGGCTCCCTCGATCAGGGTCAACATGGCGATCCTCCTTGCACGATTGTCGCTTGCCCAATGAAAAGAGAGGGAGCAAGCTCCCTCCCCCCGTCAACCACCATATATATCGTACTTGAAGTACTTCTGGTTGATCTGCTGATAGGTACCATTGGCACGCAAGGCCTTGATCGCCTCGTCCAGCTTGCCCTTGAGCTCCTTATCGCTCTTGCGCACGGCGATCCCCATACCATCACCAAACCACTGGCGATCGGTCAGGGCAGGCCCCACATAGTCGAACTTGTCGCCCCCCTCTTTGCCAAGGAGCCCCTGCTCGATGGCAGAGGCATCGGCCAGCAGGGCCAGCACTCGACCCGCTTTCAGATCGAGATAGGCCTCATCGGCATTGCCGTAGCGGACGATGGTGACATTCGAGCCAAAATTGTCGGTCAGGTACTTGTCGTGGGTGGTGGCCCGCTGCACCCCGATGCGCTTGCCCGCCATGCCTTCCGGGGTCAGCGTCAGCTCGGTCCCCTTGGCCGCCACAAAGCGATTGGGAATATGGGCATATTTCTCGGTGAAATCGACCTTCTGGCGCCGCTCGTCGGTGATCGACATGGCGGCAATGATGGCGTCGTATTTGCGCGACAGCAGGGCCGGGATCATGCCGTCCCAATCCTGCGCCACCAGCTCGCACTTGACCGCCATCTGCTGACACAGGGCGTTGGCGAGATCGATATCAAACCCCTTGATCTCGCCCGACGCATCGGTCCAGGAGAAGGGCGGGTAGGCCCCCTCCACCCCGAAGCGCACGGTTTTCCACTCCTTGGCCATGGCGGGGGTGGCCAGCAGGCTGGCAACAAACAGGGCTGAGAGGGTCAGTCTGATCTTCATCTTGAGTACTCCATTACATAAAAAGCGCACAGGCGCGGACAAGGCACCGCAGGCGAATGCATGCGATGACCAAAAGCGGCAAAATCTGGATGAGCGAGATCACGCCCGAGCGGGCGTCAGTGAACTGCTCCAGAGGTTCGATCTATTCGTCGAACCACTCGGAGAGATAGAAAGGCTTGAAGTAGAAGGCCAGAAAAAAGCCTCTGGCTTTGCGCATCATGGTGGTTTGTCGCGTCCTGTGACAAAGATGGAATCACCTTAGCACGCCCGAATTTTGCCCGGCAAGAGGCAGCCGCCAGGCAGTAGCAAAATCCCGACATGGTCAAGGCGGGCGGGATCCGTTAGGCTCGAAGCACCTTGCCATCCCATAACAGACCCACAGCGACCGATGAATTTTCTGGCCCATCTCCATCTGGCTGCCCACACCCGAAGCTCCCTCACCGGCAATCTGCTCGGCGATTTCGTCAAAGGCACGCTGCCCACGGGGCTTGCCGCCCACTTCGATGAGGGGATCTGGCTGCACCGCAAAATTGATGCCTTCACCGACAGCCACCCCGAGCACAAGGCGGCCGTCGCCTGTTTCGAGGCCCCCTGGCGCCGCTTTGGCGGCATAGTGGTGGATATGATCTACGACCACTGGCTGAGCCAGCATTGGGAGCTGGTCAGTACCGAACCCCTGCCCCGCTTCCTGCAACGCAGTTATGACCAGCTATTGGCCGATCACCCACGCCTGCCGGACGGACTGCCACTCCCCCTCAAACGGATGGCCGAGCAGAACTGGCTCGCCTCCTACCGCCACAGGGAGGGGCTGGGGCAAGCGCTGAATGGCATAGGTCGCCGACTGCGCCGCCCGGTACCACTGGGAGAGGCGCTGCAACTCCTCGATGAATCGCAGTGGCAAACATGCGAGGCGGGATTTCTGCGCTTCTATCCCGCGCTGATGGACTTTAGCCAGCAGCAGCTGGCCCAATATCGGGCAGCCCAAGGGGCACAGTGATCCCTCTGGATAGAGCTGCTTCCCCATAAAAAAACGCCCCTTGCGGGGCGTTTTTCATCAGTTGGCTTCGTCTTTCTTTTTGCGAATGCTTAAGCCAAGTTCGCGACCACGCAGTCGGGCGTAATAGATGGTGCCGATAAAGGCGAGAGTGGTGAAGACCAGCTCCACCACCGCCAGCCACCGCTCCCCCTCATCCGTGGTGATCAGGGTGAGGGCGTGGAGGAAATAGGGCATCAACACGAAGTTGCCCCAGGCGTGGGTGTAGGGGTTGCCCTGCACTATCCCCTTGAGAGGGAAGAGCAGCGGCACCGTCCAGATCACCGGCAGCAGCCAGGGGTTGAGGTCCGGATGGGGCGACAGCCACAGATGCCAGAGGATGACCCAGCCAAGCAGGCCGAAGAAGCCGACCAGGGTCAGCCAACGTGCGAAGCGGGTGTTCACTTGAGGATCTCCAGCACCTGCTCCGGTGGGCGACCAATACGGGCCTGACCATTCTTGATGACAATGGGGCGCTCGATCAGCTTGGGATGCTGGTGCATGGCGCTAATAAGGGCATCACTGCTGACATCGGCCAATCCCAGCTCCTTGTAGAGATCCTCCTTGGTGCGCATCAGCTGGCGGGGATCGTTAAAGCCGAGCAGAGAGAGCAGGTTGCGGATCTCATCTTCGCTCGGGGCCTGCTCCAGATAGAGCACCACATCAGGGGCGATCCCGTGCTGTTCCAGCAGGGCCAGGGTTTCGCGACTCTTGGAGCAGCGCGGATTGTGGTAGATTTGGGTCTCGCTCATGGTAACTCCCTGATTAATCGCAAGATGGGACTAGAAACGGCGCTATTGTAGGGGAAAGTGATGGTCAGGGTAAGCGGCAGTGGAAAGGAATTGAAACGAATTTGTTGGCTGATTGTGGCTGGCCTGCTGGGCGCATGCACACCTGCCCCCGAATTTACCGATGCAACAGGGCAGTCGGTCAGACTGCGCCACTTTGCCGGCAAGCCGCTGCTGGTCAACTACTTCGCCCCCTGGTGCGCCCCCTGCCTGCGGGAGATGCCGCGCCTCAACAGGCTGGCAGCGGAGGGCCAGATCACAGTGGTGGCCATCAACTACGACCCGACCACCCCAGCAGAGCTGGACGAACTGGCTGCGCAGTACCACATCAAGGTGCCCCTCCTTATTGCCAATGAAGATGCCAGGCTTACCTTCCCTCGACCAAGCGGCTTGCCCACCAGCTATCTGCTTGATAGCGAGGGCAAGCTCAAGCAGACGCTGGTCGGCGAGCTCGACCAGCAGCAGATCGAGATGCTCAAGGCGACCGCCAGCAGCATGAGTCACTAGCCCATCGCTGCTATCACCGTCCCCCACATCAACGCCACCGCCATAAACAGCAAGGGCGCACCAGAGTGCGCCCTTGCTGTTGGCAATAACCTCTCATTACCCCTTGAGGCTGTCGAGATCCTTCTTGGCTCGCTCCAGCTCGGTGATGCGAGCCTCCAGTCGGGCCAGAGTCATCCGGTCACTGGTGGTGCCGCGCGCCACGATCAGCTCGTCGATAGCCGCCTGATAATCACCGCGCAGGGAGAGGATTTCAGCCCGCGCCATATGCAGCTCGGTCATTCTGCCCGCCTTGCGATAGGCGTCGGAGAGCAGGTTCCAGGCCAGATTGTTCTCCTCATGCGCGCGGGCATAGGGGTCGAGGATGGCGATGGACTTCTTGTAGTTGCCGCTTTCGAGATAGGCGTTGCCAAGGTTGACCACCACCACCTCGTTGTCCGGCATCTGGCTGCGGAACTTCTCGAGGCGCGCGATGGCCTGGGCACTGCGTCCCTTGGCCAGGTCGATGTCGGTCTGGGCATCGACGATAAAGAGATCTTCCGGATGACGGGTGGCCAGCTCCTTCATCAGCGTGTCCGCTTCGTCGGTGCGTTTGAGCTGGATCAGCGCCAGCGCCTTGCCGTAGATGGCGGCATCCTTGAGCGGATAATCCCCTTTCTGGATCCGGCTATCGAAGTAACTCAGCATCCCCTGCGGGGTATCGGTGCCATAGCGCACCTGAATGCGCACCTTGGCCAGCCAGAAGTCGAGGCTCGGCGGCAAGTCGCGGCGGCCATAGCTGCTCGCCCGGGCACGGGCCTCGCTGATCCGGGTCTCCGGCAGCGGGTGAGTCAGCAGCATTTCTGGCGGCTTGCTGGCATAGCGATACTCGGCAGCCAGTTTCTGGAAAAAGTTGGCCATCCCCATGGGATCGAAACCGGCATCGTAGAGGGTCTTCATGCCGATCCGGTCCGCTTCGTATTCGTTGTCGCGGGTGTAGTTGATGGCAGACTGCATGGAGAGGCCCAGCGTGGTCTGCAACGCGGCGATACCGGCGGTCGGGTTGATCACCGCCAGTGCGATGGAGCCCACCAGACCGGCCAGAGTCACCGCCGAGCTGCTTGCCTGCGCTTCCATATAGCGGGCGATGTGGCGCTGGGTCACGTGGGTGATTTCGTGGGCCAGTACCGAGGCGAGCTCGCTCTCGCTGTCGGCGTAGAGGAACAGGCCGGTGTGCACCTTGACCCGCCCGCCAAGGAAGGCGGCCGCGTTGATGCTGGGATCATTGATGAGGAAGAAGGTAAACGGGAAACGCACCCCATCGGCGTTGGAGAGCAGGCGCTGCCCCAGATCGTCGATATATTGGCTCAACACGGGATCATCGATGATCGGCAAACCGGCACGGGCAAAGCGCATGAAGGCGTTGCCGTAGCGTACCTCCTGCTCGATGGGCAGGGCCGAGACCCCGGCGGTGCCTATGTCGGGAAGCTGATTGTTCGCCTCGGCATGAAACGTGGCGCCCATCAGGGAAGCCAGCAGGGGAAGTGATGCCATCAGGGGGGAAAAGCGTGCCACGTTATCTCTATCTCCATCAGAAAGGGCCTCGGCAGAATACCCTTGCCCATCAAGGGCTACAAGCGTTGTTTCATGCTCTTATCACGGCCATAATAGCGGCCATCTGCGTGATGGAGCCCCCATGGAATATCTCGACCTGACCCCCTGGCGCTGTCCCGAGCCGCTGATCCGGCTCAAGCTCTGGTTGCGGGAGGCCAAAACCGGTCAAACCGTGACCATACGACTGGCCGATGCGGGCTCACGGCAGGATATTCCGGCCTATCTGCAGCGTCTAGGCCACGGGGTCATTCTCACTCCGGAGCCGGATAATACCCTCTCTTTGCAGCTGGTTGTCGGGGCGACACAGCCATCTTGAGCCCCTGTCGTGTAAGGATGCAGTCATGTTAGAAGTCTTGAAGCGCTGGTATCAGACCCGGTTCTCCGATCCCGATGCCGTTACCCTCTTCCTGTTGCTGGTCTTCTGCTTTGCCATTATCTGGCTGTTTGGCGATCTGCTGGCCCCCCTGCTGGTGGCGCTGGTGATGGCCTACCTGCTGGAGTGGCCGGTGGCCCGGCTGCAAAAGGCGGGGCTATCGCGCACCCTGGCCACCAGCGTCATTCTGCTCCTCTTTATTACGGTGGCGGTCGCCGCCCTGTTGGGCCTTATCCCGACCCTGGTCAGTCAGGGGATCAATCTGGCCAAAGAGGCGCCGGCCATGCTGACTCACGCTCAGGATTATGTCCGCACCCTGCCTGACCGCTATCCCGAACTCATCGACGTCAGTCTGGTGGAGACCGTCATCGACAATATCCGCCAGCGCATTCTCAGCGGCGGCGAGCATCTGGTGAGCGCCTCGCTCAGCTCGCTGGTGAACGTGGTCGCCATCATGATCTACCTGATCCTGGTGCCACTGATGGTCTTCTTCATGCTCAAGGACAAGCGGGTCTTGATGGGCAGCCTGCGCCGCTTCCTGCCGCGCAACCGCACCCTGGTCAACCGGGTGTGGGTCGAGATGAACAACCAGATCATCAACTACATCCGCGGCAAGGTGATCGAGATCCTGATCGTCGGCATCGCCACCTATGTCCCCTTCGCCCTGATGGGGCTGCGTTATTCGGTGCTGCTGGCTGTCGCGGTCGGCTTCTCGGTGCTGATCCCCTACATAGGTGCTGCCGTGGTGACGGTGCCGGTGGCCATGGTCGCCCTGTTCCAGTGGGGCCTCACTCCGGAGTTCGCCTGGCTGATGGTGGCCTATCTGGTCATTCAGGCCCTCGATGGCAACCTGCTGGTACCGGTGCTCTTCTCGGAGGCAGTCAACCTCCATCCGGTCGCCATCATCATCGCCGTGCTGGTTTTTGGCGGATTGTGGGGATTCTGGGGGGTCTTCTTCGCCATTCCCCTCGCCACCCTGGTCAAGGCGGTGATCAATGCCTGGCCGAAACGCGAAGATCTGCCGAGCGCCGCAAAATAACCCACTTCCCATAGAATCGTGACAACGGAGTGTCCATGACCTTTTTTCGTCAAATCAGAACGGCAGGGCTGACGGCCCTGCTCCTCGCTGCCGCCCTGCCCGCCCGCGCCGATATCGATCTTGGCGCCATGGATCTGCTCACCAGCGACAGCCCAACCAGTCCGGTGCCACAAGGCTTTGTCGCCGGTGCGGCGCTCATCGGGGGGCAGGCCCGTTATGAAGCACAAGATAACAGCCTCTACGCCATCCCGGGCTTTATCTACTTCGGCGACGACTTTATGTTTCTGGGGGATCGGGCTCGCTACTACTTCCACAAGGATGAGAACGTGGCCCTCTACGGCTATGGCCGGGTCCGTTTTGGCAATCTGGATCCCGAGGATTCGCCCGCCTTCAGCGGCATGGAGCAGCGAAAATGGCAGCTGGAAGGCGGGATCGGTGGCAACATCATCACCCCCTATGCCCTGCTGACCGTGCGGGCCAACAGCGATGTCACCGGCCGCAGCAAGGGGCAGGAGCTGCTGCTGTGGGCCGACTTCCCCATCCTGCGCGACAACCTGCTGATCATGCCGGGGATGGGGCTGATGCTGCGCAGCGACAAGATGGCCAACTACTACTTCGGCGGCATCTCCGAGAGCGAGGCGACTGCCCAGCGGCCCGCTTGGGATACCGGTACCACCCTATCCCCGATGGCGGCCCTCATCACCAGCTACCGCTTCAGCCCCAACTGGATTGGCATGTTTGCCATGAACTACGAATGGTATGATCGGGACATCAAAAACAGCCCCATCGTCCAGCACGATGGCGAGCTCTATGCGGGTTTTGCGCTGGGCTATATCTGGTAACGGTTATGAGTCTTGAACCGTGAGACACGACCAAACAAAAGGGAGCCCTCGGCTCCCTTTTTCACGACCATCAGGCTGGTAGTACAGCCTGCTCAAGCTGCCAATTCAGGCTTACAGCGCCGCCAGAAACTCGGTCAGTTGCTGATTGACGAAGGCCGGATTTTCCAGCGACGAGATGTGGCCAGCCATCGGGATCTCCCTGAACGGGCAACCCAGCATCTCGGCCATCAGATAGCCCTCCAGCACCGGACGCGCCTTGTCCTCGCAGCCGGTCATCACCAGTGCGGGAGTGGTGATCTCCTCCAGCCACTCGATACGATCTTCGCGGGTCACAAAGCTGCGGCCCACCGCCACCATGGCGGCGATCTTCTCATTTGGCCAAGCAGCCAGACGCGCCTTGAAATCGGCCAGCAAGTCGGTATCGGGCTGGTTGGCAAAGAAGATAGGCGCCACCTGTTCGATGATGGGCGCCGGCACGGTGCCGAGCTGCTCGATCATCGCCAGCATGCCGAGGTAGCGCTCGCAGGTGATCTGGGGCTCGAGGCCGACAAAACTGTCCATCAGCACCAGACCCTTAAGGCGGTTTGGCACCATGCGCGCCAGCTCAACACCCCACATGCCGCCGATGGAGAGGCCCACCAACACGAACTCCTCAATGCCGAGGGCATCGAGCAGCGCCAGGTGATCCCGCGCCAGAGTCGCCAGGGTGCAGCTACCTTTGGGGAGCAGGTCGGAATCACCGTGGCCCCACAGCTCGGGGACGATGCAGCGATAGCTGCCCTTGAACGCCTCGATTTGCGGCGCCCACATGGCGCTGTCCCACAGATAGCTGTGGCCAAACAGCAGTACCGGCCCTTGCCCTTCGTCCAGATAGGCCATCCGGCGGCCCGCTATCTCCATAAAATGCTTCATGTTATCTCCTGTTGCCAGCGATGGGCGGGCAGTGTATCACGTCCCCCTTGGCAGGTGACGCCTCCCTGGTGCAAGCTGACAGTGACTCAAAGAAGTCACCCATGAAAGGATGCCAAAAGGAGAAGCCCATGGCGAAGGAGAAGAGCAAGAAGCGGCCGCGTCTGGACAAGAAGTGCTACGAGCACCACCTTGCCCATCTGCAGGAGGAGCTGGTCAAGCTGCAGGAGTGGGTCAAGCAGGAGGGGTTAAAGGTGGTGGTACTGTTCGAGGGACGGGACGCTGCCGGCAAGGGGGGGGTCATCAAGGCGATCACCGAGCCCCTCAACCCCCGGGTCTGCCGGGTCACGGCGCTGCCCGCCCCCTCAGACAGGGAGCGCTCCCAGTGGTACTTTCAGCGTTATGTGGCCCACCTGCCCGCCGCCGGCGAGATGGTGCTGTTTGACCGCTCCTGGTACAACCGCGCCGGGGTAGAGCGGGTGATGGGCTTTTGCAGCGACGCCGAATATCGCGAGTTTCTGCGCGCCTGCCCCGAGTTCGAGCGGATGCTGATCCGCTCCGGCATCACCCTGATCAAATACTGGTTCTCGGTCTCTGATGAGGAGCAGGAGAAGCGCTTCAAGGAGCGGATCAACACCCCCATCAAGCGCTGGAAGTTCAGCCCGATGGATCTGCAGTCCCGCTCGCGCTGGGTCGAATACTCCCGCGCCAAGGATGACATGTTTACCTACACGGATACACAAGACAGCCCCTGGTTTGTGGTGGAGGCGGACGACAAGCGCCGTGCCCGTCTCAACTGCATCGCCCATCTGCTGGGCAAAGTGCCCTACGAGGCGATCCACTACGAGCCCATCAAGCTCCCCCCGATCAAGACCGAAGGGTATGAGCGCCCGCCGCTGGCCAGCCAGACCTTTGTGCCCGATATTACCGCCGAACTCGAGGCTTGAACCGGGTTACCTTGCTTACCTGCATGTTCAAATCGCAGGCAATAAAAAGCCGGTCTGACGACCGGCAAAAAGGCATTGATTATTAAGAAAGGAAAACCAGCACAACAAAAAATCAGGTACGGATATATTTGGCGGTACGGGGGAACGCCTGCTCCTTGGCATCGAACAGGTAGCAGGCTTCGGCCGGGATACCCACGCTGTAGGTCTGACCGGTCGCCACATCCACATCCGAGGTGGCCTTGACGGTAAAATCGTGACCATCCACATCCATATAAACGAATGACTCGGCGCCCAGGTGCTCGGCCACCTGCACGATCCCGCTCACCTTGCTGTGTGCATGGGGGTGATCCAGCGGCATCAGATGCTCGGGGCGAATGCCCAGCTCCACCTTGTCACCCACAGCGCCACTGCGGGCATCGACCCGAGCCCGCACGGTATCGCCAGAGGTCAACTTGACCAGGCACTCCTGCTCGCCAATCTCCAGCAACTCGCCCGCCAGGAAGTTCATCTTGGGAGAGCCGATAAAGCCCGCCACGAACTTGTTGTCCGGGTTGTGGTAGAGATCCAGCGGTGAACCGAACTGTTCCAGGTTGGTGGCAGCTTCGGCCTTGAGCGGGCTCAGCACCACAATCTTGTCGGCCAGGGTCATGGCTTCCACCTGATCGTGGGTCACGTAGATGATGGTGGAGTTGAGCTCCTTGTGCAGCTTGGCGATCTCGATGCGCATCTTGACCCGCAGCGCGGCATCCAGGTTGGAGAGCGGTTCGTCAAACAGGAACACCTGCGGCTGCTGCACGATGGAGCGACCGATGGCGACACGCTGACGCTGACCACCGGAGAGCGCCTTGGGCTTTCTGTCCAGCAGCGGCTCAAGACCCAGGATCTCGGCGGCGCGCATCACCCGCTTGTGGATGTTCTCCTTGTCCATCTTCTTGAGCTTCAGACCAAAGGCCATGTTCTCGTAGATGTTCATGTGCGGATAAAGGGCGTAGGACTGGAACACCATGCCGACGTTGCGCTCTACCGGCGGTACGTCGTTCATGTAGCGACCGCCGATGGTCAGCTCACCGCTGGTGATGTCTTCCAGACCCGCGATCATCCGCAGCAGGGTGGATTTACCGCAGCCGGACGGGCCGACGAATACGATGAATTCGCCCTCCTTGATGGAGAGGTTGATGTTGCGCAGGGTGTCCTTGTGAACAGCCGGATCGTAATTTTTGCGAACGTTGTTGAGTACTACTTCAGCCATGACGAGCTCCGCTCTTGAATCTTTGCAAATCGTGATAGCGGGGGGAGTCAGCTCCCCCGGCCATAAACTTAACCTTTCACACCACCAGCAGTCAGACCGCCAACCAACCAGCGTTGTGCCAGCAGGAACACCACTGTGATGGGGAAACCGGAAAGCACTGCGGCCGCCGCGAAATCACCCCATAGATAGTTCTGCGGATAGAGGTACTGCTGGGCCCCGACCGCCAGGGTCAGATTGTTCACATCCTGCAGCAGGATGGAGGCCATGGGCACCTCGGTAATGGAACCGATAAAGGCCAGAATAAACACTACCGCCAGGATGGGCACCGACAGGGGCAACAGGATCAGACGGAATGCCTGCCACGGGGTCGCACCGTCGATGGCCGCCGCCTCCTCCAGGGAGGAGTCGATGGTCTCGAAGTAGCCCTTGATGGTCCAGACGTGCAGGGCAATCCCCCCCATGTACGCCAGGATCAGGCCACCGTGGGTGTTGAGACCGAGCCAAGGGATGTAGTCACCAATCTTGTTAAAGAGCGCGTAGATGGCTACCAGCGCCAACACCGCCGGGAACATCTGGAAAATCAGCATGCCCTGCAGGATGGTGGACTTGCCACGAAAACGCAGGCGGGCAAAGGCGTAAGCACAGGTGGTGGAGAGCGTCACGATCATCAGGGCAGTGATGCCGGCGATCTTGATGGAGTTCCACAACCAGGTCAGCACCGGGAACGGCGGCGGCGTGATGCTGCCGTCGGCGTTGGTGATGGACATGCCCAGCGCCAGCTTCCAGTGATCCAGCGTCGGATTGGAGGGGATGATCTCCCCTACCGCGAAGTTACCGTTACGGAACGAGATGGCGATAACCATGATCAACGGGAAGATGATCAACGCCAGGAAGCCCCACATGACCAGGTGGGTTGCCCACACCCGGTATTTGACTGATTTGGGTTGTACGATTGCCATGTTGAAGCCTCCTTACAGCTGCTTGTCGGCTTTGGACAATTTCAGGTTGAGCAGCGCCAGCGCACCCACGATGAGGAAGATGGCTGTGGCGATGGCACTGGCCAGACCGTAGTCCTGACCACCCGATCCCTGGAACGCAATCCGGTAGGTATAACTCACCAGCAAGTCGGTGGTACCGGCTGGGGTGCTGGCACCGATGATGTCGGGCGCACCGTTGGTCAACAACTGGATAAGCACGAAGTTGTTGAAGTTGAAGGCGAACGAGGCAATCAACAGCGGTGTCAGCGGCTTCATCAGCAGCGGCACGGTGATCTTGAAGAAGTTCTGTACCGGACCGGCACCGTCCATGGCGGACGCTTCATAAAGATCTTCCGGAATGGCTTTGAGCAGGCCCATGCAGAGGATCATCATGTAGGGGTAGCCGAGCCAGGTGTTTACAATCAGGATCATCACCTTGGCCAGGAAGGGGTTGGTATACCAGTCCGGCTTGATGCCAAACGCCGCTTCCAGGAACATGTTGATCTCACCGAAGTTCTGGTTGAACAACCCCT
The DNA here is from genome assembly GCF_049171775.1 of Aeromonas sp. 603404. Taxonomy (NCBI): domain Bacteria; kingdom Pseudomonadati; phylum Pseudomonadota; class Gammaproteobacteria; order Aeromonadales; family Aeromonadaceae; genus Aeromonas; species Aeromonas sp. 603404. The sequence goes on from NZ_JAAKPE010000004.1 coordinate 285,182, forward strand.
TGAACACCAGGATGGAGATAAACGCCGGGATCGCATAGGGCAGGATTAACATGACCCGATAGAAACCACGCCCCTTGAGCTCTTCCCACTGCACCAGACAGGCCAGCACCATGCCGATAGCCAAGGTGAAAGCGACGGAGCAGGTTGAGAAGATCACGGTCCAGATGAAGATCTGCAGGAAGGGTGACTGGATGCCCGGATCGGTGACGATGCGCGCGAAGTTCTTCCAACCGACGCTCACCACAAAGCCCGGAGCAATACCCTTGCCGACAAACTGACCCTGTTCGTCGATGTACTGATAGAAGCCGGTCTCACCATTGGGCAGCATCAACTCGCCATTCTGGGTATCACGCAGCAGGTTGCTGTCTTTGATCACCACGCCGGACTTGAGCACGGCACCATCCATCAGACGGGTGTAGTGCTGCTTCTGGGCGGCAAACTTGCGCAGGCTGCTCAGGGTCAGGTGGGTACCGCCATCCGGCAGCACCAGATCAAGGTCACTCAGGTGAGTACGATGCTCAACAATGGCGCGGATCGGTGCGGCCTTGCTGGCCGCTTCGCCAGTGAAGGGCTGCAGCTCGACCACTTGCTGGGTGTTCTGCACACGGCCCTCGCGGGACGCCAGCTCACGGGCCTTGTTGGTCATCAGGGAAACAGGTTGGCTGATAAAGGATTGATCATCCTGTGTCAGCAGCAGCTGGAACTGGCCGTTGTCGCCACCCAGCAGGGTAAAATCGAATTCACCGCCCGCCACCTTGTAGGTTTTCTTCAGGTGGTAGTCCCGCGCCTGCTCCACGGAGAGCAAGTTGGACCCCGAATAGTTGGTGAAGGCAATGCCAATGGTGTAGGCAAGAGGGAAGATGATAAACACAACCATGCCCGCAACACCCGGAAAGATGTAGCGATGGGCATAGGTCTTCTTGTTCATGAAGACATACAGACCGACGGAAACCACCACCAGATCCAGCAGCGCGAATACCCACTCGCCACTGGCGTACATCATCACGGCTGCGTAGCCGTTGAGGATGGCAACCAGGGCCGCTATGGTCCACTTAAGCCAGGTGTGCTTATCCTTCGGACCGGCATAGGACTCAACAGAAGGTACTACTTCCATGCCAATTAACCTTTATAACGCCAAGAGAGATTTGAGAGAGTGGGAGGCCATGACGGCCTCCCGGGTAGTGCGTGCTTACTGAACGATACGCTTGGCAGCGGTATCCAGTGCTTCGTCAACACCCTGACGACCGGAGGTCACGTTCTTGAGGGCAGTTTCGAAGGAAGACCAGAAACGGCTCATCTCGGGAACGGATGGCATCGGCTCGCCAGCCTGGGCGTTCAGCATGGTGGCCTTGATGTGCGGATCGGATTCCAGGGTCTTCTGGAAGGATTTCAGCGCAACGGCCCCCAGCGGCTTGTCGGCGTTAACCGGCGCCAGACCGGCATCGGTCAGCAGGTAGTTTTCCAGGAACTCGATAGCCAGATCCTTGTTCGGGCTGGCAGCGTTGATGGTGGCACCCAGTACGCCAACGAAGGCTTTGGCCGGCTTGCCGTTCAGGGTCGGCAGCGGCGCTACACCGTACTTGATGCCGCTCTTGTCCAGGTTGCTCCAGGCCCAGGGACCATTGATCATCATGGCCACTTCGCCCTTGTTAAACTTGGCGTCCATCACACCGTAGTCGATGCCTTTTTCCAGGTGACCAGACTTGATCATCTCGGAGATGTAGCCCACGCCCATCTTGGCACCTGCATTGTTCACGCCGGTATCTTTGACGTCATAACCGGTAGCGGTTTTCTTGAAGGCGTAACCACCGTTGGCAGCCACCAGCGGATAGCTGAAATACGGGGTGTCATAAGCCCACATGATGGCGCGCTTGCCGTTTTTCTTCAGAGTCTCGTCAATCTTGGCGATCTCTTCGAAGGTTTTCGGCGGCTCGGGCAGCAGGTCCTTGTTATAAATCAGGCTGACTGCTTCCATGGCAACCGGGTAGCCATAGGTTTTGCCATCAACAGTCATGGCATCCCATGCCAGCTGTTCAAATTTGCCTTTGGTGGCAGCGTTCGGCGTTACCGGAACCAGCAAACCGGCTTTGACCCACTCACCGTAACGGTCGTGAGCCCAGAAGAAGATGTCCGGGCCGTTGCCAGTGGCGGCGGCTTGCTGGAATTTCACTTCAACCTGATCCGGGTGAGCCACAGTAACCTTGATGCCGGTTTCTGCTTCAAACTTCTTACCCACTTCAGCCAGACCGTTGTATCCCTTGTCACCGTTGATCCAGATGGTCAGCTGGCCTTCATCGATGGCAGCAGTAGCAGAGCAAGCGACGCCAAGAGTGGCCAGACCGATCAGGGATGACAGCAATTTCTTTTTCATGAGCCTTTCCTTGTATTAGTTCCGCGCTGTAAGAGCATTGTGTGCGAGATGAATATTATCCCAAGCGGCAAACGGCTCACATGACGCAACTCGCATTTTTGAAATGCAATTACGTATTTCCTTCCAGAAAGTTTTGAAAACATTTTCTTATTTCAGGGGGTTAGCGCCATTTATTGGCATATTTCTCGCCAACACAAGAAATTAAATTACCAAATAGAAATAAAAAGACATGAATGAAAGGGTTTTCACCTCATTGAAAACCCTTTCACATGGATAATTCTGTTTAATTTGTTAACAAAGCACCGAGTTGCTTTCGCTACCCCCTGCCCCATTAAATAAAAAGACACCGCAGCGAACTGCGGTGTCTTTTTGCCAAAAATGAAGGCCGGATCACATTATGACTGGCGCAGCAGCTGATCCTTGAGATTGGGCGGCACCCCCTTGATGGTCAGGGTATCGGTCTGCGGGTCATAAAACACCCGGCTGTTCAACAGTTTCTGCTCAAAGCTCAAAGTCAGGCCGCCGCCGGAGCCGACAAACTTGGTCAAGCCGCGCAGGGTAGAGCGATCAGCCGGGAAACGCTCTTCCAGCTCATACTCCTGACCGATAAAGCTGTAAAAATCGAGATCGCCATCGCCGGGCAATTCCGCTGACAGCTCCTTGATTTCGATCTCTTCACCGGCGCTCGCCTGCTCGGTGCAATATTTGAAGACCTGCTTTTTATAGTCATTGCGCTCGGTCGGTTCGAGCTGGCGACTGTCGCAATAATCTTCTACCGCCTGCAGCAAGCCTTTATTTTGCACCTTGGCATCCATCCCCTCGCGGGCCCCCAGCAGATCCATAAAGAAGTCGCCCAGTTTGCGACCGATACGCCCCTTGCTGAAGGTGATATAGCGGCGCGAATCCGGTTGGGTTTTCCATTCGGTCAAATCGATGCGAGCCACCAGATTGAGTTTGCCGATATCCAGATACTGGATGTGGCGCAATTCCAGCGCTTCGCTGACGGTGACGCTCTCCTTGCCTTCCAGCAGAGCGATCATCAGGTAATCAACCCCCACATAGTTGTACTTGGCAAACAGCAGTACCCCCTGCTCGTCGAGGGCATGTTCCACCAGTTGCCTGACCAGCAGCCGGGTCATCTCCACCGAGAAGGGGACGAATTCGAGCTGCTCGTCGAGCAGTTGTTCGAGGGCGATACGAAACGCGGGTGAAGGCTGCTTGGGAGCCTCTTCACCGTCGGCCAGCTCGGCGACGGCGGCCTCGGGGTCGGCAAAGAAGCCAAAGCCCTTGCCGCCCTTGCCGTTGTAGATCCGATGCAGTTCCGCCATCAGTCCCTGTACCGCCTCATCAGGGGGCAGGGTCTGGCTGCGGGTATCGGCGTGGGGTTGACCATCGCCGCCCTGGCGCAAGGAGTGAAGAATGATCTTGTCGATATCGAGACTCATGTCACAAAGCCATAGTGTTAGCCGAAAGGGTGAAGTATTATAAGGCGCTTTGAACCGAGATGAACTGAAGATTATGCCCATCGTATCAAAGTACAATAACGAGCAGTTTGACGCCCTGATGAACGACCTGATCACCGCCCTGGAAAAGCATAAAGCGCCGGTGGATCTCAGTTTGATGGTGCTTGGCAACCTAACCACCAATATCATCAATGGTATGGCTCCGGCACAGCGCCAGGCCATCACAGAAAAGTTTGTCCAGGCCCTGACCGCATCGGTCGATAACCGCCATGACACACACTGAGTCCTGCGACTCTGTTGATTTGACGTTTCTCAACGCAGATGGATCACTATGGTCGAAACCGGTAACCCCTATCGTGATAATGTCTCTCGCCTGATCACCTGGGGGCATTGGTTCTCCTTCTTCAACATCATTCTGGCCATGCTGATTGCAACCCGCTATCTGGGTGCCATCAACTGGCCGTCGACCACGCTTGGCGTGGTCTATCTCGTTGTAAGCTGGATTGGCCACTTCTCGTTTCTGAGTTTTGTCACCTACCTGTTGACGATCTTCCCGCTCAGCTTCGTGCTGCCCAAGGAGAAGTCGTTGCGGTTCATCTCGGCCATCATCGCTACCCTGGCGCTGGTGCTGCTGCTGATCGACACCCAGGTATTCCGGCTGTTCAAGTTCCACCTCAACAGTCAGGTATGGCAGTTGCTGCTGGATCAGGCGCAAACCGAAGAGGGCTCAATCTGGAGCATCATCTTCGTTGCCGTGCCCACCATCTTCCTGCTGCAACTGCTGCTGTCGGCCTATGTCTGGCGCAAGATCAACAAGCGCAAGCGCCGCCAGTACGGCAATCAGGTGGGGCTGGCCCTGCTGATCTGCTTTATTCTGACCCACGTGGTCAACAGCTGGGCGGATGCGACCCTCTATCAGCCCATCACCATGCAGAGAGCCAACTTCCCCCTCTCCTACCCCATGACGGCCCGCTCCTTCCTGGCCAAACATGGCTGGCTGGATCTGGATCAGTACGAGAAGCAGGCGGCCTCCCAGGGGGATAACAGCGACAGCCGGATGCACTATCCGCTGCGCCCGCTCAACGTCAACGCCCCCCTGACTCACAACAATCTGCTGATTGTGGTGGTCGATTCGCTGCGCTTTGACATGCTCAACAACATCAACATGCCCAATCTGCAGCGCTATGCGGATCAGCATCTGACGTTCCGCAATCACCTGAGTGGCGGCAACGACGACCTGATGGGCATGTTCAGCCTCTTCTACGGGTTGCCCGGTCACTACTACAAGGACATCAGCAGCGACAAGCGTCCGCCAGTGCTGTTCGACGAGATGCTGCGCCAGGATTACCAGTTCGGGCTGTTCGGCGCGATGGAAGATGCCCAGAAGTATCGCAAGAGCATCCTCGCCGGTCTGCGCAAACAGGTGTTTGTCTCCGAACAGAGTGACGATGGCAAGCTGCTGACCGACTGGCAACAGTGGCTGGAGAAGCGCTCTCCCGAGCGTCCCTGGTTCTCGCTGGTCTATCTCTCGAGCCCCGGCGACTACCAGTTGCCCGCCACCATGAAGGGGCCGTTCCAACCGGAGCTCGCCAACTTCAATCCGGCGACCGCCTATCGGGCGGAGAACCTGCAAAAACTGGAGAACCGCTACAAGAACTCGGTCTTCTATACCGACCAGTTGCTTGAGCAGATGCTGACCAAATTGCAGTCGCAGGGGATGGACAGCAACACCATAGTCGTGATCACCTCCAACCACGGTCAGGAGTTCAACGACACCCGCAGCAACAGCTGGGGCGCAGGCAGCAACTACTCACCCTATCAGGTGCAGGTACCGCTGGTACTGGCCTGGCCGGGGCGCGGCAGTGATGTTCGGGAACAACCAAGCAGCCATTTCGATCTGGCGCCGACCCTGATGCAGGGGATGCTGGGCGTGCGCAATCCGGCGCGCGATTACAGCGTTGGCCGCTCGCTGTTTGATACCAGCCCGCGCAACTGGCTGCTGGCCGGGGATCAGAACGACTTCGCCATCTATGAAGGGGACACCATCACCCACTTCAACAAGCAGGGTGACTTCGAACTGCTGGAACGCAACAGCTATCGCCCGATCAAGCACGGCACCCCGGATATGGGCGCCATGATCCAGGTGATGAACGAGCTGAACCGCTTCTATCGCAACCAGTGAAGCGCCCGTTGATGGCTTGCTACCATAAAAAACGCCCCGAATTCGGGGCGTTTTTCGTTGTATAGTCGTGCCACGTTCACGACTGTTAGCCACCCCACCCTTGCGGGTACTTGTAGCCGACGAAACGCTTGGCTGCATAGGCTTTGAAAGCCGCCGAGTTGTAGGCCGCCGCCACATCTTTGGCAAACGGCTGATCCGCATCTGCGCTTTTCACCACCACCCAGTTGATAAAATCGTAGCTGCGCTCCAGAAACAGTCCTTCACTGAACGGGATTCCGCTGGAGGCGGCAAAATTACCGTTGATCACCGAGAAGTCCACATCCTCGCGCGAGCGGGGCAACTGCGCAGCTTCCAGCAGTACCAGCTTGAGATTGTGCGGATTGTTCACCACATCAAACTCGCTCGCCTTGAGCGGGTTTATCCCCTCCTTGAGAGTGAGCCAACCAAGATCCTGCAGCATCAGCAGCGCCCGAGCCTGATTGGTGGGATCGTTGGGGATGGCCACCGTGCTCCCCTCTTTCACCTTGTCGAGTGCTGCCAGCTTGCCGGAGTAGAGCCCCATAGGGCCGGTTGGCACCTGGGTAATGGGTGCCAGCGACAAGCCGCGATCTTTGGCAAAACTCTCCAGATAAGGTTTGTGCTGGAAGCAGTTCACATCCAGTGATCCGTCAGCCAGAGCAATATTGGGGGTCACATAGTCGGTGAACTCCACCAGCTTGACCTTGTACCCCTTGGCCTCCAGCTGCGGCTGGATGGAGTCGGTCACCATGTCGGCAAAATCCCCCACCGTAGTACCAATCACAATCTCCTGTTTGGTCGGCAAGGGCGCATCGGCGGCAACCGCGGAAAAAGAGAGGCTCCCGACCGCTATCGCGGCAATAAAGGTGCTGGCGCCAGCAGTGGCACGCAAGGAAGCAGTAAAAAGAGAAGATAAGAAGGAACGAAACGGCATAGGGACTCCCTGTCAGGTACGCATCAAGCTATGGGACTGCGGCGGGGTGGCTCTCAGAGATTAAGCCCCTCAAACCGCAGCAATCTAGCCATCCAAACGGCTATTTCAATTACCATAACAGAGCCATCCACCGCCGCCAAGCAATAAACCGCTGGTTCCACCTCATCACCCTTGCTGTCACCCCCGAATGCATAGCTGCACTCACGTTGGCACACACAACCATGCCGCTCACGTTCAAGAGCGCACGAGCTCCCTTCAGGATTACCCCGAATCAAGATGGCTGCGGCGAAGGAGAGTCGCGAGAGGAGTGAATTACAGATAAAAAGATCAGTAGTGAGCGGTGAGAACCATTCTCAATAGAACACATAACCAGCGTCATTGGAATACCTACCATAAATCAGATCGGATTTCTTTGAACCTCATTGCGTTTTTTGAAAATGGCTCTTTTTGAACCCCTACCACCCGTGTATAGATTTCCGTCGCACTCAGGATGGTGCGATCCAAGATGGAGTTAAAAAAATAATGAAGCAAACATCGTTAGCACTGGCGATCACAGCATTGCTGTCGACCCTGCCCAGTGCGCTCGTTCAGGCAAATGAAGGTTGTGCGCCGCTCACCGGCAAGGAGAGCGGCATGGATATCGGACGCAGCAGCACCGAGCGCTGCCTGCCAGGTACCAATCCCCTGCAGGATCAGCAGTGGTATCTGCTCAACAGCGGCCAGGATGGATTCAGCGCCCGTGGCGGTATAGCGGGCAATGACCTCAACCTCTGGTGGGCTCATCGCACCGGCGTGCTGGGCCAGGGAGTCAATGTGGCCGTGGTGGATGATGGTCTGGCCATCGCCCACCCGGATCTGGCGGAGAACGTGCGTCCGGGTTCGAAAAACGTGGTAACCGGCAGCGATGACCCGACACCGACCGATCCGGATACGGCCCACGGCACCTCGGTCTCCGGCATTATTGCGGCGGTAGACAACGCCATCGGTACCAAGGGGATAGCCCCGCGAGCCCAGCTGCAGGGATTCAACCTGCTGGATGACAACAGCCAGCAGTTGCAGAAGGATTGGCTCTACGCCCTTGGCGACAGCGATGCCAGTCGCGACAACCGGGTGTTCAACCAGAGCTACGGCATGAGTGTGGTGGATCCCCGCTCTGCCAACTCTCTGGATCAATCCCAGCTTGATCGTCTGTTTGAACAGCAGACCCTCAAGGCGCAGGGCGCGGCCTATATCAAGGCCGCCGGCAACGGCTTCAACAAGATAGCGGCGGGCGGCTATGTGCTTAACCGCACCGGCAATGGCCCCAAATTGCCGTTTGAAAACAGCAACCTCGATCCCTCCAACAGCAACTTCTGGAACCTGGTGGTGAGCGCGCTCAACGCCGATGGCGTCAGATCCTCCTACTCCAGCGTCGGCAGCAACATCTTCCTGAGCGCGACCGGCGGCGAATACGGTACCGACTCTCCGGCGATGGTGACCACGGATCTGCCCGGCTGCGACATGGGTTACAACCGCACCGACGATCCCAGCACCAACCGGCTGCACGGCAACCCGCAACTGGATGCCAGCTGCGACTACAACGGTGTGATGAACGGCACCTCCTCCGCCACCCCCAGCACCTCCGGCGCCATGGCGCTGCTGATGTCCGCCTACCCGGATCTGTCGGTACGTGACCTGCGGGATCTGCTGGCGCGCAGCGCAACCCGGGTCGATGCCACACAGAAACCTGTGATGGTCAGCTACACCAGCAGCACCGGCAAGGTGCGTGATATGAAAGGGCTGGAAGGGTGGGAGCGCAATGCCGCCGGCATGTGGTTCAGCCCGACTTACGGTTTTGGTCTGATTGACGTCAACAAGGCCCTTGAGCTGGCAGCCAATCACCAGCCCCTCCCCCCGCTGGTACAGCTGCCATGGCAGAAGATCAATGTCACCGGCAGTGCCGCCACTATCCCGGATGTAGGCAACAGCCCGACCAGCTCGACAACCCGCATTGCCACACCATTGACGGTAGAAGCGGTTCAGGTGATGGTGAGTCTGGATCATCAGCGCCTGCCCGATCTGCTGATCGAACTGGTTTCCCCCGCCGGTACCCGCAGCATACTGCTGAACCCGCTCAACAGCCTGGTTGGCCAGTCGCTCGATCTGCAAAAGCTGGGTTATGTGCGTACCAAGGGCTTGCGTGACATGCGCCTGCTCTCCCACAAGTTTTATGGTGAACCGGCGCAAGGCACATGGCGACTGGAGGTAACCGACGTTGCCAACGGTACCCGTCAGGTCTCTCTGCTCAATCGCGAGACCCGTGAGCGCACCACCCTGACCGAGCGCAACAACCGCCAGCCAGGCAAGCTGATCGAGTGGTCCTTGCGGATCCTGGGTCACGACGCCAACCACAGCTAACAAGCGAGGAGTTTTATCATGAACAAACCGGTTACCTTACTGCTGGCCAGCCTGTTGGCCCCCCTCGCCCTTAATGCTGTGGCGGCAGAAGCCGTGACTCTGGAGGGCAAGCAGTACCGCACTATAGAGGTAAATGGCCAGACTTACCTCATCCCCGACCATGGCAGCAAGTCGCGAACCACCCGCAGTCTCGATGGCAAGGAACCGCTGCAGACCCTGCACCGTGGCGATGTGCTGATGCAGGGGGCCGCCAGCCCCGAGCTCACCGTCAGCGGCACCCTGCTGGTGGAAGCCGATGACAACCAGGCCAGCGCGCTGGCCAGCCGGCACGGCCTGCGCTTCAAGCAGAGCAGCGGCGGCATCGCCCTGCTGGAAGCCAAGCCGGGCACCGATCTGAACGCCGTCGCCACGGCGCTCAAGCAGGAGGGGGTCAAGGTACAGATTGAACTCGCCGGGGCCCTCAAACAGCCCAAGTGAGCCGTCCCGGGCCATTGCCCGGGCATATCAGCTGATCTTCGAGGGGGCCGCCGGCCCCCTCGCGTGTTGATCGCAGCCATCCTCATTGGCCGTCAGGCCATCCGTTTTCCCTCCTTCTCCCCTGCCCTTTCCCCTCTTGCCACCCCCACCTTTGCTTTGGCACCGCCTTTCGATGCGACCTTGCTCACAACTCGGCCCCCTTGCTCCCGCCGGCACATTTCTCGCTCCCTCGGGGCAAGGCAGCCATCGCCCGGCTTGTTAACCTGCCTGCAGCCAAACGCCGGCCCACCGGCCCGTTCGGCCTTCCTTGCGATATCCAATGGCAGCCGCCAGCAGAGCGGCCCAGCCCGGGCGGATGCCTTGCGCCCGGTGTCGATATCTCCTTTGTATTTTTATTCAGACAGTTACGAGGACGTCTTCATGCCTATCACCACAAAATTGAAAGCGGTTTCACTGGGTGTCAGCCTGGCGCTGGCCGGCCTGCTGGTCGGTTGCAACCAGAATGACTCGGATCCCCTGGTCAAGGACGATGCCTATTACCGCGGCCAGGCCGAGGCCATGGTGGCCAAGCTGACCCTGAGCGAGAAGCTGGACCTGCTCTCCGGCCCCGGTTACGGCAGTGCCAACGGCGCCATCAACGTCAAGCAGGACGTGCCCGGCGTGGCGGGTTACATCAACGGCGTGCTGCGCAGCGCGGACGGCATCGACATTCCGGCCCTCAAACTGGCGGACGGGCCGGCCGGGGTGCGGATCAACGCCAACCGCGACGGTGACAGCGCCAGCTACTACGCTACCGCCTGGCCCATCGGCTCGCTGCTCGCCTCCAGCTGGGACGTCAAGCTGGTCAAGGCCGTCGGCGAAGCCATGGGGGACGAGGTGCGCCAGTACGGGGTCGACATCCTGCTGGCTCCGGGCATGAACATCCAGCGCAACCCGCTCAATGGCCGCAACTTCGAGTACTACTCGGAAGATCCCCTGCTGACCGGCAAAATCGGCGCCGCCATGGTCAACGGGGTGGAGAGCAACGGGGTGGGCACCACCATCAAGCACTACTTCGGCAACAACTCCGAGACCAACCGCAACCAAATCAACGACATCGGCGAACCGAGAACCTTCCGCGAGATCTACCTGCGCGGCTTCCAGATAGCGGTAGACGAGGCCCAGCCCTGGGCGGTGATGACCTCCTACAACAAGGTCAACGGCACCTATGTCAACGAGCGCAAGGATGCGGTGACCGACCTTCTGCGCGGCGAGTGGAAGTTTGACGGCCTAGTCATGTCCGACTGGTTTGCCGGCGACGTGGCCAACAACGCCTACAAGCAGGTGCTGGCGGGGCAAGATTTGATCGAGCCGGGCAACGTCAAGGAGCAGTTGCAGCAATCCATCGCGCACGGCGATCTCGACGAGGGCAAGGTGAACGAGGCCGCCATCCACATCCTGACCCAGGTGATGAAGAGCCCCTCTTACAGCCAGTTGGCCATCAGCAACAGCCCGGATCTGACCGCCCATGCCAAACTGGCCCGTCAGGCCGGCGCCGAGAGCATGGTGCTGCTGCGCAACGAGGCCGCGGCCCTGCCGCTGGCGGCAAGCAGCACCCTGGCCAGCTTCGGCATCAATCAGATCAACACCTACAAGGGCGGCACCGGCAGCGGCGATGTGAACGCCGCCAGCACCACCACCATCGCGCAGGGACTAGCGGCACGCTTCCCGGTCAACGAGGCGTTGCAGAGCTACTACCGCGATTTTTACGAGAACAACAAGGTCTATCACGAGGGGCAATTTGGCGCCAAGGGCTACTACACCTGCGCCGAGGCGCCGATCAGCGGCGAGCTGGCGGCGCTGATCGCCAATGCGGCCGCCACCCAGCAAGCCGCCGTCATCAGCATTGGCCGCCAGGCCGGAGAAGGGGCGGATCGCAGCAGTGGCAAGGGGGACTATCTGCTCGGCGATGACGAGCGCGCCCTCATCGACGCGGTGAGCAGCGCCTTCCACGCCCAGGGCAAGAAGGTGGTGGTGGTGCTCAACGTCAACGGCGTCATCGATACCGCCCAGTGGAGCGACAAGGTGGATGGCATCCTGCTGGCCTACATGGCTGGCCAGGAGACCGGCCACGCGGTGGCGGACGTGCTCTCCGGCGCGGTCAACCCGAGCGGCAAGCTGGCCCAGAGCTTCCCGCACAGCTACGCCAGCGTTCCCTCCGCCGGCACCTTCCCGGGTGAGGACACCGACGGGGACGGCGAACCGGACGATCTCTACTACAACGAGGGGATCTACGTGGGCTATCGCTACTACAGCACCTTCGAGCAGGCGGTCTCCTACCCGTTCGGCTTCGGTCTCTCCTACACCAGCTTCAGCTACACCAGCCCCGCCATCGCCAGCAATACCCTGGCCGATGGTGCAACCGGCAGCCTGATGCTGACCGCCACCATCACCAATACCGGCGCCATGGCAGGCAAGGAGGCGGCCCAGGTCTATGTGACCGCCCCCGAGGTCAAGCTGAAGAAACCGCTCATCGAGCTCAAGGCCTTTGCCAAGACGGCGCAGCTGGCACCGGGGGCCAGCGAACAGCTGAGCTTCACCATTCCGGCCAGCATCCTCGCCAGCTTCGATGAGGCCAGCAACCAGTGGATCGTGGAGCCGGGCCGCTACAGCGCCTACATCAGCCCCTCATCGGATGTCTCCGCCAGCACGCCGGTCAGCTTCACGGTGAGCAAGGAGATCGTGGTGAGCAACACCACGCCGGGGGCACTGGCACTGCCGACCGGGGTGGATCCCGCCAGCGTCACCACCATCACCCGCTAACAAAGGCAGGCACGGCCGGGCCCCCAGCCCGGCCTTGCCCGACAATGGCCCAGCAATGACCCGACCACGGGATCGGCCTTGCGCCGGTCCCGTTTTTATTGGCGGGCGTTGCGATAGGCCAGCGGCGTCATCCGGGTGTTGGCCTTGAAGAAGCGGTTGAAGGCGCTCTGGGACGAGAAGCCGACCCGATCGCTGATGTTCTGTAGCGGTTGATCACCCTCCCCCAGCAAGCGGCAGGCTTCGCTCACCCTCGCCTCCCTCAGCAGGGTCGAGAAACTGCTCCCCTCCCCCTGCAATTTGCGATTCAGGGTCCAGCGGCTGACATTCATGGCCGCGCACACCTCCTTGAGCAGGCTCTCGTCGCTCTCCAGCTCCCCTTCCCGGATCTTGTGGCGGATCCGCTCCCCCACCAGACAGGCAAAGGGGGCCCGCTCGGCGATGTCGGCACAGATCTGCGCCAGCTGAGCCAATTGCAGATGACCCAGCGGCTCGTTGTAGCACTGGCTGGGACAGTCGAGTTGTGCGTTGTCGATGGTCAGGGTGTTTTCCTCCTGCTCCCAGCGGCAGCGGGTGGCGAAGAACTGGTCCAGCAACTGATGGCGCGGTGGCGGCCGCCCCGTGAAGCCCACCGAGACCCGGGGATCCGCCAGATAGACTCGCAAAATTCGGTAGAGGATGATGAAGTTGGGGATAGCCTGACTCGCCCCCAGGCTGGCGGGCCCCTGATTGACATACAGGTATTGGCTGGCCTGCGCCCCCCGCAGCACCCGCAGCTCGTCACAATTGCCGATGATGGGGCGATAGGCCAGCAGCACCTCAAGCGCAGCCCGCGGCGAGGGCTGATTCAGGCACAGGCTGATGAGAGGTGGATAGTGCTGGTAGAGCTGGCCGATGTCGTAGGAGAGAATGGTTTCGTGAAAACTGGCCAGATAGGGCTGCATCAGTTGCAGCATCCGGTAGTGGCTGTGGGCCGGCAACCGTCCCTGCTCCCGCTCGATGTCGAACGACGTGAGGCCGCCCGCCATCAAAATGGCATCGGGATCGCCCCCCTGCTGCTGGCAGGCTCCCAGCATTCGTCTGATCACCTGGTTTGATACGCTCTGTGACATCCGTCGTCCAGGCCTCCGTGCTGACAGGAAATTGCTCGTGATCTCCACTTTATCGACTACTGATCCACCTCCCATCGAACAGGGTTAGGAGACCAAGGACCATTATGGGGCGGTCACAGGACGAGCAGATGTAACGGAGTGTAAAAGCACGGGCCAGCACGCATATTTACTCCCTATCGTCAGCCTCACCCATTATGAGAGAGGCAGTCCGGCAGGAATCGGACAAGAGCAGCGATAGTCAACCAGTCGCCCACCGCGATAGGGAAGAGAATCACCCATATCAGGAGGCATACGACGAGCCGACCAGGTTTCACACGGAGTCGGCCCCATCCATCTGTTGAGCTGCATGGATCAGATGTGCCCGTTCATTATTCAGAGGCGGGCGGCAGAGTTGGAAAAACTGGTAGGGTTGTGTGGATTAGCGACACGAAGCTCACTGTGACATGGAGCCAAGCCACGGGAGTGGGTGTGAAAAAGCAGATAAAAACAATGCCAGTCAGGCTTTACTGACTGGCATTAGCCTCATACCGAGGTTTTTTATCACCGGGTAATCGCCATCTCCATTCAGGAGGGCTGTTCGCCTTTGCTCTGGGCACCCGGCGGCAAGGGTTTGCGCGCCATCAACTCCAGTTCGAGCAGAGCATAGCGGTGCTCGATGAAGTCATAGACGTTGTTGGAGAGCGCCAGCTTGAAGTAGCTGATGGCTTCCTTGCGGTTGCCTTTGCCCAACTCGAACTTGCCCAGATAGAAATAGGTTTCACACAGGCGCTCGGCCAGCTCCCGGTTATCCTTCACCCCTTTCACCACGTTGCCCATCAGCTGGGACGCGTTGATCTCGCCGGTATAGAGGCGAACCAGATCCCAGTTCCAGGCGTCGTCATCGTACTTGTTGAGGCGCTCGCGCATCCGGCTCATGGCCGCAGCGGGATTGAGCTTCTGCTCGGCCAGATAGAGCCAGATCACCCGATAAGGGTCTTCCGGCTGCGCTTCGTAGAAACGCTTCATATCGGCCGCTGCCAGCTCGGGACGATTACCGTAATAGAGGGCAATACCGCGGTTAAGGTAGGCATAGTCATAATCGGGTGCCAGCTCGAGGGCTGAGTCGAATGCCTCATAGGCTTCGTCGTAGTTCTGCTGCTGTACCAGATAGACACCGATGAAGTTGTAGGCTTCAGCGAAATCCGGTTTCTCCCGCAGGGCCCTGTTGAAATCGAGACGGGCAAGGGAACGCAAGCCGACGCGATCAAACACCACGGCACGTTCATAGAACAACTCGGCCCGTTGCTCCGTGGTCAACTCCATTTCACTCAGCATCTGCCCGAGTCGGGCGAGCGCCAACTCGCTTTGGTAGGAGACCTGCAGGGGGGTCGCCAATACCAGTGAAGCAGGCTGCGCCTTGGGAACCTTAGGGGTGTTGACATGACTGCTACTGCTGCAACCCCACATGGGTAGCAGCAACAGGATACCAAGGAGGTATCCAATCCCTTTCCTGACGTTCAATGAACACTCCGACGCTTACGCTTGACCCCGCATATGGTAAAGGTCAGCCGCCACTTTGTCATGTAGCTGAGCCCCTCTCCATCAAATAAATCAGGATTCGACAGGGTATCCGGCCTCCAGCCAGCCGCGAAAACCGCCGTCAACACTGATTACGTTGCGATAACCCATCTGTTGCAAATTGTCGGCCGCCAGTACGGAGCGAAAACCGCCACCGCAATAGAGATAGAGCGTGGTCTCGGGATCCGGGAACAGGGTCTCGATATCCCGCTCAATCACTCCACGACCCAGATATTGGGCTCCGGGCAGATGGCCTTTGGCCCACTCGCTCTCTTCCCGCACGTCGATCAGGTGAAACGTGCGCCCTTCGTCCTGCCAGCGCTTGATCTGGTGCACGTCGGTCTCCTGCACATGGGGGCGAATGGCCTCTACCAGCGCCAGAAAACGGGGATTGTGTTGCATGGCTTGCTCCTTGCCTCTTGGCCAATGGCCGTGGGTGAAACCGTCATAATGGCTCACCCGGATGATAAGAGAAAGGGCGCCTCGTGGCGCCCTTGTCATTTACGGCAGGATCTCTTGCTGATCCGCCCCCTCTTTTTCCACCTGGGTCGGCAGCATGTGCTCGCGCTTGACGCCGAGGAACATGGCAAACGCACTCGCCACATAGATGGAGGAGTAGGTACCGAACGCCACACCGATCACCATGGCCACGGCAAAACCGTGGATCAGCGCGCCGCCCTTGAGCAGCAGCGCCAGCACCACCACGAAGGTGAGCCCGGAGGTGATGATGGTACGGCTCAGGGTCTCGGTCATGGAGAGATCGAGAATGTAGTCGGTATCCCCTTTGCGCACCTTGCGGAAGTTCTCCCGCAAGCGGTCGAACACCACTATGGTATCGTTCAGGGAGTAACCCACTAGGGTCATCAATGCCGCAAGCACGGTCAGGTCGAACTCGTACTGGAAGTAGGCAAAGACGCCCAGGGTGATCACCACGTCATGCACCAGCGAGAGGATGCCGCCCATGGCCAGACGCCATTCAAAGCGCACCGCCACGTAGATCAGGATACAGATGATGGAGGCCAGCATCGCCAACGCCCCGTCAGTAGCCAGCTCGTCACCGACTGAAGGGCCGACGAATTCGACGCGTTTGAGTACAGCGCCCTCATCGAGCAGCTTGGCCGCTGCCAGCACCTCGTTACCCTGCTGCTCGACCTTGACCCCCTCTTTCGGCGCCAAACGGAACAGCACGTCACGGCTGGAGCCAAAGTGTTGCAGGGTGGCCCCTTCAATCTTCTGCTCTTCCAGAACGTCGTGGATCTTGTCCAGGCTCACCGACTGCTGGAATCCCACCTCGATGGTGGTACCACCGGTAAAGTCCAGACCCCAGTTCAGACCCCGATCAAACAGGAAGAACAGGGCTACCACCATCAGCACGGAAGAGAAAACCACACCCGGCTTGGCATAGCGCATAAACGGGATCGGTTTTTCAAAATGTAGAATCTGAAACATTTCTCTATCCTCAGATGGGCAGCTTGTCGATACGCCGTCCACCCCAAGCCAGGTTGATAATGGCACGGGAAACTGTGATGGCAGTAAACATGGAGGCGGTCAGACCAATGCCCAGCGTCAGGGCAAAGCCCTTAATGGCGCCAGTACCGATACCGAACAGGATCACGCAGGTGATCAGCGAGGTCACGTTGGAGTCGGCGATGGTGGAGAATGCCCGATCAAAGCCCAGATGGATGGCTTGCTGAACACCACGACCGTTGCGGATCTCTTCACGAATACGCTCGTAGATCAGCACGTTGGCATCCACCGCCATACCCAGCGTCAGGACGATACCGGCGATACCCGGCAATGTCATGGTGGCCCCAGGGATCATCGACATGATGCCGACAATCAACACCAGGTTCATACAGAGCGCCAGGTTGGCAACCCAGCCGAACGCGCGGTAGTAGATCCCCATGAACAGCACGATCACCAGCATGGCCCAGCCGATGGCTTCCATACCGCTGTCGATGTTCTGTTGACCCAGGCTCGGGCCAATGGTGCGCTCTTCCACGATCTGGATCGGGGCGATCAAGGCACCGGCACGCAGCAGCAGCGCCAGGTTGTGGGCTTCGTTGGCATTGTCGATGCCGGTGATACGGAACTGGCTGCCAAGACGCGACTGGATGGTGGCGACGTTGATCACCTCCTCCTGCTTGCGGAACTTGCGCTTGCCATCCGGACCCGGTTGACCGACCGGCTTGTACTCGATGAAGACGGTCGCCATCCCTTTACCGACGTTGTCCTTGGTAAAGTTGGCCATCTTGTTGCCACCCTGGCCATCCAGCTTGATGTTGACCTGGGGACGGCTGTACTCGTCGAAACCGGACTGGGCACCCACGATGTGGTCACCGGTCAGGATCACCCGCTTTTGCAGCACCACGGGACGACCATTGCGATCGTTGTAGACCTTGGAGCTGGGCGGGACACGGCCATCGGCCGCAGCCTGGATGTCGGCAGTCTCATCGACCATGTGGAATTCCAGGGTCGCGGTTGCACCCAGGATCTCCTTGGCGCGGGCGGTATCCTGAATACCGGGCAGTTCAACGACAATGCGCTCGGCGCCTTGCTGTTGTACCAGCGGCTCGGCCACGCCCAGTTCGTTGACCCGGTTACGGATGATGGTGATGTTCTGCTCGAGGGCGTACTTCTTCACTTCCTTGATCTTGGCTTCGCTCAGACCAGCCAGCAGGATGAACTCATCCCCTTTCTGCTCGGTAGTGAAAGTCAAATCAGGGTTCTGACGACGCAGATGAGAAACGGCACGTTCCTGATCGGCTTCGTCACGGAAGATCACCTGCACCTGATCACCGACCCGGCGCACACCGGAGTAACGGATCTTCTGGGTGCGCAGCTCGGAGCGGAAATCCTGCACCATCTGCTCTTGCTGCTTGGTCAGTGCTTCGGCCATGTCCACTTCCATCAGGAAGTGCACACCACCGCGCAGATCAAGACCCAGCTTCAGAGGCGCCGCACCGATGGCTTCGAGCCAGGCGGGAGTGGAAGGTGCCAGGTTGAGTGCGGTAATGAAGTTATCGCCCAGCTTGTTGGCAACGATATCGCGCGCCTTCAGCTGGTCTTCGGTGTTCTTGAAACGGATCAGGATAAAACCGTGCTCGAATGCAGCATGTTTGACCGGGATCTTGGCCGCATCAAGGGTCTCTTTCACCAGATCAAGAGTATCTAGCTTGACTTCGGCACCACGGCTGGCAGAAACCTGCAAAGCCGGATCTTCGCCGTAAAGATTGGGGGCTGCATATAGAAAACCGATGGCGATCACCAGGATCACCATCAGGTATTTCCACAGCGGATAGCGATTCAACACGCTGTGCTCCTTGGGAGATTAAAGGGACTGGATAGAACCCTTGGGCAGAACGGCAGAGACGAAGTCCTTTTTGATGGTGACTTGAGTCTGGTCGTTCAGGGCGATCACCAGGTAATCGCTGTCTGCAGCCACTTTGGCAATTTTGCCAACCAGGCCACCGGAAGTGAGCACTTCATCACCCTTGGACAATGAGCTCATCAGATTGCGGTGATCCTTGGCACGCTTGGCCTGGGGACGATAGATCATGAAGTAGAAAATCAGGCCGAATACGGCCAGCATGATGATCATTTCCATACCACCACCCTGTGCACCCGGTGCTGCGCCTTCTGCATACGCCTTGGAGATAATGCTCATTTAACAACCTCTTATTGATGTAGATTTAAAAAAAATTATATGTTGTTGTTATTTAACGTCATTTTCAGCTAACGGAGGCACAGGCTTCCCTTGCCGACGGTAAAACTCTGTTACAAAGTCGTCTAATTTACCCTGCTCGATCGCGTCCCGCAAACCCTGCATCACACGCTGGTAATAACGCAGGTTATGAATCGTATTCAGACGGGCACCGAGGATCTCGTTGCACTTGTCCAGATGGTGCAGGTAGCTTCGGCTGTAGTTCTTGCAGGTGTAGCAATCACACTCGGCATCCAGGGTACTGGTGTCGTTGCGATGTTGGGCGTTGCGGATCTTCACCACACCATCGGTGGTGAACAGGTGGCCGTTGCGGGCGTTGCGGGTCGGCATGACGCAGTCGAACATGTCGATACCACGGCGCACCCCTTCCACCAGATCCTCCGGCTTGCCGACCCCCATCAGGTAACGCGGCTTGTCGGCTGGAATTTTCGGGCAGACGTGCTCGAGGATGCGGTGCATGTCCTCTTTGGGTTCACCCACGGCCAGACCACCGACCGCATAACCGTCGAAACCGATCTCCAGCAGCCCCTTTAGGGAGACATCCCGCAGATCTTCGTAGACCGAGCCCTGAATGATGCCGAACAGGGCGTTCTTGTTACCCAGTGCATCAAACTTGTCGCGGGAGCGCTTGCCCCAGCGCAGGGACATCTCCATGGACTTGCGCGCTTCTTCATAAGTAGCCGGGTACGGGGTGCACTCGTCGAAGATCATCACGATGTCGGAGCCCAGATCGTACTGGATCTCCATGGACTTCTCGGGGTCAAGGAAGATCTTCTCGCCATTGATGGGGTGACGGAAGTGCACCCCCGCCTCGGTGATCTTGCGAATATGGCCCAGGCTGAACACCTGGAAACCACCGGAGTCGGTCAGGATCGGGCCCTGCCAGTTCATGAAATCGTGCAGATCGCCGTGGGCACGCATCACTTCCTGACCCGGACGCAGCCAGAGGTGGAAGGTGTTACCCAGCAGGATCTGGGCGCCGGTTTCACGCACTTCTTCCGGGGTCATCCCCTTGACGGTGCCGTACGTCCCGACCGGCATAAAGGCCGGCGTTTGTACCACACCACGTTCGAAGACCAGTTGACCGCGACGGGCACGGCCGTCGGTGGTTTTCAGTTCAAATTTCATTGCTACCTCGGCTGCGTCAGATAAACAGTCTGACTATAGGAGGGCCGCTCACGGCCCGGTAAATAAGCTGAAGCTTATGCTTCAACCTGGCGACGGGTGACGAACATGGCATCCCCGTAGCTGAAGAAACGGTACTGTCCGACCACGGCTGCCTGATAGGCCGCCATCACGTTGTCATAACCGGCGAAGGCGCTGACCAGCATGATCAGGGTCGACTCCGGCAGATGGAAGTTGGTGACCATGGCATCGACAATCTGGAACTGGTAACCAGGGAAGATGAAGATATCGGTGTCACTAAAAAAGGGCGCCAGCGGTTTGCCCTGTGCCAGGGTGACCTTGGCCGCGCTCTCCAGCGAACGGACCGAAGTAGTACCGACCGCAATCACCCGGCCACCACGGGCACGGGTGGCCGCGATGGCATCCACCACCTCTTGCGGCACTTCCGCATACTCGGAGTGCATGTGGTGATCTTCAATCTTATCTACCCGCACCGGCTGAAAGGTGCCCGCCCCTACATGCAGGGTGACGAAGGCCGTTTCAACCCCTTTGGCCCGAATTTTCTCAAGCAGCGGCTCATCAAAGTGCAGGCCGGCGGTCGGCGCAGCGACAGCGCCCGGCTTTTGATTGTAAACGGTCTGGTAGCGCTCCTTGTCGGCATCCTCGTCGGGGCGGTCGATATAGGGGGGCAGCGGCATGTGGCCGATGGCCTCCAAAATCTCCAGCACCGGACGCGGGTCGAGGAAGTGGATCTCGAACAGGGCGTCGTGGCGGGCGCGCATCTCTGCCTCCACACCACCATCCATGATCATCCGGGTGCCGGGCTTGGGCGCCTTGGAGGCCCGGACATGGGCCAGCACGCTGTGCTCGTCCAGAATGCGCTCGACCAGTACCTCCAGCTTGCCGCCGCTGGCCTTCTGGCCAAACATGCGAGCCGGAATGACACGGGTGTTATTGAATACCAGCAGGTCACCCGGATTGAGCTGATCCAGCACATCCACAAATTGACCGTGGCGCAGGGCGCCAGTCTGACCATCGAGCTGCAACAGGCGGCTGGCAGTACGCTCTGCCATCGGATAGCGGGCAATCAGCTCGTCTGGCAGATCAAAATGAAAATCGGATACTTGCATCTTTCACCTCGGGGGGAATCGGCGGCTAGTCTAGTTATCCCCATCTTCCAAGGCAACCCAAAAGACCAAAAACCCAAGAGAGACAAGGGGTAGCGAGCAATATTGAGACACACATCCGGTTAATGATTCTTTAATGTTCTGTATTGACCCTGATCATGTTTTGCCAATGGGCGCTGGGCTAGGGTGAAAGCAGATACACAAGGAGGCCCACCATGATGACCCTATCCGAAATCATGACCGAACACCCCTTCACTCTGGGTCCGTCAAACAGTGTCAAACAGGCGATGGACCTGATGCAGCAGGAGCGAATCCGCCACATTCCCATCGTCGACGAGCAGCATCACCTGCTGGGGTTGGTAACTCTCACCGATATCCTGGCCACCCGGGAATCCAAGCTGCTGCTCATCAGCCCGGAGCGGGAAGCCGAATTTACCGACAGCGTGCAACTCGACGAGATCATGACACGGCAAGTGGCGAGCGTAGATCCTCACGCCGGCATCAAGGAGGCAGCACTTTACCTGCAGCGCCACAGATATGGCTGCCTGCCGGTACTCAAAGGACGCAAGCTAATCGGCATTGTCACCGAGTCGGACTTTATTGCCGTGGCCATCAACCTGCTGGAATTGATGGAAGAGCAGGAACCACCTACCGACTTTTGATAGATTAAGTTGTAATTAAATTACAATAAAAGCGTTTTCAGCCGTCTAAATAAGCTTAAATGATGAAACACTTTCATTTTGATTGAAAAATTACAACAAACACTTGCCTTGTGATCTGCGTCACACTATTATCCCTCCCATGCAATAGTTGCCGAGGGGAAGACGAGGGATTGTGCACCCATTATCTTCCTCTCATATGTCTGCAAGTTTGCACACCCCGTAGTTAGTCTTTGCTGTAAAGCATTTGTTTATATAGCCATTCCTTGTTTGATGACCCGGCCCTGTCGTTGCGATAGCGCCGGGATTTTTTTATCCGCGTTTTCTGCTCTCCCCCTTGTCAGCACATCCCCCATCGCTGCGAGGAACGGTCTCAACCTCCTCGCCACCTGTTTGCTCTATATGTTTGCACCACCGTTTATCTCATCGCGTTATCGTGGCTCTGCACACCTCTTCCCATGCCTTGAAAAGGCGATGTAGCGCACAGATATTGAACCACGACAAGGAGTTATCTCAGTAGGCCTGAGATATTCATGTTAGGTACAGCCATAGTGAGTTATCTAATAAGTAGATTTAAGCGATTCAAAATTGCGGCTTTTCTCGATTAGTGGAAGCCCCTATGATGAATCCATCGAAAGTTAAGCGCCTCGTCTGGCAGACTCTTCAACACCAGACCGGCATATGTACATCACCAAGGAGCAATTACATGTCTACCTACATCAACACTGAAATCAAGCCGTTCAATGCTACCGCCTACCACAATGGTAAATTCGTTCAGGTGTCTGACGCTGACCTGAAAGGCAAGTGGTCCGTGGTCTTCTTCTACCCGGCTGACTTCACCTTCGTTTGCCCGACCGAGCTGGGCGACCTGGCTGACAACTACGCTGAATTCCAGAAGCTGGGCGTTGAGATCTACTCTGTCTCTACCGATACCCACTTCACTCACAAAGCATGGCACGACACTTCTGACACCATTCAGAAGATCCAGTACCCGATGATTGGTGACCCGACTGGTACCATCACCCGCAACTTCGGCGTGATGATCGAAGAAGCTGGTCTGGCTGACCGCGGTACCTTCGTGATTGACCCGCAGGGCATCATCCAGATCGTCGAGATCAACGCTGGCGGCATCGGCCGTGACGCACTGGAACTGCTGCGCAAAGTCAAAGCAGCCCAGTACGTTGCTTCCCACCCGGGTGAAGTGTGCCCGGCTAAATGGAAAGAAGGCGAAGCCACTCTGGCCCCGTCCCTGGATCTGGTAGGCAAGATCTAAGCCTCCCGCTTCCAAGACCGGCCCGCATAAGGGCCGGTCTGCTTTCCGGCATTGCCAAATAGGCCTGAAAGCAGACCGACTCACATTTAATGCCAACTCGCCATTACAAGAAGGAATTCGACCATGTTGGATACCAACCTCAAACAACAGCTGAACACCTATCTGCAGTACATCGTCAATCCCATCGAGATCAGCGTGTCCGGCAACGACAGCGACAAATCTGCAGAGCTGCTGGCACTGGCCAGCGAGATCGCCGAGATGTCCCCCAAGATCACCCAGACCTCTGGCACTGCCGTTCGCAAGCCTTCCATGAGCGTCGCGCCCCAGGGCCAAGCACCGCGTGTTCACTTTGCCGGCATCCCCATGGGTCATGAATTTACCTCTCTGGTACTCGCCCTGCTGCAAAGCGGCGGCCACCCCTCCAAGGCCGATGCGGCAGTGCAGGAGCAGATCCGCAATCTCAAAGGTGAGTTCCACTTCGAGACCTATATCTCCCTCTCCTGCCACAACTGCCCGGACGTAGTACAGGCCCTCAACCTGATGGCGACCCTGAACCCCGGCATCACTCACACCATGATCGACGGCGCCCTGTTCCAGGAAGAGGTCGCCGAGCGTCAAATCATGGCGGTACCGAATGTTTACCTGAACGGTCAACCGTTCAGCCAGGGCCGGATATCGCTGGAAGAGATCGTCGCCAAACTCGACACCGGCGCCGCCGAGCGCAAGGCTGCCGAGCTGAATGAGAAAGATCCCTACGACGTACTGGTGGTGGGCGGTGGCCCGGCTGGCGCCGCAGCGGCCATCTATGCCGCCCGTAAAGGCATTCGCACCGCCATCGTTGCCGAGCGTTTCGGTGGTCAGGTGATGGACACCGTCGGTATCGAGAACTTTATCTCCGTGCCCTACACCGAAGGCCCCAAACTGGCCGCCAGCCTGGAGCAGCACGTCAAACAGTACGGCGTGGAAGTGATAACCGAACAGCGCGCCGCCGCCATCAGCAAAGATGGATATGTGAACGTGGATCTCGCCTCTGGTGCCACCTTGAAGAGCCGCGCCGTGATCCTGGCTACCGGTGCCCGCTGGCGTGATCTGAACGTACCGGGCGAGCTTGAGTACCGCACCAAGGGCGTGGCCTACTGCCCGCACTGTGACGGCCCCTTCTTCAAGGGCAAGCGAGTAGCTGTGATTGGTGGCGGTAACTCCGGTATCGAGGCGGCCATCGATCTGGCTGGCATCGTCGAGCATGTGACTGTGGTGGAGTTCGCCGACACCCTGCGTGCCGATGAAGTGCTGCAGAAGAAGGCTCGCTCCATGGGCAATATCGACATCATCATGAGCGCTCGCACCACCGAAGTGATCGGTGATGGCAGCAAGGTGGTCGGCATGGATTACGAAGATCGCACCACAGGTGAGATCAAGCACCTGGCGGTAGCGGGCATCTTCGTCCAGATCGGCCTGGTACCGAACACTGAGTTCCTCAAAGGGAGCGAGATTGCCATGACCCGCTTTGGCGAGATCGAGATCGATACCAAAGGGGCGACCTCCCTGCCCGGCGTCTACGCCGCAGGGGATGCCACCACGGTACCGTTCAAGCAGATCATCATCTCCATGGGTGCTGGCGCCACCGCCGCACTGGGTGCGTTTGATTACCTCATCCGCAACCCGGCGCCGGAAGCGACCAAGGCTGATGCTGTGACCGCCTGATAAACCCAGCGCAACAAAAAGCCGACGCTCGATTTAGTAAACACGAGCGTCGGCTTTTTTATATCTGCATCGATGCGCAATAGAAACCCCGCCGCAAATGGCGGGGGTGTTCATGACTGGACTTAAACGACGGGCATCACTCCAGCAAGAAAACAGCCTCGATATTATCACTTACCGTGATCTGCTGTTGTTGATAGCTGTTGTCCGCCATATCCGCCGCAGGTGCAGCCATCGCCATGGCCTGCACTACCTTCAGGTTGCGGCTGTAGGCGGTAATGGGCGAAGCATTGCGGTACTCCACACTGTAGACCTTGCCAAGCTTCATCCCGAAGGCCTTGGCCAGAGATTCAGCCTTGGTTTTGGCATCCTCAACGGCATTCAAACGGGCCTGCTCCTTGATGACCTGCGGCGATTTCAACCCGTACTCAATCTGGGATACGGACTCCAGCCCGGCTTTGAGTGCGGTATCCATCAGGGGGCTCAACTTGTCGAGCTGATAGAGCTTCACCGCCAATTGTCGCTGAGCACGGTATCCCAACAATACCGGCTTCTTGTTCTCGCCATACTGATATTCCGGAG
The DNA here is from genome assembly GCF_049171775.1 of Aeromonas sp. 603404. Lineage (NCBI taxonomy): Bacteria > Pseudomonadati > Pseudomonadota > Gammaproteobacteria > Aeromonadales > Aeromonadaceae > Aeromonas > Aeromonas sp. 603404. The sequence goes on from NZ_JAAKPE010000004.1 coordinate 310,683, forward strand.
AGACCATCAGGTTGCCAGCCTCAACATCGCTGCGCTTGATCCCCAGCCCTTCCAGTTGGCTGAAAAAGGCTGCGACCTTGGTATCGACCTGCTGCTTGGCCTTGAGGCCCTGCTTATCCAGTGCACTCACCGCCACATTGAGGGTGAGCATATCGGGTTCGGTCTTCTGCTCGGCATAACCACTCACCACCAGATGGGGCGCTTGCGGCACTTCAATCGCCAGCAGCGGAGCACTGACAACCAGAGCGGAAAGAGTAAGAAGGGGACGCCACATAGAAAAAAACCTCAATCGAAAAGATTGAGGCCATTATGCCCGTGCAGCTACGGGATTCATATATCATGCGAGGGGGGGAACTGATCCAGTATCTGATTGGTCAGATCGAGACTGATGGTGACCACGCTGCAGACATCTGGGCTCTGCTCTACCTTATCTTGTGACGATGTCGCACCGCAGACCTGCACCTCATCATCGAAATGGAACGAGTCCCACGACAGAACATGTCCTTGCACCGCCTGTCCGAGATCGGTGCCACCAATTGCCTCCTCCATCGCAGACCAAGGGATGGTATCAGACGGCCCAAGCAAATTTTGCAACAACGGAGGGTGAAAACTGACCAGTGGATACTCCTGCTGACCCTGCTCATGGCCAACCAGAATCATGTTATGGGCAGACTCGGTATCCAAAACAGGCACATAGGTGATAGAGGCTGCAGCAAAGTCAACATAGAGCGAGCCCGCGACATCACCGGCCTCATTCTCTATCTCCATCCCATCCAGCCGATCACCGGCGATCGAGGCCTGATAGCCAAACTGACCTGCGCAGGTAATGTTGCCCTGTCCATCCCAGCTATAACGGATGCCATCAATGTCGACCCAGTTGAATGACTGCATGATTACCCTCTCTTCTACGGCCGCTATCTTATCCATCCACCTAAAGAAAAAACAGGGGCCAGGCAAGCCCGGCCCCGAGAGAGGGTTACGGATCAACCTTCAAGTTACCGTCATCCAGCAAGTGCTTGATGATCTCCTGATTGGAGCCCAGTGAGGCGAGGTCGAGTGAGTTCTGGAACTGGATGGTCAGTTCCGGGCTCCCACCGGCCCCGGCAGGATCTATCGTCAACGTCTTGGTCGTCGTGTTGAACTGCAGATAGTTGTCCAGCACGGCTGCCAGATCCTCGTTGTTCCCCACTGCAGGTACGCCGACCAGCAGATCCGAGAGATCCAGTACATCTCCACCATTGTTGGTATCACCTAAAGTGAAATCAGTAATGGTATCGATACTGCCGTCCGCATCCCCCGCCAGCCACTTGAAGGTGTCACTCTCCCCACCACCGGTCATGGTATCGCTGCCAAGGCCGCCGATCAGAATGTCCTTACCAAGGTCGCCCGTGAGTATATCGCTACCAGAACCACCATCCAGATAATCATCACCGACACCTCCAACAAGGGTGTCGTTCCCTTCCTGGCCAAAAAGGATATCGTTGCCACTGCCACCATATAGGGTGTCATTACCACCACTGCGGCTACTCTCCCCACTCAGCTCAGTAATATGGGTCCGGATGTAATCCACCGTCTGTTCACGTGTCCACCCATGACTGGACTCCAGCGTTTCAAATACCAGCCAACCAGAACCTTGGGGCAGATCCAGTCCCAACTCGCTGGCCAGCGTATCGGTATTGAGTACATCGCCAAACAGGATGTCATTGCCAACACCACCATCGGCCACGTCATTGCCGGCCCCCAGCAACACGGTAATCTGATCCCCCTCGGTCAGGGCTGCCGTCAACTGCTCGGCACTGGTCACAATCTGGGCATCGCCGATCGGGGCATTGAAACCCTGCTCGATCCGGATATTGTCTATCCGTACCTCAGCATTCCGGTCATTGGAGCTGTCGAGCAGTTCGAACACAAACCCGTATTGCCCGACAGGCAGTCCATCGGTTGTGATAGTGCTGTAAGCCGTCAAAACAGATGAACTAACGCCAGTAATGGTGCCCGTTTGCACTGGATTGAGCATATCCCAGACGCCACCCTCGAGTTTCACCAACTTCCAGGTGAAGCTGTCGCTGCTATTAACACCATTCAAGGCATACTGGAACTGCAGACTTGCTCCGGCTTGTGCCGCAGAAACCTGGATGGCATTGGCCACGGCGAGCGCCAATATTGTCCTGTCAGAATCAGAACCGGTTCGATCATCCCGGATCCGCAAGCTTCCATTTGTAACGGTATGCGATCCCTGAGCATCACCACTGAGCACCCATCCCGAGGCGGCATTTATGCCGCTACCACTACCAAATGTGGCCAAGTCAAGGAAGCTGCCTGCCGAGTAAAACTGATCTGCCGTTTCAGTCGTGTTATCAAAGAACTTCAACAAATCCTTGTTAACATCATTGGTCACCCCGATTGCATTGACCTGGCTGATGGCACTGAGTGAAACAAAAGCATCCACCGACTCCTTGATCACCTCAAATGTGGTGCTGTTGCCTGGTCCAGCGACCTGATTGCTGTCATTGAGGTAGTAAGTCGGGTTACCATCCGTGACAAAGAATGTCAGGTTCTGGTAACCGGGAGCAGCCTTGCTACCATCATTGAACCACTGCACGGCCTGATTGAACGCGGCTTCATAGTTGGTGCCACCATTGGCAACCAGTGCATCAATGGCATTGGTCAGGTTGCTCACATTACTGGCATCAAGCCCTACTATTGTCACACTCTCGCTGGCATTCGCCGCAAAACCAATCAAGGTGATATTGATCTCACCATCATGATCTTTCAACTGGTTCGCCAAATGGGTCAGGGAGGCCTTGAGCATACTCAGTCGTGATCCAGCCATACTGCCAGACACATCGACCACCAAGGCAATATTGTAATTCTCACCCGGGATGAAATTGGTACTGGTGCCGCCGATGTCCCCCACCACAATATCGTGACCAGCACCGCCTGCAACCAGACCATCCACACTACCGTTGGAGTTGGGCACCTTGTGATCATCATCCGTGCCGGGGGTCCCGGTAGTGTCGGGGGTATCCGAGGTGTTGCTGCCCACAACCAGAATATTGGACGCGACGGGAGGCTCATTGCTCTTGACCGATACAGTAAAGTTGGCGCTGGCTTTATCTCCATCGGCATCAGTCAAGGTAGCACTGAAATCAAGGTCAATATCAGGAGGCGTGATCTTGTCGATCACTCCGAAATTCTCGATCCTCACCGAGTCATTGCCATTCAGCACAAAGCGGACATAAAGCTGGCTGAACTCCCCATCGGGTTCTATGCTGGCCAACTGCATCGACCCTTTGAGTCCTGACAGAACAAGCTCTCCGGAATCGACGACGGTCACGCCATCGGCAGCATAAGCCACCCACTGTATGGTGCTGGTATTGGTGTTGCCAACCCCGTAGACGTTGAAAGAGAGCCCATCAACGGCTGCAGTCGTGGATACCTTGAACCCTTCGTTATTGTCCAGGTTGCCGTTCTTAATCCCGAAACCATTGTTGTTCGGGTTGAGATTATCTGCATCACTCCCCGGCAGATCCTGAGGATTATTGACGCTGCCATTGAACAGCAGACCATCGAACAGTACACCAATCCCGCCAGCAGTAACTCCGATCGTCTCAACAGGCCCGCCAGCACCGAACTGTGCCCCGATCGAGAAAGTCTGGGTTGGCTGGGGAGTAACCAGTTCAAAGCTGTAAGTATTGTCGTCATTGAGTGTCAATGTATAGAACACTTTAGGTGGCTGCCCACTACCATCAATGGTTGCTACCAGAGTCTTGCCATCAGTCGACAAGGTTTCGGTAATCCCTGCCAAATCAGGCCATCCAGTCAGTTTCAGTCCACCAGTACCCAGAGGGCCATCAGCACCAAAAGAGACGCCAAACAATCCACCGGTAGTGATGTCGGCTACATTCATCACTTCCAGACTTTCGATGCCTGTGATCACGGGCATATCGTCTTCAATAACAACACTGACCTGCTTGGTATCACTCAAGTCACCATCACTGGCTGACAGGTTGAAGGTAAATGTCTTCAGTCCTTCCTTATTGTCTCCAAATTCATGATCGATGGGCCCCAGCAAGGTGACGGTATATTTACCAACCGGATCTACAGATACTTGTATGACTGGGATCCCTCCCGCTGAACCCACCAGTGTCGCAGACCCTATACCACTCCACACAACTGGTACCCCTCCAGAGCTCAGGCCAGATGGAGCAGAAAGAGTGAACGTAAAGGTATTGCTGTCGATATCTGTCACACTTGCCGTCGCATGGGTCGAGGTGCTATCGGTAATATCGCCGGGATTGGGTGAATTGTCTGGATTGGATCCCGGTAATCCCTCCTCGGATATGCGCAGATCCGAGACAGTCAGCATGGGAGCATCATTAGTTGCAGTGACGGTCACGGTGAAGGGCTTGCTGTCTGCCCCACCCTCGTCCGTGGTCCCCGCCACATTGCCATTCACGACCCCGCTCCAGTCCGCCGGCAAGCTAAAGCCAGGTAC